>NZ_DASQEU010000165.1:0-16042 GCF_035633495.1 Mycobacterium sp. | reverse complement strand
GTCGTCGCAGGCGATCGGATCCTCACCGCCGGCCTGACCGAGCCGGGGCGCACCGATCCCGCCAGCCCGGTGACCACTGCGCGACGCGACGGGAACGGCTGGCGCCTCGACGGCGTCAAGGACCTCGTCCCCGCGGCGCAGATCGCTGAAGCCATGGTGATTCCCGCGGTCACCGACGACGGTGAGGTCGGCCTGTTCGTGGTCGATGCGCAGGACCCGGGCGTGGACGTGGCGCCCGTCCCGACGACCGGGGGGCAGCCACACGCCGACGTCACGTTCGACGGTGCGTCGGTGCCCGAGCGGGATCGACTCTGCGCCGCCGGTGACGGCGCGCACGCGGTGCGGAACCTTCACGACCGGGCCCTGGTGGCGTTGTGCGCCCAGCAGATCGGGGTCACCGAGCGGGCACTGCGAATGGCGGCGTCCTACACGAGTGAACGGGAACAGTTCGGCAGGCCGATCGGCAGCTTTCAGGCCATCCAGCAACGCATGGCCGACGCATTCATCGACGTCGAGGCGATCCGGTGGACGACGTGGCACGCCGCATGGCTCATCGGCCAGGGTCGCTCCGTCCATCGTGAGGCGAGCATCGCCAAGTTCTGGGCCGCCGAGGCGGGCATGCGGGTGGTCGCCACCGCGCAGCAGGTCCACGGCGGCATCGGCATCGACGTCAGCTATCCGCTCTTCCGATACTTCCTGTGGGCCAAGCACAATGAACTCGCGCTGGGTTCGGCGTCCGCGCACCTGGCCCGGCTCGGCAGCACCTACCCTGCAGGAGTGCCATGACCGACACCACGATCGACACCCGGACGGTCATCGTCGAGGCGGCGTTGTCGTGCTTTCGCACCCAGGGCCTGCGAAAGACCAGCGTCGTCGACATCGGCAGGGCGAAGTCCGCCGCGACCTCGACGTGGACGCCGCGGCCGAATGGTTCGCCAGAATGCTGTTCTCGCTGTTCCTGACCCCCTCGGAGAGATTGGACCTCGACGACGCCGACGCCGTGACCGAGTTCGTCCGGGAGCACGTCGTGCGCGGGTTCGTCGAACCGAGGTCGGGTCGGCCACCTGCTCGCCAGCGCCAGGTGCCGTGAGTCTCAGGACACGGGCGACGGCGCATCCGGGAACACACCGGCGAGTCGTCCGCCAAGGGATACTGGTGCGATGCCTGATCTCAACGTGCTCGGCGGACCACTCGATCCCTGTGGCACCGACCCGCTCACCGGCTTCCATCGGGACGGCTGCTGCTCGACCGGACCCGAGGACGTCGGCCTCCACACCATCTGTGCCGTCGTCACCACCGAGTTCCTCGAGCACCAACGCAGCATCGACAACGATCTGACGACACCGATGCCGCAATACCGATTCCCGGGCCTGGTGCCCGGCGACCGCTGGTGCGTCACCGCCGTCAATTGGCTACGCGCGCAACAGGACGGCTACGCCGCACCGGTGGTGCTAGCCGCCAGCCACGAGCGCACTCTCGACGTCGTGACACTGGAGGTGCTTCGCGAGCACGCCGTCGACGTGCCCGACGACCTGGGCGGCCTGTGAGGACGCGGCGTCACACTGACGTTTCGGTATCGAAGAAGTCCCGCTCGACCGCGGACACCGGGGACCCGATGGGCGGGTAGGCCTGCACGTACTCCTCCACTCGCGCAACGGATTCGGAATCATCCGCCATCTTGAACACTTGCAGCAGCAACTCGGCATCCGGTTGGCTGGCATGCGCCGCCAGTGCCGCCAGCTTGTCCCCCCAGAACGGCGAGACGTCGATGACGGTGGTGATCTCGGCGTCGTCGACACAGAGTTCGTCGGGCGGCACCCACGCATCGTCACCGAAGGCGGACCGGACACTGGACTGCACCGCCCGCAGGCGGCTGACGACATCGCGATGTAGTACAGCCGGGGAATCCGGCCCCCACGTTCAGCGTTCGCGACGACGTTGCCGTGCGCCGCGGCCACCAGATCGTGGGTGCGAATGTAATCGGGATGCCCGGACAGCCCGTTGGGCGGATACGTGATCACCACGTCCGGCTCGTAGAGGCGCATGAGCCGGACCATCTGCGTCACCATCGGCGCCGGCGGACGCGCGCTGAAGGAGTCCGCTGCGGCTGGTTCACCGCCAGTGGGCATCCCGGAATCCGGGTAGCCGAGTTTCACGACGTCGCGCACGCCCAGCGCACTGGTCGCGCAGTCCAGTTCCCTCGACCGGTGTGCGGCGACCCGATGCGGGTCATGTCCGTCTTCACCGGGTTTCGCGCCACCGTCGACTGCGTCGCCCTTGGCGCCGTCGGTACACGTCACCAGAACGGTGCGGCAGCCGGCAGCGGCGTAGCGGGCCAGTGTGCCACCCGTCTGGCTCGACTCGTCGTAGGGGTGGGCGTGCACGATCAGCAGCACGGGCACCCGACGGGCGCCCCGCCGTGCTTGCCGAACCCATTCCGTCATTGGCATCACCCTGCGCCGATCTCTCCGGATGCGCCAGGCGGCGAGGGAGACTTAGCGGATGACCTGCGAGGACGTGCCGATTCCGCGGCGGCGGGTGATGGTCGAGGGCTCTGGCCGTCGGCCGCCCGATCGACTCAGCAGGAATGACCCGGAGGCAGCGCAACGTTGTCGTGGTTACCGTGAACGAAAGTGAGAACGTCCGTGTCCGGTAGCCCCGATCGTCTACATCTCGCCATCGCGCTCGACGGGACGGGATGGCATCCTGCCTCGTGGCGTGAGCCCGGCGCCAGGCCCGCCGATCTTCTGACGCCCGGCTACTGGACCGACCTGGTCATCGCGGCCGAGCGGGGCCTGCTGGACTTCGTCACCATCGAAGATGGCCTGACGTTGCAGTCCGAACATCCCTTCCACCCAGATGAACGGACCGATCGGGTCCGAGGCCGACTCGACGCCACGCTCATCGCCTCGCGGGTCGCACCCCGGACCCGTCACATCGGCCTGATCCCGACGGTCATCGCCACCCACACCGAACCCTTTCACGTGTCGAAGGCCATCGCGACCCTCGACTACGTCAGTTCCGGCCGGGCGGGAGTCCGCGTGCAGGTGTCCGCGCGTCGCGACGCCGTGCGCCACTTCGGCCGTCGCAGCGTGCCCGAACGGGCAGACGTCAACGACCTCCTCCGCGAAGCGGCTGACTACGTCGAGGTCGTCCGCCGACTGTGGGACAGCTGGGAGGACGACGCCGAAATTCGCGACATCACCACCGGGCGGTTCATCGATCGAACGAAGCTGCACTACATCGACTTTGAAGGGGCGTGGTTCTCGGTGAAGGGTCCATCCATCACACCGAGGCCGCCGCAGGGGCAGCCGATCGTCGCCGCACTCGGGCACGTTGATCCCGCATACGTACTCATCGCCTCAAGTACCGACGTCGGCTTCGTCACCCCCCACAGTTCCTCGGAGACGGTGACCCTCGTCGATGCGATCGCGGCGCGCAGATCCGCCTGTTCACCGGTCCGGGTGTTCGCCGATCTGGCGGTGTTCCTCGACGACAGTCTGGACGCCGCCCGTTCGCGACGGCAGCGGCTCGACCAGACGGCGGGATGTGAATACGTCAGCGATGCAGAGATCTTCGCGGGAACACCGACGCAGCTGGCCGACCTGCTGCAGCAGTGGCACGCGGCGGGAGCGGACGGATTCCGGCTGCGCCCCGCGACGCTGCCTCACGACCTGCTCCAGATCACCGACGGCCTGGTCCCGGAACTGCAATCGCGAGGCCTGTTCCGTACCTCGTACATGGCCGCCACCCTCCGCGAGATGCTCGGCCTACCACGCCCCGCCAACCGCTACTCGACCGCCGCAACGACCTAGGACCGCGTATGCCCAAGCCCGTCAAACAGATTCACCTCGCCGCGCACTTCCCCGGCGTCAACAACACCACGGTATGGAGTGACCCGGCGTCCGGCAGCCACATCGACTTCAGTTCGTTCGTACACTTCGCCCAGACCGCAGAGCGCGGCAAGTTCGACTTCATGTTCCTCGCCGAGGGGCTGCGCCTGCGCGAGCAGGGCGGCGAGATCTACGACCTGGACGTCGTCGGCCGACCGGACACCTTCACGGTGCTGGCCGCCCTCGCCGCGGTGACGGATCGACTCGGCCTGACCGGCACGATCAACTCGACGTTCAACGAACCGTACGAGGTCGCCAAGCAGTTCGCGTCACTCGACCACCTCTCCGAGGGACGCGCCGCATGGAACGTCGTCACGTCATGGGATGCGTTCACCGGCAAGAACTTTCGCCTCGGCGGATTCCTGGCCGAAGACCAGCGCTACACGCGCGCCGAGAGCTTCCTCGAGGCCGCGCACACCCTCTTCGACTCGTGGCGGGGAGACGAGGTCGTCGCCGACAAGGAAAGCGGCGTCTTCCTCTCCGACCCGACGGCGGGCGCGTTCACCTACTCGAACGCGCACTTCGACATCAGCGGGCGGTTCAACGTGCCACGCAGCCCCCAAGGCAGACCCGTCATCTTCCAAGCGGGCGACTCCGATCACGGTCGCGAATTCGCCGCCGCCGCAGCCGATGCGGTCTTCTCCCGGCACGGAACGCTGGCGGACGGGCAGGCCTTCTACGCCGACGTCAAGGGGCGCCTCGCCAGGTACGGACGACAGCACGACCAACTGCTCATTCTGCCTGCCGCGACGTTCGTGCTCGGGGACACCGACGCCGAGGCGGCCGAGATCGCCCACGACGTACGCCTGGCACAGATCTCGCCGCAAACCGCCATCAAGTTCCTCGAACAGCTGTGGAACCGCGACCTCTCCGACCACGACCCGGACGGGCCGCTGCCCTCCGTCGATCCGATCGTCGGCGAGAACACCATCGCCCGCGGCAGGGCCAGCGTGCGGATGTACCGCGACCCGATCGCTACCGCCAACGATTGGAGAGCCAGGGCCGAGGCCGAGAAATTGACGTCACGCGAACTCATCGTCGAGGTCACCGGGCGCCAGAACTTCGTCGGGTCGGCGAGCACGATCGCCGACACGATCAACCGTCTCGTCCAGGCCGATGCCAGCGACGGATTCATCCTGGTCCCCCACGTCACGCCGGGCGGGTTGGATCCGTTCGTCGACCTGGTGGTGCCATTGCTGCAGGAGCGCAGCGTGTTCCGGTCGGACTACGAGGGCACCACCCTGCGCGACCACCTCGGTCTCGCGGCACCGTTGCGGGCCGGGGACACCGCCACGGCCGTGTGAGTTCACGCCCCGGCGGCGAACATCCGTATGCGATCTCTCGCCGACATGGCACCCCAGACGCCGTGAGTCTCCCCCACCGCCAACGCGTGCTCGCGGCAGCGCGCGAGGACCGGGCACGCGCGGCAGATCCGCTTGGCACGTTCCTCCCGCGCCCGCAGGCCCGACCGGCCGGCATCCTCGGGGAAGAAGATCTCCGGAGCGGCGCGCCGACAGCTTCCCAGCTCCTGCCAGGTCCAGTCCTCGAGCAGTGGGCGCAGCAGTTCGCGTGAGAGATTCAACGAAGCATTCATGGGAGCTTCCCGTCCTCCGTTCGGTCATGTCGCCCTCTCACCATCTCCGAGACAACGGACGTTGACCAGACATCGACTCTGCGTGAGCCGAGGTCGCGGATGACACCGGGATCGTGCGTGCGTGGGTTTAGGATCGACATTTGCCGGTTCCCACAGCAAGGACATCGCCGTGCAGACGAATCTCGAGTCCACGACGTCGCCTCGGACCAGCGGCCACACACCGCCGTTTCGCGCCGTGCTCGTCCTCGGCGCACTCGGCGTGGTGTTCGGTGACATCGGGACCAGCCCGATCTACACCCTCCAGACTCTGTTCAACCCCGCCGACCCCCACCCCGTGCCGATCAGCACCGACAACGTGTACGGCGTTGTGTCCCTGATCTTCTGGTCGGTCATGATCATCGTCACGCTGACCTACATCACCTTGGTGATGCGCGCCGACAACGACGGCGAGGGCGGCATCATGGCACTCATCACGATGCTCCGGCACGGTGCCGCGACCCGTGGCCGTCGCACCGCGATGATCCTGGCCGGGTTGGGACTGTTCGGCGCGTCACTGTTCTTCGGCGACAGCATGATCACCCCCGCAATCTCGGTGCTGTCCGCCATCGAGGGCATCAAGGTCATCACCCCGGACCTGGAACATTGGATCGTCCCGATCACGGCGGTAATCATCGTGGGTCTGTTCGCGGTTCAGCGCCACGGCACGGCCAAGGTAGGGCGCTTCTTCGGGCCGGTGATGATCTTGTGGTTCACCGCGATCGGCGCCTGCGGGGTCACGGGCATCGTCGACCATCCCGAAATCCTCAAGGCATTGTCGCCGACCTACGCGCTGTCATTCATGTTCGGGCACTTCCACATTGCCTTCTTCGCGCTGGCCGCGGTCGTACTGGCGGTGACGGGTGCGGAGGCGCTCTACGCCGACATGGGCCACTTCGGTCGGCGGCCCATCACCCTGGCCTGGCTGTTCGTCGTCCTGCCTGCATGCGTGCTCAACTACCTGGGTCAGGGCGCGCTGCTTCTGGGCGACGAGAAGTCGGTCAGCGCGCCGTTCTTCCTGCTGATCCCGGGCTGGGCCCGATTGCCCATGGTGCTGCTGGCCACCGCGGCGACCATCATCGCGTCGCAGGCGGTCATCACCGGAGCGTTCTCGGTCGCGGCGCAGGCCGCCAAACTCGGCCTCCTGCCGCGGCTACGCGTCGTGCACACCTCGGCGTCGGCCTACGGCCAGGTCTACGTTCCGGCGATCAACTGGATGTTGATGGTGTCCGTGCTGATCCTGGTGTTCGCCTTCGAGAGCTCGGCCAAACTCGCCTACGCGTACGGCATGGCGGTGATCGGCACCATCACCATCGTCACGTTGCTGTTCTTCTACCTCGCCAGGACGCGGTGGGGCACGCCGCTGTGGATGGTGCTGATCGGCGGCGGCACGCTGTTGCTCGTCGATCTGCTGTTCCTGGCGGCCAACCTGACCAAGCTTGTGCACGGCGCGTGGCTGCCGTTGTTGATCGCCGTCACGGCGTGGACGGTCATGATGACGTGGGAGCGCGGTCGCACGCTCGTCACCAAGGCGCGGGAAAGCGTGGAGGGGCCGCTGCGCGGGTTCATCGACGGACTCTCCGAATGCGAGCCGCCGTTGACCCGGGTCCCGGGTACCGCGGTATTCCTCAACCGCGGCAAGGAGACGGCGCCGCTGGCGATGCGCGCCAACGTCGAACACAGCCACGTGCGCCACGACCACGTGGTGATCATGACGATCGAGACGGAGCCCGTGCCCCGGGTGCCGCAAGACGAGCGGTTGGAAGTCGACGCGCTCGGCTATGCCCAGGACGGAATCGTGCACGTGACAGCACGATTCGGGTACATGGAGCCGTCGGACGTCCCGGCCGCGCTGCGCCTGTTGGATCCGGAGGAGACGGAGGGGGCGATCAGCGTCGACGAGGCGTCCTACTTCCTCTCGAAGTTGGAGCTGGCTGCCGGACCGGAGCCAACCATGGCGCCGTGGCGCAAGCGCCTGTTCATCGCCACTTCGTATCTCACGGCCGACGCCGCCGACTTCTTCCATCTGCCGCACGACCGGACGGTGGTCATGGGCTCGCGCATCGAATTCTGAGGGTGCCGGCGGACTCGAGAATCGTTCGATTTCGCCAAGATGGCCATGCGCCGATGGTTGCCACGGTATGAAGCTAGGCATGGGTGCGGGGGCCCCGTCACGTTGGACGGACGGTCGCGCGAGGTGACGGGTGCGATGACTGCCTGAAGCAAGACCACTTCAGGCTTTGCGTGACGCCGATTCCGCTGCGGCAGCTTGGTCTTCGACCTCGCCCGAGGCCGTGTCGGCGCTCTCGGCCACTGATGCCGGCTCGGTCCGCAAGACGGCCGGCCGCAACCGTTCCGGCATCGCCCGCAGGACGGCGGCGAACAACGCGACGGCGGCGACCGCACCCCCGACGATGACCGCGACGTGGGCGCCGGGGAACGCGCTCTCCAGGAGCATGTAGGCGCCGAAGAGCAGAAACAGCACGGCCGCGGAGATCTGGATCATCCGCTCGGGGAGGTGCTTGCCCGCGACCGCACCGACCACGATGGCGAGCCCATCGGCGGCCACCATGCCGAGCGTGGAGCCGATCCACACGCCCACCCAGTCGTTGTCCGCGGCGAGGGTGATGGTCGCGAGCATCGTCTTGTCGCCGAGTTCGGCAAGCACGAACGCGGACATGACCACGAAGAACGCTGGCGCGGTGGCTTTTTGGGCGCGACTGGAATCCTCGTCGGTGAGCTTGTCGCCCCGTAGGGTCCATAGGCCGAAGAAGACGAACATCAGTCCCGCGATGATGCCGAGCAGGTGCGTCGGCAAGGCGGCGCCGAGATAGTGGCCGATCGCGACCGACAGGACGTGTACGGCGGTGGTGGCGGCGGTGATGGCGGTGAGCACTACCCACCAGCGATAGCGCAGCGCGAACACCATCGCCACGAGCTGGGTCTTGTCGCCCATCTCTGCGATGAAGATGACGGCGAAGCTGAGTAGCAGAGCGGCGAGCACCATGACTCCTCGGTCGGTGGCTGCCGCAGAAGGCGTATGCATGCCTTCGGCCGGTAACCCAAACGGTCACAACAGCCGAAGGTCTCGCCCACCGATCGGTGGACCGGTTCGGATGACCGGGCCGCGCAAACTGCCTACGCGACCAGTATGTCGATCATCCGATTGGGGGCTACTCCCCTTCGTTGCCCCGACCATACCCGCTCCCGCCCTGCCAGCGCAACACAGTCTGACCGAAATCGCAATGCTCGCAATAAGTTTGGGCACACGAAGGGCGAAAGTTCGGACGCCCGGATTCGCGCGGACGGGATTCCTGGAATCCCAGGCATGGTCACCCAATCGCCCGAATGCGGGACGACGGGCGTGTGCCTCGTGGGACTCACGCGACTCCTGAGACACCTGAGCCGGGGTCGCCGCCGACACGACGTCTGCGCCGACCCTGCACGCGGTCCAATATCGCCGCCGTGCCCTATCTTGGACCGTCGACGCACGATGCGGAGCGAACGGGAGGGAGTGGAGTTAGGTGGACGACACCACGGCGATGTCGGCTGCCGAGCTTCGCGAGGTCAATCGCGACATCGAGGACTCGCCCACGATCCGACTGCTGGCCACCCTCAACCTGGATGTTTACGCCACGCTGATGGAGCGCCATCTCAGCGAGGGCGTGATCCCCGACTCAGGAGGCGCTCCCAGCCCTGGACCTCCTGCGCGGCATGCGCCGCCAGGCTACGCCCAAGAAGCAAGCGAGGGGTCGTCGGTCAAAGGCGTCTTCGGTGCCGCAAAGGGTTGCTCGTTCTCAAAGACCGAAGCGGTCGAACGACGTACTACTCCGAAGGCGGCTCGAAGAGTTGCAGATCATTGCCTTCGGAATCCTTGAAGGACGCAATTCGGCCCCACGGGTGATCACTGACCTCACCAATGAACTCGACACCCGAGTCCGTCAGGCGCACGATCTCGTCGTACAGACTGCCGTCGGGCTGCAGCGTGAGCATCGCACCTCCGCTGCCGACACCGTGCGTAGCCTCGCGGGCGTTCAGTCCGATCGATACCCCATTGGCGTACAACTCCGACCAATCGTCGCCCTCGCTCTTCACGGACAGCCCGAGAGTCTGACCGTAGAACCCGAGCGCGCGGCTCATGTCCTCGACTGGCATCCACACCGTCGCAACACCACTAGCCATACTTACTCCATTTGATCGCATGATGACCCCTGCGATCCCTTACCCGTCGCCGGAGTGGTTACACCACTTTGGCGACGCGGGTTGTCGCCCGAACCATCGCGTCCTCTACGGAAGGGTCAGGAGGGCGCGTCCGCCAGAAAGGTGTGCACGACGTTGCGCTGCCAGCCGGGCATGGTCTCGGCGTTGACTTCCGTGAAGCCGTTGGCGCTCAGCCGGTCGCGGAAGGCCGTGGCACCGTCGAACGCATTGACGCTGCTGCGCAAGTGGCGGTACAGCCCGCCGTCACCGGTCCGGAGCCTGCCGAGCGGAATGATCACCGCTAAGCACACGAAGTTCCACACCGCCCGCGCCAACGCCGAGTCTCGGACCGAGTACTCGTGGATCGCCAGCGTGCCACCGGGACGCAGCAGGGTCAGGAACTCCCGAAGGGTCGCATCGGGATCCGCGAGGTTGCGCAGCAGGTAAGCGGCGAAGATGCCGTCGAAGGGACCAGTCACACCCGCCTCGGCGAGATCCTCCACTCGGCTGTGTACGAACCGCACCGATGGCGGCCAGTCCTTCGACCTCGCCTCGGCGAGCATGCCGGCGGAGGCGTCGAGCGCCACGATCTCGGCTTCGGGGGCGACCGCGAGCAAGGCGGCCGTGGAGGCGCCGGTGCCGCAGCCGGCGTCGAGCAGTCGCAGCCCGCGCCCATGGTTCGGCAACCGCATGCGACGCGCCGAGATACGGAGGTGTTCGTGGTAACCGGGGTTGGCGCCGACGAGACTGTCGTAGGCCGGGGCGCCGACGTCGAAGGCTGCAGGCACCTCGCGGCGCGGCAGCCCGGTAGGCCCGACCGTCACGAGGTCAGACCCCTACGTCCACGCGCGGCTATGCGCTCCCGCCGCGCTGCCGCTGCGGCCGGATACCCATCCCCCGGCACCGACTCGTGCCTGCACACCAACTCGACCACGTACGTCCCCTTCGTCCAGTTCTCATCCAGTCACCACACCGCGGAGCTCCCACTGCGACTCTAGAGGGCGATCCAGCCACCACCGCCGATCGCCTCGCCCGAATCCTTGGACCGGCCTCAGCACCGGGCACTTCGCGAGCCTAAGCTCGTCGAATGTCGCTCGTGCTTGGCCCCGTCCTGCGCCACGTCGGTGAGACGACGGCAACCATCTGGGTACAAACGGACGCCGCTGCCACCGTGGAGGTACTCGGGTGCTCCGCGGCCACGTTCGAGGTCCAGGGCTGCCACTATGCGCTGGTCTTGGTCGAAGGTCTGGAAAAGGGATCCACCACCCAGTACCGGGTGCGGGTCAACGGTGAAGAGGTGTGGCCCGAGCCGGACACCGAGTTTCCGCCGAGTGTCATCACGACGCGGGGACGAGCCACGGTCGATGAATTGCGCATCATCTTCGGGTCGTGTCGATACCCAAAGACTGGCGACCAGAAGCTCGACGACAAGATCGGCCTCGACGCGCTGGACTGCTACGCGGCGAGGCTGCCCACGATCCCCGTCGAAGAATGGCCGGACGCCCTGATTCTGCTCGGTGACCAGGTCTATGCAGACGAGCTCACTCCCGAGGCTCGTCGCCACCTCGCCGGCCGGCGCTCCGCTAAACAACGCCCGCCGGACGAAGTCGTGACCTTTACGGAATACGAAGGCCTGTACCGGCATACGTGGGGTGACCCGGAGATCCGTTGGGTCCTGTCCACCATTCCCACCGCGATGATCTTCGACGACCACGACATCAGGGATGACTGGAACACCTCGGGGGCGTGGCGCAAGGAGGTCAACCAGAAGTCGTGGTGGCGTGACCGGATCCGGTCGGGTCTCGCGTCGTACTGGGTCTACCAGCATCTCGGCAACCTCAGCCCTGCCGAGCTCGACGCCGACGAGGACTACCAGAAGGTCCTCGCGGCCCAGGGGGACATCTGGCCCCACTTGGTCGAGCTGGCCGACCGGGCCGACACGGAAGTCGATGACGACAAGGGCCTTCGGTTCAGTTACCGATGGGACCTCGGCCGCAGCCGACTCGTCATGATCGATTCGAGAAACGCCCGGATTCTGGATTCGGGCGACCGCAAGATGTTGGGTGACCGCGAGTTCGGCTGGCTGGAGGCGCAAGTCAATGACGGACTCGACGAGGTCGACCACCTGATTCTCGGCTCGTCGCTGCCGTGGCTGCTGCCCCCGGTGATCGGTGACATGCAGATGGTCAACGAGCGCGCGGCCAACCGCCAGGGACTCCGCGGCCGGTTGGCCGAGAAAGTCCGCCAGACAGCGGATTTCGAGCACTGGGCCGCCTTCGCCGAATCTTTTCTGAACCTGAGCCGTCTCATCACCGATGTGGCGTCCCGCGGAACCGACGGGCCGGCAACCGTTTCCGTGCTCTCCGGGGACGTACACCACAGTTATGCCGCCCGCGCCGAGCTGCCCGGAGCGACGGCGCAGGTGCATCAACTGGTGTGTTCGCCCGTGCACAACTACGTGCCAAGTTTCGTCAAACCCGTGTTCAAGATCGGTTGGTCCACCCGGCTGGCCCGGGTCACCCGGCGGTGGGCATCCCGGCACGGAGCTGCTGCGCCACCGCTGACGTGGGAGAACGTTGGCGGTCCGCTCTTCGGAAATACCATTGCCACGCTGCACACGACCGGCCGCACCGCCGAAGCCTCCTTCGAGCAGCCGAGAAGTTCTACCGAACTGCAGGAAGTTGCCCGGATCTCGCTGACTGTTTAACGCCGTTGGTGAGGCAACCTGCCCGTTGACGCGGCCCGCGCAGCTCAATTGACCCAGCACCTTCCATCGTCTGCTGTAACGGTCGACGGATGCGTCGCGGGACATGACTCCGGCGTACTGACGGTCGAATGCGGGGAGCAGTGCTCGATCGAGGGTCTCCAAATGGTCCTGCCAAAGCCAAAATTCGGGCCCACGTGCCTGCAGTTCGTCCAGCACAGCGCGTTCGTCGATCGAGGCCGTTCTCGGAATATTGGCAGGATGAATCACTCGAGCGACCGCGAGTGGATTCTGCAACTCAGATGGGCATCCTCGCACCTGTGGGGCGGCGGGACGTGCTAATCCATTGCAGCAGTTAGGGCTTCGACGTGGCACGATGCCTGTGGGGTGTTCGATTTCGCATCAGCCTCCCGAGAACTGAGTGAGAGCTCGGCCGTGTTCGGTGTTCTGTCCAGCGCGAAGTGCCGGTCCGTCGACGGTCGGGACGATGACAAGGGTAATGATTCCCGTGCGGTCGCCTATGGCTTGCCCCTGGGCGTCCTGCTGGCCCGTGAACACCCATAGCGCGTGACACACTGCGACGCCGGCGCTTGATTCGTCGATGGTCTTCGATGTGAAGCGAAACGCACCATGAGCGAGGAAACCCTCGAACGCCATCGCGTGGCCGTCACGGATACTGGGTCGGCCGTGTTGCCATCCACCCATGAAATCGACGAAATCACCATCCGCAGTGAATAGTTCGGAAAATCGTTCGGCGTCGCGGTCATTCATGCACGCCTCGAAGTCGGCCAACAGTTGCTTGACCAGATCGGTCGTCATTTTCGATCACCGGCGGCGTCGGTTCTCACCACGCGCCGCTCCTTTGCCGCCTCGCACCGGTCTGCGATGTGCACCATCTCGGCTCGCGGCGATGCGTTGAGCCGGTCAATCGGCGACCCGGCCGTCACAGAATTCCGCCGTTGGCACGAATGAGTTGACCGGTGACCCAGCCGGCTTCCTCGGAGGCCAAGAAGGCAAATACTTCGGCAACGTCTTGTGGTTGTCCAAGGCGCCCCAGTGGCGTCTGAGCGACCAATTGATCGCGGATCGCTTCGGAAATGGTCATGCCGTCGGTCGCAGTGATTCCGGGCGAAACCACGTTGACGGTGATCCTGCGAGGACCGAGTTCCTTGGCCAAGGCAAACGCGATGCGCTCGCCGGCAGCCTTGGAGGCCGCGTACAGACCCCCGCCCGGATGGGGCATTTCAGTGCCGCCAGTGGACGTGTGCAGTATCCGTCCGCCGTCGCGCACGTGGCGCGCGGCCGCCGCCAGCACATACAGCGCACCGCGGGCGTTGACGGAGAAGACCTTCTCGAAGTCCTCATCGGAAAGGTCGACGGTGGGTTTTTCGACGAACGCGCCCGCGAGATTGGCGGTGATGTCAACCCCGCCGAACCGGTCGATGGCGGTGTCGAAGAGTCGCGCCACGTCGTCCCGATCGGCGACCGACCCCTGCACGGCGACGGCGGTTCCCCCCGCAGCTTCGATTTCGGCGACGACATCGTCAGCCGTCTTCTCATTGTTGACGTAGTTGACCACTACCGAGGCACCGCGACGGCCCAGCGTCGTGGCGACGGCACGTCCGATGCCGCGGCTCGCGGCAGTGACGATAGCAACTTTTCCTTCGACACCCGGCATCGGGCCTCCCATTTCATCTCCGTAGACGAGTCCATCGACACGGGTCGGCGAGAGCCCCCGCGAGGTGGCTCCGCAAGCGTACGTCAAATTAGTCAGCAGGAGTGAATGTTTTGATAGGTGAGGATTCTGGATTGTCGGGATCGTGACCCATACTGTTCTTCGATGAAACGCCAACTCGACTCCGCAAAGGCCAGCAAGCTCCACTCGCCGGAGTCGTCGTTGGGATTTTTGCTCAGCCAGTTGGCCGGAACCGTGCGAGAGCGCACCTCGACGACGCTTGCACCGCTTGGCATCACACCGCGCGACTTGGGCCTGTTGTTGGGTCTCAACGACCGGCCCGGCATCAGCCAGAGCGAACTGGCGCTACGGCTGCGTATTGACCGGACCACCATGAGCCAGCTCGTTGACGCGCTCACGCAGGCCAAACTGATCAACCGACGCGTCTCACCACAGGATCGACGAAGTCATCGGCTCGCATTGACGGCGGCTGGTTCGGAATTGTTGCAGCGTGCCGCACACCTGGCAGAGCAGGTGGAGAACGAAATCACCGCCGGAATGACAAGTCAACAAGTGGTTGAATTGAGGAGAGCGCTGGCCGAACTGATGGAGCAGAACAGTTAGCTTGGGACCCTCGAGCAGCTCAAGCGGAGTGCCCGCGAGTCCCCGCGCGACTTCCACTCGGCCCCAACGCAAACCGGACCGGGCGGTCAGAACGTCGTCGAGACGGCGGCAGTGCGTGATTCGTCCGGCCGGACATTGGCCGGATGAACCCAGCGTCGACCTGATGGCGCACGTGAGAAGTCAGCGGCTGAACAGACCTCTGAAATGGGGCGTTCCTGGTGGTCCCGGCTGGTATCGAATTAGCCAATCGCCGCACTGACTATCAGGCTCTGACCAACGGATTCCCTTGGCACACTGCGTATTACAGCGCAAGTCGGGTACCCCTTTCATACCCATACATAACCGTATAGCATAGTTTGCACAGCCCTTGGATAGCCCGGCTCAGCAAACCCATAGGTACCGCCGCCGAACGGCTGGCTCTACAGCAAACGCGTACGAAAGCGAATCGTCAAAAAATCGGATCGTGAAAGGCCAGACAGTGAGCGGAACGAAAAACCATCGCGGCTGGGGATGGATACGCAAACGCCCAAGCGGTCGCTACCAAGCGTCCTACGTCGGCCCCGACGCAAAACGTCACTTCGCACCGACCACATTCGCAACAAAAATGGATGCCGAAGAGTGGCTAGCCCGCGAACGCCGAGAAGTTCAAACCGCCCTGTCCAACCTGTCAGGAAACGTCAGAAACACAGCGGCGCTGAAAATCGAATGGCTCAGTCCCGCCGAACGACTCGCCATGGCCGGTGACGCCAACCGCGAAACACTTGCCGAATACGGCAAGCGGTGGATCGCACAACGCGACCTGAAGCCACGCAGCCGAATCCATTACACATCGATCATCGAAACCCACATCTCCCCCGACCTGGGCGCGGTTGCCGTTGCAAACTTGAAGCCCGCCGCGATTCGGTCGTGGTACGCGTCAACGCTCAAGGACTAACCGACAATGCGGGCACACGCCTACCAACTGCTACACGCGATCTGTGCCACTGCGATCAACGATGAGCTACTCGACAGCAATCCCTGCATGATCGCCGGTGCTACCTCCACCAAACGCAACCGCGAACCTGTCGTGCCCGACATTTCAGGGCTAGCGTCATCGCCGATAAGATCGAACCGAAATTTCTTGCGCTCGTTCTGATTTCGGCGTGGTGCGGTCCGCTTTTTGGGTCCGCTTTTTGGGCTCTTCCGGGAAGTTCGTGGGTCATGGCGCCGTCGGGTAGAGCTGTAATCCGCCGAGGTGGAAGTAGATGGCGGTCTTGAAGTGTTCACGGTTGCGGTAGCCGCGGGCAGAGACCTTGATCGCCTGGATGCGGGAGTTG
>NZ_DASQEU010000164.1:0-1720 GCF_035633495.1 Mycobacterium sp. | reverse complement strand
CACCGCCGCCTCCTGATCGCTGATCTGTGAGGTGAACTCCCGCTCGATCCCGGCGATGTGCACGACCGAGGCTCGGCGCAGGGCCGCCCGCCCGGCCCGGGTGATGTGCACGATCACCCCTCGGCCGTCGGCCGGATCGTCCAGCCGTTCGACCAGGCCCTCGGTTTCCATCTTCGCGACCTTGCGGGACAGCCCTGGCTGCGAGAGCACCACCCGGTTGACCAGCTCCTTGAGCCGGAGCTTGCCGCCGTTGTCCGACAGCTGGACCAGCACGTCGTAGCTGCCGAGCGAGATCAAGGTCGCGTTGTCCAGATCGGTGGCCAGTCGCGTGACCATCCGTGCGTGCGCATGAAGGAGAGCCGTCCATGCGGCTTTCCGGTCACCTTCGAAAAGACCTGCCCCCATATTTCCCCCTGGCAATGACCGAGCGTAACCGGGCGCGGCCCAGCCCCCGACCCGCCGCATCCCGCAGTCGTGCCCTGACGGTACGGTGCGCGGAGATCGTGCACCAGTGGGGACCCCCCGGGCGATGCGGTCACCTGCAACGACGCAGCGTGTCCGACTGCCCTTCGAGAGGAGACAAGCCACTTATGGCGAAGATTGCGGTGACGGGCACCGTCGTCGAGCTGGACGGCGACGAGATGACCAGGATCATCTGGCAGTTCATCAAGGACAAGTTGATCCTGCCCTACCTCGATATCAACCTGGAGTATTACGACCTCGGCATCGAGACCCGCGACGCGACGTCCGATCAGATCACCATCGACGCCGCGCACGCCATTCAGAAGCACGGCGTCGGGGTGAAATGCGCGACGATCACCCCGGACGAGGCGCGGGTGGAGGAATTCGGCCTGAAGAAGATGTGGCGATCGCCCAACGGCACCATCCGCAACATTCTCGGTGGCGTCATCTTCCGTGAGCCGATCATCATCTCGAACATCCCGCGGCTGGTACCCGGCTGGACCAAGCCGATCATCGTCGGCCGTCACGCCTACGGAGATCAATACCGGGCCACCGACTTCCGGTTCCCCGGTCCAGGTACCCTGACGATCACCTTCACCCCGACCGACGGCTCTGCGCCGATCGAGCACGAGGTCTTCCAGGCCCCCAGCGCGGGCGTGGCGCTGTCCATGTACAACTTGGACGACTCGATCCGCGATTTCGCCAAGGCGTCGCTCAACTACGGTCTGGCCCGCGATTACCCGGTGTACCTGTCCACGAAGAACACCATTCTCAAGGCCTATGACGGCCGGTTCAAGGACATCTTCCAGGAGGTGTTCGACGCCGAGTTCGCGGTGGCCTACAAAGAGGCGGGCCTGACGTACGAGCACCGGCTGATCGACGACATGGTGGCGGCCGCGCTGAAGTGGTCCGGCGGCTACGTCTGGGCCTGCAAGAACTACGACGGCGACGTGCAGTCCGACATCGTGGCCCAGGGCTTCGGCTCGCTGGGTCTGATGACCTCCGTGCTGTCCACCCCGGACGGCAAGATCGTCGAGGCGGAGGCCGCGCACGGCACCGTCACCAGGCACTACCGCCAGCATCAGGCGGGCAAGCCCACCTCGACCAACCCGATCGCGTCGATCTACGCCTGGACGGGCGGGCTCAAGCACCGCGGCAAGCTGGATTCCACCCCCGAGGTGATCGGCTTTGCCGAGGCGCTGGAGGACGTGATCATCAAGACGGTCGAGGGCGGCAAGATGACCAAGGACCTCGCCGG
>NZ_DASQEU010000163.1:0-17533 GCF_035633495.1 Mycobacterium sp. | reverse complement strand
GGTGGCGGCCGCAGCCAGACCGGTGAGGGCCGATGCTCTCATGCGTTAACTCCTCGTGTTCATGTGTGGAGACACTGCGGGCAGGCCGGAGGCTGTCCTTTTCCGCAGCGAAGCGTAGCTCAAAAGGGGCGTTGCGCAGGGACAGAAGTACTCAAGTTCCAACCGGTGAAGTCACGGAGAAGTCGCTGCCAGCGTCGGCGCGGAATGTACGGTTGTTCGCGCAGCTTCTCGGGGCGGTTTCAGGCGGCTTTCGCCTCCACGAGGCTGTACGGCGACGCAGTCTGCACCAGCCGCGTCATCGTGAATCCGCATTGCTCGAGTAGTTCGCGGTACTGCGCAACGGTGCGCTCGCGCCCGCTGCCGCCTAGTAGCATTTCCAGATCAGCCCACTTGCCGATGAAATCGCGGTCGTGCTCCGGCATCACCATTTCGA
The DNA here is from genome assembly GCF_035633495.1 of Mycobacterium sp. GTDB lineage: Bacteria > Actinomycetota > Actinomycetes > Mycobacteriales > Mycobacteriaceae > Mycobacterium. The sequence goes on along the minus strand of NZ_DASQEU010000163.1, from coordinate 17,100 downwards.
TCAGCAACACGGTGGTTTCGGCGCCGGCGGCGCCCCGCAGATTACGAAGAATCGCCATAGCCTGCTGGTCGGGCCAGTCGTGGAGGATGTGTTTGAGGATGTACGCGTCGCCTCCGGCCGGGATCTCGTCGAAGAACGACCCACCCTCGAGGCGCACCCGATCGGCGACTCCTCTGTCCTGCAGGAGCACCGGGGCATCCACGATGACTTGCGGAAGGTCGTAGAGCACGCCCTGAGCGGTTGGCGTCGCCGCCAGGACCGCGGCCAGCAGGCGACCGTGTCCGCCGCCGACATCCACGATCGTCGGGCAGGCGCTGAAATCGTAGGAGGCGACGATGGAGGGCTCCGCCAGCTCGGAGATGCTCGTCATGGCGTCGTTGAACAGTTCTGAGAGCTCGGCATCGTCGCTCAGGTAGTCGAAGAAGTCCTTGCCGCGCAGCAGGGGAATGCTCGCTTTGCCGGTCCTGACAGATTCCACCAACAAACTCCAGTGCTCCCGGTGCTGTCGCGACCCGTAGAACAGCGCTGCTCCGGCCATCGACGCCGGCGCGTCGGAACGCAAGGTGTCGGCAAGGGCGTTGAGCGCATAGCGGCCGTCCCGTTGCCGACGGAATATCCCCCGGCTGATCAGCGCCCGCAGGAGACGGCTGAGCGCATCGGGGTCAGCGCCGACGCGGCGCGCCAACTCCTCCAGCGGCAGTGGCCCGGCCGAGAGCGCGTCGGCGACGCCGAGTTCGGCGGCGGCCTGGATTGCCTGCGACATCCAGCCCGCCAGAATCATCTCCACCATCGCGACCGGCGCTGCAGTCAGTCTTTGATGGAGCCGATAGAGGTGATGTCGCAGACGCTCGACGACCGTCACCACCTTGGTCGGAGGAACTTTGACATGGGCAGCGAAGGCCATGGCAAACCTCCAGAGTATGTTTAGATACAGCCAGAACTATTGGATGAAGTCAACTATAGACAAGGTGGTGCCATGGTGTCAACGGCGCCCAAGCGGACTCCGCGCCGCAAGTACGACAACAGCCGCCGCCGCGCCGACGCCGAGGCGCGGCAGCGCCGGATCGTGGAAGCGGCGACGGCATTGTTCGTCCAGCAGGGCTTCGTGGCGACGTCAATCGACCAGATTGCGGCCGCGGCCGATGTGTCGCCGCAAACCATCTACGCGACCTACGGCTCGAAGGCAGCTGTGCTTTCCCGCGCGATTGACGTCGCGGTGCTAGGCGACTACGACGACGTCCCGCTGATTGAGCGCATGCCGGCCCTCGCCGAGATGTCCGGCAACAAACAGCGGCTGCACTTCGCGACGGCCGCACACTTCGTCCGCGAACTCCACGAGCGAGTGGCGCCACTGATGCGAGTGATGGAGCAGGCAGCCTCCACGGACCCAGGCCTCGAGGAGCTGCGCACCAGGCTGGTCCACGACATTCGCGCCGACTGTGTGGTGTGGATTGCTCAGCTCGGACCAAAAGCGCTGCGGCCGGACCTATCCGAGGCTCAAGCGGCCGACGTGATGGTGACGGTCCAGTCGCCCTACCTTTACTCGACCTTCACTGTCGACCTGGGCTGGTCGCCAGCCCGCTACGAACAATGGCTTGCCCACGCCCTGCGGCATCTGCTGCTCCGGCCGGAACTTCTGCGCGAATAGCCGGGCTATTTCCCGCCCGCTAGTGCTGGATCTGCCACACCTCGTCTGCACACTCGACACCCTCGGCCGACAGCAGTCGTTTGATCACCTTGAACGTCGCGGTGCGCGGTAACGCGGTGCTGACGCGAACGTACGAGGGCCACTGCTTCGGGCCCAGGTCGGGCTGCCCCGCCAGGAAGGTCCCGAACGCGTCGGCGTCGAACGTCGCTCCCGACTTCAACACCAGGGCCGCCATCACCCGGTCGCCGACGGCTGGGTCCGGGATGGCGTACACGGCGGCTTCGAGGACGTCGGGATGGCGCGTCAGGATCTGCTCTATCGGCGCGGTGCCGAGGTTCTCACCGTCGACGCGCATCCAGTCGCCGAGCCTGCCCGCGAAGTAGACGTAGCCCGCCTCGTCGCGGTAGGCGAGATCGCCACTGTGATAGACGCCGCCGGTCATCCGCTCGTGTTCGGCGGCCTCGTCACCGTAGTAACCGCGAAACCATCCGCGGCCCTTGGGATTGACCAGCTCGCCGACCTTCCCGGGTGGGCAGGGCTCACCGGTCTCGACGTCGACGATCGAGATCTCGTCGGTCAGCGGTCCGAGTGAACCGTCCGGGGTGTCCGGGGTTCGCCCGATCGCGATGCCACCCTCGGTCGAGCCGAATCCGTCGACCACGTAGGTGCCGAACCTCTCGGCGAATCGCGGCAGGTCGCGGGGCGCGCCTTCGTTTCCGTACATGAACCGCAAAGGGTTGTCGGCGTCGTCGTCGCGGGGCGGGGTCGCGAGGACATAGGAGAGCGGCTTGCCGACGTAGTTGGCGTAGGTCGCCCCGTAGCGGCGGATGTCGGGGATGAACTGCGAGGCGGAGAACTTGCGCCGCAACGCAATCGATCCGCCTGCAGCCACTGCCACCGCCCAGCCCGCCATGATGGCGTTGGAGTGGAACATGGGCATCGACAGGTAGAACGTGTCGTCGCGGTCGAGCCCGAGCCGCTGGGACAGCATGTTGCCCGGGAACGCCACCTTGTCGTGGGTGACGCGCACCGCCTTGGGCTCACCACTGGTGCCCGAGGTGAAGATCAGCATGTACAGGTCGTCGGGATCGGCGTCGGCGAACGTCACCGGCGCACCGCGGTAGGTCGCCAATTCAGCTTCCCAACTTCGTGATTCGACGTCGATGCGCGCGATTCCGTCGGGGAGCCCTCCGGCGACGGCGGTCACGTCATCCGTCAGCACCAGTTGGCAGTCGGCGCGCGCCACGTCGCGAGCGAAGGCTTGGCCCCGTCGCGTCGGATTGAGGCCGACCGTGACCAGACCGCCGAGGCCGGCCGCCACCAGGACCGTCGAGAAGAACGTGGTGTTGCCCAGCATCACCCCGACATGCGGTGGCTTGGCCGGGTCCAGACGAGCGGTGAGCGCCGCGGCCACCTGTGCACCGGCCCGGAGGTGGTCGCGCCAGCAGACGAAGGAATCGCCCTCGTACACACCACGATCGGTGACGTCGACCAGCGGCGCAAGCAGCTCCGTGACGGTCGGATGGCGTTCTTCGGTCACCGGGAACGCAAGCTCAGGCAGGTGTCTCGGCCAACTCGCGGCCGATGCGCAACAGCTGTCCGGTGGCACCGCCGACCGCAAACTCCGTCTGCTTGGCGGCGAGGAAGTAGCGGTGCACGGGGTGGTCGATGTCGATGCCGACGCCACCGTGGACGTGCACCGTGGTATGTGCCACCCGGTGGCCTGCCTCCGCCGCCCAGAACGCCGCGGTCCCGACCTCGAGGTCGGCGGGCAGATCCTCGGACAGCCGCCACGCCGCCTGAGTCAGCGTCAGCCGCAGGCCCTTGATGTCGATGTAACCATCGGCGAGTCGTTGGCCCACCGCCTGGAAGCTGCCGATGGGGCGATCGAACTGCTCGCGCTCCCTGGCGTACTGCGCTGTCAGCTCCAACGCGCGCTCGAGAACACCGAGTTGAAAGGCGCTGCGGCCCAACGTACCCCGCGTGGTCAGCCAGGACAGAACTTCTTCGCCTCCGACGATGCGGCTGGCATCGACGTCCGCGCCCTGCAACTCCAGGTGGCCGACACTGCCATGCCCGGTGGTGTCGAGCGAACTGACCGAGGCGCCGGAGTCACCCGCGACGACGAGGAACACCTGAGTGCCCGAATCCGTTTCGGCGGGCACCAGGAAGCCGTCGGCGACCGGACCGTACCCGACCAGCGCCCTGGTGCCGGTGAGCCGGAAGCCGTCACCCACGGATTGAGCCTGCACCGGGCCCTCGCCCATCTCGCCATCGAGCGCGACGGTCAGGATCTTCTCACCCTTCACCGCAGGGGCTGCCCAGTCCCGTTGCAACGTCTCGGATCCGAACCTGGCCAGCGCACCCGCGGCGAGCACGACGGACTCGAGGTAGGGCACCGCCGCGATCTGGCGACCGAGTGCCACGAGTACGGCGGTCTCCTCGAGCACGCCGAAGCCGCCGCCGTCCAAGGACTCCGGCGCTGCCGTGGATAGGATGTCGGCGTCGATCAGCTTCGACCAGAGGTCGCGGTCGAAGCGCTCGTCGAGCTTGTCCAGTTCGCGTTGGCGCTCCGGCGTACACACCGAGTCGACGATCGAGCGCGCAAGGCCGCCAAGGTCTTTCGCGGCCTCGGTGGTGGTGAAGTCCCTGTTCGTCCTATTCGTTTCCGGGGGGCTCGAGCGCTAGCGGTTGACCCTGGGCAGACCCAGGGCGACCATGCCGATGATGTCGCGCTGAATCTCGTTGGTACCGCCACCGAAGGTGAGGATCAGACAGGACCGGTGCATCCGTTCGATGCGACCGCGCAGCAGCGCGCCCGGGGAGTCGGAGCGCAGGGTGGCGGCGGTTCCCAGCACCTCCATCAGCAGGCGGTAGGCCTCCGTGGCCAACTCGGTGCCGTACACCTTGGCCGCCGATGCGTCGGCGGGGGATGGCGAGGCGTCGGTCGCCGACGCGAGCTCCCAGTTGATGAGCTTGAGCACCTCGCCCTTGGCGTGAACCCGAGCGAGGTTGAGCTGCACCCACTCCGAGTCGATCAATCGCTTGCCGTGAACGTCCTTGGTGTTCTGCGCCCACTCCCGCACGGCGCCGAGTGCGACGAAGATCGGCTGCGCGGACACCAGTGCGACGCGCTCGTGGTTGAGCTGGTTGGTCACCAGCTTCCAGCCCGCGTTCTCCTCGCCGACCAGATTGCTCGTCGGAATCCGGACGTCCTGGTAGTAGGTCGCGCTGGTGTCGACGCCGGCCATGGTATGCACGGGCGTCCAGGAGAAGCCCTCGGCGGTGGTCGGCATGATGAGCATCGAGATGCCGCGGTGCTTCTTCGCCTCGGGGTTGGTGCGGACGGCCAGCCACACGTAGTCCGCGTAGGCGATCAGGCTGGTCCACATCTTCTGCCCGTTGACGACGTAGTCGTCGCCGTCGCGCACCGCGGTGGTGCGCAGCGCGGCGAGGTCGGTGCCCGCGCCAGGCTCGGAGTAGCCGATCGAAAAGTGCAACTCACCGGCGGCGATCTTGGGCAGGAAGAACTTCTTCTGCTCGTCCGTGCCGAACGCCATGATCGTCGGCGCCACACTGTTGATCGTCAGGAACGGCACCGGCACGTTGGCGATGGAGGCCTCGTCATTGAAGATCAGCCCGTCCATCGGCGTGCGCTCCTGGCCGCCGAACTCCTTGGGCCAGGACAGCGTCAGCCAGCCGTCCTTGCCCATCTGCGCGACGGTGTCGCGGTACACGCTGCCGTGCCCCATCTCGCCGCCGTCCCCCGCGCTCAGCGCCTCGGCGCGCTCGGGGGTCATCAGCTTGGTGAAGTACGAGCGCAACTCGCGGCGCAACTCCTCTTGCTCGGGGCTGTAGCCGATCCGCATCGCTCAAGTCCTCACTGTTCTGCACTTCTCCGGGGGTACCCGTGGGCCTCTCCGGTTGTAACACGTTCTAGTCTTGGAATCCAGGCGCGGTTATTCTGGGCCGACGCTGGCCGAGCATCCGCACGGCAGTGGCGAGGAGGGTTCTCATGCGAGTCGAGGTTGATCGTGATCGCTGTGAAGGCAATGCGGTTTGCGTGGGCATCGCCCCGGACCTGTTCGATCTGGACGACGAGGACTACGCTGTGATCAAGGCCGATCCGGTGCCCGCCGGCCAGGAGGCATTGGCTGAGCAAGCGATCGCCGAATGCCCGCGCGCAGCCCTCATCCGCAAGGACTAGAGGGTTTCATAAATTGAGCACCGAAACGAACCCGACGGACCTCTCCGGACTGGTCGCGGTGGTGACTGGCGCGGCCGCCGGACTGGGCCGCGCCGAGGCGATCGGGTTGGCAAGGGTCGGCGCGACCGTGGTCGTCAACGACGTGCAGAGGGCGCTCGACGAGTCCGACGTGCTCGACGAGATCGCGGCCGCCGGATCGAAGGGCATCGCCGTCGCGGGTGACATCAGCGCCCGCAGCACCGCGGACGAACTCGTCGCGACGGCCGACGGTCTCGGCGGGCTGTCGATCGTGGTGAACAACGCGGGGATCACCCGCGACAGGATGTTGTTCAACATGACCGACGAGGACTGGGACGCCGTCATCGCGGTGCACCTTCGTGGTCACTTCCTGCTGACCCGCAATGCCGCGACCTACTGGCGCGACAAGGCCAAGCAGAACGGCGGCACGGTCTACGGCCGCATCGTCAACACGTCCTCCGAGGCGGGACTGGCGGGCCCGGTCGGTCAGGCCAACTACGGCGCGGCCAAGGCGGGCATCACGGCGTTGACCTTGACGGCGGCGCGTGGGCTGGGCCGCTACGGCGTCCGCGCCAACGCCATCGCACCGCGGGCCAGGACGGCGATGACCGCCGACGTCTTTGGCGACGCCCCGCAGCTCGCGGAAGGCCAGATCGACAGCCTGTCGCCCGAGCACGTCGTGACCCTCGTGCAGTTCCTCTCCTCGCCGGCATCGGAGGGAGTCAACGGTCAGCTGTTCATCGTCTATGGTCCGACGGTGACGCTCGTCGCCGCCCCCACCGCGGAGAAGCACTTCACCGCGGGCTCCGATGCCTGGGCGGCCGACGACCTCGTTCACACGCTTGGCGGGTACTTTGCTGACCGTGATCCCAACCTGGGGTTCTCCGCCAACGGGCTGATGTCGTCGCGAGACTGACAGTCTCGGTTGTCAAACCGTGCCGGAGTGCTAGAACACGTTGCAGAATGATCTAGGTCATACTTGCCCTGACCAGCACGAATACCCCGGATGCATCGGATTCTGCGGTTCTTTGACACTGCGAACGTGTTCTAGTTGATATCATCCGGCTCACTAAGAGTGGCGCTTAGCCAAGGGGTGGAAAGGTTGTCGCAGCTGGTGGTCGGCTCCGGTCCCGGCTTCCAGATCAACCTCTACGGCCTGCCTCCCGCCACCCTCTCCGAGGTATTGCTCGATACCTACTTCCAGCCGGGCAAGCTGCCGGACAGCCTGGCGGACTAGCCCGAGTTCCGTCGCGAGTACGAGGACGACACCACCAAGAACGTCATCCCCGCGGCGCGGGATCGCCAGATCATCAGCCAGGTCAACGTCGTCGGCGTCGGAATGCTTGACGCGCACCGTGATTCGGGTTCCGTCATGGTGTACATGAATCGCGTTCTCACCGACAAGACCAAGCAACCGCTCTACGACGGCAGTCGGTTGCGCGTCGACTACGAGAAGATGGGCCAGGACTGGCGGATCAACGACATCACTCCGATCTAGGAGAGTCACCGTTCCGCGTCTCTGCCAGGGCATCGAGGAACGACCGTGCCCAGCGGTCGACGTCGTGGGAAAGCACCTGCCTGCGCAGCGCGCGCATGCGCCGCCGTCCCTCGTCGGGAGCCTGAGTCAGCGCCGCCTCGATGGAGTCCTTCACGCCGTCGAGATGGTGCGGATTGGTGAGGTAGGCCTGCCTGAGTTCGGCTGCGGCGCCGGTGAATTCGCTGAGTACGAGGGCGCCCCCGAGATCGCTGCGACAGGCGACGTACTCCTTGGCGACCAGGTTCATGCCATCGCGTAGCGGCGTCACCAACATGACGTCGGCGGCGACGAAGAACGCGATCAGCTCCTCGCGTGGCACTGCCTGGTGCAGGTAGTGCACGACCGGATGCCCCACCTTGCCGTACTCGCCGTTGATGTGGCCGACCTGGCGCTCGATGTCCTCGCGCATCGCCTTGTAGCTCTTAACACGCTCGCGGCTCGGCGTCGCCAGTTGCACCAACACGGTGTCCGCCGGGTCGGCCCTGCCCTCGTCGAGGAGCTGCGAGAACGCGTGCAGCCGTACGTCGATGCCCTTCGTGTAGTCGAGACGGTCGACCCCGAGAAGGAGCTTGCGCGGATTTCCCAGCTCGGCGCGAATCTCCTTGGCACGCCGCCGGACGTCGCGGTTGCGCGCCTTGGCGTCCAGTTCGGCGGAGTCGATCGAAATCGGAAAGGCGCCGACCTTCACGGTGCGGAAGCCGACCTGGATCTCGCCGAACCGGGAACGCACCCCGACGCTGGCCCGCGAGGTGTTCGCACCGACGAGGCGCCGCGCCAGGATCAGGAAGTTCTGCGCGCCGCCGGGCAGATGGAACCCGACCAGGTCGGCGCCGAGAAGCCCTTCGATGATCTCCGTGCGCCACGGCATCTGCATGAATAGTTCGACGGGCGGGAACGGGATGTGCAGGAAGAAACCGATGGTGAGGTCTGGGCGCAGCATGCGCAGCATCTTCGGCACCAGCTGCAGCTGATAGTCCTGGACCCACACCGTGGCGCCCTTCGCGGCAGCGCTCGCCGTCGCCTCGGCGAAGCGGCGGTTCACCTCGACGTAGCGGTCCCACCACTCCCGGTGATAGATCGGCTTGACGATGACGTCGTGGTAGAGCGGCCACAGGGTGGCGTTGGAGAAGCCCTCGTAGTACTCCGCGAAATCGTCGGCCGACAGCCGCACCGGCCGCATCTCGAGGCCTTCTTCGACGATCGGATCCTCGTCGCCGTCGGTGATCCCCGGCCAGCCGATCCACGCCCCGCGCCGTCGCCGCAACAGCGGCTCCAAGGCGGTCACCAGCCCACCCGGGCTGCGCTTGTACGCCGTGGTGCCGTCGGGCAGTCGCTCCATGTCGATCGGCAGCCGGTTGGCCACCACGACGAAGTCGGAGTTCCCGGAGTTGGCTGGTTCGCCTCCTCCTGGGCTCACCTACGCCTCGAGCTTTGCCGGTCCGATGCCGAGCATCGACAGGAAGACACGGCACTCGTCGGCGTCGGTCGCATACGCGGCGACGACGCGACTGGCCTGGCGGGCGGTGCTGTCGGCCAGCGGCTCGACGTCACCGATTTCGGCGGGATCTGGTTTGGCAGCCATGACACGACTCTAGGCGACTCGTCGAGCCGCCTAGGGCGTGATGGCGCTACTGGCCGTTGATGCTGGTGGGCGGCTGCACGAATTTCGGCGCGTTCTCCTGGAGGCCGATGCATTTACCGGTGTTTGCACCCGTGCATGGGATGCCGTCGACCGTGGGCAGGCCGCCGGGAGATTGCGAGATCGGCGAGGGGGGGAAGCCGTTGTTCGTCGGCGAGTTGGGGACGGTGTGCGGGAGGCAGGACCCCGTGTACATGTCCTCTTCCTCACCGGCGGGGCACGACGCCGCCGGCGCTCCCGAAAAGGCTGCCGGAACGGTGAATGCGGCCACTGCGGGACCAGCGGCGACGGCAAGCGCGAATCCGCCGGCGAGGATCAAGCGTCGTGCAGAGAACTCAAGGTGCGCCATGGTCACGCTTTCTGTGGTTATTGACGGCTCGTCGCGTGAATTGTATGGAAGGTGCAATGAATCCGCACAGCTTCCCTTTAGTTGGTCGAACCGGTGACGGTGGGACTCGATCCGACGGACGAGGTAGGCGGCACGTACTGCGGTGCGTCCTCGGCCAGACCGATGCACGCACCGGAGTCGCGACCGGTGCATGGCACGCCGTCGATCTCGGGGATGTCCGGGTTGCCCGCCGGAGTGGTGAATGGTGATGGCGAGTTGGGCACCACGAACGGAACGCATGCCCCGGTGAATTGATCCGCGTCCTCGCCGGAGGCGCAATCGGCGACGGACGAACCGGACGCAACCGACGGCAGCGCGAAGGTGGCCACCGCCGGGGTCACGGCAACGGCGAGAGCGAATCCGCCGGCCAGGAGGAAGCGGCGTGCAGGGAACTCGAAGTACGGCATGCGTGGATTGTAGGGAAGCTGCCCGCAGTCTGCGCAGTTACCGCAGGTTCCCCGAAAGCGTGTCGCCGCTCGCGTGAGTTGGTGGACCCGGTGACGGTCGGGCTCGAGCCGACGGTCGAGCTGGGCGGCACGTACTGCCGTGCGTCCTGAGAGGCCGATGCACTGGCCCGAGTTGCCGCCGGTGCAAGGAATTCCGTCGACCTCGGGCAGCCCGCCCTGGGGCTCCTGGATCGCTGGTGAGTTGGGCACCATGTAGGGTGCGCGCGTTGGTGTAGACGTACTCCGTCTCACCGCCAGATCGGGCCCCGATTGGCGGCGTGGTCGACGGAACGGTGAACGCGGCGACCGCGGGCGCTGCGGCGATCGCGACTGCGAAACCGCCGGCGAGAACCAGTCGTCGTGCTGAGATCTGAAGGTTTGCCATCGCGCCGACAAAAGCTGATGGGTGCGATGTCAGGCGCCGATCCTCGTTGGCTGTGGCGCGTCGGCGGCGGTGTGGTTCGATGACGAGAACGTGTTCTAGTTTTCGTAAGGGGCAATGGTGCAGCTTTCGTTGGCGGATCGGACTTTCATCGTGACCGGCGGTGGCAGTGGCATCGGCAAGGGTGTCGCCGCAGCCGTCGTCGCGTCGGGGGGCGACGTGATGCTCGTCGGCCGCAACGCCGACCGCCTGGCCGCCGCTCGGGACGAGATCGAGTCGCAGGCCGGTGACGGCGCGGGTGCGGTGAGGTACCAACCCGCCGACGTCACCGACGAGGACGAAGTGACCCGGATGGTGGAGGCCGCCACGGCGTGGCAAGGCCGGCTGAATGGCGTCGTGCACTGTGCCGGCGGGTCCGAGACGATCGGCCCGATCACCCAGGTCGACTCGGCCGCGTGGCGGCGAACCGTCGATCTCAACGTCAACGGCAGCATGTACGTGCTCAAGCACAGCGCCAGGGAGATGGTCCGCACGGGCGGCGGCTCGTTCATCGGCATCTCGTCGGTGGCGGCGAGCAACACCCACCGGTGGTTCGGTGCGTACGGCGTCAGCAAGTCCGCGATCGACCACCTCATGCAGCTGGGAGCCGACGAGCTGGGAGCGTCCTGGGTTCGGGTCAACTCGATCCGGCCGGGCTTGATTCGCACCGAACTCGTCGCCGTCGTGCTGGATTCGCCGGAGCTCAGCGAGGACTATCGGGTCAGTACGCCGCTTCCGCGGGTCGGCGAGGTCGAGGACATCGCGAACGCCGCGGTCTTCCTGCTCAGCGATGCGGCGAGCTGGATCACCGGACAGGTCATCAACGTCGACGGCGGTCAACTGCTTCGACGAGGACCCGACTACTCGGCGATGCTCGAACCCGTCTTCGGCGCCGAGGGACTACGCGGGGTCGTGAGCTAGCCGACGGGGCCCTTGCCGCCGGCCTCCCACGCCGAGAGTGCTCCGACCGCCGACCAGTCGAGATGCTCGCCGCCCGTGGCCAAGAGCGTCAGAAATCGGTCGCGCAACAGGCTGGCCAGGGGCAGCGGCACCCGCAGGTCGTCGCCCGCGGCCAGGACCAAGCGGACGTCCTTGAGTCCGAGGGTCGCGGCGAATCCGGCGGGTTCGAACTGCTCGCGTGCGATCAGGCCGCCGTAGGTCTGATAGACCGGGGCGCCGAACAGCGTCGAGGTGAGGATCTCGAGGTACTGCTGCTTGTCGACGCCCGCCTTGCCGACGAGCGCCATCGCCTCGCCGAGCGATTCGATGACCGAGGCGATGAGGAAGTTGCCGCTCAGCTTGATCAGGCTGGCCGCCGTCGGGTCCTCGGAGACGACGAAGGTACGCTGCCCGATGGCGTCGAAGAGAGGTGAAACCTCCTGTATCGCAGCGGAATCGCCCGCGACGACGACGAACAGCTTGGCCGCCTCCGCGGCCTCCGGCCTGCCGAATACCGGAGCCGTGACGAAACGCTGCCCCGCCTCGGCGTGGGCGGCGGCCAGGCGCTCGGCCAGGGCGACGCTGATGGTGGACGACGACACGTGCACGGCACCCTTCGGCAGGTTCGCGAGGATGCCGTCCGCGCCGAACGTCACCGCCTCGACGGCGGCGTCATTGGCCAGCATCGAGACCACGGCCGCGCCGCCGCAGGCCTCGGCGACGGTGCGGGCAGGCCGGGCGCCGTGTTCGGCGAGGGCGTCGACCTTGTCCTGAGAGCGGTTGTAGGCGGTGACCCGATGACCGGCGTCGAGCAGATTCGACGCCATGCCCGAGCCCATGTTTCCCAACCCGATGAAGCCAATGTCCATGGGTCTACTTCTACTACTGCTTGCCCCGCTCCGCTGCCAGGCGAACTGCGTTGACGATGCCGTGCAACAGCGTCGTTATCGCACACAGAGAGCAGCGGTAGCAAAAAGTGAGAGTGACGTTTATCGCACGTCGAGGTGGGCGGACGCCCCGATCTCGGCGGCGTCGTGATGAACGCGCGTCTCGATCTCGGCCAGCGGTCGGCCTCCGCCGCCCCACCGCCGCGCGATGATCTCGGCGACGATCGACACCGCGGTCTCCTCGGGCGTGCGGGCGCCGAGATCGAGGCCGATGGGGCTGGAGAGCCGACTGGTCTCGGCGTCCGTGAGGCCCATGTCGCGTAGTCGGTCGAGGCGATCGACGTGCGTCCGACGCGACCCCATCGCCCCGACGTACCCGACCCGCGGCAGGCGCAGAGCAACCGAGAGCACCGGCACGTCGAACTTGGGGTCGTGGGTGAGAACGCAGATGACGGTCCTGGCGTCGATGGCCCCCGAGGCCTGCTGGCCGGTGAGGTAGCGGTCGGGCCAGTCGACGACGACCTCGTCGGCGGCGGGGAAGCGGGCCGGCGTCGCGAAGACGGGGCGGGCGTCGCACACCGTGACGCAGTACCCGAGCAGGGCGCCCTGGCGGGTCAGCGCCGCGGCGAAGTCAATGGCGCCGAAGACGATCATCCGCGGTCGGGGGGCATGACTGGCCACGAAGACCTCCATGCCTTCGCCTTGGCGTTGTCCGTCGGGGCCGTAGGTGAGTACGGCGGTCCGCCCCGCGGCCAACAGACCACGGGCGTCGTCGGCGACCGCGTCGTCCGCGCGAGTCGATCCGAGCGAGCCCTCGGCGCTCGACTCGCCGACGATGAGCCGCCGCCCGACCCACTCGACGTCGGGATGTGAGATGACGGTGGCCACCGCCGTCGGACGGTGTGAGGCGATGCCCTCGGCCACGGCGTCCAGTTGCGGGAACGTCGTGCGCGACAGGGGCTCGGCGAAGATGTCGATGATCCCGCCGCAGGTCAGCCCGACGGCGAAGGCGTCGTCGTCGGTGACGCCGTAGCGCTGCAGCTGAGGCCGCCCGGTGCGGACCACCTCACCGGCCAACTCGTAGACCGCCGCCTCCGCACAGCCGCCCGAGACCGAGCCGGCCACCGTGCCGTCAGGCGAAACCACCATGGCGGCGCCAGGCGCACGGGGCGCGGACTTCATGGTCCGCACGACGGTGGCCAAGCCGGCCGTGCCACCGGCACGCCACACGGAGAGAAGCTCGTCGAGCACGTCACGCACGTTTCGAGTCTAGTTTCGGCCGAGTACCGTTGCCCCATGAGCGGATGGGACCATCCGGCCGGGCGATGCGCACGCTGATCGCGGCCGTGTGCGTGGCCATGCTCGCGGCGTTGCCCGGCTGCAGTGGAGGCGGGGCGCCGAACTCGATCTTCGACTCGGCTGGCTACCACGTCCGCGGTGACGCGGTGTACTTCCTGCAGGCATTTCCCGGCAAGGCGGCGCAGATCGACGGTGCCGACTCCGCCTCGTTCAAGGCCCTCGACCGAACCTTTGCGAAGGACGCCTCGACGGTCTACGTCGACGGCCGCCCGCTGCTCGACGCCGACCCTGCGAGCTTCGTCCTGCTCGACCGGCCGGACTTCGCCAAGGACGGCGACCACGTCTACCAGCGCGACAAGGTGTTCAGCGACGACCCCGCCCACTTCGAGCTGCTCAGCGGAAACCTGGCCAAGGACGGCAGCGCGGTGTACTGGTCGGACGGCCGCGTGCTGTCGGACGACCCCGCGCACTTCACTATCGTCTCGGACACCGACTACTACTTGTTCACGAAGGACGGTCAGACCGTGCAGGTGAACGGCAACCGGATCGTCGGCGCCGACCCGGCCACCTTTCGCGTGCTGAAGGGCGGGTACGCGCGGGACGACAGTGGCATCGTCTACTTCACCGACCGCATCGCCGACGCAGATGCGCCGTCATTCGAGGTGCTCGACGGCTCCTTCGCTCGCGACGCCCGCCACGCGTACTGGATGGGCAGGCCGATCCCCGAAGCCGACGGTTCGTCGTTCCGCGTGTTGAACACGAACTTCGAATGCACGGCAGATCGGACGCACGCGTACTACCAGGACAAGGTCATCGTTGCCGCCGACCCGCGGTCGTTCCCGCCGGGGCATGCCGTGATGGGCTGTTCGGAGTCATCGATCCATTTCGCGCCCTGAACGCAAACCAGTGCCTCTGTTAAATACCAGCTTGGACTAGCTATCTTGTCGGTTTCAGCAACAGAAGAGAGGCGGGTCGTGCGCGCAAGGTCTCGAAGCGCCGCACTCGCCGCCGTCTATGCCCCGGTGGCCGCCGCCGACGACACGATCGCCTGCGAACATCCCCGCACCGCCGCCTCAGGGTGACTTCGTTCTTCCGGCGAACGACTTCGGCGGGGACAGCGTCGACATCGGTGGCGGCAGTCACCCGTCATCTCGATGATGGACAGCCTCGGCACCACCTCGAGTGTCAGCCGCTGACCCGGCCTTCCCTGGTCGATGCGCGGCGGGCCAAACGTCCAGGACTGCCCGGAATGACCGCGAGTTGAGTTGCGCTGCAAGTACTTTCGAGCGTCAGGGGAGCAGCGGTCCAGTCGCCCGACTGGCGTGTGGGATTGCTACGTCCCTCGCCGTGCAGCGTCAAGACGGGGCCATCGCTCAGCCACTAGTCGCTGACCGGATACGGATCGGCCGACGGGCACCCATTTCGCGCCTGCGCAGACGCTGGTGGTGTCGACGGCCACGAAGTCCCTGGAGCCCCCTGTCAGGATTGAACTGACGGGGGTAGTGCTGGTCAGGACCAGAAAATCCCTCTGAGCTGCACCGACACCTGTGCCTACATGAGTCCAGATGTGTGTAACTGTGTCCAGTTTGTGCCCACGGTGTGCCCATGGGGAGGGGTGGGGTCAGCCGGGAACGGGTCCTCGCCGTCGTCCAGGGGTGGCACGGGCGCTCTCTCGCACGGCTCTGGGGAAGGAGGAAGTTCGTACTGCTCCAGCTGTCTGAGAACTCTTGGTCTGCCCATGTCTCTTCTAGGCGCTCGACCCGTCCGATACATGACTTCGAGGAGGACCGGATCGGTCTCCAGGTGTTCTCGGACGGCGATGGCGGGCAGATCTCGATGGAGGCCTGCCGTCGGGCCTGCGCCCGGGCCCTCCTCGAAGACCCGAGCTGTCCGGCTCGAACGTCGGGGGCCTGGAAGTCGGCCAGCTATTGGAGCCGCCGGGCCGCCAGTGCTCGGAGGCTGGGAGTCCGGTGAGCAATGGTGCTCGGCGGCCATGGTGGCCTTGGCCTCGTCGACCAGCCCAGCCTCGTCGAGGGCGTTGGCCAGCGTGGGGAGGTCCACAGGGTGTCCTCCTTCTTGAGGCCGGTGCTCGCGGCGATCTGCTCGGCCTGCTGTCGCTGCAGGCCCTCCAGACGCTCGCCGAGAGCGGCGTGGTCGGTCTCCAGGTCCCGGTACTTTCCGACGCCACTTGGCAGCCTCCTTGTGGGGGCTGGTCGACGTCCTCCTGGTCGGGCTCGGGGTCTCGGGCAGGATTCGAACCTGTGTAGGCGTTAGCCGACGGATTTACAGTCCACCCCTCTTGGCGTTTGCACCGACAAGCTGTGTTGAACGTGCAATAAGCCTGCAGCTCAGCGGGTTGGCTGCGATGCCTCCAACAAGCTCTGCCAACTTCTGTTGCTGACGATCTGCGGACGGCAAAGGGAGCGTCAGGCCGAGGGCATCGCACTCTCATTCAATCCCATGGAGGGCCGTTATCTCCCAGCCGAACACACGCCCTTTCTTGTGCACGGGGTGAATGAGATCTGAAAGCGCCGCAGGAGCGGCTCTAGTCAAGTTAACGCGACGTGCAGCGAGCATCTCGAACGCTTCGATCGCCGGGTCCATAGGCCACTTCTCGTGGTCATAGCCGAAGATGAGAATGCCTTTTCGGGCTTCGATTCCTGACGCGATAAGCTTTGCGCAATCCGTGACGGCGCTGTGATGTGCGGGGTACGGAGACAAAATATGCTTGAGCATGGCGTCATTCGGCGCGCCATTATCGCCCAGCATCCGAAGCATTTTGACCTCGATTGCCCAAGGCTTCGGCCCAGGTGTGTTGGCCGTCACTGAAGATGCCGATGACGACGTCACTATGAATGCGATGGGATTCGGTCGGATTCGGCTTGGTGATCAGCGTGATGACGGCGTGGTCGTCGCGTTGACGGTGTGTTCTGCACGGTGACGGTCCGCCGCGGGCATGCGGATGCCCGGCGGGTCGTTGGTGTCAGGGGCTGCGTGGCGGGCAGAGGAGTCGGCCGCGGGCGTAGGTTCCGATCAGCGTCCACGGCGGGTCGCTGAACCCGAATCGTTGTTTGTCGTGAAACGCCGTCGCGGCCAGGACCGTCAACGCGTGACGTAGTGGATCCCCGCAGTAGCGGATGCTGCTGAACACCTCGACGGCAATGGCGATGAGCCGCTGGTTCGCTTGGGTGGTCAGCCAGTGCAGGTGATCGGGTGGGACGCGGCGCAACCACCGTCTTACAGTCGACTCAGGTCGATCCATCCGGGCGGCGATGCGCCGGAATCCGAGACCATTCGCTTTGTGTAGCAATGCATTCCCGATGACTTGGGTGGTGTCGGCGCGGCGGAGGTGCAACTCCGCGGGCAACAGCACCTGAGTCTTCAGGCACGCGGTGCAGCGCACGCGGGAGGGCTGCACGGTCACGGTGTCGCTGCCCAGCGCGCGGACCGTGCGGATGCGACCGTGTCCCCATCTGGTCAGGACGCCGCCACATTCCGGGCATGCCATCGCACCAGAGGCCAGTCGGCTCTGGGCGTCCGCGGCGGACGCAATCACGATCACGGCAACGGACTTCGCTCATGATCGTCGAGTCTCACGTGCGTCACGCTGCCATACCAGGGGTCAATTGGTGTTGGGTGACACGGCGATCGCAGTCACCGTCACCGTAGAT
>NZ_DASQEU010000162.1:0-14445 GCF_035633495.1 Mycobacterium sp. | reverse complement strand
GGTGATCCGGCCCCCGTCGGACGGCGGAGGGCTCCGTCGCGGCGGACGCAGGCGAACTCCCCGTTCTTCGACACGACGAGTGCCCACTGACTGTCAAGCGCTGCGACGTGTCCGCCGAACGGCAAAGTGCCACTGGACATCTGCGCCACCGTCGACGTCGTCCAGTCGGCGAGCTGCAGGATGGTGCCTGCGGCCGCCGAGGTGAGGAGGAACGCCGAGGACGAGTCGGCGACAGCCGCTTCCTTGGCCCCGTCGAGCGACGCGAGCAGGGTGTCGACGGTGCTGCCGGGATTCGCGCCCAGGCTGTACGAGTCGAGGTGCGGTGAGGGGTCACCGTCGAGCACCAGCGCCACGGGTGAGCCGGCAGCTGAGGCGGTACTCAAGGCGCGGACGTCGACGGGCGACTGCGCGAACGCCGTGGCATCGGCACGGTCGGCTGCGGCGATGCGCGCCACCCAGACGCCGTCCGCGTCGGCGATGAGGAGTCGATCGGAGATGTCGTCGTAGGCGAGGTGGTCGACGTCGCGGTAGCCGTCGCCGATGACTCTCTGTTCGTAGCCGCCCGGAACGGGCCGGAGCAGGTCGAGCAGCATCAGACGACCGCCGCGTTCGCCGACGATGGCGGCGTTGCGGTTGGCCGAATAGGTGAGGGCGACGGCCTTCGTGAAGCCGGTGGCGACGGTGGGTGCGGACATTTCGGCTCCTGCGGCGGGAGGGATGGGGGACCTACTCCGCCAACGCTGGGCGCGCGCCGACTGGGACACACGGGTAGCGCACTACCTGCCTTTGGTCTTCGATCGTGCCAATGCCGGTTTGGGTCGTGGCTAGATCATTGCGACGTCTCGAGGAGAACTACCAGAACAGGGCGGCGCGGTCGAAGGGACGATTCTGCTGCGGAGGTGGCGCTTCGATGCCGTCGCTTGGGTGCGACGCACGTTCGTCTCCCTGCGACGGCGCGATCATGTGCGACGCGCTACGCCTGACCCAGGTTGCGGCCGGGTGCGGTACTGCTGGTAGGCGTTGCCACGGGCAATGCCGAGGGCCGCCCGATGGGACTCCACTCGACGTCCAAGTCCCGAGCACAGTCTATTGCGGGCTTCAATTTCTGCTCGGCGCGCGCGATCGATTCGGCCGAACGGCTTTTCTTAGCCGTGCGCAGCGCGTCGCCGGCCACGGTGATGTCGTGTAGTGCGGTAAATCTCAACGAGGCGTGTTTCGACGCCTGCAAAGTGTTGGTCAATTGATGGCCCCCAACCTTCCCGCAAACAATCGTCAGGGTGTGAAGTGCGAAAGTCGACGTTAAAATAGTGCAGTGATCGCAGCAAATGGCATGTCGCGAGCTGTGAAGAGATCGTCGCCGTGCAAATGCAGCGACTAGCTGGGTAATTGCTCGCTTTGCGAGACGACATGTGATTGGTTCGGGGCTGGGCGTGTTTGCCAGATAAGCACCGGCAAAAGCCGATGATTGTCCAAGTACTCCGTGCCATTCACCGGAGCGCGGTCGGCGTTTGATGGCTACGCCCACGCCACTCAACACGCATCACGTATGACTCGCCGTCAGATCTTCGATCCGCGTGTCAAACCTGCCGAGATTGCTGTCGACGGCAGGTGTGCTGTCGAGGCGACGTCTCGAGTTTCTTCGCTCGATCGCCGCCGCGTGTTGCCCCAATGGCCTCATCAAGATCGTATGCGCAGTTGAGCCGCGGTTTCGGCTTGCTCGATGGCGGCAACCGGGACCAGTTTTGACGCCGCGCCGTAGTCGCCCGCGTCGACAGCCGAGTTCTTTGCTCCCCGCGGCCTCTCTATGTATAAGCTTCGTCCGTCGAAGGCAGCTGAGCACCACGTGGCGAGTCGCTGGTGATCTTCTGGCACCAAAGGGGATGGCAATGGGGCGGCACGGCAGATCCAATTTCGCGGCAGGTCAGGCCCTTGGCCCTGACCCTGGGCCGGGCGCGGTCGGTGCGGCGAACTACGTGGGTCGCGTGGGCGCGTTGGCGCTGGCGTTGGGTATCGGGGCGGTCGTTGCCGGCGGCGCGGGACTCGCTAACGCCGAAGGCACCAGCGCGGCGGGCGGTGGTGGTGCGCAGCCGGCGTCGGACTCGACCGCCGGCGAGGGAACCGTTACCGGGCCGACCGACGCCACCTCTCATGCCGACGGATCGACCGGTGCCAAGCCCCGCACGCCGGGGTCGTCGAGCGTGCCGAAGATGGAGCTGGGCGGAAGCAATAGTGCGGCGACGAACGGCCTTCCCGGTCAGCAGCCGGGCCCGGACTCACTGCCCGGCTTGATCGCAAGTATTCCGCGACGTATCGCCACGCTCGTCACCGAGGCCAGCGAGGCCAACGGGCCGTCGACTTCACCGACCCGCGTGGGTTCGAAATCTCAAAGTCACTCACCAGGGAGCAATCCGCCCAGCACTGCCCTCGACCAGACTGTGCCGGCCGCTATCGCTGGCGACACAGCCACGGCACGTCATGCCGCTGCGCAGCCTTCCGTTGCGGCGCTGAACGTTTCGCCCGAAATGACTACCGCTTCCGAGTCTCTGTTCACGTTCACCGCTCCCGTGCAGGCTGCCCAGGCGCAGTATGCGCCAGTCGCGACGATGGTCTCCGGCTTGTGGGCGGCCCTTGACACCACCTCGTCGGCGAACGCCGGTAATTCACCGGTTGCACCGCTGCCGCTCGCGCTAGGCGTGTTGCAGCTGATTCGCCGCGAGATCGAACACGCCGTCCTCAGCCAAGGGGCGGTTGGGGCGCCGAGCAGTCTCGTCAGCTCTGCGGCGGCAGTGACCCCGACGCCGAACGCCGCCGTCACCACACCCGGAGTCCCCAGCCCCGGCGACGTCGCGCACACTCCGTACGGCGACGTCGGCACGTGGCTGCTGCAGCCCAACGGGCAGATCGCGAACTACGGCGGAGTTCCGCACAACGGCATGACGGTCTTGGAGCCGATCAACGTCATCATCATCGACCCGACGTCCACCAGCCCGGAGCAATCCACCGCGAGACTGAACGCGGCCATGGCACGGGCCGGGTTCCCGGCACAACCAGTGCACAGCACCGGCTTTCAAGGCACCGTCAACGGCAAGACATACGGCCAACAGCCTTCCGGCCTGCTGCAAGCCTTCTCCGACAACTTCTTCGTGTTCCCCAACGATCACGGCCGGATGTTCGGGCCGGCCCCCGCGGCGGGCAGCACGGGCTATGTCTGGACTGGCGCGTTCAGCACCGAACAACTCAATCCAGCCAACCCGTTCACGCACGAGTACGTCTCGTCTGAGATCGCCCGCGCAGAGCTCGTACGTCGGCTCGTCGCCACTGGCGGCGCGAGGGTGGTGGACGTCGTTCCGCTGGGCAATGCCTACAACACGGGAACCTTCACCACCGGCGATCACGACGGCTACGCGGTGGTCCTGGAGCTGACTCCGTCAGTGGTGACACTGCTTCCCACGGGCGGCTTGCTCGGGGCGGCCTGCGGGCATGTCGACGATCTTCCAGGACCCGTGGCTCGGCATGTCGCGACCGACGTGTGTGTCGTGGCCGCGTCGGTATCCAGCGCGCTCGGGCTGCGTTCGGCTATCTGAAACCATGACCTCGTGCCGCGATCGACGACGGGGTGCCGCGGTATCCAAATGTGTTGTGTGCAGTTGCGTTAGATCGCATCGAGCTTTGCTACCGGGATGCTCTGCGGCGTCGATTCAAGGCCCGCACTAACCGCCGAACGTCGACACTCCCGACGGCGACACCTGAAATCCCTGCAGGCTGCCCGCGAGGGTGCCGACGCACGCCACTCCACCGGTGATGGCCATGCAGGTGGAGCCGATGCCGTTGACCCGGTGTCCGACGGGCAACTGTTTGATCGGTCCGGGGTATGCCGGGGTGCTGAACTTCGGTGCGTCGGTGCGACGGATTCCGGAGGTGCCGGGCAGTTGGGTGAAGACTTCGTTATGGCCACTGGTGACGCCGGGTAGTCGCCCGTCGCAACCGATCTCGCCGCCGCTGTAGACGATGATCGAGCACGTCAGGCCGCCGTCCACGGTGAAGACCGGGAACAGGTTCTTCGCGCCTTGCCCGACGACGTAGGTCTCATCGCTGAGAACGAACTCGTTCGGATCGGAGAAGCCCGGCGGCAGGCCGTCGGTCGCGGGGCCGATGCCGGTGCCGTTGGGAGACAACACCATCCACTTCGTCACCGGCTGCCCCTTGGTGCAGGCAGTGAATGGCCCTGAGGCGACGGCACATTCGAAGTCGCCGAACACGATCTTCTGTCCCTCGCGCAGCACCGGTGCGGCGTCTCCGGTCGACTTCACGAACCGGGGGCTGGCGGTCGCCCGCAGGCCCCGCGCGTTGGCGTCGGCCGTCAGCACGATCTCGTTGACGCCGCTCAAAGTTCCCGGCAGTCGTCCGTCGCATCCGGCGACGCCGCGGTCCGGCTGGATCGCGCACAACAGCCCGTCGGGGGTCTGGAAGTAGGCCTCGTTGCCCATGACGAAGGCTTCGGGCACCACGGCGAGGTAGCCCCGCAGGTCGGGCATCGCCGGCGGCGCGGCGCTCGCAGGGGCCGTCGACGAAGCCACGATGCCGGTGAGTAAGGAGAGAACGATCAGTGCGGAGCGCATCACCCTGCAATGTAGGCGAACGACGCCCGCTGCCCCAAAGTCGCGTAGTCCTACTCATCCGCGGCGACCCACCGCCCGGCATGCTGGGTTCATGACACTGACCAAGTCATCGTCGGACGCACCCACGATCGCCGACGACGCTGCACCCGTCCGCGATCGCGCCGTTGACGTCGCCCGGCTCGGCGCGCTCATCGTCGTCATGTTCGGGCATTGCGCGCTGCTGCTGGCCACCATCGACGCCGGCGGTCTGCGGATCGGCAACCTGCTGGGCGAGCTGCCCGCGCTCGCCCCGATCACCTGGGCCGTGCAGGTCATGCCGCTGTTCTTCCTGGCCGGCGGTGCCGCGGGCGCGTATGGCTGGAAGCCCGGCACGGCGTGGGGCACCTGGCTGTTCACCCGGTCGCAGCGGCTGTGCCGGCCCGTGTTCTGGTACCTCGCGGCGTGGGTGGTCGGCCTGCTCGTCACCCGGCTGGTGCTGGGGGCCGAGTCGGCGGCGGGGCTGGGCCGCGAGTGCGTCGCACTCCTGTGGTTCCTCGGCGTGTACCTCGTCGTGCTCGCCTTCGTCCCGGCGTTGACGCGGCTTCGGACGGGTCGAGCGGTCGCGCTGGTCGTCGTCGCGCTGCTGGCCGCCGCGGGCGCGATGGACGCGATCCGGCTCGCCCTCGGGACACCCGAGGCGGGCGTCGCCAACTTCGTCTTCGTGTGGCTGATTCCGATCGTGATCGGCGTGGCCTACGCCAAGCGGTTGATCGGCCCGCGAGCGGCGCTCGCCGTGGCCGCGGTCGCCTTCGCCGCGCAGGTCGTGGCCGTCATGGCCGGACCGTACGAGGTCTCCCTGGTCGTGACGGGCACCGAACGCCTGTCGAACGTGTCGCCGCCCACGCTGTTGCTCGCGCTGCACTGCACGTGGATGTCATGCCTGTTCGTGGCGGCCGCGGGCACGATCCGCCGCTGGGCCGCGCGGCCGCGGGTCTGGCGCGTCGTCGCGGTGGGCAACGGGGGAGCGATGACGCTCTACCTCTGGCACATTCCCGCGATCGCGGTTGCCACCTTCGCCCTGCTCGCCGTCGGTGTCGACGCGTACGACGTGCACGCGCCGGGCTTCTGGGGCCGCCTCGCGGTACGGGCCGCCGTGTTCGCGGTCGTCATGGCTCTCGCGTTCATGCTGCTGTCTCCGCTGGAGCATCGTCGGCTGCCGTGGTGGGACGCGCGGGCTCGAGCCACGGGTGCCGGCTCGGTGGCCGCAGGGTTGCTGGTCTGCGCGGCCGGCGTGGCGCTGCTGCTGATGGCCAAGGAGGGGCTCAGCGGCGTCTCGGGTTGGTCGTCGCTCGGATTCTTCGTCGGCGCGGCGGCGGTCGCACGGATGTGCGCGGGGTCGACGTCGGTGTGATCGAATGACGAACGAGATGGCCACCACCCACGAGATGGACGACGCCGTTGACCGTCTGCGCGCGGACTACGACGAGACGCCATACACCTCGAATTCTTTCCCCCAGTCGGCCCCTGGACAGCTGGCCGCGATCGCGCACCTCTTCGGATTGGATGCCCCGGACGTCTCCAGCTCGCGCGTGCTCGAAATCGGTTGTGCCGGAGGGGGAAACCTGATCCCGTTCGCCGCTGCGCACCCGCGGGCGCGTGTCGTGGGCATCGATCTGTCCCAGGTGCAGATCGAGCAGGGACGTGCGCGCGTGGCGGCCCTAGGCCTCGACAACCTCGAGTTGATCGCGGGCGACGTCGCGCAGATGGACCTCGCGGCGTTGGGACGATTCGACTTCATCGTCGCGCACGGCGTGTACAGCTGGGTGCCTGCGGCGATACAGGATGCGCTGTTGTCCGCCTTTCGCGGGTCACTGGCTCCCGACGGCGTCTGCTACGTCAGCTACAACACGTACCCGGGGTGGAAGTCGAAGGAGGTTCTCCGCGACGCCATGTTGCTGGCCAGCGGGACCAGCGAGACACCGACGGACAAAGTGCGGGCGGCCCGCGGAATGGTCGACTTCCTGGAGCAGGTCGTCCCCGCCGACGGCGTGATGAGACGGGTGCTGGAAGTTTCCCAGGACCACGCCCTGGGTTTCGGGGACTCCTACCTGTTGCACGACGAACTCGCGACGTTCAACTCACCCTGTTACTTCTACGAAATGGTGGGGCGTGCGGGCGCTCACGGTCTCGCCTATCTGGCGGAGGCGCACCTCGAGACGATGATTCCCGCCAACTTCGGTCCCAAGGTCGACGAGTACTTGCGAGCCACGTGCGGTGGTGTCCAGGTTCTGGTGGAGCAGTACCTGGACTTCGTCCTCAACCGCATGTTCCGGGAGTCGTTGCTGGTCCATGTCGAACGGGCTCCGCAGATCAGATACGACCCGCAACCCGGCCGTGCAGAGCGCGTCCACATCGCTGCGTGGGTCCCGCCCGTCGACGGTCAGACTCGCCTCGACAACTCACGCCAAGAGTATCTGGTGTCCGACGGCGCGACCCTGTTCACCAACGATCCGGGCCTCAAGGCGACAATGGACTCTCTCAATGCGCGCTGGCCCGCGACGGTGTCACGACACGATCTGGTGGCCGAGGCGCAGGCACGCCTCGAGTCCGCCGGCTTCACCGTCAGCTCGAATCTTGCGGAACACGTGGACAACCTGATGTTGGTCCTGATCCTGCAGGGGGTGGCGAAATTCCGGCTCGACCCGGTGTCGCTGGAACCGGCATCCGAACCGTTGCGGCTTGCCGAAGAGACCAGGCGCACTGTCGAAGTGACGCGTGAGCGAGGTGACGCGTCGACCTTCAACCTCTGGCACGAGACTCTGATCCTGTCAGCGCTGGACAGCCTGCTGCTTCCACTGCTGGACGGCACCCGCGACTCCGAGTCCCTGGTGGAAGCCTTGCTCGCCAGCGTCCGCGAGCAGCCGATCGAGATCGAGCTCGACGGCAAGCAGGTGACCGGCGAGTCGGACGTCCGCGCCGCCTTGGCCAAGTACGTCGCCGCGCTGCCGCAGCACCTGGCCGAGCTGCAGCTGGTGCGGCCGGTCTAGCCCGCGGCGCTTGGCGCGGGAAAGCGCAATCTCAGCCGTCGGTGCATGCGGCACATCTCGTCGATCTCTTGCTGCAAGAGGTTGGCCTCGCCACGGAGCCGACCCGCGGTCTTGGGCATGTCGCGCTGGAGCGCTCGATCAGCCTCTGCATTGATGTTCTCCGCCCGCTGTCGACCGTCGGCGATCAGCAGCGCGAGTTCCTGGGCGAAGGTCGCCGCCTGGTAGCAGTCAGCTTCCGACGGTGGCCTCGAGCCGTGGGGCGCCGGCGGCAACGAGGGCCTCAAGCTGCTCCTTCGTCTTGCGCTCCACGAACAGCGGAACGAAATCGCGGATCGGTGCGGTGTCGAAGCTCCGTCGAACGGATCCCAAGATCTCGTGCACGGTGATCGCGGGAACTCCGGGAAAACGGTTCACGAGACGCTCGATCGCCGCGCTGATGAGTCGATCCTCTTCTTCTAAGAGAACCACAAGTACATGGTGCGGCATCGGAGCGGTGCATTCAACACGAGTGAACGAAATGTCACATGCGCGCCAACGGCAGACGAACAGCCGGCGGACGTCTTCGACGCTGGGCCGAACTGTCGTTGAGGTATGGC
Source organism: Mycobacterium sp. (assembly GCF_035633495.1). Lineage (GTDB taxonomy): Bacteria > Actinomycetota > Actinomycetes > Mycobacteriales > Mycobacteriaceae > Mycobacterium. Next base: position 6,204 of record NZ_DASQEU010000162.1, on the reverse strand, counting down.
AGCGTGACGTCAGCGGGTTCCGGGATGTCGAGGTCTCCCGGATTCCCTGGCAAGCGGACGGCCCCCGGGGCATCGTTGACGAATTCTCCCCGGGGACCGTGCGCACCACTGTGAAGTGGGGGAGGAAGTCGATCCCAGTCGACGGATCCACCCGCCAGGTCGCCCGGCCCGTCCGACCGATTGGGTAGGGTCTCGGCGTGACTCCGAGCCCCGCCGTCAAGTCCGTAAATGCCCGCCTTGCCGAAGAACTCGCTGTTCGCGAGGCTCAGGTGGCCGCGACCGTGCGGCTGCTCGACGAGGGCGCGACGGTCCCCTTCATTGCCCGCTACCGCAAGGAAGTCACCGGCAGCCTCGATGACGGCCAACTTCGGACGCTCGAGGAGCGCCTCGGCTACCTGCGGGAGCTCGACTCCCGTCGCACCGCGGTGATCGCCTCCATCGAGGAGCAGGGCAAGCTCACCGACGACCTCCGCGCCGCGCTGCTGGCCGCCGACACCAAGTCGCGGGTCGAGGACATCTACCTGCCCTACAAGCCCAAGCGGCGGACCAAGGCGCAGATCGCCCGCGAAGCCGGCCTCGAACCGCTGGCCGACCGGCTGCTGGCCGATCCGACACTCGTCCCGGAGGGCGTGGCCGGGGAGTTCCTGAACGAGGACGTCGCCGACGCCGCCGCGGCACTCGAGGGCGCGCGGCACATCATCATCGAGCGCGCCGCCGAGGACGCCGAACTCGTCGGCGCCGTCCGCGCCAAGTTCTGGGCCGACGGTTCACTGCAAACATCTCCCTCGTCGACGGACATGGCGAAAAGCCCGGCAGCGCAGAAGTTTCGTGACTACTTCGAGTTCTCCGAGCCGTTGGAGAAGATGCCGTCGCACCGCGTGCTGGCCGTCATGCGCGGGGAGAAGGAGCAGGTCCTTTCGCTGAACCTCGAGGGCGGCGACGACGAGGTGTATCACGCCATGGTCGCCCGGACGCTCGGCGTCGACCTGTCTGCGAAGGCACCGGCAACGCCGTGGCTGGCCACCACCGTCAAGTTGGCGTGGCGGGTCAAGCTGATGGTCTCGGCCGCTGTCGACGCCCGCATCCGGCTCAAGCAGCGCGCCGAGTTGGACGCGGTCGCGGTGTTCGCGAAGAACCTCAAGGACCTCCTGCTCGCGGCGCCGGCGGGTACCCGCACGACACTCGGCCTGGACCCCGGCTTCCGGAGCGGCGTCAAGGTCGCCGTGGTGGACGGCACCGGCAAGGTCCTCGACCACTGCGCGATCTTCCCGCACCAGCCGCAGCAGCAGTGGGATCAGTCCAAGGCGATACTCGGAGCACTGATCGCGCGCCACGGCATCGACCTCATCGCCATCGGCAACGGGACGGCGTCGCGCGAAACCGACTTGCTGGCAACCGAACTCATCGCCGACATCCGCGCCGCCGGCGCCAAGGCTCCCGTGAAGGCGATGGTGAGCGAGGCGGGCGCGTCGGTGTACTCGGCGTCGGCGTATGCCGCACACGAACTGCCGACCCTGGACGTGACGATCCGCGGCGCGGTGTCGATCGCGCGGCGGCTGCAGGATCCGCTGGCCGAACTGGTGAAGATCGAGCCCAAGTCGATCGGCGTCGGGCAGTACCAGCACGACGTGACGCCGGGGACGCTGGCCCGCAGCCTGAACGCCGTGGTCGAAGACGCCGTGAACGCCGTCGGCGTCGATTTGAACACCGCGTCGGTGCCGCTACTCGCCCGGGTGTCGGGGGTGACGGACACGTTGGCCGAGGCGATCGTCGCGCACCGCGAGTCGACGGGGCCGTTCCGCAATCGCAAGGCCCTGCTGAAGGTTCCGCGATTGGGCCCCAAGGCTTTCGAGCAGTGCGCCGGCTTCCTGCGGATCATCGACGGCGACGATCCGCTCGACGGGTCCGGCGTGCACCCCGAGTCGTATCCGGTGGTGCGGCGCATCCTTGACCGATCGGGCGTCACCCTCGCGGAGCTCATCGGCGACGAGCGGTCGTTGCGGTCCCTGCGCCCCGCCGACTTCGCCGACGACCGGTTCGGCATCCCCACCGTCACCGACATCCTCGCCGAGTTGGAGAAGCCGGGCCGCGATCCACGGCCCGCATTCTCGACGGCGAGGTTCGCCGCGGGCGTGGAGAAGGTCGCCGATCTGAAGGTCGGCATGGTCCTCGAGGGCGTGGTCACCAACGTCGCCGCGTTCGGTGCGTTCGTCGACGTCGGCGTCCATCAGGACGGCCAGGTGCACGTCTCGGCGATGTCGGACCGCTACGTGTCCGACCCGCACGAGGTCGTGAAGTCCGGGCAAGTGGTGAAGGTGAAGGTGCTCGAGGTCGACGTGGACCGTCAGCGGATCGGCCTGACGCTGCGCCTCAACGACAGCCCACAGCAGCGCGGTGGCCAGAGCAAGGTGTCCGCGAAGGGTCGTGGCGAGCGACCAAACCCCAATCGCCCCAAGAACGCTGACCGTCGGGAGGCGACGCCGGCCGCCGGGTCGATGGCGCAGGCGCTGCGGGACGCCGGCTTCGGGCGGTAGCGGGGCCACGTTTGCCCGTCGAAGTAGCGCGTCACACTCGGGTTGCCGGGGTCGGGATACCAACCCGCCCCGGCAGGGGTGCACCCACTCGAAGTGCCCGCCTCGTAGCGACAATGAGGCGACCCTGTGTCGTTGGTGACCGCTGTCCCACCGGCCCTTGTAGCCCTGCTCACCGTCATCGTTGGGCCACCAGAACTGCCTTTGACGCCGGGCCGCGCGGCACTCGCCCGCGGCGTGCAGGCGACGACGGCGAAACCCGCCACAGGCCGACCTGAGACAATCGGGGCATGGCGTCTCCCTACCGCGGCTCACGTCTGGGCACTCGGTTCGGGCCCTACCAGCTGCAATCCCTGATCGGCGTGGGCGGCATGGGGGATGTGTACCAGGCGTACGACACGGTCAAGGACCGGACGGTCGCCCTGAAGCTGCTGCGGGCCGCGATGGCGATCGATCCGGGTTTTCAGGAGCGCTTCCGGCGAGAATCGCGGATCGCGGCGCGTCTGAAGGAGCCGCACGTGATACCCGTGCACGACTTCGGCGAGATCGACGGAGTCCTCTACATCGACATGCGCCTGGTCGAGGGCGCCAACCTGAAGGACGTGCTGCGCGTGGACGGGCCGCTGGAGCCGAGGCGGGCGGCGGCGATCATCACCCAGGTGGCGTCCGCGTTGGATGCCGCGCACGCCGACGGTCTGGTGCACCGAGACATCAAACCGGAGAACGTCCTGCTGACTGCCGATGACTTCGCCTACCTCGCCGACTTCGGCATCGCGCACGTCCAGGGCAATTCCAGCGTGACGATGACGGGATCGGTGGTCGGGTCGGCCGACTACATCGCGCCCGAACGCTTCAGCGCAGGCGTCGCCGGTCCCGAGGCCGACGTGTATTCGCTGACCTGCGTGCTCTACGAGTGCCTAACCGGTCGGCCGCCGTTCGAGACCGGCGACTTGGCGCAGCTGATGAGTGCGCACGTGCTGGCCCCGCCGCCACGGCCGAGCATCATGCGCCGGGGGATCGGGCGGGCGTTCGACGACGTCATCGCCCGCGGCATGGCCAAGCAACCCGAGGCGCGGTTCCCGTCGGCCGGCGAACTGGCCAGGGCAGCCACCGCGGCAGCCTCCACGTCAGGGGCACCTGTCCAGCCGGTCGTGGCAGCTCCGTCTCCTGGCCCAGCGCCCGGCACCCGACAGTTCTCGGCGATCTACCCGAATCCCGCCGAGACCGGACACAGCCCGTACCCGTTGCCCGCGCGAGCGCCCGTGCCGCCGGGTCGCACCTCGGGGCTCAGCCGCGTGCAGAGGGCTCTGGTCGCGGGCACGGTGCTGGCACTCGGTGGCGCGGCAGTCCTGGCGTTGGTGTTATTGCTGCGCAACGGGATTGGCGGCTCGCCGACGGCGGCACCCTCGACGGCGTCGTCTGAGGTGAGCACGCCGTCGATGACGACCGTATCGCCGACGTTCTCCGGCGCCGATTCACAGGGCTTCCTCAACCAGGCGGCGCGCTGCGACACCGGGGACCTGGCCGCGGCGATGATCCGCACCGCCAGCTCCCTGGCCGTGATCTGCCAGTCGGCGCCGAACGTCTTCTACTACCACGGCGAGCGCCTGCGCGACGGAGCCAACCTCAGGTTGGCCGACGCGGTGCCTGCCGACGGGGGATTCGACGTCACCAATCCCGCCGACGGCGCCCGCTACGAGGTGCGCCCCGACCGGCTGACCATCATCAGCAACGGTCGCGTGGACTCCTCCGAGCCGCCGGTGCAGTACGCGTCGAGGTAGGGCGTCAGCGTGTCGTCGTCGGTGGCGTGCCGCGAACGTCGTCGACAACGCTACGGATGGCATCGACCACCACCTTCGGTGAGTAGAGGTAAATGGCGTGCCCGCTTCGGGTTTCAGTAATGCGCTCAGCCCCGAGTACCGTCGTCAACCGGTCCTGTGACGCCAGCCAGTCGGTGAAGGTCACCTGGTCACCCCTGCTGGCTTCGGGAGGCAGCAGGTCAACGCGCCACGGCTTGTCCGCCGACAGGACGACGGCAGGCACCTTTGGCATGGACGGTGCCGCATTGATGCGACCGAACCCATCGATCAACTGCACGCCTTCTCGGACCTGAGGCGACGTCGCGGCGTTGGTGGCGTCCCAGTTGGCGAGCTTGGCCGGGCTCACGACGTCAACCATGAGTTCGGTGGCGGTATCGACCATGACGAGGCCGCCGACGGTCTGCGGATACGTGCGCGCGTAGAGGGTGGCGATCAAGCCGCTGTAGGAGTGCGGGACCAGGACGTAGGGCTGCGGTGCGGCCAGTGCGAGCAACAACGCGTGCAGATCCGCGAGGTCGGCGTCGAGGGTGTGCGGCTGAGTTCTCGGCGTGGTGAGGTCGGCGCCGTTGAAGCGGACGTCAGGCCGGTCGTAGGTGCAGACCCGGGTGAACCGGGCCACCGACGGCAGGACGGCGTCGTCGCTGTGTTCCAGCCTTCCTTCGCCCAATGCGAGGTCGTCGCCTGGGGCCACGTGCACGGGGTCGTCGGATGCGAGGAGCTGCAGCCAGTCCTCGGCGCCGTTGCCCTTGCCTGCCATCAGGACCACTGTCGGGGAGCCCGTACCCCGACATTCCGCGAAGATGCTGCGCCCGTCACCGACCTGGACCAGGCCGGCGAAGTCGGGTTCGCCTGCACCAGAACGGTTGCAGGAGAGCAGGGTCAGACTCAAGCCCAGTACGCAGGCGATCGCTAATCGTCCGTGGCGCGTCGCGTACGTCATGAGCGCCTCTCGATGGGCGACCACGTCGATCATCTCGCAATGAACGTCCGGTCATGACGGATGGTAGCCGTGCGTGACCTCGGCGTTGGCGCTTCAGGCGAAGCTGCGACGCGATCGGAAAGCTCATCGCAGCCGCACCGAGGAGCAGCGGTTCGACGTCGGCTGACGGCCGGTGGTGACCGAATCCATCCGCCGTCGAGAGATGAAGTCTTAGGCTCCGATCCATGTCGATCGACCGCGCCGCACTCGCCGCAGGCAGCATCCGTCTCGCCTCGGGCATCTCGTTCCTCGTGGATCCGGTCCGCGCGAACCGACTCTGGGGTAATCCCGAGGAGCCGGTCGGCGGGGCGCGGCTGTTGCTGTACTCAATGGGCTACCGCGACGCGCTCATCGGGGGACTACTCACGGTGGCGGCAGTGCGTGGTCGGGATACCCGCGGGTGGTTCCTCGCCTCCGGCGGCGCGGACGCGGCCGACCTGCTTGGTGGGATCAGCACGCATCATCAGATGCGGCGCTCACAGCAGTTGATCGGGCTTGGCGGTGCTGCGGTTGGCATCGGCGTTGGGCTGTGGGGGGCGACGCGTCGGAGAACGTCGAAACCGGCTGGCGGCGGCCAGCGGGCATAGCCCATAGTCACGCTCTTTGCGCGATGTATGCTATGCCCCTTGATCTTTCGTGCATGCGTGAAAATCAACGCCAGTTGCGGGGCCGAACCAGCCCGCTTTCAGTCAGCCACTGGAGTCAATCGAATCGCAGCGAGTCCGAGGCGACCTGACGCTTCAGTGAATTCCTCGACCGAGGGGATCCCGCTGTCGCGAAACTTCAGTCCCATCGAGCGCTGCGCCTTCTTGGCGCCGTAGGCCTCGGCGACGCGGTGAGCGAGGTCGGCGACGACCGCAGGTTCCGTGATGAG
>NZ_DASQEU010000161.1:0-13684 GCF_035633495.1 Mycobacterium sp. | reverse complement strand
CTCCACCGCGGTCTGGATGATCAACCGGGCACCCAAGCGGGCGACGTCCTCGATGATCTCCGACAGCTCACGCGAGCCGTCGAACAAGGCGTCGATCTCGCCACGGATCTTCTCGGTGGGTGATACTCGTACTGACACGGGCGTAGTCCTTCCTTCTCTGAGTTGGTAGCTCTTGAAGGAACCTACGTCCGTCGTCATTTACACCGTGGCTGGGACACAACCCTGAGCCTCTCGACATCCGTTTCTGAAGGTGACCGCATTTCGAGCATCGCTGCCGTCCTGGAGGAAGAGGATCGGCTCGGTGAAGCTCAAGTCACGGTGCTCGTCGACCGCAGCACTCCGGCGGAGAAACGCAATATGCGATGGGATTTGATTCCCATCAGCGTTCCGCGTGGGCTGTTGCACGCGAAGACCGCGGTTCTGCTGTGGGAGCGTTCGGCCCGCATAATCCTTGGCTCGGCGAACCTCACGCCGCGACTACGACCCTGATGCCGAGGATGAGATGAACCCGGTGTCGGTGGCGGTGCACACCAGCTATGCGCGTTCGTCGGCCGGCCAGGACGCATGGACGTGGCCGCTGTACCAGCTCGTCGGACCGGCACCGGTGCAGGTTCCTGTCGCGAATCCGATGGTGGTCAGCGCGGGTTCGTGAGCCGGCGGAAGCCGCAGCGGTATTCGTCAACTCTGGCGATAATCTGTTGATGTCCACTTTCTGGAGCTATGTCCGTGTCCAGCTGTTCGTGTTGTTGTGCGGCATCGTCGGCCCGATCTTCCTGGTCGTCTACTTCGCGACCGGCGCCGAGCCGATGATGAAGTGGTTGTTCTGGACGGGCCTGTTGATCACCGCGGCCGATGTGCTGATCGCGCTCGCGATCACCGGCCTCGGCTCCAAGAAGGCCGCCAAGACGCAGGCCCTGGAGGCCACCGGGGTGCTGGCGCTGGCCCAGGTGGTCGGTATCCACGAGACAGGCACCCGCATCAACGACCAGCCGCTGGTCAAGATCGACCTGCAGGTCTCCGGCCCCGGTATCACCCCGTTCTCGACGCAGGACCAGGTCATCGCATCGGTGTCGCGGTTGCCGATGATCACCAGCCGCAAGCTCGTCGCACTGGTCGACCCGGTCACGAACGAGTACCAGATCGATTGGCAGCGAAGCGCTTTGGTCGGTGGGTTGATGCCCGCGACGTTCAGCGTGGCTCAGGACGGTGGGCTGGACAACACGACCTACGACCTGACGGGTCAGACCGAGGCGCTTGGAGATCCTGCAGGTGCTCAAAGCAAACAACATCGGTGTGGACAGCATGATCGATCTGCGGTCGAATCCTGTGGCGCGCCAACAGGTGCAGGCCATCGTGCGGCACGCCGCCTCCCTGCAGGCCGCGCCACCGCCGCCGCCGGTGCCCGCGGCGGCACCCTACGTCCCGCCGGTCGCTGCGCCCGGCGAACCCACGACCGCCCAACGGCTCCAGCAACTCGAGACGCTGCGCGCCACCGGTTCGATCACCGACGCCGAGTACACCGCCAAGCGCCAGCAGATCATCTCCGACCTCTGACAGTCGCGCTTTCGAGTACAGGTGGGTGGGACCATCTGCGGCTGAACGCCCTCAGTTCGGTGTGCGGGCCGGTACCGACCTCCGTGGCGGACCCGTGTCCCGATGTCGCGCTGGTGGTCGCCCGCGGCACTGGCGAGCCACCGGGCATGGGTCGGGTAATGACACCTTAGCGGTAAGGCTGCGGCCGCTACTCCGGTGTGGGTAGCTTGGCGCGAGATCTCAACGAGAGGACATCAGGTGAGAAGACGTGCATTCATCGCGGGTGGAGCCGGTGCTGTCGCAGGGCTGACTGCCTTGGCGGGCTGTACCGACCCGTCTCCCACGGACAACACCCCGACGGTCGCCGGTGACGAGATGACGGCGGCGATATCGCGGCTGCGCGCCCAGTACCTTGCCGAGTTTGATCCTGACTACGTCGAGCACGTCATCGTTCCGTGGTTCCTCAACACTGTTTCTGACGGCCAGCGTCCCGTGCTTCCGATGATCGACGTGGCGCTGACGAAAGAGAATGCGTTGCCGTACGACCTGTGGGGTCTTTTGAGTGAGACGTGGGAACCCGATCCCGAAGGGGGAGTCACGGTGTTCCTGCAGGGGCTGGAGAAGCGCGGACCCGACAATCGCCGCAAGCGGATCTACATGTCGGCAGTGACGCCCGATCTCTACCGGGGGATGTACCAGGGCAAGATCGTCGGGTTCTTCGACGGGCTGTTCGCTGCCGAGAACACCGGAAAGCCGTTGATGCGAATCTATCTGGACACGTTCTGGGATCTGTACTGGGACCTTCATCTCGGCGTCACGGGTGCGGATCTCCCCGACGAGGTTCGCCAGATCGGTGCCAGCTTCAACACGGTGCTGGCCTACCGCGACCCCACGCAGAAGATCGTCTACGACAACTACATGATCGTCCGGAAGAACCTCGCCTTCCTGAAGTCGTGGATTGACGACCGACTCGAAGACATCCAATCGGGTCGGACGCCCGAACCGGAGAAGACGTTCGGGTGGTACTGGCTGAAAAACGGCGAGAACAGCGAGTACTTCAACGACACGGACGTGGTTTTCGAGTGTTTCCACAATTTCGTGGCATTCAGCCAATGGGGCAACAGCCTGTACAACGTCATGACCAAGCTCGGCCAAGAGAGCGGCGATGGCCAGGCGCGGGACTGGTTCCAGAAGACCATGATCGGTGCCTATGACACGCCGGACGGCAGCGCGTTCCCACCGCTCGAGCGCTTTGTCATGGAGCTCTTCCGCACCATTTCACCCAATGGAGGGAGCATTTCCGCTCTCGAGGAAGTCCGGCCGCCGGCGTTCGAGCGGCACAATTACATCAACAGTCCGCACACTTCCACCAGCCTCGATCCGGTTCAGTGGCTGAATCCGGAGGCGTTTGACCCGTCGCGATATGTCAAGGCACCCACCAGCCAGGACGTCGACGAAGCGAGAATCCGTCAGATCGGACTGGCCCAGTGTCCGTTCGACCCGGCGGCGGCCTTCGACGTCAAGGACGGGCGGAAAGTGGCGATGCGCAACAGTGCGTGGGGCACCGTGTTCGCCGTCGCCGACGACCGTCCGCTACCCGTGTGCGACTACGCCGGCTTTGCGCCTTTCGGATTCGGGTACCGGCGGTGCCCCGGCGAACAACTCACAACGATGGCCTTCGAGGATCTGCTCCGGAAGGTGTGGAAGGACAAGCTCGAATTCGTGAAGGTGGCGGGCGCGGACGCGGAGAAGTTGCCGATCGGTCCGACGACCGTCATCGGCGACGACATCGGGTTCAAACGCCCGTCATGATCGGCACGGCCCGGTCGTCGACGCTCCGCTGACCGCCTCCGCCGGCATCCGGCTTGGCGTTACTCTGACACGCGGATGTCAGGGAAACGAGAGGAGCGGGCACATGCTGTTGCGCCATGTCAAGGCACAGGGCTTCGTGTTGCTGTGCGGTGGCCTGGTCGGGCCGATCTTCTTGGCGGTGTTCTTCGCGTTGGCGAGACGTGCTCAGGACTGCATATATCAAGGAGCCCGCCAGCCGATCGCCCGCGCAGGAAATCGGCCTCAGGAGTTCGACGCTGGTGCGGTAGAAGCGGAGGGCCGATCGAGATGACGTCGGACAGCGACCCATCCGATATTCGGCCACCCTCGCTGGCCGACGCGCTGATTCCGCTAGTGGCCCTGGCGGTGCTGATCGCGGCCTCGCTGGCGTTGTTCGGTGTCGATGCCCTCGCCGGGCCCATCCAGGTCGCGATGATCCTGTGTTGTTCCGTCGCCGCCCTGATCGGTCTGAAGAACGGTTATAAGTGGCTGGCTGTGCAGGAGGCCGGCCAGGCGGCGCTGTCCTCCATCACCAGCGCAATGTTCATCCTGCTGGCCGTCGGCGCCCTGATCGGCACCTGGAATCTTTCCGGCACCATCCCGACTCTGGTGTACTACGGGATTCAGATCCTGTCGCCGGGTTACTTTTACGTGGCCGCCGCGATCATCTGTGGGCTGGTGGCGCTGTCGATCGGCAGTTCGTGGACCACGGCCGCCACCATTGGTGTTGGCCTGGTGGGAATCGCGGGCATGCTCGGCGTCTCGCCCGCGATCACCGCGGGTGCGGTCATCTCAGGTGCTTATCTGGGCGACAAGCTCTCGCCGTTATCGGAGACGACGATCCTGACCGCACAGATGGTCGGTCTCGACCTGTCCACGCACATCCGCAGCCAGGCCTGGACGAGTGTGCCGGCGTTCGTCATCGCCGCGCTCGGCTTCGCCGTCCTGGGTGTCGTCGGCCCACCAGTCCAGAACACCGTCGGGGAGGCCGTCGAACTGGCGAAGCTCAGTGAGGTCTTCTGGATCAATCCACTGAATCTGCTGCCGTTGGTGCTACTCGCCTTCCTGTCGATCCGCAAGGTGCCGGCGTCGTTGGCACTGCTGGCGTCGGCCTTGTTCGCCGGACTCCAGGCCACCATCCTGCAGCGCGAGGTGGTCGATGGGTTCGCCCGCGAGATTGCCGGCAGCGCGAATGCCGTCGTCGGTTCCATCCAGGCGGTGTGGAAGGCGATGGCGAACGGTTTCACGATGAACTCCGGTATCGCCGAGATCGACCGACTACTGTCTCGCGGCGGAATGGACAGCATGCTGCTGACGATCTGGCTGATCATCGGCGCGGTGACATTCGGTTCCCTGCTCGAACAACTGGGGCTGATCGACCGGATCATCAACCCGATGATTGCCGGGGCGAGGAGCCGCGGTCGGCTCTACCTGACCGTGTTCGGCTGCGGCTTCGGGCTGAATGTCATTGCGGGAGACCAATACATCGCACTGGTGTTGCCGAGCAGGATGTTCCGCGCGGAGTTCGAGAATCGCGGCCTCGCGCCGCAGAACCTGTCCCGGCTGGCGGCCGACAGTGCGACGGTGACTTCGCCTCTGGTGCCGTGGAATTCGTGCGGCGCGTTCATGGGCGCGGCGCTTGGCGTTAGCACGTTGGCTTACTTTCCGTTCGCCTTCTTCAATATCCTCAGTCCCCTGCTGAGCGTGGTGTACGGATTCACCGGCTTCAAGATCGTGCCCAATGAGCCCGTCAGTGCGACGGAAGGACAGAAATGACCACCACCGATTCCACCACCGAACAGGGCGCCCAGAAGGTCAGTCTGCCCACCCTGACCGCGATGGTTGTGGGATCGATGATCGGTTCCGGGGTCTTCCTGCTGCCGCGCCGCTTCGGAACCGAGACGGGCGTGCTCGGCGCGATCATCGCCTGGACCATTGCGGGCACCGGAATGCTGATGCTGGCGTTCGTCTTTCAGCGCCTGGCCACCCGCAAACCCGATCTGGACGCGGGCATCTACGCGTACGCCAAGGCCGGATTCGGCGACTACGTCGGCTTCAACTCGGCCTTCGGTTTCTGGGCGTCGGCGTGTGCGGGCAACACTTCGTACTGGGTCGTCATCATGACCACCACGAGCGCGCTGTTCCCCGCACTCGGTGCCGGTGACACCGTGATCGCGGTCCTGGCCTCGTCGGTTGGGGTGTGGCTGTTCTGCTACCTGATCCTGCGTGGGGTCAAAGAGGCGGCAGTGATCAACCGCATCGCGACGATCGCCAAGGTCGTACCGATCTTGGTGTTCATCGTCATTGCCGCCATTGCCTTCAAGGGCGGGGTTTTCGTCGACAATTTCTGGGGCGGCACGGGTGAGTATTCGCTGTCCTCGCTCTTCGAGCAGGCCAAGGGCACCATGCTGATCACGGTGTTCGTCTTCCTCGGCATCGAGGGCGCCAGCGTGTACTCGCGGTTCGCCAAGAAGCGCGAGGACGTGGGGCGAGCCACGGTTATCGGCTTCCTTTCCGTCCTAAGCGTATTCGCGCTGGTCACGTTGTTGTCCTACGGCGTGCTGCCGCAGCAGGAGTTGGCTGGTGTCTCCCAGCCTTCGATGGCCTCGGTGCTGGAATCGATTGTGGGGCCGTGGGGTTCGACCTTCATCCGGGTAGGCGTCGTGTTGTCGGTGCTGGGGGCCTACTTGGCCTGGTCGCTGATGGCCGCAGAAATCCTCTACATTCCGGCGAAAGCCGACGATATGCCCCGCTTCCTTGCGCGCACCAATAGCAAGGGTGCGCCGGTGGTGGCCTTGGTGCTGGCTGGCGGCCTGGTGCAGCTGTTGCTCATTCTGCTGCTGTTCACCTCCGACGCGCTGAACTTCATGCTCGACCTCACCGCGGCGCTGTCGCTCATTCCATACTTTCTCGCGGCCGCCTACGCGGTGAAGCTGACGGTGACCCGGGAGACCTACCAGAACGGTGGATCGCTGCGCAGCGACGCCGTGGTGGCCGGTATTGCCACGTTCTATACGCTGTTTCTGATCTATGCGGCAGGGCTCGACAAGCTGCTGCTGTCGTGCATCCTGTATGCGGCGGGCGCCGGGCTCTACGTCATCGCACGCCGGGAACGTAGTCTTCGGGTGTTCACCCCCGCTGAGGCAGTGTTGTTCGCAATCATCGTGGCAGGGGCGGTCGCGGGCGTGGTGTCGCTGGCCACCGGCGCTATTCAGATCTAGTCATCGAAAGGGATCGATATGACTCAACCGTCTGCCGCCTACGGCGTGCACTCCGAGGTGGGCAAGCTGCGCAAGGTCCTGGTGTGCTCGCCGGGTCTGGCCCACGAGCGCCTCACCCCGACCAATTGCGACGACCTGCTCTTCGACGATGTGCTCTGGGTGCAGAACGCGCGCCGCGACCACTTCGACTTCATGGACAAGATGCGCGACCGCGATGTCGAGGTGGTCGAACTGCACAACGTGCTCACCGAGACAATGGAGAACCCCGAGGCGAAGGCGTGGCTGCTGGACCGCAAGATCGTCGCCGACGAGGTCGGACTCGGCCTCATCGACGACACCCGCGGCTTCCTGGACTCCCTGCCACCGCGCCGCCTGACCGAGCTGCTGATCGGCGGGATGTCGACCCGGGACCTGCCCTCGGATCTGGGCGGTGGCTATCGGGCGCTGGCTCGCGAGAACATCGGCGTCACCGAGTACCTGATGCCCCCGTTACCCAACACGCTCTACACGCGAGACACCACGTGCTGGATCTACGGCGGATTGACGCTCAATCCGCTCTTCTGGCCCGCGCGCCATGACGAGACCTTGTTGATGAAGGCGATCTATGAGTTCCACCCCGACTACGTCGGTTCGACCGTCTGGTGGGGTGACCCCGAGAGGTCGTGGGGTCTGGCCACCATCGAGGGTGGCGACGTGCTGGTCCCCGGCAACGGGGTGGTGCTGATCGGGATGAGCGAGCGCACGTCGCGGCAGGCGATCACCCAGGTCGCGGCGGAACTGTTCGAGAATCAGGCGGCCGAGAAGGTGATCGTTGCGGGCATGCCCAAGCTGCGCGCCGCCATGCATCTGGACACCGTCTTCACCTTCGCCGACCGCGATGTCGTCACCATCTATCCCGAGATCGTGGCTGGCATAGCATCTTTCACGCTTGTCCCCGGCGACAACGAGATCGGTGTCGACGTCATCGAGGAGACCAAGCCGTTCGTGGAAGTCGTTGCCGCGGCTCTGGATCTGCCCGCGTTGCGGGTGGTGGAAACAGGCGGAACAAAGTACGACTCGGAACGTCAGCAATGGGACAGCGGCAACAACCTCGTCGCCGTCGAACCAGGTGTGGTGTTCGCCTACGACCGGAACATCCATACCAATTCGCTGCTGCGCAAGGCGGGAATCGAGGTGATCACCATCGTCGGTGCCGAGCTCGGGCGTGGCCGCGGCGGCGGCCACTGCATGACCTGTCCGATCATCCGTGACCCGCTGGATTGGTGACCGCGCTCTCTCAGTGGAGGTCGCGCAGGACTGTCGCGCTCTCGATGAGCTCACGGAGCTTGGCACCGAAGCGCGCCGCGGGTGCGCCGTCGACGATGTTGTGATCGACGGTCACGGTCAGATCGAGCACGTCGCGTACCTCGATCTGCCCGCAGACGACTCGCGGGCGGGCACGCACGCCACCGATGACGACCTGGAGGGACATCAGGGTCAGTGGGCCGATGCCGAATCCTCCGCCACCGGCGAACATTCCGACCGCTGTGACCGCCACCGTGCCGGTCTGTTGCCGCAGCCGCGGCGACCGTCGCACCAGCATAAACATCGCCGGGAAAAGTCCGGGGATACGAGTGGCGACAGGCACAGCGCGGGCAAGCCACCGTTGGCTGTCACTGGCCAAGGGGTTGGCTTTTACCCGGCGAAGCTCCGTCGTCAGGTCGATGACGTCACGGAAGTCAGCGTCGCGGACAACGTGCGCCAACGGGAATGGGCTCTGGGCAGTGGCGATCTCGACAATCGTGGTGATGTCGACGTGTCGGTGCACGACGATCTGTCCGCGCCAATTGCGGTAGGCGTGGGCCTCCGGGTATTCAGCTGCAGCGCGGCCAACACTGGCCAGGACAAACGCGGTGAACGACAGCGCCGGCTCGTGGCCGGCGAGGAGACGTTTCGCTTCGGTCACGTCGACGTCGAGGAGGCCGTGCATGGGTTTAGTTCGCCCGCCGGCCCGCATCGCCGCCGTTACGAGGCGGCGATGCGACGGAAACGGCCGCACCTCGACCCGACGCGGGCGATCCTTGGCCACGGAGACGACTGTGCCACCTGGATTGGTAGTCGCGCTCAGAACAGCAACGACAAGCCGATCACCAGCGCCGGCAACACCATGAACACGCCCACGACGTACGCCGCCAGGGACCTTTTATCCTCTGCGGACTTCTCGCCCAGCTTGGTCGCCAGCCACAGCGGGACGGGGCGCAGTATCGGGATCACGAAGATGACGATGATCGCGAGGACGTTGTAGACGACGTGGACGAAGGCAGCTTGCAGGCCGATCCTGGCGTCGCCGCCGGTGACGGCAAATGCGGCCAGCAGCGCGGTCAGTGTGGTGCCGAGGTTCGCGCCAAGAGTGACGGGGTAGAGCTGCTTGGGCGTGATCGTCCCGGTGCCGACAAATGGAACGAGGATCGAGTTCGTCACCGTCGACGACTGGGTCGCCAGGGTAACACCGAATCCGGCGGCCATGGCGCGGGCGGGGTCGTGTGCGACGGCGGTGGTGAGCACACCACGCGCCCTGCCCACCATCAGGATCTTGAGGAAATGGCTCAGCCATTGGACCGCGAAGAAGATCATCGCGACGCCGGCGATGATGACGAGCGCGGCTCCCGTCACCTGTGAGCCGATGCCGCCGAGTATCGACGTGACACCGTTGACCAGCGGACTGGTGACAGTGCGAAGGAGGCCGCTGTTGCCGGGATTCGGGAGGTTGGCGCCGTACAGCAGCTGAGTCAACCAGCCGCTGATTCGTTGCAGTGGATGGAACAGCAGTTCCAGCGGGAAGAAGATCGCCAACGCGAGCAGGTTGTAGAAGTCGTGAATGGTCGAACCGGCGAGCGCGCGCTTGAAATCGGCTTTGTCGCCGACGAAGCCCAACGCGACAAAGGTGCACGTGACGGTGGTGCCGACGTTGGCGCCCATGATGATAGGGATCGCGTGCTGAAGCTCCAGCGCGCCGGTGCCGACCGCGGTCACCGCGACCGCCGTCGTGGTCGTCGACGATTGGATGAGTACCGTGGCTAGGATGCCGACCGCCAATCCGACCAGTGGATTGTCGGCGAAACTGAACAATTGCTGGGCGGTGTCGTCGCCCAGTGCGCGGAAGCCGCGCCCGACGACGCTGACCGCGCTGATCAACAAGTACAGCGCGCCGAGCACTGCCAGCCATCGCGCTGCCGTCAACAAGACAGGCACTGCCGGTGACGACACTTTCGTCGTCTCAGCTTTCTCCGTCTCACTCATCTGATCAACCTAAGTCGGGCAGCTTTACATCTCCCGACCTGTGCCTTTCCGGCGCGTGCTACTCAGATGACGTCATTTGACGCATGCGTCTAGAGACCTGCAGTTCCCGGTACAGACCGCGCGCGACCGTGTCCCAGTGGGGACGATCAACCCGTCGCGGAGCCACACTGCAGGCAAGCTCCGCGGGTCGCCAGCGGACGGCGTAGGCAATCACTGGTGGTACCAACTCACCGGCGCCGACTTTCAGGCTTGCCAGCTGACGGACCCGGCAGGCGGTGTCGCCAAGCCTGCGCCGTGGTGACATCCCGACAGGGGTGGGGAACGCGTCCGCGCAGTGCGCGTTGCATAATTGCGTCATACCACCCGTCCCTACTGGGGGCGGGTTTTTTCATGGGCAGTGTCTCTCCGCGCCGCAATTTTGTCTGTCCGTGGGTCCGCGCACAGACAGCGGCCATACGGAAAGAAGAAGGGCCTGAGAAGATCGCGACCGAGTCCGGCGTGTCTTACCCGGTAAGTCAGCATCGCGCAGGAATGATCACCGCATGGCCCAATCGCGCAGCACGCACAAGGGTGCCCGTGATCAGGTCCTCGCTCCGATCGCCGCAGTTGTCTACATCGAACTCGAGGCGCAAGCCGCTAATCACTGCACGAGTCTCAGTCAGCTGTCAGCTGACCTACTAGCCATCGCGACGGGTTACCCAGAACTCGCTCGCGACGTCAACCAGGCTGTGCTGCTCCCGGCAACACCCACACTGTCAGCTGGCGGTGGCCGCGTTACTGAACTGCATAACCACCCCGTCCGGCCCACAAAGCTGCGCGTTCCGTCGCCGGTCTACGCCGTTCTTCGTGCCTGCGCTGCAAGACATTCCATCGCTGCGGGCTCTGCCGCCGCCGACCTGCTCGCTATCGCGACCGGCCGCCTCGAAGCGGTGAATCATCTCGATCAGGAGGTGCTGCTGCTCGCGATGTAGCCGTCGCCTGACCCAAGAGTCAGCATCTCGCACATCTTCATAAGCGGGTGACCCGCCCAAAGACGAAAACCCCCGGCTAGGCCGAGGGTTCGTCTGAACCGAGTTCGCAGCTCGGTTCGGTGGTGCTCTCGCACCTTCCCCGAAGGGACTGTCTTGAAGGACAGCTCTCACGGTAGCGCACGTCTGTCTGCAGTTCTGATATGGGGGGCGTTTTGTCAAGGGGGCAGGGTGAAGCGGCGGGCCGTAACCGTCGTCGTGGCCGCCGCTTCGTGTTGACCGGATGAGCCGCAGGGTTGGTGTCGAGCGTGTCGATGTCGACGCGTTGTCAAGTCTGATATGCGCGGGTTGGTTACCGCAGGACCGTGGTTTCGAGTCGGAGTTGGGCCGCGTGTCTAGGATCGAGCGTGAACACGTTGTCCGACAACATGTTTGCTCATAGAACTGACGCGTGTCACTCCAAGACGCTTGCCGACACCGTAGCGATTCATCCGGACAGTTGTGGGGGTTGTTAGACGTCGAGGACGGCCAACGACCAGCACCAGCCGGCCAGCTCCCGCGCGATCGCGGCGTTGGCGACCACCGAGCGTTTCTTACGCTGGTCGAAACTGGCCCAGCGGGTGTGCAGGCGGTGGTTGGCGGCATGCCCGCGGGCCTGAGCGGCCGGACCCGCGGCCGACCAGCGCCCGCGGAGATCGCGGCTGGGCCGGTAGGGGGCGCGGTGATGCCAGGCCGCCTCGACCAGCAGCCGGCGGGCATGGCCATTACCGGTCTTGGTGACCCCACCCTGGACCCGCGAGGTGCCCGAGGAGTACTCACACGGCACCAACCCCAGGTAGGCGCCGATCGCCCGGCCGCTCAACCAGTCACCGATCTCGACGGCCAACCCGAACGCGGTCAGCGTCGAGACCCCGCGCAGACAACTCAGCCGTCGAACTACCGGGGTGAACTCGCAGTCAGCGGCCATCGCGGCGATCGCCTCATCGAGACGGTCACGGTGGTGCACACCGGCGACCATCGCGTCGAACGCCGCGTCGAAGGCCAACTGCAACCCGGGCGTGTCGAAACGCTGCCCCCGCAGCCACAGCTCGTGCTTGCCCGTCCAGGCCTGCCCGCCCGAGTAGACGATCCCCTGGCGCAGAAGCAGTTTCGAGATTCGATGCCGCATCGACATCAAATCGCCGCGACAATCCTCCCGCGCACGGACCAGATCCCGGGCCCCTTCTTGGGTCACGCTGGGAATCGTCACCGCCACGACCTGACCCAAATGCAGCAACCGCGCCAAATGCGCGGCATCACGGGCATCGGTTTTCACCCGATCACCGGACGGTCGCTGCAGTTTCGACGGCGCCGCCACCACACAATCGATCCCAGCCCCGATCAATGCCCGCGCCAGACCGAACCCCGTCGGGCCAGCCTCATAGGTGACAGCCACCGCGCCCGGCAACCCGCTGATCCAATCCAGCACTTCACGGTGATCGGGGCACAACCGCCGCTGAAACACCTCGCCGGTGTCACCATCCAAGCCGCACGCAACAACAGATCGTGCGTGCACATCCAGACCAATACTCGTACGCTGACGTTTCACTGGGGCCTCCCACATCTTGTGGCTCTACCGGCCAGGACCACCCTGTCGGCAACCCACGTTCACATGTGAGCGAGGCCCCAGCCCCCCATACGGTCTAGGTCGGTATGCCGAAAAGGATCCGTTCAACTCGGCCGCGAGCACGCTTGGCCGGCACAGCCGGAGTCTCATCTGGGTGCTTTAGGCCTCGATACACCGATTGGGTAGAGGACTGGAGCGGGTCGTAAAGCCGAAATGCCCTGTTGTGGTGGGAGAATGGGATTTCTCAAGGATCACATTCGGCCACAACGAAGGGCATCTCGTAGATGCAACTATCTCACAATCGACCCGTCTCGTCGGCGATCTTCGACGACCCCAATCTGGTGTCGTGTGCTGGCCTGGTCCCGATCGTCGCGTTGGCTCAGCAGTGCGACCTGCCGGCATTGGCCGATGAGCGCCTGTCGCTGCCCACCGACAAGGGCGCCAATGCCGGGGCGAAGGTGAGCGCGCTGGTCGCGGGCATGGTCGCCGGGGCCGACAGCATCGATGACATGGCCTTGTTGCGCCACGGCGCGATGGGCACCCTCTTCGACCGGCCCTACGCGCCGTCGACGTTGGGTTCGTTCCTGCGTGCATTCAGCTTCGGGCACGTCCGCCAACTCGACGCGGTCGCCACCAGGCTGTTGGGCGCACTGTGCGACCGCACGCCCCTGCTCGCCGGGATCGACGGCCCGGTACTGCTCGACATCGACGACACCATCATCGAAGTGCACGGACACGGTAAGCAAGGATCCGGTTACGGATACTCCGGCGTGCGGGGACTCAACGCGCTGATCACCACGATCACCACTGACCGGGCCGCACCGGTGATCCTGGGCCAGCGACTGCGCAAAGGTGCGTGCGGGTCCCCGCGCGGAGCCGCCCGGATGGTCGCCGACACCTTGGCCACCCTCAAACGCCTGCGTCCCACCACCTCGACGGGAACGGTGTTGCTGCGGGCGGACTCCGCGTTCTACGGGCACCCCACCGTCTCGGCGGCGATCCGCGGCGGGGCCCAGGTCTCGATCACCGTGCGCCTGGACCCGAAGGTCAGGGCTGCCATCGCCGCGATCCCCGATGACCGATGGACTCCCATCGAATACACCGACGCGATCTATGACGAAACCACCCAACGATGGATCTCGCGCGCTGAGGTCGCCGAGATCGCGTTCACCGCGTTCAGCTCCAAGAAGGCTACCGAGCAGATCTCGGGCAGGTTGGTGGTCCGGCGCATCCCAGACCTCAACCCC
>NZ_DASQEU010000160.1:0-25663 GCF_035633495.1 Mycobacterium sp. | reverse complement strand
GAGGTGGCAGCGCTGGCCAGCGAGATCCGCGCCGCCCTCACCGGCACCTACCCGACGACGACCAGGCCGGTCGCGCTCACCGCCACGGTGGGCTGGACCCGGGGTGGCACTGCCGACGCCGAGGAACTACTCCCCAAGCCGACGCCAACATGTATCGGGAGAAGAGGAAGCAGCGCAGGAACGGCGACCTGCGCTTGGAGGTCGATGGGCCCGTCACGCCCTGAGTGGTCCATCCGGTGAGAGAGCGCACAGCCGGCGCACACGTCAATCGCAGCGGTTTCGGTAGCGTCGTCGGCAGGACGGACCGCGGTCGCCGAACCCCCGATTGCGCGGCCGCGATTCAGTCCCCGGCAGGACGGCCGCCGTCGATACTTCTGATAGGCGTTTCCTCGGGCGATGCCAAGTCTCTCGGCTATCGGGCCCCACGCGACACCGGCGTCCCTGGCGGCGTCGATGGCGTCGCGAAGTCCCATCTCCGCCTCGTCGATCAAACGCTCGGCCTTGAAGTGCTTGACCACCTGGGTCCGCGCAAAGGCAGTGTCGAGGATACGAAGTACCTCGTCGGACGTGCCGGAGTAGCTCGGCGCGAGCCGGCCCCGCCACGTCGTGGGCGTCTCGGTCATGTCATAGCCCCCTTGAAATCCTACAACTGCTGCTACGGATTACTCAGCAGCTTTCATCTGCCCATGTGAACACGTCACAGCGTTGTGTCGCATGGATACGGGAACTGGAGTCGCATTAGTGACGTATATAGCAACGAAATCGGTACGTTGCTGGAATTTTCTTCCTTCGTAAGAGTTGGGCTATCGGACGGTCCGGCATCCGCGCCTAGGTTTCATCGGCGATCTGGTGCCGATCTTGGTGCCCGCCGGGCGCCTGCGGATCGGGTTGCCGATCGTCCATTTGGTCCTGCAGAGCACGTTGTTCCTCGGTGGCCTTCGTGGCGTCCCTCGGGGTGGGTGGCGGAGTGCTTTGCTGTTCCATGCCCGTCAGGGTCTCCCGTTCGCTATGTGACGAAACCTTCGGGAGCGGCGGCACGTACATAGCTGATTCTCAGGCGATACCTAGCGGGCGCCATGGTTGGCGCGGGGATCATCGGTTGCATGAGTGACAAGCCAGACGATTCAACGGACTCCATCCCAGTGACAGAACCCCCGACGGCGGAGCCCGCGGCTGCTGCCCCGACGTACTCGTCGCCCCCCGCCTACACGGCGCCACAGCCCGCGCCGGTCGTAAAGAAGCCCGGTCGGCTCAACCAGGTCGCCGCGTGGGTCGGCATCGCCACCGGCGCGGTGGTCATCGTGGCCGTCATCTTCGGCACCGGTTTCATGCTCGGCGCGCACTCGGGCAGGCATGGTGGTGGCGGTGGGTACGGCCATGACCGTGGCGGCGCCATGGAACACCGCGACGGGCCGCCGATGTGGGGCCGTGGCCCGATGATGCGGCCCGGACCGGCCTTCGTGTTCCCGGGTCCCGGGTTCCAAGGTGGTGGCCCCGGTGGCCAGGCCGGGCCGAGTGGTCCAGGCGGCCCCGGTGGCTCCGGGCAGGGTCCCGCGGCAATCCCGCCGAGCCAACCGGGTCGCTGACAACGATCGCCGTCGCCGAGTTCTGCGCCAGGGTCGCGAGCGGGGTGGGGGCGCAGCCGTGTCGCAGAAGTCGAGGCGCCCAACACCCCACCCCGACGCATGCGTGGGTGAGATCGTGGGTACTGCGAGAACGTGGCGTCGTCTAGGCAATCGCGGCCCAGCCCCGAGTGGTCGCGGCAACGGAGGAGATGGGTGAGTACATGACCGAAAAGATCGCAACGACCGATGGTGGCGCGCCCGTACCGAGCGTCGAGCATTCCCTGACCGTCGGACCCGACGGCCCGATCCTGCTGCAGGATCACTATCTGATCGAGCAGATGGCCAACTTCAACCGGGAGCGCATCCCGGAGCGTCAACCCCACGCCAAGGGTGGCGGTGCGTTCGGCACCTTCGAGGTGACCAGCGACGTCAGCCAGTACACCAAGGCGGCGGTGTTCCAGCCGGGCGTCAAGACCGAAATGGTGGCCCGATTCTCGACCGTGGCGGGCGAGCGTGGCAGCCCAGACACCTGGCGGGACCCGCGCGGCTTCTCGCTGAAGTTCTATACGTCCGAGGGCAACTTCGACATGGTGGGCAACAACACCCCGGTGTTCTTCATGCGCGACCCGATGAAGTTCCAGAACTTCATCCGCAGCCAGAAGCGGATGGCCGCCAACAACCTTCGCGATCACAACATGCAGTGGGACTTCTGGACGCTGGTCCCCGAGTCGGCACATCAGGTGACCTACTTGATGGGGGACCGCGGAATCCCGAAGACCTGGCGGCAGATGAATGGCTACTCCAGCCATACCTACAGCTGGATCAATGCCGCAGGTGAGATGTTCTGGGTCAAGTACCACTTCAAGACCGATCAGGGCATCGACTTCCTGACCCAGGAGGACGCGGATCGGCTCGCCGGCGAGGACGCCGACTATCACCAGCGCGATCTGTACGACTCGATCGAGGCGGGGGACTTCCCGACCTGGACGCTGAAGATGCAGATCATGCCGTTCGAGGACGCCAAGACCTACCGGATCAACCCGTTCGACCTGACCAAGGTGTGGCCGCACTCCGACTACCCCCTGATCGACGTCGGCACGATGACGCTGAACCGCAACGTCGTCGACTACCACGCGCAGATCGAGCAGGCTGCCTTCGAGCCGAACAACAGCGTGCCGGGCACCGGCCTGTCACCGGACAAGATGCTCCTTGCCCGGGGGTTCTCGTACTCCGACGCGCACCGCGCCCGCCTCGGCGTGAACTACAAGCAGATCCCGGTGAACGAGCCGAAGGTCGAGGTCAACGCGTACTCCAAGGACGGGGCGATGCGGATTCGCAATTCCACGGATCCGGTCTACGCGCCGAACTCCATGGGCGGTCCGGTGGCCGACGACGCGAAGCGAGTGGCCGAGGCGCACTGGGCGTCCGACGGTGACATGGTGCGCAGCGCGTACTCGTTGCGTCCCGAGGACGACGACTGGGGCCAGGCCGGCACGCTGGTACGGGAGGTGATGGACGACGCGCAGCGGGACCGCTTGGCCGAGAACATCATTGGACACGTCGCCCAGGGCGTGAAGGAGCCAGTGCTGTCCCGCGTGTTCGAGTACTGGCGCAACGTCGACCCGGATCTCGGCAAGAAGGTCGAGGAAGGCGTGCGCGCCAAGTCTGGCGGCTGACCCTTCGGCGACTGTGCTGGTTCATCCTCGACACGCCGTCGGGCCCGGATGAATCCGCACAGTCACCACACGACACGCCGATGCGAATCCCAAAGCTGTGATTCTCTTGGGGTCTGTGAGACTATTGAGAATTTTGGGGAACGTGTGGCGACATTCTCCAATTCGTGACAATGTCGCTATCCATGACGCGCGTGTCAGCGAGCCGGATGGTGCTGGTTGCCGTGGTCGGCGCCGTCCTGATGGTCATGACGAGCGGCTGTTCGCTGCCCGGTCCCGATCTGCAGCGCGGCCTCGCGAAGGTGTTCTCCGTCGGTGACTGCGTTGCGATCCCGTCGAAGGCTCCAGACACGTTGACCGCCGACAAGGTCGCCTGCGCCGCCGATCCGAGCTACACCGTCGGCGCCATCGCAGATTCGTCGGGATCGTGCCCGAGTGCCGAATATCAGCATGTGCCAACGCAATTCGCCGACCCGTCGACGACGCGATTGTGCCTCGTGCCCAACCTCGTCGCCAACCACTGCTACGTCATGGACATGCCCATCGGCATGCTCCAGCTGGCCGACTGTGCTGAACGCGGCCAGCAGGGTCTGCTCGTCCAAGTCACCCAACGCCTCGACGTCCGCGACCAGCAGGCCTGCCCCGCAGCCGTCGGCCACTACGCCTGGCCCTACCCGTCGCCACCTCGGACCTACTGCACGCTGACGATCTTCTAGCGGTTGGACTTCGGTCACTTCGTGGTCGCGGGTAGCTGGCATGATCGAGCGCATGAGCATCGAGGTCGTTTACACCGCAGAATCCACGGCCAGCGGCGGCGGCCGCGACGGCCACGTGACGTCCGCCGACGGCAAGATCGACCTCGACACCCGCCCACCCAAGGAAATGGGTGGCAGCGGCGAGGGCGTCAACCCCGAACTGCTGTTCTCCGCCGGCTACTCCGCATGCTTCCTGGGTGCCCTGCGCTTGGTCGCGCGCAACGAGAAGATCGCCATCGACGACGCCAGCGGCATCACCGCGCAGATCGGTTTCGGGAAGGATTCCGAGGGTGGCTTCGGCCTGACCGCCCACCTCATCGGCTACCTCCCCGGCCTCGAACAGAACGTGGCCGACGAATTGATGGAGAAGGCCCAGGGCGTGTGCCCGTACTCCAAGGCCACCCGCGGCAACATCGACGTCAAGCTGTCAGCCAAGGTGGCCTAGCCCATGCGGACTCCGGCCGGCGTCGCGATGGCCGGCGTGGTGGCTGCCGTCGTGGCCGGAATGCTGGCCGCGCCCTCTGCCGACGCACGCCCGTCCGACCCGGGAGTCGTGTCCTACGCCGTTCTCGGCAAGGGCTCGGTCGGCAACATCGTCGGCGCCCCGATGACGTGGGAGTCGACGTTCACCGCGCCCTTCCAGGGTTTCTACGTCGACGTCCCGGAGTGCAACAACTGGGCGGACATCGGGTTGCCCGAGGTCTACCAGGATCCGGACCTGGCATCGTTCAACGGCGCCGTGGCTCAGCGCGCGGCCAACGACGACATCAACTTGGTCAAGCAGGCGGTCGGCGTGTTCGCGACCAACGACGCCGCCAACCGTGCCTTCCATCGGGTGACGGACAGGACCATGGGATGTGCCGGGCAGACCACCGCGATGCACCTGGACGACTTCGTCACGCAGGTCTGGTCGTTCTCCGGCGGCGGGCCGACGGCCAACGACGCCGTGTGGGTGAAGCAGGAGGTGGGTACAGACCGACGGTGCTTCGTTCAAACCAGGCTGCGCGAGAATGTTCTGCTGCAAGCGAAAGTCTGCCAACCTGGCAACGGTGGCCCCGCGGTGAACGTGCTGGCGGGCGCGATGCAGAACACGCTCGGTCAGTAACGGTCACGGGTCTCGCACCCACATCTCGGGTTGTGAGGGAAAGATCGCGCGACTTTGTCGGTTCTCTCTGGAAGATGGATGGGACGTCGTTCATCGAAGGCAGACCACGCCCGGCCCCCGCGTGGTGATTCGGAGGGGATGGTTGACATGACCACCTCCGCAAACCCGTCTAAAACCCGGCCCGACAACGCGGCGGGAGCCGAACTCGCGGACTCCGACGACGCCGCGTCGCGCATCGGCGGGGACTGTCTGAAGGACGGACCCATCGGCCGGGTCGGACTGGAGATCGAGGCACATTGCTTCGATCTCGCCGATCCCATGCGGCGCCCGTCCTGGGATGAACTCACCAAGGTGATCGCCCAACTTCCGTCCTTGCCGGGCGGCAGCCCCATCACGGTCGAGCCGGGCGGCGCCGTGGAACTGTCCGGTCCTCCCGCCGCCGCGGTACTGCCCGCCATCACCGCGATGCAGTCCGACCGGGTGATGCTCGAAGAGGCGTTCGCTCAGCACGGCCTCGGTCTGGTGCTGCTGGGTGCCGACCCGCTGCGACCACCCGAGAGAGTCAACCCGGGCGACCGTTACCGCGCCATGGAGCAGTTCTTCGCGGCCAGCGGAACCATCGACGCCGGGGCCGCGATGATGACGTCGACGGCGTCGGTCCAGGTCAACATCGAGGCGGGCCCCCGCGCCGGTTGGGCGGACCGGGTCCGGCTCGCACACGCCCTCGGGCCGACGATGATCGCCATCTCCGCGAATTCGCCGCTGCTGGGGGCTGAGTTCTCCGGCTGGCGCAGCACCCGGCAGCGCGTGTGGAGCCAACTGGACTCCGCGCGTTGCGGCCCGGTGCTGGGCGCCAGCGGCGGTGATCCCGCCGACGACTGGGTCCGCTATGCCCTGAAGGCACCGGTGATGCTGGTGCAGGGTGCCGAGACCGTCCCGATGACCGAGGTGGTGCCGTTCGCCGACTGGGCCGACGGCGGTGCGCTGCTCGGTGGTCGCCGCCCGACGGTCGCCGATCTGGACTACCACCTCACGACGCTGTTCCCGCCAGTGCGCCCCCGCGGGTTCCTCGAGATCCGCTACCTCGACAGCACCCCGGACGACGTCTGGCCCGCGGTGGTGTTCACGCTGGCCACGCTGCTGGACGACCCCGCAGCCGCCGAGGTTGCCGCGGTGGCCACGGAATCGGTCGCCACCGAGTGGGACCGCGCCGCCCGGGTCGGTCTCGGCGACCGACACCTGCAGGCGGCCGCGCTGCGCTGCGTGCAAACCGCCGCCGGACTGGCGCCGAAGGAATTACACGAGGCGATGCAGAGGTTGTTGCGTCAGGTGGAGCAGGGCAGGAGTTCGGCCGACGACTTCTCCGACCTCGTAGTCGGCAGTGGAGTCCGGGCTGCCGTGAGCCGATTGGTGGGAATGACCGCGTGACCATGCGAGAGGCGCTGGCCAGGGACCTGACCCTGGCGCGGGAACGCACGCTGCGACTGGTGGAGCTCGACGATGCCGAACTCCTGCGTCAGTACGACCCTCTGATGAGTCCGCTGGTGTGGGATCTCGCCCACATCGGCTGGCAGGAGGAAATGTGGCTGCTTCGCGGCAATGATCCCCGCCGGCCCGGCCTGCTGCCGACGGACGTCGAAGGTCTCTACGACGCGTTCGCGCACTCCCGCGCCAGCCGCGTCGACCTGCCGCTGTTGCCACCCGCCGACGCGCGGGCGTTCTGCGGAACCGTGCGCGCGAAAGCCCTTGACGCGCTTTACGCCCTGCCCGCCGACGACGGCACCGGCGTCGACCCGGCCTTCGTCTTCGGCCTGGTGGTCAGCCACGAGAACCAGCACGACGAGACCATGCTGCAGGCGCTGAGCATCCGCACCGGCCCGCCCATCCTGGGCCGTGGCGCACCGCTGCCGCCGGGACGCCTCGACGTGACGGGCACGTCGGTGCCGGTACCGGGCGGCCCGTTCCTCCTCGGTGTGACGGCTGCCGAGGAGCCCATGTCGCTGGACAACGAACGCGACGCGCACGTCGTCGACGTGCCGTCCTTCCGGATCGGACGCGTACCCGTCACGAACGGCGAGTGGCGTGACTTCGTCGACGACGGCGGATACCGCGAACCGCGGTGGTGGTCCGAGCGCGGCTGGGCACACCGCTGCGAGGCCGGGCTGACGGCGCCCAAGTTCTGGAACACCGGGGCGAGCGGAGCGACGGGAAACGGCACCGATGGGACGCGGACACGGTTCGGGTATGTCGAGGACATCCCCGCCGATGAGCCCGTGCAGCACGTGGCCTTCTTCGAGGCCGAGGCGTACGCCGCGTGGGCGGGCGCCCGGCTGCCGACGGAGGTGGAATGGGAGAAGGCCTGCGCGTGGGATCCGAACACGCGCTCGCGCCGCCGGTTCCCCTGGGGCGCTACAGAACCCACCAACGCGCTGGTCAACTTGGGCGGCGAGGCGTTGCGGCCCGCGCCGGTCGGAGCCTATCCGGCGGGAGCTTCGGCCTACGGTGCGGAGCAGATGCTCGGCGACGTGTGGGAGTGGACCACCTCTCCGCTTCGACCCTGGCCGGGGTTCACGCCGATGCTCTACGACCAGTACTCACGTCCATTCTTCGACGGCGATTACAAGGTCCTTCGCGGCGGCGCCTGGTCGGTCGCCGCGAGCATCCTCCGGCCGAGCTTCCGCAACTGGGACCACCCCATCCGCAGGCAGATCTTCTCCGGTGTGCGACTGGCGTGGGACGCCTGACATGTGCCGTCATCTCGGCTGGCTGGGTGAGCCCGTGTCGGTGTCATCCCTCGTCCTCGAGCAACCGTATGGCCTTGTCGTGCAATCTTATTCGCCGCGTCGACAGAAGCACGGGCTGGTGAACGCCGATGGGTGGGGTGTCGGATTCTTCGACCACGAAGTCCCTAGGCGCTGGCGTAGTGCTGCGCCCCTGTGGGGTGACGCCTCCTTCGCCTCGGTGGCGCCGGCCCTCAAGAGTGGGTGCGTCGTCGCGGCCGTGCGGTCGGCCTCGGTCGGCATGCCCGTCGAACCGTCCGCCACCGCCCCGTTCACCGACGGACGGTGGCTGCTGTCGCACAACGGCATCGTGGACCGGTCGGTGCTGCCGCTCTCGTCGAACGCCGAATCCTTCGTCGACAGCGCGATCCTGGCGGCGCTCGTCTTCGACCGTGGGCTGGATGCGCTCGGCGACACCGTGGTCGATGTCGGGGCAGCCGACCCGAACGCTCGGTTGAACATTTTGGCAGCCAACGGTTCTCGCCTGCTCGCCACCACGTGGGGGGATACCCTGTCGATTCTGCGCAGGGACGACGGCGTCGTCCTGGCCAGCGAACCCTACGACGACGACCCCCGCTGGCAGGGCGTGCCCGACCGTCACCTCGTCGACGTCACCGGCACACATGTCGAATTGATTCCACTGAAAGGATCGTCATGACGGTCACGCTCGCCAACTACCTCGCCGCCGACTCCGCAGCCCGCGCGCTGCGGCGGGACGTGCACGATGGTCTGAGCGCTGCACCGAAGTCGTTGCCGCCCAAGTGGTTCTACGACTCCGTGGGCAGCGAGCTGTTCGACCAGATCACCCGGTTGCCGGAGTACTACCCCACCAGGGCGGAGGCGGAGATCCTGCGTACCCACGCCGCGGACATCGCCGAGGCCTCAGGTGCCGACACCCTGGTGGAACTCGGCAGCGGGACGTCCGAGAAGACGCGCATCCTGCTCGACGCACTACATCAGGCCGGATCATTGCGGCGATTCGTCCCGTTCGACGTCGACGCCTCGATGCTCGAGTCGGCGGGCGCGGCGATCGGCGCCGAGTACCCCGGTGTCGGGATCGATGCCGTCTGTGGGGACTTCGAGGAGCACCTCGGCAAGATTCCGCTGGTCGGCCGTCGCCTGGTCGTGTTCCTCGGCTCGACGATCGGCAATCTCACCACCGGCCCCCGCGCGGCGTTCCTCGGCGCTCTGTCGGACAGCCTGCAGCCCGGTGACGCGCTGCTGCTCGGTACCGACCTCGTCAAGGACGTCGACCGCCTGGTGCGGGCGTACGACGACGCCGCGGGGGTCACCGCGAAGTTCAACAAGAACGTCCTCGCGGTGGTGAACCGAGAGCTCGCAGCCGACTTCGACCTCGATGCGTTCGATCACGTCGCCCGGTGGAACCCCGACGAGCAGCGGATCGAAATGTGGCTCTGCGCAAGCAGTGCGCAACGCGTGCGGATTGGTGAACTCGACATGACCGTCGACTTCGCAGCCGGCGAGGAGATGCTCACCGAGGTGTCCTGCAAGTTCCGGCCCGAAGGTGTCGCCGACGAGCTGGCCGTGGTGGGCCTGCGCCGGACCGAATGGTGGACCGACGAAGCCGGCGACTTCGGACTGTCGCTCGCGGTCAAATGACGGCCGACACCGACCTGGCGTCCTCGTGGCGATCGGCCCGCCCGCCGATGGCGGGCGTGCACCTCGACAGCGCTGCGTGCTCGCGGCAGTCCTTCGCCGTCATCGATGCCGCGGCCGCGCATGCCAGGCACGAAGCCGAGGTCGGCGGGTACGTCGCCGCCGAAGCCGCCGCACCCGTGCTCGAGGCGGGTCGCGCCGCGGTCGCGGCCCTCACCGGGTTCGGCGCCTCCGACGTCGTCTTCACCACCGGCGCGAGCCACGCGCTCGACCTGCTGCTCGGCGACTGGACGGGCGCGAGGAAGCTGGCCTGCCTGCCAGGCGAGTACGGGCCGAACCTCTTCGCCATGGCGCGGCACGGCTTCGACGTCACGCCGCTGCCGGTCGACGACGCCGGCCGTCTCGACGCCGAAGCCGCCGCCCGCGCCCTGGCATCCGATCCTCCGCCCTTGGTGCACCTGACCACGCTCGGCAGCCACCGCGGGACCGTCCAACCCGCCGCGGCGATCGCCGCGGCGTGCCGCGAACACGGCATCGCCCTGATCGTCGATGCCGCCCAAGCCTTCGCGCACGTGGACTGTGCCACCTTCGGCGTCGACGCGGTGTACTCGTCGTCGCGCAAGTGGACCGCGGGGCCCCGCGGCGTCGGCATGCTGGCTGCACGACCTGGCGTGTTGAGGAACGAGACGCTCGCAAGGCTGGCCCGTGCCGAGGTGAACCTCGCTGCCCAGGTGGGACTTTCGGTCGCGCTCGGCGAACACGTCGCGGCGGGTCCGGAACGCGTCAGGGCCAGGCTCCACGAGGTCGGCGCACAGGTGCGCAGCACGCTCGCCGACGTACCGGGCTGGCGGGTCGTCGAGTCCGTCGACGAGCCGAACGCCATCACCACGCTGGTACCGCCCGACGGCATCGATGCGCAGCACGTGCGGGCGCGCCTCATCGCCGAACACCGGATCGTCACCACCTACGTGGGCGTCGAACGTGCGCCACGCGAGATGACGCGGCCCGCGCTGCGGGTGTCGCCGCACGTCGATCTCACCGCCGAGGATCTGGAGACCTTCGCGGTCGCCCTGGTCGCCGTCAGTTCCTAGTTCCTGCCCCCGACCCCGCCCGCCTGCCCGAACGGGCAGGTGGACACTGTCCGGTCGTCCCGACTCGTGCTGCCCGAGCATTCGGACTTGGCGCCAAGGTGTTCCCGGCGTCACATCCGCGTGGCTACCTTGGTGCCAGAGAGCCGTAGCACCGTGCGAGTTGGACCAGGAGAGGATCCCGTCATGAAGGTCGAAGACCTACTCAAGCCATTCCCCATCAAGGAGTTTCATCCGTTCCCCCGTGCCATGATGGGTCCGGGCGCTCACGAGATGGTCGGACCGGAAGCCCTCAAGATGGGATTCAAGAGGACCCTGCTGATGTCGTCGGGTCTGCGCGGCACCGACATCGTCCACAACATGGCCGAATCCCTGAAGTGGCACGGCCTCGAGGTCGTGGTGTACGACAAGGTCGAGTCCAATCCCAAGGACTACAACGTCATGGACTCGGTCAAGCTCTTCCAGGAGAACGAATGCGACAGCTTCGTCTCCATCGGCGGCGGTTCCACCCACGACGCCTGCAAGGGTGCGCGCATCTCCGTCGCCCACGACGGTCGTAACGTCAACGACTTCGAGGGCTTCAACATGTCCGAGAACCCGAAGAATCCGCCGCACATCGCGATCTCGACCACGGCAGGCACCGGTTCCGAGACGTCGTGGGCCTACGTCATCACCGACACCACGACCGATCCCGACAACCCGCACAAGTACGTGGCCTTCGACGACGCTTCGGTCGCGACATTGGCCGTCGACGACCCTGTGCTCTACTTCTCCTGCCCGGTCGATTACACCGCCCAGTGCGGCTTCGACGTGTTGGCGCACGCCTCGGAACCCTATGTCTCGCGGCTGAACTTCGAGCCGTCGCTGGGCAATGCCATCCGGGCGATCAAGCTGACCGCCGAGAACCTGCGGGAGGCCACCTGGAACGGTCAGGATCTGAAGGGCCGCGAGGGCATGATGTACGCGCAGTACATTGCGGCGCAGGCGTTCAACTCCGGGGGCCTCGGCATCATCCACTCCATTTCGCACGCGATCAGCGCGTTCTACGACACCCACCACGGTTTGAACAACGCCATCGCGCTGCCGCGGGTGTGGGCATTCAACATGTCGGCGGCGTACAAGCGCTTCGCCGACATCGCAGAGGCGATGGGCGTGGACACCTACGGCATGACCGACGTGCAGGCTGCCGACGCCGCGCTGGCTGCCGCCATCCGGCTGCTGCGCGACGTGAACATCATCGAGAAGTTCACCGACGTCAAGCAGGACAGCTACTCGAAGAACCGGCTCGGCCAGGGCCCCACCAAGTTCTACGAGAACGCTCCGGTCATCAAGGGCGACAAGGCCGACGTCGACCGGATCACCAACCACGTCCTCGGCGACGCCTGCACCCCCGGCAATGCCAAGGAGTGCACCTTCGACCTGGTCCGCCCGGTAGTCGACCACTGCATGAACGGCGACCTCGACGATCTCCTTCCCTGATGTTGGACACCGTCGAAGGTGTGCGCGAGGCGCTCGCCGACCAGGGCTACATTGCCGACGAGCGCCTTGCGACAACGGTTTTCCTGCAGACCCGACTCGACAAGCCGCTGCTGATCGAGGGGCCGGCCGGTGTCGGCAAGACCGAGCTGGCCAAGGCGCTGGCGGCCGCGACCGGCCGTCGCCTCCTTCGGTTGCAGTGCTACGAGGGTCAGGACGAGACCAAGGCGCTCTACGAGTGGGACTACGGCAAGCAGCTGCTCTATACCCAGATGCTTCGCGAGAAGATCGGCCAGATCGTCGCCGACGCAAGTGATCTCGACGAAGCCGTCGACCGGATCGGCAAGCAGGAGACCGTCTTCTTCTCCGACCGGTTCCTCGCACCACGGCCCCTGTTGGAGGCCGTGCGCTCGGAGGAACCGGTGGTGCTCCTGATCGACGAGATCGACCGTGCCGACGAGGCGCTGGAGGCCGTGCTGCTCGAACTACTTGGTGAATATCAGGTCTCGGTGCCCGAGATCGGGACGTTCACGGCCAAGCATGCGCCCTACGTGATCCTGACGTCGAACAACACCCGCGATCTGGCAGCTGCGCTGAAACGACGTTGCCTGCATCTGTTCCTCGACTATCCCTCGTCAGAACGCGAATTGGAGATCGTCCGCTCCAAGGACACCGGGCTCACCGAGGCATTGGCTGCTCAGCTCGTCGACGTGGTGCGCGGATTGCGCGAGCTCGATCTGCGGAAGGCGCCGAGCATCTCCGAGACCATCGACTGGGCCCGTACCCTGGCCGTGCTCGGGGTCGACGAGCTGTCAGCGAAGGTGCTGTCCGACACGATCTCGGTCGTGGTCAAGTACGACAAGGACGTCCGCAAGTCGCTCGACGCACTGCCGCGCCTGGTCGATCCCAATGCGAAAGTGCCCGCGTCACTGCACAACAACCACGACCATGGTCACGACGATGGCCACGACCACGAGCAGGGTGCCCACAGTCACTCGCACGACTCGCCCCAGGACCAGGATTCCGAGCCCGACGGCAAAGCCGTGCGTCAGGCGAAGGACAAGCCCGGTCGATTCACCAACGGGTACTACGGAACACCCAGCAGCACTGCCGCGCTGGGCCGTCGCAGGCCCTTCTAGGCAACGGAGATGGAAGCGACCCTGCACCGTTTCGTTCGACTCCTGCGTCTCGGGGGACTGCGGGTCTCGATACCCGAGGCACTGGACGCGATGCGGTGCGCCGGGCAGCCCGGCGTCCTGTCCTCCCGGGCCGTCCTGCGCACCGCACTGCGGGTGTCACTCGTCAAGGACCAGCGGGACGAACCGATGTTCGACGAGATCTTCGACGCGTTCTTCTCGTTGATTCGCGTCGGCGACGATGACTCCGGGCACGGTCACGGCCATGCCCACGACGACCTCGTCGACTCCGGTGAACTCGAATCGTTCACGCTCTCCGAAGAGCCCAGCGACAAGCCGGAGGAGGGCCACGAACACGGCAAGCCCACCAGCATCAAGGACTACTTCAAGCAGGAGGATCTGGCCCAGCAGTACAACCTGCATCAGGAGGCCAACAAGATCGACCTGGCGGCGCTGACCGACCAGATCGTCTTCTCCAAGGAGAGCACGGGGCTCGACGAGAACAAGTACCGCGTCGAGCTGTCCGCTGACCGGCTCCACGGCGCGGGCCCGCCGGGCAATCTCTCGTCGTCGACGGGAACCCACGTCGATGCCGCCCTCACGATCGCCGAACAGGATGCGCTGCTGGGCTGGCTCGAGGACCTCGACGACCTCGAGAATGACGGCGACGAAGCGGATGCCGCCGAATTGCGCCGCCGGCTGACCGGTGTCTTGGAGAACCTTCCCCAAGCACTCAAACGACATCTGGAGGCGTTGCTCGCACTGGAGAACAGGATCGTCGAAACGCGCGAGCAGCGCGAAGCCGCGCTCTCCGGGTCGGGCCGGCTCCGCGAGACCGAGCGCGCCGAACTCGAGGATTCCCTGCGCAGGCTGGCGCGCAGTCTGCACGGCGCACTGACCCACCGCCGCCGCACTGCCGCGGCGGGCCGCGTGGACTCCGGCCAGACGATGCGCCGCAACATGCGATTCGACGGGATACCGTTCGTCCCGGTCACCGTGCGCCGCGCCGAGGATCGGCCCCGGCTGGTGGTCCTCGCCGATGTGAGCCTGTCGGTGCGTGCCACGTCACGGTTCACCCTCAACCTGGTGCATGGCTTGCAGGACCTGTTCACCCAGGTGCGCTCCTTCGCGTTCGTCGCGGAGGTCGCCGAGACCAGCGAGCTGTTCCGCGACTACCCGAGCGAACGCGCGCTCGGGCTGATCTTCGGAGGCGACGTGATCGACGTCGATGCGAACTCCGACTACGGCAGCGTCTTCGGCGAGTTCCTCGCCGAGCACTCGTCGGCGGTGACGCGGCGCACCACCGTCGTGGTCCTCGGCGACGGCCGGAACAACGCCAATGACCCGAATCTCGCGGCGTTCGAGGAGATCACCCGCAGGGCTCGTGAGACGGTCTGGCTGACGCCGGAACCCAGGTACTCGTGGGGGCTGGGCAGCTGTGACCTTCCCGCCTACGCCGAGTACTGCAATCGGGTGCGGGTGGTCCGGGACTTGAGCGGGCTCGAACGGGCGGCGCAGGAGTTCGCCACCGCGGCGGTTGGCCGATGAGCGCTGGATCGCCTCGGTTGGCTGAGCAATGCGGAGGTCGTAGTCTGGATCCGAAGATGTCGTCTGGGTCACAATCGGTGTGCCTGACGAGCGGTAGTCGAGGCAGGTTCGTGGCGAAGCTGGATGCGGAGCGGGCGTGGTATCCGGCGACAGCGCCGGTGCCCCACGCGGAGCACCGGCGCGATCCCGGCGGCTTCGCACCCAACCGGGTCCTGAAGTTTCATGCCCCCGAGATCGTCTTTGGAGTCGACTCGATGGTGGAGGCCGTTCACGCCGCCCTGCGTGTGGGTGCGATACGTCCGATGCTCGTGACCGATTCGGGCCTGATCGACGCAGGGTGGGTTGCCGAGATGATCGGTCACCTCGAGGAGCAGGGTGTCGACGCCCGCATCTGGAGTGAGCTCACGCCGAACCCGAAGGACCACGAGATCGCCGCCGGCTACGAGGTGTACCGGGCCTACGGCTGCGACGTCCTGATAGCCGTCGGCGGCGGGTCGGTGATCGACGCCGCGAAGGGCGTGGCGATCCTGGCCGCAAACGGTGGGAACATCCTGGACTACGAGGGCGTCGACAAGGCGTTGATGCCCATCCCGCCGCTGGTCGTCGTGCCCTCGACATCGGGCACGGGCGCCGACGTCTCCCAGTTCTGCATCGTCACCGACACCACGCGCAACACCAAGATCACCATCCTGGGCCGCTCGCTGGTGCCGGACGTCACGGTGATCGACCCGCGACTGTTGACCACGATGCCCGAATGGTTGAATGCGGCAACGGGTCTCGACGCCCTAACCCACGGCATCGAGGCCTTCGTCTCCCTTGGACACAATCAGCTGACCGACCACCACGCGCTGCGCGCGGTGCAGATGGTGACCGACAACCTGGTGTGCACCATCGACCGGCCCGCGGACATGTCGGCGCGGGTACTGATGGCGCAGGCCGCGCTCGAGGCCGGCCTGGCCTTCACCAATGCCATTCTCGGCGCTGCCCACGCGATGAGCCATCAGGTCGGCGGGTTGCTGGACCTGCCGCACGGCGTGATCAATGGTGTGCTGCTGCCGCACGTCATCCGGTTCAACGCAGAACACGATCCGCATCCCTACCGGGCGGTCGCCGAGTACCTCGGCATCGCCGACCCTCGCGCGCCCGCGGCGGAAGCCGCACTCGCCCTTGCCGATCGGATCGAGCAGCTGGCCGTCCGCGTCGGGGTGCCGCGCGGTCTTGCCCAGTTGGGGGTCAGCGACGACGATCTGCCACGGTTGGCGGCGGCTGCCCTCCAAGATGCGTGCATGACCACCAATCCCCGTCCGGCCGACGAGGCGCAGATGCTCGTGCTGTTCCGGGCAGCGATGTGACCTCAGAACTCTCCCGAGCGCCCGACCGCCGTGGCGGTGCCGGGCCTCCGGACCTCGAGAAGCTCACCGGGCTACGCTCCGGCAAGGGCACGTTCTACCCCGAATTGCGCGTTGCAGCACAGCGATTGGATCGCGTCGTGGCCGCATTCGACACCATTTCCCGCGCCCTGGTACAGACCGTCGAGGGTCCCGAGAACCTCGTTCGTGCGGTTGCCGAGGCCGCGCGCACCCACCTCGACGCGGAGTGGGTTCTGCTGGCGCTCGCCGACGGGACGCTTCCCGAAGCGAGCCCGAGGCACCTGATCCTGGATTCGGCCGGCGTCGTGTACGCGTTCGAAGGACTTTCCGGTGCAAGGGATCCCGGCCCGCACCTGCCTGACGTCGTACTCAACCGGCTCAATGACATCCTGCGCGGCCAGCTTGCCCAGTTCCGCCTTCCGGTGATCGAGCGGCAGCACGCACACGTGCCCATCGAACTCGACGGCAACGTGATCGGCGCCTTCGCGGCGTGGACTTCGCGCAGTCGCGCCCTCGACAGCTCGGACGAAGTCGTCATGCGGATCCTGTCGAGCCAGACCGTGGTCGCCCTTCAGAACAGCGCACTGTTCAGCAAGTCCCAGGCGCTGCTCGCCGAGTCGGAGGCGCGCAACGCCGAACTACTCGCCACCCAGCGTGAACTCGGTGCGGCCCAACGTCATCAGGTGCTCGACTCCGAGCGCCACCGCATCGCGCGCGAGCTGCACGACAGCGTCGCGCAGACGGTGTTGTCCGCCGGAATGCAGATCGAGGTGTGCCGCAGCGAGCTCGAGTCACAGTCGACGTCGGGGGACCTGATCGACCGGCTCGATCTGGCCAAGGACCTGAGCCGCTCGGCGGTCGAGCAGCTGCGGTCCGCCATCTACGCCTTGAACCATCCCGGGGACGCTCAGCGGTCCAGCCTGCCGGAGATGCTCGATCAGCTGGCCACGGTGCACATGCCCGAAGACCTCCGGGTCACGTTGAAGGTCGTCGGGACGGCGGTCGAACTGCCCGGCGACGTCGAGCACGCGCTGCTGCGGATCGCCGGCGAGGCACTGTTCAACACCGCGGTGCACGGAAACGCCACCAGGGCGATCGTCCGACTGAACTACGGGCACAGCCGAGTGGCACTGTCCATCGCCGACGACGGCGGCGGTGAGCCGGAGAAGCTGCGCATGATGCTCCGTCTCTCCGAGGCCACCGACGTCGACGGGCACCACCGCGGGTTGGCCAACATGCTGGCCCGCGCCCGTGAGCACGGAGGCACCCTCGAGGTGCGGCGTTCGCGGATCGGCGGTGTCCGCGTCGTGGCCACCGTGCCTGCACCCAATGAGAAGAGGTCTGGCCATGGCGACTGACGTCACCACCGGAACGATCAGGCTGGTTCTCGTCGACGACCATGCCATCCTTCGCGAAGGCCTGCGCTCGGTTCTCGAACGCCAACGCGGACTCGTCGTCGTCGGCGAAGCCTCGTCGGAGGCCGAGGCGGAGGCTGTCGTTCGGGCCATGGCGCCGGACGTGGTGTTGCTGGACCTGAAGCTGTCCGCGGGCTCGGAGTACGAGGGTCTTTCCCTGTGCGCCAAGCTGTCTGCTGCCCATCCGGGTATCGGCCTGCTGGTGCTCACCACGTTCCTCGACGAGGACCTGGTGGTCCGCGCGGTGCACGCGGGCGCTCGGGGCTACGTCGTCAAGGACGTCGACACCACCGAGTTGGTGCGGGCGATCCGCGCCATCTCCGCGGGGGACAGCGCGTTCGACTCGCGAAGCGCCGCCGCCGTCGTGCGGTCGATGTCCGGGCGCACTCAACCCCGCCAACAACTCACTGATCGCGAGCTCGAGGTCTTGCGTCTGCTCGCAACGGGGCTGTCCAACAACAAGATCGGCGAGCAGCTCTACATCTCGGCTACCACCGCGAAGTTCCACGTCAGCAACATCATGCGCAAACTGGAGGTCAGCCGGCGGGCGGAAGCGGTATACGCGGCCTCCAAGCGCGGCCTGATCTAACGCTGCTCCCCCTCCGGCGCGAGCGTGCGTGTCTGCGGGCGACGCGCCGTGGCGAAACAGCAGTTTGCGCACGCTCGCGGGAGCGCCTCAGCGGTCGAGAATCAGCCAGCCGCCATGGTATTCGTGCACGCCCGCACGTACCCCGGAGGTCCGCCACGCATCGGCGATGTCACGAAGCACGCCGCCATCGAACCGCTGCACGTGCCCGTAGCAGGCCCGCGGCACGTCCTCGAACGGTACCGCCACTATCACTCGGCGGCGGGCCAGTCGTATCGCCTCGCGTAGCACCGATCCGGTGTCCGCCGCATCGAGGTGTTCGAGCAGGTGCAGGACGGTGACGGTGTCGGCTGCGCCATCCGGCAGCGGCACGCAGGCCGCGTCACAGGTCAACGTCCGCACGGGCCGTCGCAATGGCACGCTCACCCGGTTCAGCAGGTCCACCGTGGGTCCACTCAGGTCGGTGGCCGTCACGACCAGCCCCGCCGCCGCCACGCGCAATGGGAAGAAGCCGAAACACGAACCGAGATCGATGACGTCGTTGCCGACGATCAGCGAGGCCGCGTGCTCGTGTACGGGCGCGAACGCTGCAGAACCGTGTTCGAGACGATCCAGCGAATTGCGGTAGAACCGCAGCCAGGCGTGGTCGGTGCCGACTTCGCCATCGGTGGCTGACTGCACGATTCCGCTGAACACCGCTTCGAACTCGGGCTGGCCGCGCAGTACACCGGTGTCGTCGAGTTCGGTGGCCAGCAGCACCGCGAGCTCATCGGAGATCTCGTCGGGCCCCAGATCGTGTTGGACGGCCAACACCCCGTCGGTGCGGGTGGTGCAAAACCTGTTCGTGCACAGGGCAGTCTGGCCGGTGTGGTCGAGGTGCGGACCGTTGCGACGGGTCACGAGTACACCGGTTGCGTGAACCATGGCCGTGTCCCTCCGTCGAAGATCGTTGTCACTTGACGCTATTCGGGCAGGGTGGTGCCTCGCGTGCCCCGAAAGGGCGACGTTCGCGACCCGTCCGGGTGGGTAGCCGACTGTCCGTTTGGCGAGTGTCGTGAAGGCACCCGGTGCAATAGCGTGGTGCTATCCGTCACTGAAGAGGAGGCCACGATGACCGAGCAGATCGATCCCGAAAACGTCACATTCACCGAGTCGCTCGTCGAGGAGTCGTTGGTCGAGGAAGTGTCGATCGACGGCATGTGCGGCGTCTACTGAACCATCTGAGCGAGTCGTAAGGAGTTCGATCATGGCGAAGACCGGTTGGTTCGAAACGGTTGCCGAAGCCCAGCGGCGGGCGGCCAAGCGCCTGCCCAAGAGTGTCTACAGTGCGCTGGTCGCCGGTTCGGAATGCGGCATCACCGCCGAAGACAACACCTCGGCGTTCGGCGAGCTGGGCTTCGCCCCCCATGTCGCCGGGCTGTCCGCCAAGCGGGACATGTCCACAACCGTGATGGGACAATCGATCTCGCTTCCAGTGTTCATCTCACCGACCGGTGTGCAGGCCGTACACCCCGACGGAGAGGTGGCCGTCGCGCGGGCGGCCGCCGCCCGCGGTACCGCGATGAGCCTCTCGTCGTTCGCCAGCAAGGCTGTCGAGGAGGTCGCCGCCGTGAATTCGCAGACGTTCTTCCAGATGTACTGGACGGGTGGGCGGGACAAGCTGGTGGCCCGCATGGAGCGGGCGCGGGCGGCGGGCGCGGTCGGGTTGATCATGACGTCGGACTGGTCCTTCTCCAGCGGCCGCGACTGGGGTAGCCCGGCGATCCCCGAGAAGATGGACCTGCGCGCGATGCTGCGATTCGCACCTGAGGGCATCACCCGGCCTCGCTGGCTGCTCGACTTCGCCAAGACGGGCAAGGTGCCGGATCTGACCGCCCCGAATCTGTCTCAGGACGGCGGGCCCGCCCCGACGTTCTTCGGCGCCTACGGCGAGTGGATGCAGACGCCGTTGCCGACGTGGGAGGACGTCGCGTGGCTGCGGGAGCTGTGGGGCGGGCCGTTCATGCTCAAGGGCGTGATGCGGGTCGACGACGCCCGCCGTGCCGCCGACGCGGGAGTCACCGCCATCTCGGTCTCGAACCACGGCGGTAACAACCTCGATGGCACCCCGGCGCCGATCCGCGCGCTGCCCGCCATCGCCGATGCGGTCGGCGGCGACGTCGAGATCGTCCTCGACGGCGGCATTCGGCGTGGCAGCGACGTCGTGAAGGCACTCGCCCTAGGGGCGCGCGCGGTGATGCTGGGGCGGGCCTACCTCTGGGGCTTGGCCGCGGGCGGCCAGGCCGGCGTGGAGAACGTCCTCGACATCATGCGCGGCGGCATCGACTCGGCTCTGCTCGGCCTCGGACTCTCCTCGATTCAGGAACTTAGGCCAGCGGATCTGATCATCCCCGAGGGCTTTCGGCGCGATCTCGGCGTGTAGTACGCAGGACGGCGCTCAGCCCTTGGTCACCGTCAGTGTCGCCCGGTATTCCGCGAGCGCGATCGGCTCGTCGGGGGTCTGCGGGTACGGATCGAGCGATTGCATCTCCACCGTGTAGTCACCCACTTGACCCGTCGAAACAGTCTGGCCGGGAGCCGGATTGGTGTTGAACTCCAGTGTGGTCGCCTCGCGTCCGCGCGGTTGGACGAGGATTGCCACCAGTGCCTGACCCGTCCAGAAGCATTCGACGCGTTCGGGACAACGCGAATCCTCAAGGACGTCGGTGAAGCGCACACGCAGGTCTTCGCCGTTCATCGACGCTTCCCGTCCGCCTCCGAGGGCGAAGGCCTGATTGAGATCGAAGGCGACGGGGCCGGCCGCGGCGTCATTCACCTGACAGCCCGCGAGTGCCAGGCCTACCGCGACTGCCGCGTACCAGGTCTCGTTCACGATGGCCCATCCCAGGTGTGGACGGGCTCGTTGCTGTGCATCCGCTCGCAGTAGAGGCGCAGCATCTCGGCCAGCGCCTGTGGGCGGGCCAGGCCGCGTTCCTGCAACGCGCGCACCGTCTCGACCTGCCACACCGCACCGTTGCGGCCGGTCTTGGCTCTGCCTTCGATGACGCCGAGGAACCGGTCGCGGACGTCTTTCGACACGTCCCACCGTTCGAGGCCTTCGTGTGCGAGGGGAAGCAGTTCGCGCAGGACCAGCTCGTCGGGTGCCACTTCGCCGAGTCCCGGCCAGTACATTCGCGCGTCCATGCCACTGCGCGCCGATGCCACGAAATTCCGTTCTGCCGCAGCGAAACTCAACTTCGTCCAGACCGGTCGGTCCTCGTCGGACAGTGCCCGCAGCGCGCCGTAGTAGAACGCCGAGTTGGCGAGCATGTCCACGACGGTCGGCCCTGCGGGCAGTACCCGATTCTCGACTCGCAGGTGTGGTCGTCCGTTCATCACGTCGTAGACGGGGCGGTTCCATCGGTAGATGGTGCCGTTGTGCAGCCGCAGTTCGGGCAGCGTCGGCGTGCGACCTGCCGCCAGTTCGGCGATCGGGTCCTCGTCGGACACCTCCGGCAGCAGCGACGGGAAGTACCTGACGTTCTCCTCGAATAGGTCGAAGATCGACGTGATCCACCGCTCGCCGAACCATACTCGCGGTCGCACACCCTGTGCCTTGAGCTCTTCGGGCCTGGTGTCGGTCGCCTGCGCGAACAACTCGATGCGGGTCTCGGCCCACAGTTCGTGGCCGAAGAAATAGGGCGAGTTGGCGCCGAGCGCGAGTTGCGGCCCTGCCAGCACCTGTGCGGCGTTCCAGTTCCGAGCGAAGTCCCCTGGCGAGACCTGTAGGTGCAATTGCATACTGGTGCAAGCTGATTCGGGCGCGATCGACGCCGATTGCAAGGTCAGCCGCTCGGGTCCGCCGATGTCGATCAGGATGTCCTCACCGCGGGCGGTGAAGATGGAGTCGTTCAGCGCCTGATACCGCGCCGACTCGCTCATCCAGCCGGCTGACAGGTGCTCGGGCATCAGGGTGGGCAGGATCCCGATCATCACGATGTGCGCGCCGTCGGAGTTGGCCTTGGTCTCCGCGGCGTTGAGGCTGGCGCGGACCTCGTCCTCGAGTTCGAAGGCCGAACGGCCCGGTAGCGGCCGCGGGGGCACGTTGAATTCGATGTTGTAGGCACCTAATTCGGTCTGGAACGCTGGATCGGCGATGGAGGCGAGAACCTCGCGGTTCGTCATCGCCGGCTGGTAGTCGGCGTCGACCAGGTTGCACTCGATCTCCATGCCCGTCAGCGGGCGGTCGAAGTCGAAGCTCGATTGCGTGAGCATCGTCTCGAACACGTCCAGGCTGAGCTCAACCTTCCGTCGATACTGCAGCCGTTGCTCCCGGCTGTACTCGGTCTGAGTGACGTCCTCGCCCACACCGCGAGCCTATCGACGCGAAGCCACCGCGACCTGCGGACTGAGAAGACCGCCGCGAAGTTCGAGACCGATGGCGGGGTCTGCGTGGGCGGCCAGCGCTCGCAGCGCTGAAGCACTGTATGTGCGCAGCGAACTGATGACACCGTCGTGCACGAACGGGACGAAGGGGGCGAGCGGAAGCATCGCCGCCAGCCGCACGAGGTGCAGCGGCGCGGGCGGCCGGGGCAGGTCGATGATCAGCAACTTGTCGGCGACGCGGGTGCCCTCGGCGATCGCCCGTGACGCCAGCGCGGGCGGCAGGTGGTGAAAGGACAACGCGAACACCGCGAGGTCGAAGGACCGATCGGCCGCGTCGATGTCGGTGGCGTCCATGACGCGAACGGTCGCGCGCTCGTCGGCGCCGAGGGGCCCGGCCGCGATGGCCGCCACCGAAGCGGGCTCGAGGTCGGTCACGGTGAGGTGCGCCGTGGGATGCATCTCCAGGAGCTTGGCGGACAGTCCGCCGTGGCCCGAGCCCAGCTCGAGGATGCTCGGATCGGGCACCTCGGCCACCTCTTCGAGCGCGACGTAGGCAAACTTCTCGTGGTTGCCGAACCACTCGCCCGCGCGCTCGAGAGCCCTGACGACGCTGCGCTTGCGCTCGGGGTCGACGTCGTCGCGGTCGAGGTACTCCTGCCGGTCCGTCTGCAGCAACCGGTCCAGGCAGGACGCGTCGGGCCCACCGCGCGGCATGCGGTCGATGCGATCAGAGGCAAGACCCATGGAAACCATGATGGACCATCACCCGGCGACGGTTACCCCGCCGCGATCGCCGAGACGACGTCGTCGGGAAGCTCGATGTCCGCGACCGCCATGTTCTGCTCGAGGTGTGCGACCGACGAGGTGCCGGGAATCAACAGCACGTTGGGTGCGACCGCGAGGGTCCACGCGAGGGCGATCTGCGCGGGTGTGCGGCACAGGTCGGTAGCGGCCTGCTTCACTGCGGGGTGGCCCAGGACCGGGTTCTGCGCGTTGAAGGCGGAGCCGAGCGGGAAGAACGGCACGAACGAGATGCCGCGTTCGGTGCATAGGTCGAGCACCGGTTGCGACGTGCGGTCGACCAGGTTGTAGGCGTTCTGCACCGTCACGATCTCGGTGCGGTCCAACGCAATCTGAAGGTGATCGACGGTGATGCTGCTGAGCCCGATGCCGCCGATGAGGCCCTCGTCGCGGGCAGCGATCATCGCGGTGAGCTGCCGGTCGAACAGCTCGCGGTCGACTTCGGCGGCAGCGCTGGGATCGTCGGAGTTGTGGATGCGCAGGTTGACCGCGGCCAGCTGATCCACGCCCAGTTCGCGCAGGTTCACTTCGATGTCGGCGCGCAGTTCATCCGGTTGCGACGCCGGGATCCAGTTGGCTTCCGCGTCGCGACGGGCGCCCACCTTGCTCACTAGCGCCAGGTTGGCGGGGTACGGGTGCAATGCCTCGCGGATGAGCTCGTTCGCAACGTCCGGGCCGTAGAACTGGGCGGTGTCGATGTGGTCGACACCGAGTTCGATCGCGCGCTTCAGCACCGCGACGGCCTGGTCATGGTCGCGAGGCGGACCGAAGACTCCGGGTCCGGGGAGTTGCATGGCGCCGAAGCCGACGCGACTGACGGTGAACTTGCCCAGCGTGAAGGTCTGCATGCCTTTTACCTACGCGGAATCGGCGCGGTTT
The DNA here is from genome assembly GCF_035633495.1 of Mycobacterium sp. Taxonomy (GTDB): domain Bacteria; phylum Actinomycetota; class Actinomycetes; order Mycobacteriales; family Mycobacteriaceae; genus Mycobacterium. The sequence continues at coordinate 1,504 of NZ_DASQEU010000160.1, read as the reverse complement.
CATCCGCTCAGCGAACGAAACCGCGCCGAAGTCACCAAATCATTCAGACTCGCCGAGGATGCCGTAGATCTCGCGGCGGGCGTTGTTGACGATGTCGGCGATGCGCTTCTGCTGCTCGGGGGTAGCAGCCCCCGCGGACATCGCCACCGCGCGCATCAGCTGACCGGCGGCATTGCGTAGGTCGGCGTGGCCCGGGTCGGCATCTTCGGTGATCTCCTCCCACGGCGGGGTCTCGATCTTCTCGGCTGCGGCGCGACCGGCGTCGGTGAGCTCGAACAGCTTCTTGCTGCCGTGACTCTCGGTGCCCACGATCAGGTCCTCGTCGACGAGCAGCTGCAGGGTCGGGTAGACCGAGCCGGGGCTGGGCTTCCAGAGGTCCTGGCTTCGTTCGGCGATCTCCTGGATCATTTGGTAGCCGTGCATCGGCCGCTCGGCGAGCAGCGTCAGAATGGCGGCGCGGACATCTCCGCGCCTGCCGCGACCGCGGCCGCGCCCGCCGCCACGTGGGCCGCGTCCGCCGCCCCGGCCGAAGCCGGGGCCGCCGAATCCCGGACCGAATCCGGGGCCGCCGAAGCCACGGCCGAAACCGGGTCCGGAGCCACCGCGGAAGCCGCCGTCGAACGGGCCTTCGGCGTCGGCGTGGTGCTCGCGGACGGCATCACGGAAGCCGCGTCGGGCGGCACGCCGCTGCTCGTGGATGACGCGACGGTCGACGGGCGAGAACCCGAAGCCGAAGCCGCCGCCGTGGGGTCGGCCCTCAAATGGGCCGTGGGGGGGTGTGAATGGGGTGTTCATGGTGTGTGTCTCCTTGGCCGGAAAACGCCGAATGCGTTTCCGATACGTTTGCGATATATCGCAAACTATCGCGATGCAACCATTTGTCGGAGACCTAGGCCTTCGGCCGCCCTTCGATGGCCTTCACCTGAGATCTGGCCCAGTCGGCCTGCATGGCCGCGATGCGGAGGCCGTAGTCCAGCGCGGCCAGGCCGTAGAACGCGGCGTCATCCTCGCCCCATGGGCTCAGCGAGTCACGCAGCCGTTGCAGCCGGGAGAGCTCCGAATCGGCATCGGCAGCCATCGACAGCATGTACTCGCGTGCCTGCTCGGGGGGTATTTCACCGAGGAGGAACACTCGCAGCAGCGGTGCGCTGCGATGGGGCGGATCGTCCTGCGGGTTGGTCACCCAGCGAACCAGTTCGGTCCGGCCCGACGCGGTGACCCGGTACTCCTTGCGGCCGCGGGGTCCGATGTCGGTGACCTCGATCAGCCCGTCCGCGGCGAGCTTGTTCAGCTCTCCGTACAGCTGGCTCTGGGTGGCGGGCCACACGTTGGCCATCGACTTCTCGAAACGGCCCAGTAGGTCGTAGCCGCTCCCGGGGTGTTGGGCGAGCAGTCCGAGGGCGGCAAAGCGAAGGCTCACCGCTGCATTGTAGGTGGCGACATGTCACAACTGGAATGTCACGCGCCGGGGAACGCCGGATCGATCAGGCCGGCTCGGCTGCCT
>NZ_DASQEU010000159.1:0-53871 GCF_035633495.1 Mycobacterium sp. | reverse complement strand
TCAGGTACACCCCGGTGAGCAGCAGCACGATGAAGCTGTACAGCGCGATCTCCCCGAGCAGGAACGACCAGTGCGTCGGGAACACCTTGTTCAGCTGACGCCGCACCGCCGCAGACGGGTGATACCGCGAATCGATCGCATTGCCTTGATCTGCTGCCAAGTCAGCGAGTTTGGGACTCATGATGTTCGCTCCCAGAATGCCGGTCCGACGGGTTCGATGAAGTCTCCGTTTGCCACCAGATACCCATCCTTGTCGATGGTGATCGGTAGCTGTGCCAAGGCGCGGGCCGCCGGGCCGAAGATGGGCCTCGCGAAGTGCAGCGCGTCGAACTGCGACTGGTGGCACGGGCAGAGGATGCGGTAGGTCTGCTGTTCGAACAGCGAGGAGGGGCAACCCAGGTGCGAGCACACCTTGGTGAAGGCGAACAGGTCGCCGAAGTTGAAGCTCTCCTGGCCCTGGCGCTTGACGGCCCGTTTCATGTCCTCGGGCCGGATACGGATCAGCATGACCGGGTTTCGCACGCCCATGGCGATCTCGGTGAGCAGCTCGTGAGACTCGAACGTGGAGCCGTCACCGTCGGACGCCCGCCACGGGAACACCGTCTCCATGCCTCCGGCGTCGATGTCCTCCGGGCGCATCCTGACGAACGGTGAGCTGCCGGGCTGGCCGGTGGCGCGTGCCATGTAGATGGTCTCACCGTTGAACCGCGGGGTCCAACCGGACGTCCACAACACGGCCTTCTTGCCTTCGGCCGTCGGGACCACGGGCTTCCACGGGTTCTTGATGATGCCGCCGATGAACGCCACGGCAGTGCCCAGTCCGAAGGCGCCGAGCCCTATGCCGAGCGACAAGCCGATCAGCTTGCGGCGCTTGAGGGTCGAGCCCTCCAGCGCGTCGGTGAGGTTGGCCGCCGCGGTCCTGCGCTGGATCTCGGGGGAGGCGCCGTCGTGGCGGTCCTGGATCGAGATCTCCTCGGGGATGAACTTCTTCTGGAAGAGCACCGCGCCGATCCCGATCGCCAGGACCGACAGTCCGAACGTCAGCCCGTACAGCGGGGTGGCCAGGCTGTACACGATCTCGCCGGCGGAGCCGTACGGCTGGTACTCCCACGGCCAGAACAGGAACACCAGAAGCAGTGCCAGCCCCAGGAAGCCGCCGAACAGAAGCCAGTAGGCCACCGTGCGCTCGGCCCGCTTCTCGGCCTTGGTGCCCTCGATGGGCCAGCGCGCCTCCATGAAGACGGTCTCGACGCCGTCCATCCTGCCGCCGAGCGCGACGAGTTCCTCACGCGACATCTTCGCCAGTTCGGCGTCGGTTGGTTGACCGGGAACCCCGGCCTGGCCCGGAGTGTCAGTGCCCTTCACGTCGTCGCTCATGCGCGCGATCCCACCCACATAGCGGCGCCGATGACGGCGACCATCCCGATGATCCAAGCCGCCATGCCTTCAGGCGCGGGGCCGAAGCCGCCCAGGCCGTAGCCGCCCGGGTCGGGCGTATTGGAGGCCATGCGGACGTACGCGACGATGTCGTGCTTTTCCTCCGGGCTGAGTTGGCGGTCGGAGAACTTCGGCATGTTCTGCGGGCCGGTGAGCATCGCCGTGTAGATCTGCGCAGGGGTGGCCTGGTCGAGAGGCGGCGCGTACTTGCCCGAGGACAAGGCACCACCCTTGCCGGTGAAGTTGTGGCACGACGCGCAGTTGAGCCGGAACAGGTCGCCGCCGCGGGCGACGTCGTTGCCGATCAGACTGCTGTCGGCCACGGCGCCGTTGGCGTCGCGGGGGGTGACGGGTCCGCCGCCGGTGGCTTGCACGTATGCGCCGATCGCATCGACCTGGTGCTCGTCGAAGACCGGGTCCTTGCGCTGGGCCTGGGCCTCGCCGCGCACCGCAGGCATGCGACCGGTGCCCACCTGGAAGTAGACCGCCGCCTCGCCGGTGCCGATCAGGCTCGGTCCGCGATCGGGAACGCCCTGAAGGTTGGCGCCGTGGCACGTCACGCAAGCCGTCTCAAAGAGCTGCTTGCCCGTGCGCAACAGTGCCAGGCTCGACTCATCGGCCACGGCTACCTGCGGCTTGGGCGTCAGGGTGGCCGCGATGCCACCTGCCACGAGAAGTCCGGTCAGCAGCAGAAGTGCTGCCGACACACGTCGGCGTAGCCGACGGCGAGACTTGCTGCTCATCGAACCCCTTCTCATCGGCCGTTTGGGCGGCGGCGTGTCCGTGGAACTCATCGAACGAAGTAGATGACGGCGAACAGCGCGATCCACACGATGTCGACGAAGTGCCAGTAGTAGGACACGACGATCGCAGCGGTGGCTTGCGCCGGGGTGAACTTGCTCATGCGCGTGCGCGCCAGCAGGAAAAGAAAGGCGATGAGACCGCCGATGACGTGGAGGCCGTGGAATCCGGTCGCCAGGTAGAAGACCGACCCGTAGGCGCTGCCGGGAATCGTGGTCCCGGTGGTGACGAGGTGGTAATACTCGTAGCCCTGACCGGCGACGAAGAACGCGCCCATGAAGAAGGTCAGCAGGTACCAGCGGCGCAGTCCGAAGACGTCACCGCGCTCGGCGGCGAAGACACCCATCTGGCAAGTGAACGAGGAGGCGATCAGCACCAGCGTGACCGGCACCGCCTGCACCAGGTTCAGCTCAGTGGGCGATGGTGGCCAGTCACCTGCGGCTTGCGCCCGCGCGGTGAAGTACATCGCGAACAGTCCAGCAAAGAACATCAACTCGCTGGAAAGCCACACGATGGTGCCGACACTTACCATGTTGGGACGGTTCAGCGAATGCACACGCGCAGTGATCGCGGTTCCCGACGTCCCTACAGCACTCGTCACATCAAGAAGTATGACGCTTTGTAGTTGTTGAACTCCACCCGGGGCACGACATTCGTAATAATCAATTCGTGACATCCGAGGATTCGACGACCTGGCCGCAGATTCTCGGCCGCCTGACTACCGGGCGCACGCTCGAAGGTGGGCAAGCGGGGTGGGCCATGGACCAGATCATGACCGGTGCGGCGACGCCGGCTCAGATCGCCGGATTCGCGGTCTCGATCAAGATGAAGGGCCCCACCTCGGCGGAGGTGAAGGAACTCGCCGACACGATGCTCCGGCACGCGCGCCGGGTGCCGACCGACGTCATCGGAACGGCGGCCGTGGACGTGGTCGGCACCGGCGGTGACGGTGCCAACACGGTGAATCTGTCCACGATGGCCTCGATCGTGGTGGCGGCGAGCGGCGTGCCCGTCGTCAAGCACGGCAACCGGGCGGCGTCGTCGCTGTCGGGCGGCGCCGACACGCTCGAAGCCCTCGGCGTGCGCATCGACCTGGGTCCGGACGACGTGGCGCGGTGCGTCGCCGAAGTCGGCATCGGCTTCGCGTTCGCCCCTCAGTTCCACCCGTCGTACCGGCACGCCTCGGCGGTGCGTCGCGAAATCGGCGTCCCCACCGTCTTCAATCTCCTTGGGCCGCTGACGAATCCGGCGGCGCCGCGGGCGGGTCTCATCGGATGCGCGTGGGGCGACCTCGCCGAGGTGATGGCAGGCGTGTTCGCCACGCGCGGTTCCAGTGTGCTGGTGGTGCATGGCGACGACGGCCTCGACGAATTGACCACGACCACGACGAGCACCATCTGGCGCGTACAGGCGGGCACCGTCGAGCGGTTGACGTTCGACCCGGGCGCCTTCGGCTTCGACCGCGCCCATCTGAGCGAGTTGACGGGTGGCGACGCCGAGGCCAACGCCGCGTCGGTCCGCGAGGTGTTCGGTGGCGACAAGGGCGCCGTCCGCGACGCGGTGATCCTGAACGCCGCGGGCGCCATGGTGGCTTACGCCGGGCTATCCAGTGACGCCAAATGGGTGCCTGCGTGGGAGGCCGGCCTCGCGCGGGCCGCCGAGGCGATCGACTCGGGGGCGGCCGAAGAGCTGCTCGCGCGTTGGGTGCGGTTCACTCATCAGCTCTGACGCCTCGGTCTGCCTGGCTGCGATTCGCGCGGAACGCGCCGTCGCCGCCCACGCTGCGTGCCTGCCCGCGGCGGCCACCGGCGTGGCATAGCCGATTCCGGAGGCCGTCTCGGCGCGCACGATGCGTACCCCCGGCTGGGTCAGCCAGCGCGCAATGAGGGCGGTCTCCTCCACGAAGGCGCCGCCCAGATGCGCTTCAGCGGGCAGAATCGACTGTGCCGCAGCGCATATCGCGTCGACGACCGGCATCGGAGGCACTCCCCGACGCGCGTTGCCCGCGGCCGCGAGCTGACCGCTCCTGACGATCGCGAGGTGCCAGCCGCCTGCGCCGTCCGGCCTGGCGGCGACGAGTTCGTCGACCGCGACCAGGGCGTGTAGTCGTTGGCCCCGCCAGACGGTGTCGATCGCGGTGGCGGTGTGATCGCGGAACCGTGCGGCGGTTTCGTACTTGCCGCGCGCCGCCAACAGGCCGATGTGGGCGAGTGCCTCCGACAGCGCCGAGTCGTCCGCTCCCGCGATGAGATCGGCTGCCCGTGCGGGGGCGGCGGCATAGACGGCCGCCGGCACGTCGCGTGCGGCCGGGCACGGAGACAGCTCGACTTCGGGGCAGGCCGGCCCGTGGAGCGCCGAACGGGCCAGCCGGGTGGTGCAGGTCCGCACCCCGGTGAAGCGGGCCAGCAGCGCGGCGGTCTCGACGGCGTCGGCGCGAGCGCGGAACGGGCCGATCGCCCGGTCGTGAGTGGGCGACCGGACCACCGAGAACCTGGGGAAGGCCTCATCGGTCAGCACCACCCACCACCACCGGTGCGGGAACTTCGATCGCCGGTTGTACGGGGGAGCGTGCGCGGCGAGCAGCCTCAGCTCGCGCACGCCCGCCTCGAGTTCGTGCGCGCACTCGACGTGGTCGACCCGCGTGGTGAGCGACGCCATCTCCTTCATGCGGGTGCGCGGGTCCGCGCCGGTGAAGTACTGCCCGACGCGACGCCTCAGGTCGACGGCGGTGCCTACGTACAGCACCTCGTCGGAGGGGCCACGGAACATGTACACGCCGGGTCGCCTGGGCAGTCCGGTGGCCAGATGTCGGTTGCGTCGCTGGGCGGGCGTCACGTCGGGCAGATAGGAACGGAGGTCGGCGTAGGTCTGGATGCCCTGGTTGCCGACGCGTTCGATGAGCGCGTGCAGCACGTCGACGGTGGCGCGCGCGTCGTCCAGGGCACGGTGCGTCGGCCTGGTGCTCGCGCCGAACAGCTGCGCCAGCGCCGACAGTCGGACGCTTGGGGCTTCGTCACGGGTCAGCACCCGGCGTGCCAGCTTCACGGTGCACAGCACGGGAGGTCGCTTCCACGGCAGCTGCAGGCGTTCGGCAGCGGCGCGCAGGAAGCCCACGTCGAACCCGGCGTTGTGGGCCACCAGCACCGCGCCGCCCGAGAACTCCAGGAAAGCCGGCAGCACGGAGTCGATGGTTGGGGCATTGCACACCATGGCCGTCGTGATGCCGGTGAGCGTGACGATCTGCGGGGGGATCGAGCGACCGGGGTCCACCAGGGTGGCGAGCTCGCCGAGCACCTCGCCACCGCGCACCTTGACCGCGCCGATCTCCGTGATCGCGTCGTAACCCTCGCCATTCTCGTCGCCCCGGGCCCGGCCGCCGGTGGTCTCCAGGTCGACGATGACGAAGGTCGTGTCGCGCAACGAGACGTCGGCCAGCCCGTCGGGCAGCCCATCGAAGACCGCATCGACGTCGCCGAAGCTCAACTGGCCCATGGCTGGGACCGTAGGCCCCCCGACCGACACCTGCTCACATCGATGTCATTCGCGTCTCCGAGCTTGTCGGTGGTCGTCGTTAACGTGCGCCATGACTCGAATGAGAGGAGTGCGGCCATGACTCGAGCAGAGACAGGACCGGACCTGCCAGAACCGTCGGGGTCGGACGCCGGGACCCTGCACATCGACTGTGACGACTGCGCGGTGCGCGGACACGGGTGCAAGGACTGTGTCGTCAGTGTTTTACTCGGCGTTCCCGAGACGTTGCTGGCGGATGAGCGCCGAGCGCTAGAGGTGCTCGCAGACGCCGGATTGGCGCCTCGGCTACGGTTGGTTCCGATTCACCGGAGGCGCGCCGACGGCGTTGCCTAGCGACGCCGACAGCCGCGGGCAGCGAAAAATTCCCGTCGCGCCTGTTAAGTTTGCGTCCTCTGTTGGACAACCCCGATGCCGTTTCGTAACCTATCTGAGACCTAACGCAGTTCGAGCGGCTCGCTTACGGCAGTTTGAAGGACGCGAAATCTTGAGGTTTGACGCCATGCACCGGAGCACACGTGGTCTTCGGCGACCGATTGTTGGTGCCATAGCAGGGCTGATGGTCTTTGGCGGTGTGCTCGCGGGAAGTTCGCAGGCGGACCCTGCAGACGATGCGTTGGCAAAGCTCAACGAGCTCTCTCGACGGGCCGAGCAGACCACCGAGGCGATGCACAGCGCCGAGCTGGATCTCGGCAACAAGCAGCAAGCGCAGCAGGCGGCCGAGCGGAAGCATGCCGCGGACCTCGCCGCCGCCGACACGACCAAGGCGCAATTGGCAACCTTCCAGATGTCGGTCGACAGGGTTGCTGCGGCTCAGTACATGGGTGGTCGCACCGACGGGCTGGACGCGATGTTGACCGCCAGTTCGCCACAGGGCCTCATCGATCAACTGGCAGTGCAGCGCGTGATGGCCACCGAGATGTCGGTGCAGATGCAGAATTTCAAGAGCAGCAGCGTGCTGGCTAACAAGGCCGAGTTGGAGTCCGCTAATTCGGCTGCCGACGCCAAGACCGCCGCCGAGCAGGCCGCAGCGGTGCGCGCGGACCTGCAATCCAAGCAAAGCAAACTGCAAGTGCAGATGGCCATCGTCAAGTCGCAATACACGGCACTGACTCCGGCTCAGCGCGAGGCCCTGGCCGCGATTCCGCCCGCTCCGCCCGCGCCCGCACCGGATGCCCCGCCGCCTCCCGCCGGCGCCGACGTACTCGCTGCCGCGCCCGGCGGCATCAACCCCGGTGACTTGGCGCCACCCGAGGGTGCCGTCCCCGCTCTTCCTGCCGACGGAGAGGGCATGGTCGCCGTACAGGCTGCGCTGACCCGGATCGGTTCGCCCTATTCCTGGGGCGCGGCGGGCCCAGGTGCGTTCGACTGCTCGGGCCTCGTCATGTGGGCCTTCGGCCAGGCCGGCGTCAACCTCCCGCACTCCAGCCAGGCACTGGCGCAGGGTGGGCAGCCGGTGTCGATGGACCAGATGCAGCCCGGCGACCTCGTCACCTACTACTCGGACGCCTCGCACGTGGGCATCTACATCGGCGACGGGATGATGGTGCACGCCTCGACGTACGGCACACCGGTGCGGGTCGCCCCGGTGGGCAATGCGCCGATTCACAACGTCCGTCGTTACTGAGCGGCCGCTAGTCGGCCTGCTGCTGCTGGCCGAGTTGGCCGCCGCCGTGGTGCTGATCGCGAGTCCGCTCGGCGATGCGCGACACCCGGAACAAGGCCCGCCCACCGCCACGCACGCCTCGCTCGACGTGCCGACGACGCCGACCGACCCACTCACCCTTGGCGACGGCCGCACCGTCTCGCTGATGGCGCTCGGGGGAGCCCACACGGCCGATCTCGAGAGCCGGGTCTGGGGTGAACTCGACGGCGCCGCGGACGCGGTCACGGCGTTCTGGGGCGACGACTGGCAACGCAACGTCGTCGTGGTGCTCACCCGCACCGATGAGGAGTTCCGCGCACTCGCGGCCGGTGAGCCGGACATCGCCGCCGCGACGACGGGGCAGCGGATCGTCTTCGCGCCCGGAGCGAGCTCGATGAGCGATGCCTCCCTGCGAATAGTCCTACGCCACGAGCTCTTTCACTACGCCGCCCGTGGACGTACGGCGGCTGACGCACCGCGCTGGCTCACCGAGGGCGTCGCGGACTTCGTCGGCAGGCCACCGACACCGATGCCCGGATCCGAGCGGGCCGCCGAACTGGCGCAGCTTCCGACGGACGCCGACCTGGAAACTCCGGGCGCGGTCCGATCGCTGGCCTACGACAGGGCGTGGTGGTTCAGTCGGTTCGTCGCGAGCCGCTACGGCGCCGAGACGCTGCGCAGGCTCTACGTCACCGCATGCGGAACCGGCCATCCCGACCAGGCGACCGCCATCGAGGACACCCTCGGCGCGGACACCCCCCAGGTGCTCGCGGCGTGGCGCGCCTGGCTCAGCGGATAGCCTTCCGCGATGGCCCGAGTCCTGCTGGTGACGAATGACTTTCCGCCGCGTCGCGGAGGCATCCAGTCCTATCTCGAGAATCTGGTCGCGGAACTCGTCAAGGCCGGTCGGCACTCGCTGGTGGTGTACGCGCCGAAGTGGGAGGGCGACGGTGACTACGACGAGCGGGCCCGCGCCACCGGCGTCGAGGTCGTGCGTCACCCGACGACGTTGATGATTCCGGAGCCCTCGGTGGCGCTGCGGATGCGAAGGCTGATCAACGGCCACGACATCGACACGGTGTGGTTCGGCGCCGCCGCGCCCCTCGCGCTGCTGTCACCGCTGGCACGGGAGGCCGGGGCGAAGCGGGTGATCGCCAGCACGCACGGGCACGAGGTGGGCTGGTCGATGCTTCCGGTGGCGCGAACGGCATTGCGGCGCATCGGAAACGACACCGACGTCGTCACGTTCATCAGCCAGTACACCCGCAGCCGGTTCGCCGCCGCGTTCGGGCCTGCCGCCGCACTGGAACACCTCGCCCCCGGGGTCGACACGGACTTCTTCGAGCCCGACTCGGTGGCCAGGGCCGAACTGCGGGCCCGGTACGGGCTGGGCGACCGCCCCGTCGTCGTGTGCGTTTCGCGACTGGTGCGACGCAAGGGGCAGGACATGCTCATCCGGGCGCTGCCCGCGATCCGCCAGCGCGTGTCCGGGGCAACCCTCGTCATCGTCGGCGGTGGGCCCTACCGGGACGACCTTCGCCGCCTCGCCTACGGGTTCGGCGTCGCCGAGCACGTGGTCTTCACCGAGGGAGTGCCTGCCGGCGAGTTGCCTGCCCACCACGCGATGGCCGACGTCTTCGCGATGCCCTGCCGCACCCGTGGCTCCGGGCTCGACGTCGAGGGCTTCGGCATCGTCTACCTGGAGGCGTCGGCGATGGGCGTGCCGGTCGTCGCGGGCAGGTCCGGCGGCGCACCGGAGGCCGTCGTCGACGGGGAGACCGGTCTGGTGGTCGACGGCTGGGACGTCGGAGCGATCGCCGCCGCCGTCGGAGACCTGCTGGGGAACCCAGACCGTGCCGCGGCGATGGGCAGCGCGGGTCGACAGTGGGTCGTCGACAACTGCCAGTGGCGGTTCAAGGCGGAGCGCCTCTCGGAACTGCTTGCCGGTTAGTGCCCGGCCTTGGCGTAGAGGGCGTCGATGTCGCTGGCGAACTTCTCGGCGACCACCTTGCGCTTGACCTTCAACGTGGGGGTCAGCTCGCCGGTGTCCTCGGTGAAGTCGACGGGCAGGATGCGGAACTTGCGAATCGACTCGGCATGCGACACCGCCTGGTTGGCATCCTTGACGGCCAGGTCGATCTCTGCGAGCAGATCGGGATCCTCGGCGAGATCGCCGACGGTGGCCGACGCGTCCTTGCCATTGCGCTGCTTCCAACCGGGGAAGGCCTCGGGGTCGATGGTGACTAGGGCCGCGATGAACGGTTGCGCGTCGCCGACGGCCATGGCCTGACTGATCAACGGATGCGCCCGCAGCCGATCCTCGAGCAGCGCTGGGGCGACGTTCTTGCCGCCCGCCGTCACGATGATCTCCTTCTTGCGGCCCACGATGGTGAGAAAGCCCTCGTCGTCGATCGCTCCGAGATCGCCCGTGTGGAACCAGCCGTCGGTGAACGCCGCGTCGGTCTCGGTCTGGTTGTGCCAGTAACCGCTGAACACGACACCGCCGGTGACGAGGAGTTCGCCGTCGCCGCCCAGGCGCATGCTGTTGCCCGGCAACAACTTTCCGACTGAGCCGACCTTCACGTCGCGCACGCGGTTGACGGTGATGGCCGCGCTGGTCTCGGTCAGGCCGTAGCCCTCGTAGATGGTCAGGCCGACGCCGCGGTAGAAGTGCCCGAGTCGGGCGCCCAGCGGCGCACCGCCGGAGATTGCGGCGTGGCAGTTGCCGCCCAGTGCCGCCCGTAGCTTTCCGTAGACCAGCCGGTCGAAGAGCGCGTGCTTGAGCTTCAGCAGCAGGCCCGCACCACCGGTGGCCTGGGCCTGGCTCCACTCGATCGCGGTGTTGGCGGCGGCGGTGAAGATCTTGGCCTTGCCGCCGTCATTGGCGTTCTGCTCGGCCGTGTTGTAGACCTTCTCGAACACGCGGGGCACCGAGACCACCAGCGTCGGCTTGAACACCCCGAGTGTGGGCACCAGGTTCTTGACGTCGCTGGTGAACCCGAGCGTGACCTTGTTGCTGAATGCCGCGATCGTGATGGCGCGGGCCAGCACGTGGGCCAGTGGGAGGAACACCAGGAGCTTCTCGCCCTTGTCCAGCAGCGCCGGGAAACATGCCTTGGCGCCGCGCATCTCGTGCAGAAGGTTCGAGTGCGTCAGCTGGCAGCCCTTGGGCTTGCCGGTGGTGCCCGAGGTGTAGACGAGCGTCGCGACGTCCGCGGACTTGATGGCCTCGAGTCGCTCCCGGACAGATTCCGGCGCCGTGCCCTTGCCGATCCGCGCGAGCTCGTCGAGGGCGGCCGGACCCGTGCCGTCGATGCGATACACGTGGCGCAGATCGGGCAGTTCGGCCTTCAGCTGCTCGATCTTCTGAAAGTGCTCCTCGGTCTCGGCGAACGCCGCGACCGCTCCCGAGTCGGACAGCACGAACCGCACCTGCTCGGCCGAGCTGGTCTCGTAGATCGGAACGGTGACCGCGCCGATGGACAGGATCGCGAAGTCGATGATGGGCCACTCGTAGCGCGTCGCCGACAGGATCGCCACCCGGTCGCCCGGCTCGACGCCCTCGGCAATCAAACCCAGTGCGGTCGAACGCACTTGGTCGGCGACCTGGGCACACGTCACGTCGGTCCACGATCCGCCGACGAGGCGCTGGATGACGACCTGGTCGGGATCGTCGGCCTCGTGGGAGAACACGGAGCTGACGACGGTGTCGTGCTCGCCGACGTTGAACGCTACGGGGACACTGAACTCGCGCACGATCTTGGCCCTCTCGGACGGGTACTTTGTCGATCCAGCGTAGTCGGCCGCCGAAGACCGGCGTGGGCGCATGTGTGAAGGTGGTGGGCGATGAACAGCATCCAGGTCGCGGACGAGACGTTCGTGTGCGCAGACCCGGCCGACGTGGGCAGGGCAGTCGCGGACCCCGCGAGTTGGCGCCGTTGGTGGCCCGACCTACGGCTGTCGGTCGTCGAGGACAGGGGTCCCGCGGGGCAGCGCTGGACCGTAACGGGTGCGCTCACCGGCACGATGGAGATCTGGTTGGAGGCGTCCTTCGACGGCGTGATCCTGCACTACTTCATGCATGCCGAACCTTCGGGGGTGGCGGCCTGGCAGTTGGCCAAGATGAACCTCGCCAAGGCGAACCATCAGCGCCGCGTGGCAGGCAAGAGGATGGCGTTCGAGGTCAAGCAGACGCTCGAGGAGTCGCGCAAGGTCGGAGTGTCCCGGCTGGCGTGAGCGAGCCAACCACGGGTATGCAACAAGCCTCAGGGCAATTGATGCGGGTACATTTCTGTGCGAAGGACGTCAGTCCAGCAGCGCACGAGCGACCCGGGGAAGAGATCACGTGGCGGACAAGACTGCGCAGACGATCTACATCGACGCCGATCCGTCGACGGTGATGGACGTCATCGCCGACATCGGCTCGTATCCGGACTGGGTGGCGGAGTACAAGGAGACCGAGGTCCTCGAGACCGACGACGAGGGTTATCCAAAGACGGCTCGCCTGGTACTGGACGCCGCCGTGCTCAAGGACACCATGGTGTTGGCCTACACTTGGCCGCCCGACTACGCCTCGGTGAAGTGGTCGTTGGTGTCCAGTTCCTTGTTGAGGGCGCTAGACGGGGCATACCTGTTGTCTCCAAAGGGTTCTGGTACCGACGTGACCTATGAGTTGTCGGTCGACCTGGTCATTCCGATGATCGGTCTGCTCAAACGCAAGGCCGAGCGCAGGCTCACCGACACCGCACTGAAGGATCTCAAGAAACGAGTCGAGGCTGACTGAGAGCAGCGACCCGGTCGAACCTCCCGCAACCGGCAGCGCCAGGATCAGCCTCTTCGTCGGCAAGGGTGGAGTGGGCAAGTCCACGCTGGCGACGGCCACTGCGGTGCGTGATGCGCGCAACGGCCTGCGTGTGCTCATCGTGTCGACCGACCAGGCCCACTCCACGGGCGACGTGTTGGGTACCAGCGTGGTCCCGACGGGCGAGCGAAACCCGTCGAGGGTCCTCGCCGACGAATTCGACGCAGGCGGAGGGTTCCTCGACGCCCTCGCCTTGGACACCCTGGCGCTACTGGAACAGCGGTGGCGGCAGGTGGCGGGTGTACTCGCCGCCCGCTTTCCGGAGTCCGATCTCGGAGACGTTGCTCCCGAAGAGCTTTCGGCACTGCCGGGAATCCAGGAGGTGTTGGGGCTCGACGAGGTCGGTGAGCTGGCCGCGTCGGGTCGGTGGGATCACGTCGTCGTCGACTGCGCGTCCACGGCGGATGCCATGCGCATGCTCACCCTCCCCGCCACCTTCGGCCTCTATCTCGAGCGGGCGTGGCCGCGGCACCGCAGGCTGTCACTGGCCGCCAGTGACGCCACCTCGTCGGGGGTCGTCGAGCTGCTGGAACGGATCACCGCGGCCACCGATCGCCTCGGTGAGCTGCTCACCGACTCCTCGCGCGTGAGCGCGCACCTCGTGCTCACCGCCGAGCGGGTGGTGGCCGCCGAGGCGGCCCGTACGCTGGGCTCGCTCGCGCTGATGGGGGTATCGGTCGACGAACTCATCGTCAATCAGATTCTGGTGCAGGATGACTCGTTCGAGTATCGGAACCTGCCCGAGCATCCGGCGTTCGACTGGTACACCGAGCGGATCGCCGAGCAGCGCGTCGTCCTCGACGAGGTGAACGCGACGATCGGTGACGTCAAGCTGGTGCTCGTCCCGCATCTGGCGGGGGAACCGATCGGGCCGAAGGCGCTCGCCGAGCTACTCGACAGCGCCAGGCAGCGGGAGGGCTCGGCGCCGCCGGGACCCGTGCGGCCGGTGGTCGACCGCGAATCCGGATCCGGGCTCGAAGCGGTGTACCGGATGCGGCTAGAGTTGCCGCACGTCGATCCGGGCGCCTTGGCGCTGGGCCGGGTCGACGACGACCTGATCATCGGCGCCGGAGGCACGCGCCGCCGGGTTCGGTTGGCGTCCGTGCTGCGGAGATGCACCGTGGTGGACGCGCAGCTGCGCGGCAGCGAACTGACGGTACGTTTTCGACCCAACCCGGAGGTGTGGCCGGCGTGAGTGAGTCCCACACCGACATACCCACCGAGCTGCGGCAGTTGGCGCAGTCGATCATGGACCGCCTCGACCCTGCCGTGAGGCTGGCCGCCGCCCGCGCCGCCTCGGGCAGTGAGGGCAAGTGCGAACAGGTCTGGTGCCCGGTGTGCGCCCTGGCCGCGTTGGTGACCGGTGAGCGGCACCCGCTGCTGACCGTGATCGCCGAGCACAGCGTCGCCCTGTTGGCCGTCGTCCGCGCGATGACCGATGCCATGGATTCGGACGACGCAGGCGGACCCGCCGCGCCGGCACCGCCGACAGACCCGTCGGGACCGGACGGCCCGGGACCCGACGGCGATCCGCCGTCGCCCGGACCCGGCCGCTATCAGCACATCCCCGTCACCGTCGAGGACTGAGCGGCTACTGGGTACAGTTGTCGCAGGGCTCCGTCCGGGCGCCCGCCGCGGGAGGCTCGATGTGGTATTGGCTGTTAAAGTACATCTTCATGGGCCCCCTGCTGCAATTGCTGGGCCGCCCGAAAGTGCAAGGGCTGGAGCATGTTCCGAGTTCCGGTGCCGTCATCCTGGCCAGTAACCACCTCGCGGTCGCCGACAGCTTCTACAAGTGCCTGGTGGTTCGGCGCAGAATCACCTACCTGGCCAAGGCCGAGTACTTCACCGGCACCGGCATCAAGGGCTGGTTCACCCGCTGGTTCTACAGCGCCGCCGGCCAGGTGCCCATCGACCGAACCGACGCCGACGCCGCCCTCGCCGCGCTGGCCACCGCGGGGCGCATCCTGGGCCAGGGCAAGGTGCTCGGGATGTACCCCGAGGGCACCCGCTCGCCAGATGGACGCCTCTACAAGGGCAAGACGGGTATCGCCCGGCTGGCGCTGGAAACCGGCGTTCCCGTGATCCCGGTGGCGATGGTCGGCACCGACGCCGTCAATCCGCCCGGGTCCAAGATGTGGCGGTTCGGACGGGTCGAGGTCCGGTTCGGCAAGCCCATGGACTTCACCCGGTTCGAAGGTCTGGCGGGCAACCGGTTCATCGAACGCGCCGTCATCGACGAGGTGATGTACGAGCTGATGCAGCTCTCCGGCCAGGAGTACGTCGACCTGTACGCCGCGGACGTGAAGGAGGCGCTGGAGGGTGGCGCCGACGAGTCGGACTGCAAGCCGCCTGCGCGCATCCCCACGGCTGCTGCGGGTTAACCCGAGGCGTGCGCGGGCGCGGCGTCACTGATCACCTGCGTGCCGTCCCGCCCCCGGAGGGTGACGGCCCCCGCGACGACGATGAGAGCAAGCGCCCACCAGACGTAGGAGCCGCCGAGCAGCTGGCGCCAGAGCGCCGCGGACGTCTCCTGGTGTTCGGTCATCAGGTGGATCGGCGCAAAGTACGTCAGGAGCACTCCGGTGGCGCTTACCATGCCCATCGCAATGCTGCGGTGGCGCACCGCGAGCACGCCCGTCACCAGAACGGCGGGGAGCGCCCACACCCAGTGGTGCGACCACGACACTGGCGACACCACCAAACCGAACATCGCGACGCAGATCAGCGCGAGCACGGACTGGTCGCCCGAGCGCAGCACGCGGCGCACCGCCCACACCGTCAATCCCAGCACGGCGAAGCAGGCGAGCAGCCAGATCACGAAGCGCGGCGTCTCGCCCAGGCCGAGGCGGGCCAGGGTGCCTGCGATGTTTTGGTTGGTGAGATACGTGGCGGTGCCGATCCGATCGGTGTCACGCACCGTCTCGGTCCAGTATTGCCAGGAGTCGCGCGCGGCCACCAGGAACCCGACCGCCGTCGCCAGGATGGCGGAGGCCACGCTCGTCAACAGGGCCCGGGTGTCCCGACGCAGCAGGAAGTACAGCAGGAACACGGCGGGCGTCAGCTTGAGCGCGATGGCCAAACCGAGGAGCAGCCCCCGCGGCCACGGAGTCTTGCGCGGCACGCAATCGGCGATCACCAGGGTCATCAGGACGACGTTGATCTGGCCGAACTCGAAGTTGGACCTGATGGGCTCCAGGTAGACCACGGCCGGGGCGACGATCGCCGCTGCCAGCCAGCATCTCCTGCGCCACGCCGCTCCCGAGATCACCGCCGACCGCTCCCACACCCTCAGGCGGGTGAGCACGATCATCGTGGTGACCAGCAGCAACAACAAGGTGATGACGGTGATCGTCGCACTCGCTGCGTCCAGCGACAGCCACGCGAAGGGGGAGAAGACGGCGGCCGCGAGCGGCGGGTAGGTGAACGGCAGATTCAGGCCCGCTTCGGTGTGGAAGAGCACACCGTCGCTGTAGAGCGACGCGCCGTCGAGCCACGCCCGGCCGCCCATCCGGTAGACGTCGATGTCGATGCGGTACGGGGTGGTGGCCAGCAGTTGACGGCCCGCGGCGATCACCCCGGCGATCACTAGCAGCTGAAACAGGCGCCATGCCACGGTTGGCCACCACGTCCCGCTGGGGAGCTGCCGAATTCTCATCTCGCGGACAAGAGTATCGGTGCCCGTCGGCGCGTCGGGGACCATCCTGTCCACGACGCGCGCTGGTCGGCGTAAGTTTTGCCCGTGTTCGACGATTGGAAGTTCGACTTCGGACTCGACTTGGCGATCCCGCCGGGTCGATTGCCCCTGCTGTGGTGCCTGATCTCGTTCCTGCTGACGTTTCTGGTGACCCGAACGATCGTCCGATACATCCGTCACAGCGCCGACAACGACACGCCGCCCAAGTGGTGGCAGCCACGCAATATCGGGCACGGCACCGTCCACATCCACCACGCGATCATCGGCGTCATCCTCGTCATGGTGTCCGGGGTGACGATGGTGACCCTCGCGGTCGACGGGGGCGTGCCCGAATTCACCGCGGCCGCAATCTTCTTCGGGATGGGCGCCGCCCTGGTGCTCGATGAGTTCGCCCTGATCCTGCACCTCGAGGACGTGTACTGGTCCGAAGACGGTCGGACGTCCGTGGACGCGGTGTTCGCGGCCATCGCCGTGGCGGGGCTGTTGATCCTCGGCTTCAACCCGCTGTCCTTCTTCGACATCGACATCTGGCGCGAGGACCAGACGCTGCTGGCCCGCGCCACCGTCGTGGGAGTCGCCCTCATCACCCTCGGCCTCGCGGTGGTGGTGCTCCTCAAGGGCAAGGTGTGGACGGGTCTGGTCGGGATGTTCATCACCCCGCTCCTGATCATCGGCGCGATGAGGCTGTCGCGCCCCCACGCGCCCTGGGCGCGGTGGCGTTACGGAAAGCGGCCGAAGAAGATGCACCGCGCCATGGAGCGGGAGCGTCGACAGCGGCGTCCCGTCGTCCAGGCCAAGCTGTGGCTGCAGCATGTCGTCGCGGGCGAGCCGCACTTCCCCGACGATCACGAGGTCGAGGCTCAGCTCGACCGGGAGATCCATCCGGCGCCGGCGCCGGTCGCCGCGACCACGGAAGCGGCCGGATGAAGTACTTCTACGACACCGAGTTCATCGACAACGGCCGCACCATCGAACTGATCTCGATCGGGGTGGCAGCCGAAGACGGTCGCGAATACTACGCGATATCAACGGAATTCGACCCCGACCGGGCCGGCGCCTGGGTGCGCAAGCACGTGCTGCCGAAGCTTCCGTCGCCGTCGTCGAAACTGTGGCGGTCCCGGCGACAGATCCGGTCGGACCTCGAGGACTTCTTCGAGATCGACGGTGACGAGACGATCGAACTCTGGGCGTGGGTGGGCGCCTACGACCACGTCGTGCTCTGTCAGCTCTGGGGGCCGATGACCGACCTGCCGCCCGCGATCCCCAGGTTCACCAGGGAGCTGCACCAGTTCTGGGAGGAGCGGGGTTCCCCGCGCATGCCCCCGCGACCCCGTGACGCACACGACGCGCTCGTGGACGCCCGACACAACATGACCAGGTTCCGGCTCATGACGGCGCACCTCACCGACGAGGATGACGACGGGGCCTGGGCGGCACGCGCCTGAACTGCGGGTATGGGCGGGCACGGGTGGCGAGACCCGCATCCGTGCGCGGTTACCATGGACGGGTGAACTGGACCGTCGACGTACCCATCGACCAGCTGCCGGAGCTTCCGCCGCTATCGCACGACCTTCGCGAGCGGCTCGATGCTGCCCTGGCCAAGCCAGCCGCCCAACAACCCAGCTGGCCCGCCGACCAGGCCAAGGCGATGCGGACGGTGCTGGAGAGCGTGCCGCCGGTGACCGTGCCCTCGGAGATCGAGCGGCTCAAGGGCCACCTCGCCGACGTCGCGCGTGGCGAGGCATTCCTGCTGCAGGGCGGCGATTGCGCCGAAACGTTCGTCGACAACACCGAGCCGCACATCCGCGCCAACATCCGCACGCTACTGCAGATGGCCGTGGTGCTGACCTACGGCGCGAGCATGCCGGTGGTCAAAGTCGCCCGCATCGCGGGTCAGTACGCCAAGCCGCGCTCCGCCGACATCGACGCGCTGGGGCTGAAGTCCTACCGCGGCGACATGATCAACGGGTTCGCGCCCGACGCATCGGTCCGCGCCCACGATGCCTCACGTCTGGTGCGGGCCTACGCCAACGCCAGTGCGGCCATGAACCTGGTGCGGGCCCTGACGTCGTCGGGGTTGGCGTCGCTGGAGTCGGTGCACGACTGGAACCGGGAATTCGTCCGTACCTCGCCCGCGGGCGCCCGGTACGAGGCGCTGGCCGCCGAGATCGACCGTGCGCTGCGGTTCATGAGCGCGTGTGGGGTCAACGATCGCAACCTGCAGACCGCGGAGATCTACGCCAGCCACGAAGCGCTGGTGCTCGATTACGAGCGCGCGATGCTGCGGCTCTCCGACGAGGACGGCACGCCCAAGCTGTACGACCTGTCGGCGCACTACGTCTGGATCGGCGACCGCACCCGTCAGCTCGACGGCGCGCACGTGGCCTTCGCCGAGGTGATCTCCAACCCGATCGGCGTGAAGATCGGTCCGAGCATGACGCCGGAACTGGCCGTCGAGTACGTCGAACGGCTCGATCCGCACAATCAGCCCGGTCGCCTGACGCTGGTCAGCAGGCTGGGCAACGGCAAGGTGCGCGACCTGCTGCCGCCGATCATCGAGAAGGTGCAGGCTACCGGACATCAGGTGATCTGGCAGTGCGATCCGATGCACGGAAACACCCACGAGTCGTCGACCGGCTACAAGACTCGTCACTTCGATCGCATCGTCGACGAAGTCCAGGGCTTCTTCGAGGTGCACCGCTCGCTTGGCACCCATCCCGGTGGCATTCACGTCGAGATCACCGGCGAGAACGTCACCGAGTGTCTTGGTGGGGCACAAGACATTTCGGACTCCGACCTGGCTGGCCGCTACGAGACGGCATGCGACCCGCGGCTCAACACACAGCAGTCGCTGGAACTGGCGTTCCTCGTCGCGGAGATGCTGCGGGACTAGATCAGGCCCTGCACGTGGCTGCCAAGGGTCCACGCGCCGGCGGCCACCAGCGCGGTGAGCGTGAGGATGGCCACCAGCCAGAACAGCACGATGCGTCGACTGCGTTGCCTGGCCCACTCCAGCTCATCGATGTCGATACCGGCGAACTGGCCTGGTGCGGAACGGCTTTCGGGCCGAATCGGCTCCCAGTCGTCGGTTCCGCGCGTCATCTCCCTGGTGTGCTGCCGCGGTGGCGTCGGCGGAGCGGTGGTCTGGGTGGTGTGGTCGTCCTGCTGAATGCGGCTGTGGTACTCCTCCGACGCCACGTGCTGCGCCGAATTTCGCGGTGCGGGCACGCGGAACGGCGGGAGGCCGAGTTCGTCGACGATCGTGTGCAATTCGGCGCCCATGGCCCCCGCGTCGGCGTACCGGTCGCCGGGACTTCGCCTCGTCGCCCGCGACACCAGCTGGTCGAACTGCGGCGGTACGCCCGCGATCGCGGCGCCGGGCGGGGGTACGTCGTTGTCCATCCGCTGGTACGCGACCGTGAGGGCGCTGTCGCCCGTGAACGGTGTGGTGCCGGTAAGCAATTCGTAGGCGAGGATGCCCACGCCGTAGACGTCGCTCTCCGGTCCTGCGTCACCCGTGCCCACCTGTTCTGGTGACAGGTAGGCCGCAGTGCCAAGGATCACACTGGTCGAGGTGATCTTGGCCTCGGCGACGGCTCGGACCAGACCGAAGTCCGCGATCTTGACCTCGCCGTCGTCGGAGATCAACACGTTCTCCGGCTTGACGTCGCGGTGGACCAGGCCCGCCCGGTGCGCCGCGCCGAGACCGCCGAGGATCGGCGACAGCACGGCGGCGACGGCGTGGGGTGGCATCGGGCCGCGTTCGGCGAGCAGTTCGCGCAGCGTGCCACCCTCGATGAGCTCCATGACCAGGAACGGGTGCTGGTCGTCGATGCCCTGGTCATAGACGGCGACGAGGCCGGGGTCCTTGAGGCGGGCCACCGCGCGTGCTTCGCGCTGGAACCGGACGAGGAACTGCTGGTCGCCCGCATAGCGTGAATCCATGACCTTGAGAGCCACCGGTCGGTCCAGCCGTAGGTCGAGTCCGCGGTACACGGAGGACATGCCTCCGGTGGCGATGATGGCGTCCACGCGGTAGCGCCCGTCCAAGACGATGCCGACGAGCGGGTCCGATCGTTGACTGGTACCCACGCGTGCATCTTAGACTCGGTCCCGTGAGCAACATTCCGGCTGCCGACGACGTTCTGGACCCCGACGAAGCCGTCTACGACCTACCCGCCGTGGCGTCCATCCTCGGCATCCCGGTGACCAAGGTGCACCAGCATCTCCGGCAGAAGCACCTCATCGGGGTGCGTCGCGACGGGGTTCTGGTGGTGCCGAAGATCTTCTTCGACGACAGCGGGCACGTCGTCAAGAGTTTGTCGGGCCTCCTGGTGGTTCTGCACGACGGCGGATACCACGACACCGAGATCGTGCGATGGCTGTTCACGCCCGACGCCTCGCTCACCATCAGCCGGGACGGGTTGGGAGAAGCCCAGCCCAACGCCCGGCCGGTCGACGCGCTGCACTCGCACCAGGCGCGCGAGGTGGTGCGCCGCGCCCAGGCGATGGCCTACTGAGCGTTCTGCGCCTTCTCGGCTTCGGACGTCTCCGGGGTCGGGGCCTTCGCCAGCGAGTACCACGCCGCCACTGCGCACGCGGTGGCCAGCGCGACGTGCAGCCACGAATACATGCCATGTGACCCATCGGGTTTGAAGATCACCATGATCCACGTCGAGAAGCCGGCGATCACCGCGATCGCCTGCCTGCTCTGCGCCAGCGCCGACAGCACGGCCAGCGGCCACGTGTAGTACCACGGCAGCGCCGCGGGCACGAACAGCACCACGACGAGCATCGCCAGCGCGATCCCCGTCAATGCCTCACGGTCGTCGTGCCGGAACCGCCACCACAGCAAGGGAAGTGAGATGGCGATGACGGCGATGCCGATGATCCGGGTGACCTCGAGTACGGCGTAGAAGTTCACCGGCAGGAACAGGCCACCGACCGCATTGACGAGGTTGGCCGCCGCGGTGGGCACCGTGAGCCAGTTGATGATCTTGACCGAACCGGCGAGCGCGGTGAGCCAACCGAGTCCGACGCCGGCAAGCCAGGACAGGACGGCGAACACCACGACGAAGATCAGCGCCGACGCCGCCGTGGCGATGCCGAAGGCGCGCACCGACCCGAGGCCGCGTTCGTCCCGCAATCGGCGCATCCACATCCACACCATGAAGGGCAGTGCGATTCCCGCCGTCGCCTTGACCGCGACCGCGATCGCGATGAGGCCGACGCCCCAGACGGGTCTGTCCTGCAGGGTCAGGGCGATGGCAGCCATCATCAGGCCGACCATCAGCATCTCGTTGTGGACGCCACCCATCAGGTGGATGATCACCAGCGGGTTGAGAACGCAGATCCAAAGTGCGGCAGGCCCGCTGGCTCCCACGTGGCGCGCGATTCGCGGTGCCGCCCAGATCAGCATGACCAGGCCCGGCAGCATGCACAGCCGGAGCAGCATGGTGCCCGCGATGACGTGGTCGCCGACCACCATCGTGACGAACTTCGCCACCAGGATGAACACGGGGCCGTAAGGAGCAGTGGTCGTGGTCCAGATCGGACTCACGTCGTCGAGCAGCGGGTTGGGGTTCTCGATGGGACCGACGACGTACGGGTCGAAACCGTCGCGCAGCAGTGCGCCCTGCGCGAGATAGGAATACGTGTCGCGACTGAACACGGGCACGCTCGGCAGCAGCGGGGTCAGCCAGAAGCCCGTCGTCGCGAGCATCGTGTACTTGGTGGCGGTGCGGTCGACGACCCGTCGACCGAGCCAGAGCCAGGCCACCAGCATGGCCGCGACGCCACCCCACAGCAGCACCGAGGAGACCACCAGGCCGTGGCCGAAGCGCAGCCACGACAGTTGAATCGACTCGAGCACGGGGTCGTGCAGTCGGGTGCTGCCCGCACCGAGGCCGCCCAGGGTGATCAATACGGCGCCGAGGCAACCGAGAAGGGCAGGTCGGCCGTCCTGCGACGCGGCAAATGCGGTCAGTCGCGAGACGTGCTGGGCGAGTCCGGTTCTCGGTTGTCGCGGGGCAGTCGGGGCGGGGGTCGGAGTCGTCATTCGCCTCAGGCGGACCGGTTCGACGCCAATCTGGCGAGCTCGGCCAGACCGACCTTGGCGGTGACGTCGATGGGCGCTGCGTCGAGCAGGGCCAGGGCCTG
Organism: Mycobacterium sp.; assembly: GCF_035633495.1. Taxonomy (GTDB): domain Bacteria; phylum Actinomycetota; class Actinomycetes; order Mycobacteriales; family Mycobacteriaceae; genus Mycobacterium. The sequence goes on along the minus strand of NZ_DASQEU010000159.1, from coordinate 31,743 downwards.
TCCGGTGAGGAGTTCGATGCGGTCCTCCACCGCGGCGAGCGCACCGACCGATTCGATGACCTGACACAGTTCCCGCACCTGCGCGTTGGACAGGTCGGTGCCGATCGACGTGCGCAACAGCTTGGCCGCCAAGGGATCTGTTTGGTCGGCCCGCTCGACGGCCTCGGCGAGCAACACGGTGCGCTTGCCCGATCTCAGGTCGTCGCCCGAGGGCTTCCCGGTGACCGCGGGGTCGCCGAACACGCCGAGTACGTCGTCGCGCAGCTGAAACGCCACGCCGAGGTCCGTACCCATGGCGTGGAAGGTTGCCTGCATCTCGGGTCGGTCGGCCGCTGCCGCCGCGCCGAGCTGCAGCGGCCGCGACACCGTGTAGGAGGCGGTCTTGTAGGTGTTGACGTTCATCGCCGACTCCACCGTCTCCGCACCGCTGGCCTCGGCGACGATGTCGAGGTACTGGCCGCCGAGAACCTCGGTCCGGATGTCGGCCCAAACCCGTTGGACGCGGCGGTGGGCGTCGGGCGGCAGATCGGCCGAGGTGATGATGTCGTCCGCCCACACCAACGAGAGGTCACCGAGCAGGATGGCCGTCGACAAGCCGAACTGTTCGGACGAGCCGTGCCAGTTCCGCTTCCGGTGCCGGTCGGCGAACAGTCGGTGCACCGTCGGCAGTCCGCGCCGAGTGGCGGAGGCGTCGATGACGTCGTCGTGCACCAGCGCGCACGCGTGCAGCAACTCCAGTGCCGAGCACAGGAGCAGCACGTCCGAGTCGGCGGCGCGACCGGCGGGCGCGACGGCCCGCCACCCCCAGTAGGCGAACGCGGGACGCAGGCGTTTGCCGCCGCGCAGGACGAACTCCTCGAGTGCGGCCGTCATCTCGGCGTAGTGATCACCGATGTATGCGGCGTCGCGTCGACGAGCGCGGAGATACTCCCGCAGTCGTTCGGTTACGGCGCCCACCAACTCCATGGCCGACGGTGCCGCGGCAGACTCCACGCTCAGCACTGGCCCCTTTCACTACCCCAAAGTGCCTTCAGCCTAGAGCGTGCGGACGGGTTGGGAGCAAGTCAGGGCACCGCAGGCGTCAGCGTGGCTCGTGCGGGTTGGGTATGACGGGGCTGCGGTCGCGGCTCCTCCAGGCGACGCCCCCGATGATCCCGGCGACCAAGAAGGCGGCGATACCCAGCCAGATTGCTGCACCGGTGAACGACCGCGCGCTGGGGTCGGTGTAGCGGGCCTGGGCGTTCATCGTGCTGACGACGCCCGGTTTGAGCGTCCACTGGACGACGTCCGAGGAGACCTGGTCGCCGTTGGTGGACGTGACGTCACCGGGGAAGGCCACGTTGAGCGACACGTCGGCGTCGGGGTCGTTGAGCAAGGTGAGGTCGGCGCGGCCCTCGAGGATGACGAGGTCGCCGGCCCGACGCAGCGAGATGTCGACGCCGGCGGCGTCGCGGTTCATGTTCGCGAGTTGCGGCAGCTCGGCGAACGTGAGGTCGGAGAACACGGCCTGGGAGCCGACATAGTCGTCGCGGGCGTAGGACGAGACCGACACCTTGTTGCCGAAGGGCAGGCTGTTGAGCAGCTGGGGGCCCTTGTCGTCGTCGTTCTTCTGCTTGGCCGCTGCGATGATCTGGCCCGACACCCTGTCGTCTGGCGACACCGTGATGGACGCGCGTACCCGGACGCACCCGGCGATCATGGGCGCGATGAGCACCAGCAACAGCAGGGCGAGCAGGCGCTTGCGGCGGGGTGGCACCCCGATATGGTGCCAGACCGGCACGTCCTACAGCGGCAGTTCGCGGCCGAGGATGGCGAACGGCCTCGGGTCTCCCGCGAAGTGATAACCACGGATGACGTCGGTGAACCCCAGCCGTCGGTACAGCCGCCAGGCGCGGTTGGCCTCTCCGTTGCTCTCGGGCGTCGAGAGCAGCACGTGGGGTTCCCGACGTCCGGACAGCAGACGCCGGGTGAGCGCCTCGCCGAGGCCGCGACCCTGCGCCTCGGGGTGAATGTGCAGCTCGGTGAGCTCGAAGTAACTGGTCATCAGCTCTGCGATGCTTGCCGTGCCTGCGCCGCCTCGCTCCAGACCCTGCACCACCTGCTGTTGCCACCACTGATCCGGCGCGCCGCAGTACCCGTAGGCCACGCCCAGCATGCGGGCAGCGCTCAACGCCGGTCCGTCCTGGTCATCTGCGGAATCGTTCGGAGCCTCGACGGCTGCGACCGCCGTCCAACCCCTCCTGCGGGTGTGCTCCAGCCACATCGAGGCGCGCTGATCCTCGGTGCCGCGGGGATATCGCATCGCGTCGACGTAGATGCCCAGTGCGTCCCCGAGGCGTCGCTGCATGTCGCCGGGTGACAGGTCGATGAGGAACGTGGCCAACCTTTTGGTGCCCTTCGCGCTATTGCCGAGTCGACGTCATTATCCGGTCAGCGATGCAGTATCTCGCCACCGGCGGGCCACCAACTACAATCGAGATGCGAACAAGGTGGTACGGGTCGGATTCTGCTCGTATCATGTGGTTCAGGTGCCCCGCAAAACGCGGGCGTACGGAATTCGAAGGCACGGCCGCGGTTTCGCGGGCGCAGCAGGGACGCAACATGGGAGGCACGGATGCCACTCTCCGATCATGAGCAGCGCATGCTCGACCAGATCGAGAGCGCACTTTATGCCGAGGATCCCAAGTTCGCGTCGAGCGTGCGCGGCGGGAACCTGCGGGCACCATCGGCCCGGCGGCGACTCCAAGGGGCGGTCGTCTTCATCGTCGGCCTTGCGCTACTGATATGCGGCGTCGCCTTCCGCGCCACTCAGATCAGCGGGTTTCCGATTCTGAGCGTTTTCGGCTTCATCCTGATGTTCGGCGGCGTGGTGTTCGCGATCACGGGTCCGAGGGTGGCGGGTGGCCGCGACGGTGCCGCTCCTGAGCCGGGTTCCGCTCGGCAGAAGCGTGCCAAGGGCAACAACTCGTTCTCCAGTCGCATGGAGGATAGGTTCCGCCGCCGCTTCGAGGAATGAAGTCCGCGGGACTTCAGGGCAGCTCCGTAAGGGGCTGCCCTTCTTCTTTGCCGAGCGACACGCCGTAGCCGGCGCGCGCCGGCCGACCGGTCCACCGATGCGCCCCACCACGCCCCACTGCCGGCGCCATGGGTGCCCAGCTGCACTTATTCGTCGCACGCCGTGGTCCGGGACCGGCCGAGGCCACGGCGAAGACCTGCTATGTGGTGGGCGGTGGGGCTTGACCCCGAACTTTTGCCAGTGAATGGAGCAAAGTGGGGGATCGTGGGGTAATGTGGCGGACAACGGAGCAGCCGGAGCTTCGTGAGCAGGGCAGCTGGAGGTGGCGGGATGTTTCTCGGCACCTACACGCCCAAGCTCGACGACAAGGGGCGGCTCACGCTGCCCGCCAAATTCCGCGAAGCACTGGCAGGAGGGTTGATGGTCACCAAGAGTCAAGATCACAGCCTGGCTGTCTACCCGCGAGCGGAATTCGAGAAGCTCGCAGAGCGGGCGTCGCAGGCATCGCGGAGCAACCCGGACGCTCGCGCCTACCTGCGCTACCTGGCTGCGGCAACCGACGAACAACACCCCGACGCGCAAGGCCGGATCACCTTGTCGGCCGACCATCGCCAGTACGCAGACCTCTCCAAGGACTGCGTGGTGATCGGCTCGATCGAGTTCCTGGAGATCTGGGACGCAAGAGCCTGGCAGGCCTATCAGCAGACCCACGAAGAGAACTTCTCCGCGGCCAGCGATGACACCCTGCGCGACATCATCTAGTTCAGCTGCCCGTGCATGGTGGCCTCTGCCCGAACCGGCCCTGGCGTACTTCCCCAACGCCAGGTCCGCGACCTCGGACAGGGACCTCGATGCAAGGGCGGGCACACGTCCCGAGGGTGCTGCGATGCCTGACGATCACCCGCACGACCCGGTCCTTCTCGACCGCTGCGTCGAACTGCTGAAGCCAGCCCTGACCCGCCGCGACGCCGAAGGTGCCGGAGCCGTCCTCGTCGACGCGACGCTCGGTGCGGGTGGCCACGCGGAACGCTTCCTCACCGAGTTGCCCGGCCTGCACCTGATCGGTCTCGACCGTGACCGCACCGCGCTGTCGATCGCAGGCGAACGACTGGCACCGTTCGGCGACCGGGTCACCTTCGTGCAGACCCGCTACGACGGCTTCTGGGCAGACCGCGCCGGCCAGAACGGCACTGGCGCCGGTGACGTCGACGGTGTCCTGTTCGACCTCGGCGTTTCGTCGATGCAACTCGACCGTGCCGATCGCGGCTTCTCCTACTCTCACGACGCGCCGCTGGACATGCGGATGGATCAGGACGCGCCCCTGACGGCGGCCGAGATCCTGAACACCTACGACAAGAGAGCCCTGACGAGGGTGTTGCAGGAGTTCGGCGAGGAGCGCTTCGCCAGCCGCATCGCCGGTGCGATCGTTCGACGGCGCGACCGCAAGCCATTCGAGACGACCGCCGAGCTGGTCGAATTGCTCTACGACGTCATCCCGGCACCCGCCCGCCGCACCGGTGGGCACCCCGCCAAGCGCACGTTCCAGGCGTTGCGTACCGCGGTCAACGGCGAGTTGGACTCCCTTCGCTCAGCCGTGCCCGCCGCGCTCGCCGCGCTGCGCGAGGGCGGACGCATCGTGGTCATGGCCTACCAGTCGCTGGAGGACAAGATCGTCAAGGGCGAGTTCGCCTCCGCGACGGCGTCGCGAACCCCGGCGGGCCTGCCCATCGAGCTCCCAGGCCACGAGCCCTACTTCGTCTCGTTGACGCGTGGGGCAGAGAAGGCGGGGGCAGACGAGATCGACCTCAACCCGCGAAGCGCATCGGTACGGTTGCGAGCTCTGGAAAAGGTTGTCGGAAGGGAAGTTTCGTGATGGCCAAGCGACCAGACCCGGCACGTACCAGCAACGAACGCCGGCGCAAGCCACGCAAGCCACGCGAAGCCGCCGCTCAGCGGCGTTCGGCCGAGGCGCCACCGCGCGGTCGCCGGTCGACCCGCGAGCAGCGCCCACAGCGCCCCGAACACTCCCGGCCGCACAACAGTCCGACGCCCCGTCCCATCGAGGGCCCGATCAGACCGAAGAACGCCGCCCAGGCCAAGGCACGGGCCAAGGCGCGTAAGGCCAAGGCTCCCAAAGTCATTCGCCCGCCCCTGTGGGAGCGGCTACTCGTCAAGCTGGCGGCCATCGACCTCGACCCACGCCGGTTCGTCACCAGGGTGCCGTTCGTGGTGCTGGTGATCGGAGCGCTCGGCGTCGGTCTCGGCGTCACACTCTGGTTATCGACCGACGCCGCCGAGCGGTCCTACGAACTGGGCCGAGCGCGCCAGGTCAATCAGGCACTGCTGCAGCAGAAGGAAGGCCTCGAGCGCGACGTGCTCGAAGCCCAGGCCGCGCCCGCCCTCGCCGAGGCGGCCCGAAATCTCGGGATGATTCCCTCCAGGGACACCGCGCACCTGGTGCAGGATCCCTCTGGCAACTGGATGGTCGTCGGCACGCCGAAGCCCGCCCAGGGCGTTCAACCACCGCCGCTCAACAGCCCTCTGCCCGAACCCGGGCCCCCGGCGCCTCCGCCTCCGCCCGCACCCCGCGTCGTCGAACCGCGCGAGGTGGCGGTGCACCTGCCGCCGAGGCCCGCGGCGCTGCCCAACCCGGAGATCGCCGTACCCCCGACCGCCGTGCTGGCAGCACCGCCCGCGCCCGCGCCCGCTCCGGCGGAGGTACCGGTACCGGCGCAGGCAGCACCGCTGGACGCCTCGGCCCCGCACCTCGAGTCGCCACAGGCACCCGCACTGCCCGGCCCGCCGCCTGGCGCTGAACCCGTCCCCGAGCCGGTCGTCCCGCTCCCCGTGCCAGGCGCCCCGGCATGAGTCGCTCCGGGACTCCCCATTCCGCGAACGAGCGCCGCACGCGCAAACCCGTCGCCGACGACGGGCTCCGGAGTGCCTCCTTCGCGTTCCGTCACCGGGTGGGCAATGTCGTAATCGTGCTCGTCCTGGTCATCGCGGCGGGCCAGCTCTTCATGCTCCAGGTGCCGCGCGCCCAGGGGCTTCGCGCCGAGGCCGCCAGTCAGCTGAAGGTCACCGACGTGGAGGAGGCCGTACGCGGAAGCATCGTCGACCGCAACGACGACAAACTGGCCTTCACGACCGAGGCGCGCGCGTTGACGTTTCAGCCCGTCAAGGTCCAGAAGGAGCTCGTCGAGGCCCAAGCCAAGGCGCCGGATGCGCCCGAACCCATCAAGCGTCTTCGCGAGATCGCCAAGGGTGTGGCGGGCCTGCTGAACAACAAGCCCGACGCCAACACCCTCTACAAGAAGCTCTCCGGCAAGGACTCCTTCGTCTACCTCGCCCGCGCGGTCGACCCGGCCATCTCCGACGCGATCACCACGAAGTACCCGGAAGTGGGTGCGGAGCGCCAGGACATCCGCCAGTACCCCGGCGGCTCCCTGGCGGCGAACATCGTCGGCGGCATCGACTGGGACGGCCACGGACTCCTCGGCCTGGAGGATTCGCTCGACGCCAAGCTGGCGGGCACCGACGGGTCGGTCACCTACGACCGAGGTTCCGACGGCGTCGTGATTCCCGGCAGCTACCGCAACCGGCACGACGCGGTCAACGGCTCGACGATCCAGCTCACCATCGACGATGACATCCAGTTCTACATTCAGCAGCAGGTGCAGCAGGCCAAGAACCTGTCCGGAGCCAAGAATGTCTCGGCCGTCGTCCTCGACGCGAAGACCGGTGAGGTCCTTGCGATGTCGAACAACGACACCTTCGATCCCAGCCAGGACATCGGTAGGCAGGACGACCGGCAACTGGGCAACCTCTCGGTCTCCTCGCCGTTCGAACCCGGTTCGGTCAACAAGATCATCACGGCGTCGACGGCGATCGAGAACGGTCTGACCAATCCCGACGAGGTGTTGTCGGTGCCGGGCTCGATCGACATGGGCGGCGTCACGGTGAAGGACGCTTGGAATCACGGCGTGATGCCGTACACCACCACCGGCATCTTCGGTAAGTCCTCGAACGTGGGAACCCTGATGCTGGCCCAGCGCATCGGTCCGGAGCGCTACGCCCAGATGCTCGACAAGTTCGGCCTCGGACAGCGCACCGGCGTCGGACTGCCCGGCGAGAGCGCCGGCCTGGTTCCGCCGATCGACCAGTGGTCGGGCAGCTCCTTCGCCAACCTGCCCATCGGACAGGGTCTTTCGATGACCTTGCTGCAGATGACGGGCATGTATCAGACCGTCGCGAACGACGGCGTCCGCATTCCACCGCGGATCATCAAGTCCATCATCGCCTCGGATGGCTCGCGCACCGACGAGCCGCGACCCGAAGGTGTGCGCGTGGTCTCACCCCAAACGGCACAGACCGTGCGGAACATGTTGCGCGCCACCATCCAGAAGGACCCGGCCGGTGTGCAGCAGGGCACCGGGTCCGGCGCCGCGGTGGACGGCTACCAGATCGCGGGCAAGACCGGCACCGCACAGCAGATCAATCCGGGCTGCGGCTGCTACTACGACGACGTCTACTGGATCACCTTCGCCGCGATGGTGCCCGCGAACGATCCGCGCTACGTCGTCGGAGTGATGATGGACAACCCGCATCGCACCGCCGACGGTTCACCAGGCACGACCGCTGCGCCGCTGATCCACAACCTCTCGGCGTGGCTGCTGCAGCGCGAGAACGTGCCTCTGTCGCCCGATCCCGGTCCGCCGCTCGTCCTGCAGGGTTGAGCGGCCGGAGGCCCGAGCCTCGGCCGGTAGGGTGTCATGGCCATGAACTTGCGTCCCTCGCGTCCTGCCGGTGAAGGCCTCGTCGCGTTGGCCGAGCGCGTCCGGGCGCTCCCACTGGCGGGGGCCGACTCGACACGCGTGCGGGTCACCGGCGTGACACTGCGTAGCCAGGACGCCCGCCCCGGCGACTTGTTCGCCGCACTTCCCGGTGCGTCGTCGCATGGCGCCCGGTACGCCGCGGACGCCGTGCGGCAAGGAGCCGTCGCAGTGCTCACCGACGAGGCGGGGGTGAAGGTCATGGGCGGTGGCGTCGCAGCGCCCGTACTGGTCCACCCCGCGCCGAGGACCGTGCTCGGCGAGTTGGCGGCCGCGGTGTACGGCAGACCGTCGGAACACGTGCGCGTGATCGGCGTGACGGGTACCTCGGGCAAGACCACCACCACGTATCTGGTCGAGGCTGGGTTGCGCGCCGCGGGTCGGGTGGCCGGCCTCGTCGGCACCGTCGGCATCCGCATCGACGGTCGCGACGAGCCCAGTGCGCTGACCACGCCCGAAGCTCCCGACCTGCAGGCCCTACTCGCGGTGATGGTCGAACGCGGCGTCGACACCGTGGTGATGGAGGTGTCCAGCCACGCATTGACGTTGGGTCGGGTGGACGCCGTGCACTTCGCCGTGGGTGGTTTCACCAACCTATCGCGCGACCACCTGGACTTCCATCCGACGATGGAGGACTACCTCGACGCCAAGGCGCGGCTCTTCGACCCTCGGTCGTCAACGCACGCAGACGTTTCCGTGGTCTGCGTGGACGACGACGCCGGGCGCACCATCGCGGCTCGCGCTCGCCAACCCGTCACGGTGAGCGTTTCCGGCCACGACGCGGACTGGCGGGTCGAGGAGGTCGGCACCGTCGAAGGAGGCGGTCAGGAGTTCCTGGCGGTCGACCCGGCAGGTGTCCATCACGGCCTGCGCATCGGTCTGCCCGGGCGCTACAACGTCGCGAACTGTCTGCTGGCGACCGCGCTCCTCGATGCGGTCGGCGTGTCACCGGAGCAGGCGGCGCCAGGGTTGCGGACGGCGACGGTCCCCGGCCGGCTTGAGCCGATCGACTGCGGTCAGAGCTTTCTCGCCCTCGTCGACTACGCGCACAAGCCCGGCGCGCTGCGCGCGGTGCTGGAGACGTTGCGGGCCCAGGCTCGGGGCCGGCTGGCGGTGGTGTTCGGCGCTGGGGGCAACCGTGATCAGGGCAAGCGTGCGCCGATGGGTCAGACGGCCGCCGAGTTGGCCGACCTCGTCGTCGTCACCGACGACAACCCTCGGGACGAGGACCCGGCGGCCATCCGGGCGACGATCGTCGCGGGGGCGGCGGGCGGTGCCGCGGAGATCGCGGAGATCGGTGATCGCCGCGCCGCCATCGACTTCGCCGTCGGCTGGGCCAGAGAAGAAGACGTCGTGTTGGTCGCGGGCAAGGGCCACGAGGCGGGCCAGACGAGTCATGGCCGCACGCGGCCGTTCGACGACCGCGAGGAGTTGGCGCGCGCGCTCCAGGCCCTGCGGTCGCGGCCGTGATCGATCTGACGCTGGCCCAGATCGCCCGCATCGTCGGTGGTGAACTGACCGACGTCTCGGCCGAGGACGCCGAGACGACGCACGTCACCGGGACCGTCGAGTTCGACTCGCGCGCCGTCACCGCCGGTGGGCTGTTCCTGGCCCTGCCTGGTGCCCGGTCCGACGGGCACGACTTCGCGGCGGGCGCCGTGGCCGCCGGTGCGGTGGCGGTGCTGGCGGCCCGCCCGGTCGGAGTGCCCGCCATCGTCGTGCGACCGCATGCCGCGGCCGTCGACTCCGGTGCGAGCGTGCTCGAGTACGACTCCGACGGATCGGGGGCGGCGGTTCTCGAGGCGCTGGCCAAACTGGCCGCCGCCGTCGCCGCCGAACTGGTTGCCGGTGGACTAAGGATCGTCGGCGTCACCGGGTCGTCGGGCAAGACGTCGACCAAGGATCTGCTGGCCGCCGTGCTGGCACCCCTCGGCGAGGTCGTCGCGCCGCCAGGCTCGTTCAACAACGAGCTCGGGCACCCGTGGACCGTGTTGCGGGCCACGACCGACACCGACTACCTCATCCTGGAGATGTCGGCGCGCCATCCGGGCAATATCGCCGCGCTGGCGCGGATCGCCCCGCCGTCGATCGCCGTGGTGCTCAACGTCGGCACCGCCCACCTCGGTGAGTTCGGTTCGCGCGAGGCGATCGCCGCAACGAAGTCCGAACTGCCGCAGGCGGTTCCGGCGTCCGGAGTGGTCGTCCTCAATGCCGACGATCCGGTGGTGGCCGCGATGGCGGACAAGACCGCGGCGCGGGTGGTTCGCGTCGGGCGCTCTCCTGCCGCCGACATCTGGGCTGACGGAGTCGTCCTCGACGAACTCGCCAGAGCGCGCTTCACCCTGCACGCCGGCGGTGCGCAGACCGACGTGGCGCTCGCCGTGCACGGAGACCACCAGGTGTCCAATGCGCTCTGCGCGGCGGCCGTCGCGCTGGAGTGCGGCGCCGACCTCGAACAGGTGGTGGCCGCGCTGGCGGCGGCCGGACCGATGTCCCGGCACCGGATGCAGGTCGGCACGCGCGCGGACGGCGTGACCGTCATCAACGACGCGTACAACGCCAATCCCGACTCGACGCGCGCGGGCTTGAAGGCCCTGGCCTGGATGGCGCAGGGCGGCCGGGAGAAGGGGGCCGACCGGCGAAGGAGCTGGGCGGTTCTCGGTGAGATGGCGGAACTCGGTGACGACGCGATTGCCGAACATGACAGCATCGGTCGACTCGCCGTGCGCTTAGATGTGTCACGACTGGTCGTCGTCGGAACCGGGAGGTCAATGAGCGCCATGTATCACGGGGCGGTGATGGAGGGGTCGTGGGGTAGCGAAGCCACCATGGTCGCCGACGTGGACGCCGCGCTGGCACTCCTGAGGTCCGAACTACGCGGGGGAGACGTGGTCTTGGTGAAGGCCTCGAAATCGGCGGGTTTGGCCGACCTGGCGGAGTCGCTCGTCGCCGACCCGGGAAATGCCACCGGATGAGGCAGATACTCATCGCCGTCGGCATTGCGTTGGCGGTGTCGATCCTTCTGACTCCCGTGTTGATCCGGTTGTTCACGCGGCAGGGCTTCGGACACGAGATCCGCGAGGACGGTCCGCCCAGCCATCGCAAGAAGCGCGGCACCCCGTCGATGGGCGGCGTCGCCATCCTGGCGGGCATCTGGGCCGGTTACCTCGGCACGCACCTGGTGGGGCTCGCGCTCGACGGTGAGGGGCCGTCCGCCTCGGGCCTGCTGGTGCTCGGGCTCGCCACCTCGCTCGGTGGGGTCGGATTCGTCGATGACCTCATCAAGATCCGGCGCTCGCGCAACCTCGGCCTCAACAAGACGGCAAAGACCGTCGGTCAGCTCGTCGCAGCGGTGCTCTTCGGCGTGCTGGCCCTGCAGTTCCGCAACGACGACGGTTTGACTCCTGCGAGTGCGGAGTTGTCGTACGTCCGCGAGATCGCGACGGTGACGCTGGCGCCCGCGGTGTTCGTGTTGTTCTGCGTCGTCATCGTCAGTGCCTGGTCGAACGCGGTGAACTTCACCGACGGCCTGGACGGCCTCGCCGCCGGAGCGATGTCGATGGTGACGGCGGCCTACGTCCTGATCACGTTCTGGCAGTTCCGCAACGCGTGCGCGTTCAGCCCGGGCCTCGGTTGCTACAACGTCCGGGACCCGCTCGACCTGGCGCTGGTGGCGGCGGCCTCGGCAGGCGCCTGCATCGGCTTCCTGTGGTGGAACGCCGCTCCGGCGAAGATCTTCATGGGCGACACCGGTTCACTCGCCCTCGGTGGCATCATCGCCGGGCTGTCGGTCACCAGCCGCACCGAGATGCTCGCCGTGGTGCTCGGTGCGCTGTTCGTGGCCGAGGTCACCTCGGTGGTCGTGCAGATCCTGGCGTTCCGCACGACGGGCCGACGCGTGTTCCGCATGGCGCCGTTCCACCACCACTTCGAATTGGTGGGCTGGGCCGAGACTACGGTGATAATCCGGTTCTGGCTGCTCACCGCCATCGCCTGCGGGCTCGGCGTCGCGCTCTTCTACAGCGAATGGCTGGCCACCGTCGGAGCCTGACCGCCCGGCCCATTCCGCGACACGCGGCGGATGTCCGCCCACCGCGGCTTGTGACGGGGGAGGATTCTGGGGTGCAAGGGACAAATGAGCCTGCTGTTGCTTTTGTGACTCATGTGATCGACGCGGCCCGGTAGTCACGGTGAACCAGATCTTCGCCCGGTTGCGGCGCAGCAAACCCCCAGCAGATGGCGGCACCACCACCGTCACGGCTGATGCCGTCCCGCGGACGCGCTTCGGAGCGTGGCTCGGTCGTCCGATGACCTCGTTCCATCTGGTGATCGCCGTCGCCGCGCTTCTGATCACCCTCGGTCTGATCATGGTGCTGTCGGCCTCGGGTGTGCACTCGTACGACGAGGACGGCTCGCCGTGGGCGATCTTCGCCAAGCAGTTGCTGTGGACGGTCGTCGGACTCGTCGCCTTCTACGTGGCGTTGCGCACGCCCGTCAACTTCATGCGCAAGTTGGCGTTCCCCGGGTTCGCCCTCACGATCGTCATGCTGATTCTGGTGCTGATTCCGGGAATCGGCAAGGAGGCCAACGGTTCTCGCGGCTGGTTCGTGATCGCCGGCTTCTCGATGCAGCCGTCGGAACTGGCCAAGATCGCCTTCGCGATCTGGGGTGCCCACCTGCTCGCCGCCCGTCGCTTGGAGCGCGCATCGGTGCGCGAGATGCTCTTCCCGCTGGTGCCCGGCGCCGTGCTGGCGCTGCTCCTCATCGTGCTCCAGCCCGACCTCGGCCAGACCGTGTCGCTCGGCATCATCCTGCTGGGGCTGTTGTGGTACGCCGGACTTCCGCTGCGGGTGTTCCTGAGCTCGCTGTTCGCCGTGGTGGTGGCCGCGGGCATCCTCGCGATGTCGGAGGGCTACCGCTCCGATCGCGTGCAGTCGTGGCTGAACCCCGGCGACGACATGCAGGGCTCGGGCTATCAGGCTCGCCAGGCGCGCTACGCGCTGGCCAACGGCGGCATCTTCGGGGACGGTCTCGGGCAGGGCACCGCCAAGTGGAACTACCTGCCCAACGCGCACAACGACTTCATCTTCGCGATCATCGGGGAGGAACTGGGCTTCGTCGGCGCCGTCGGCCTGTTGTGCCTGTTCGGTCTGTTCGCCTACACCGGGATGCGGATCGCGCGCCGCTCGGCGGACCCGTTCCTGCGACTGCTGACCGCCACGACGACGCTGTGGGTGCTCGGCCAGGCGTTCATCAACGTCGGCTACGTCGTGGGCCTGCTGCCCGTCACGGGTCTGCAGCTGCCGCTGATCTCTGCCGGTGGAACATCAACGGCCACAACGCTATTCATGTTGGGAATCATCACCAATGCGGCGCGACACGAGCCAGAGGCGGTGGCCGCCCTGCGCGCGGGTCGGGAAGATCGGTTCAACCGCCTGCTGCGACTGCCGTTGCCCGAGTCCTATGTGCCGACTCGGTTGGAGGCGGCGCGCGACAGGCTGCGCACGCGCCACGACAAGCCCGCCCCCGCCAAGCCGAAGTCGAAGCCCAAGTCGAAGTCGAAGGCGGGCTCGAAGGCCAAGCCGAAGCCGGCGCGCAAACCTCCCGAGGATCGCAGGCGCACCACGGCGGATGCGGCCGACCGGACGGCGAGGGGCTCAGGGCATCATGGAGGCCGTCAGCGTCAACCGAGCCGACGGGCTCGCTCTCTGGAAGGTCAGCGTTACGGGTGAGCAAGCCCTCTACCGGGATCTCCGTGGTCCTCGCCGGTGGCGGCACCGCGGGGCACATCGAGCCCGCGATGGCCGTCGCCGATGCCCTCGTGTCGATCGACCCAGGGGTACGGATCACCGCCCTGGGCACCCATCGCGGGTTGGAGACCCGCCTGGTGCCCGAGCGCGGCTACCACTTGGAGCTGATCACGCCGGTCCCGTTCCCGCGCAAGCCGTCGGGCGATCTGGCCCGACTTCCGCTGCGGGTCCGCACGGCCGTGCGTGAGACGCGGGCCGTCCTCGACGGCGTGGCCGCCGACGTGGTGATCGGGTTCGGGGGCTACGTCGCGCTGCCCGCCTACCTGGCTGCGCGCGGCGGCGCCCTTCGTCGGCACCGCGTGCCCGTCGTCATCCACGAGGCCAACGCCAGCGCAGGCTGGGCCAACCGGGTCGGGGCCCGTACGGCGCGTCGTGTGCTGTCCGCGGTGCCCGACCCGGGTCTGCGAGACGTCGAGGTCGTCGGCGTGCCGGTTCGGGAGTCCATCACGTCGCTGGATCGGGCGGCCCTGCGGGCCGAGGCCCGCGCCCACTTCGGGTTCGCCGACGACGACAGGGTGTTGCTGGTCTTCGGTGGCTCGCAGGGCGCGCAGTCCCTCAATCGTGCCGTCGCCGCAGCGGCGGAAGACCTTGCCGCAGCAGGTATCTCGGTGCTGCACGCGTACGGCCCGAAGAACGTGCTCGACCTCCGCGAGCCCGCCGCCGGCGATCGGCCCTATGTGGCCGTGCCGTATCTCACCAGGATGGATCTCGCGTACTCCGCCGCCGATCTGGCGATCTGCCGTTCCGGTGCGATGACGGTCGCCGAGGTGACGGCGGTCGGCCTGCCCGCGGTGTACGTCCCGTTGCCGATCGGCAACGGCGAGCAGCGTCTCAATGCGTTGCCGGTGGTCGGCGCGGGTGGCGGGCTTCTGGTCGCGGACGCGGATCTGACACCCGACTTCGTCGCGGAGACGGTCCGCGTTCTGCTGGGGGACCCACGACGGCTGGCGGCGATGACCACGGCTGCCGCCCTCGCCGGGCACCGGGACGCCGCGCGCCGGGTGGCCGAGGTGGCGCTCGAAGTCGCCAGGGAAAACCGAGGGCGGACACGATGAACACGCGTGAACTGCCACCGGAATTGCAGCGAGTGCACATGGTGGGCATCGGGGGAGCCGGAATGTCCGGCATCGCGCGCATCCTGCTCGACCGCGGCGGTCTGGTGTCGGGGTCGGACGCCAAGGAGTCGCGCGGCGTGGCAGCGCTTCGCGCCCGCGGCGCCCAGGTCCGGATCGGACACGACGCGTCGTCGCTCGACATGCTGCCCGGTGGGCCGAGCGTCGTCGTAAGCACGCACGCCGCCATTCCGAAAGACAACCCGGAACTGGTCGAAGCCCGGCGCCGCGGCATTCCCGTCATCCTTCGGCCGGCGGTCCTCGCCAGGTTGATGGACGGCTACACCACGGTGATGGTGACCGGCACGCACGGGAAGACCACGACGACGTCGATGGTCATCGTGGCGCTGCAGCGCAGTGGATTCGACCCGTCGTTCGCGGTCGGCGGCGACCTCGGCGAAGCAGGAACCAATGCGCACCACGGCAGCGGCGAATGCTTCGTCGCCGAGGCCGACGAGAGCGACGGCTCGTTGCTCGAATACACGCCCGACGTCGCGGTGGTCACCAACATCGAGGCCGATCACCTCGACTTCTTCGGCAGCGCGGAGGCCTACGGCGCGGTGTTCGACGAGTTCGTCGCGCGGCTGCGCCCGGGCGGCGCCCTCGTCGTGTGCGCCGATGATCCTGGCGCCGAGGCGCTGGCGGAACGTGCGACGGCCGACGGGGTACGGGTGCTGCGCTACGGCAGCGGCGAAGGGGCCGGTGGCTCGGATCTTGCTGGCGCCCTGACGAATTGGGAACAGCAGGGGACCGGTAGCGTGTCGACGGTCCAGCTTTGGGGTGAATCCCAGCCCCGGGGGATGCGGTTGGCCGTGCCAGGCAGGCACATGGCGCTCAACGCGCTGGCCGCGCTGCTTGCGGCGGTCGAGGCGGGCGCGGACGCGGAGACGGTTCTCGACGGTCTCGCCGCGTTCGAGGGCGTCCGGCGCCGCTTCGAGTCGGTGGGAACCGCGGCAGGCGTGCGGGTGTTCGACGACTACGCGCACCATCCGACCGAGGTGCACGCGACCCTCGAGGCGCTGCGCGCCGTCGCCGGACTGGGCCGCTCCCTCGTAGTGTTCCAACCGCACCTGTACTCGCGGACCCAGACCTTCGCCCGCGAGTTCGGGCTGGCGCTGAGCCTCGCCGACGAGGTCTTCGTGCTCGACGTGTACGCCGCACGAGAACAGCCGATCGCGGGGGTCAGCGGGGCCAGCGTCGCCGAGCACGTCAGCGTCCCCACGCGGTACGTTCCCGACTTCTCCGCCGTCGCCGATCTGGTGGCGAACTCGGCGCGGCCCGGTGACGTCGTCGTGACGATGGGTGCGGGCGACGTGACGCTGCTCGGCAGGGAGATCCTGGCTGCGGTGCAGTCGCGGGCGGGGGACGCGCCGGGGGCGCGGTCGTCGTGACGGGACCGACCGACAGGCCGACCGACACCGCCGACGGGTCCGGCGATCCGGTGGACCAAGACGCCGTCGCCGACGATGCGATCGCCGACGACGTGGTCGCCGGGGACGAGGCATCGGACTTCGAGGGTCCGCGGCGACGGGCCAGGCGTGAGCGCGAGGAGCGGCGCGCGGCGCAGGACCGTGCGATGGCGATCGAGCACGCCCGGCGCGAGGCCAAGCGGCGGGTCACCGGTCGGCTGGCCGACGAGCCGAAACCCCCTGCGCGCGGGCTCATTCGGGGCCTCAAGGCGCTCATGTGGTCGGCGCTGGTCAGCGTGATCGCCGTCGGTGTCGGACTACTGCTGTACTTCACGCCCATCATGTCGGCGCGCGTCACCGCGATCACGGGCTTGAACACCGTCACGCAGGAAGAGGTCGAGCAGGCCGCCGCGGTCCCGCCGGACACGCCGCTGCTGCAGATCGACACCGACGCCGTCGCCGAGCGCGTCGCGACCATTCGGAGGGTGGCGAGCGCCAGGGTGCAGCGCGAATACCCGTCGACGTTGAAGATCACGATCGTCGAGCGGGTTCCGGTGGTGGTCAAGGACTATCCCGACGGCCCGCACCTCTTCGACCGCGATGGCGTCGACTTCGCCACGGCGCCTCCGCCTCCCGGCCTGCCGTACCTGGACGCCGATACGCCGGGGCCCAGCGACCTGCCCACCCTGGCGGCGCTCGAGGTGCTCACCGCACTGCGGCCGGAAGTGGCGGGCCAGGTGAGCCGCATCGCGGCGCCGTCGGTCGCCGCCATCACCCTGACCCTGTTCGACGGTCGGCAGGTGATCTGGGGAACCACGGACCGCACCGACGAGAAGGCGCTGAAGTTGGGGGCGCTCCTGACTCAGCCGGGTACCACCTACGACGTCTCCAGTCCGGATTTGCCGACCGTCAAGTAGGGCTCTGCGCGTCGGCCGCCGGAAAATCCCACGACACGTTCGGCGCGCCTGCACGGATACCTCGCGTACTCGCCCTACCGTTCTGTTTGCGCGAAACTACTTGACATAACTCTAAGCCTATGGTTGAGGTTGAGAGTTTGCACAGGAGGAAGACTACCGATGACACCCCCGCACAACTATCTCGCAGTAATAAAGGTGGTCGGCATCGGTGGCGGCGGCGTCAACGCCGTCAACCGGATGATCGAGCAAGGCCTCAAGGGCGTCGAGTTCATTGCCATCAACACCGACGCGCAGGCGCTGTTGATGAGCGACGCCGACGTCAAGCTCGACGTCGGACGTGACTCCACCCGCGGCCTCGGCGCAGGCGCCGACCCCGAAGTCGGTCGCAAGGCTGCCGACGACGCCAAGGACGACATCGAGGAACTGCTCCGCGGTGCCGACATGGTGTTCGTCACCGCAGGCGAGGGCGGCGGCACCGGCACCGGTGGCGCGCCCGTCGTGGCGACGATCGCCCGCAAGCTCGGCGCCCTGACGGTCGGCGTGGTGACGCGCCCGTTCTCCTTCGAGGGCAAGCGCCGTTCGAATCAGGCCGAGGCCGGCATCGCCGCGCTGCGGGAGAGCTGCGACACCCTCATCGTGATTCCGAACGACCGGCTGCTCCAGATGGGCGACGCCGCCGTCTCGTTGATGGACGCGTTCCGGAGCGCCGACGAGGTGCTGCTCAACGGTGTCCAGGGCATCACCGACCTGATCACGACGCCCGGCCTCATCAACGTGGACTTCGCCGACGTCAAGGGCGTCATGTCGGGTGCGGGCACCGCCCTGATGG
Organism: Mycobacterium sp.; assembly: GCF_035633495.1. Classification (GTDB taxonomy): domain Bacteria; phylum Actinomycetota; class Actinomycetes; order Mycobacteriales; family Mycobacteriaceae; genus Mycobacterium. Next base: position 13,818 of record NZ_DASQEU010000159.1, on the reverse strand, counting down.
GCATCGGCTCGGCGCGCGGCGACGGGCGCGCCCTCAAGGCGGCGGAGACCGCGATCAACTCGCCCCTGCTCGAGGCGTCCATGGAAGGCGCCCAGGGCGTGCTGCTGTCGGTGGCCGGCGGCAGTGATCTCGGCCTCTTCGAGATCAACGAGGCGGCCTCGTTGGTCCAGGACGCCGCGCACCCCGAGGCCAACATCATCTTCGGCACCGTGATCGACGACTCCCTCGGCGACGAAGTACGAGTCACGGTCATCGCCGCCGGCTTCGATGCCGCCGGTCCCAGCCGCAAACCCGTGGTGGGAGCCGGGCCGGCCGTCGCGTCGGGCACCGCAGGCAGACTGCGGGCGCCGTCCGCCTTCGATCCCGATCCGGCAAGCGTTCCGTTGCACACCAATGGGGCGACGGTCAGCATCGGCGGCGGCGGCGGCGGCGGTGACGATGACGACGACGTCGACGTGCCACCCTTCATGCGCCACTGACCCCGAAGTCTGCCGACCGCGTGGGTCGATACTGGGAACCGTGACGTTTCGCATCCGACGTGTGACCACCACCCGTGCTGGCGGCGCGTCGGCTCCGCCGTTCGACACGTTCAACCTGGGCGACCACGTCGGGGACGACCCGACCGCGGTGGCCGCCAACCGCGCCCGCCTTGCGAAGGCGATCGGCTTGGGCGACGATGGAATCGTCTGGATGAACCAGGCCCACGGTGACCGCGTCGTCGACGTGGACGGCCCGGTCGAGGGCGCCATCGACGATGCCGACGGATTGGTGACGACCACTCCGAGGCTGGCCTTGGCGGTCGTGACCGCGGATTGCGTCCCGGTGCTGATGTCCGATGCGCGTGCGGGCGTCGTCGTCGCCGTGCATGCGGGCAGGGTGGGCGCGCAGAAGGGAATCGTGGCGCGAGCGGTCGAGGTCATGTTGGCGCGAGGTGCGCACGTCGAGGACGTCTCCGTGCTGCTCGGCCCCGCCGTCAGCGGCCGCAACTACGAGGTGCCCGACGCGATGGCCGACGAAGTCGAGGCGGCGGTGCCCGGTAGTCGGACCACTACGGCGCGCGGGACCGCCGGGCTCGATCTGCGATCCGGAATCGCCAGGCAACTCACCGCACTGGGCATCACGGCGATCGACGTCGATCCGCGCTGCACGGTCGACGACCCGAATCTGTTCAGTCATCGTCGCGCCGCTCCCACCGGACGGCTGGCCTCCCTGGTGTGGATGGAATGACCGCCGCACGCGCCGCCGAACTCGCCGGGTCCCTGGCCGCGCTGCGGGCGCGGGTCGACGACGCCGCTGCGGCGGCGGGTCGCGACGTGGCCGACATCGAATTGCTCCCCGTCACGAAGTTCTTTCCGGTGTCCGACATCGTCGAATTGATGGAACTCGGCTGCCACGCGTTCGGCGAGTCACGCGAGCAGGAAGCGGCGAGGAAGGTCACCGAGATAGCCGCTCACACTGCGGGCCGAGTCCCGGTGCCCTCGATTCGCTGGCACATGATCGGCAGCATTCAGCGCAAGAAGGCACGCGCGGTTGCCGGGTGGGCGTACGCCGCCCATTCGGTGGACAGCGGTGCCCTCGTCGCAGCGCTGGGACGCGGGGCAGCCGAGGCGCTGGCCGAGGGCAGGCGTGCCGCGCCCCTGCGCGTGTATCTGCAGTTGAGCCTCGACGGCGATCCGGCCCGGGGCGGCGTCGACGTCAATCGGCCGGATCTCGTGGACGAACTGTGTGCGCAGGCCGACGAGACCGAGGGCCTGGACTTCGTCGGCTTGATGGCCATCCCACCGCTGGACGCCGACGCGGAGGAATCGTTCGCACGTTTGGCGAGCGAACTGACGCGGGTACAGACCCGCTACCAGCAGCGGCTCGGTCTTTCGGCGGGTATGTCCGGCGACCTCGAGACGGCGGTGAAACACGGCTCGACGTGTGTGCGTGTCGGTACCGCGCTTATGGGTCAGCGTCCTCTAACGTCACCCTGAGTAGTCACTCCAGTCACATCTTCATCACGGACAACACAGATTTCAGTCATCAGAAGGGTCTCCGATGAGCACACTGCATAAGGTCAAGGCCTACTTCGGTATGGCGCCGATGGACGATTACGACGACGAGTACTACGACGACGAAGATCGCTCGTCGCGTGCCTACCCACGCCGGCCCCGAGAGGACCGGTTCGAGGACGAAGGCTATGCCCGCGCCGCCGAGAGCCGTGGCTACGAGGACCGCATGGATCGCGTCAGTGGACGCGAGTTCGAGCGCGAAATGGCCGCTGCCCCTGCAGGTTACCGCGGCGGCTACCTGGAGGAGCCCTCCTTCCGGGGCAGGCGTGACTTCGAGCGTCCGCGCTTCAACACGCTGCGCGGCGCCACCCACGGTGCCGTGGCGATGGAGCCGCGCCGGATGGCCGAGCTCTTCGAAGCGGGCAGCCCGCTGGCGAAGATCACCACGTTGCGCCCGAAGGACTACAGCGAGGCCCGCACCATCGGCGAGCGCTTCCGCGACGGCACCCCGGTGATCATGGACTTGGTGTCGATGGACAACGCCGACGCCAAGCGCCTCGTCGACTTCGCCGCGGGGTTGGCGTTCGCCTTGCGCGGGTCGTTCGACAAGGTCGCCACGAAGGTCTTCCTCCTGTCGCCGGCCGACGTCGACGTCACCGCGGACGAGCGCAGGCGGATCGCCGAGGCGGGCTTCTACGCCCACCAGTGACCGCCCGCCGGTACCCCGATGGTCCGGTTGACGACGGGTAGGCTGACGGGGAATCGAGTCCCGTCCGACTCGCATCCCAGCCGTATCCGTTGGTCACCACCGCCTGGAGTGAGGTCGCGCAGTTGTCGCTGTTCTTTTCGATCCTGGGCTTCGTGCTGTTCGCGTTCTGGCTTCTGCTCATCGCAAGGGTGGTCGTCGAGTTCGTTCGGTCCTTCAGCCGGGACTGGCGCCCGAGGGGCTTCATGGTCGTGGTCCTGGAGGTCATCATGACGGTGACCGATCCGCCGGTAAAGCTCTTGCGGCGGATCATTCCCCAGCTCACGATAGGTGCGGTGCGCTTCGACCTGTCGATCATGGTGCTTCTGCTCGCCGCATTCATCGGTATGGAGCTGGCGTGGAGTCAGTAGTTCAGGGGTAGCAAGAACGGGTTCGGCGGGGCGGTTGTCCGCGCCTCGTACTTTGAATTTCGCTCTTATTTCTGGACCTCACCCGCAACCGCCGGGTCTACTGTGACAGGATGGGCGCCAGTTACTTCCAGTACGGCTTAACACTTTGACACCGGTTGACGGTCCAAACCTCAAGGGGGCAGACAATGCCGCTCACACCAGCCGACGTCCATAACGTCGCGTTCAGCAAGCCGCCCATCGGCAAGCGGGGATACAACGAGGACGAAGTCGATGCGTTCCTCGACCTGGTTGAGAACGAGCTGACCCGCCTCATCGAGGAGAACGCCGACCTTCGTCAGCGGGTATCCGAACTCGACCAGGACCTCGCGGGTGCGCGGTCCGGCAGCGGAGTCCAAGCGACACAGTCCATTCCGCAGTACCAGCAGCCCGAGCCGGAGCCCGAGCCCGACGCGCCCCCGCAGCCGGTGTACGAGGCCCCGCCGCAACCCGTCGCCGTCGCCCACGTCAGCGAGGACTCGCACATCAGGGCGGCCAAGATCCTCGGACTGGCGCAGGACACCGCGGACCGCCTGACCGGCACCGCGAAGGCGGAGTCCGACAAGCTGCTCGCCGACGCCCGCGCGCAGGCCGACGCCATGGTCAGCGAGGCCCGCCAGACGGCGGACACCACGGTCTCCGAAGCCAAGGCCCGCGCCGACGCCATGCTCTCGGATGCCCAGACGCGGTCCGAGACGCAGCTTCGGCAGGCGCAGGAGAAGGCCGACGCACTGCAGGCCGACGCCGAACGCAAGCACTCCGAGATCATGGGCACCATCAACCAACAGCGCACCGTCCTCGAGGGTCGCCTCGAACAGCTGCGGACCTTCGAACGCGAGTACCGGACGCGGCTCAAGACCTATCTGGAGTCTCAGCTCGAGGAACTTGGCCAGCGCGGATCGGCTGCACCGGTTGACTCCACCGCGAACACCGACGGCGGCGGGTTCAACCAGTTCAACCGGGGAAACAACTGATCGGCTGATTGATGCTGATCGTTGCGCTAGTCCTTGCCGTCATCGGCCTCGCGGCCCTGGTTACCGCCGTTGTCACCAGTAACGAACTGATTGCGTGGGTGTGCATCGGCGCGAGCGTGATCGGTGTCCTGCTCCTGATCGTCGACGCGCTACGGGAACGCTCCCGAGGTGCCGACTCCGACCAACAGGACGTCGAGAACCGCGACGACGAGACCACGGTCATCCCGGCCGTCACGGAGTCCGAGGTCACCGAGGACTATCCAGACGAACCCACCGAGGTCGTCGCCGAACCCGAGCCGTCCACGGTGGGCCTCGACACGCACGACGATGGCAACGCAGAGGGCAAGCGCGATTAGGTTCGAAGCGCGGCCCGCACCTCGTCGTCGCTGACCTGTGTGAAGTCGGCGTACACCTGACCCACGGCGTCGAAGCGCCGAGGGGTGACTGCGACCACGACGTCGTCGGCCTCACCGCACAGCCGCTCGTCCACCGAAGGCGGCCCGACCGGTACCGCGACGATCACCCGCGCCGGGCGGGCTGCTCGCACCGCCCGGACCGCGGCGAGCATCGTCGCACCCGTCGCGATTCCGTCGTCGGCGAGCACCACCGTCCTGCCAGTCAGTCGTGGACGTGACGTGGCGCCGCGATACTCGGTCTCACGCCGCTCGAGTTCCTCGACCTCGGCAGCGATGACGGCCTGCAGCTGCGCGTCGCCGATCCGAAGGCTGCAAATCACCTGTTCGTTGACGACGACCCCGCCACCGCTGGCGATCGCGCCCATGGCCAGCTCCGGCCACTGCGGAACTCCGAGCTTTCGGACGACGAACACGTCCAACGGAGCCTGCAGTGCGGCGGCGATCTCGGCGCCGACCGGCACTCCACCCCTGGCAAGGCCCAGCACCACGACATCGCTTCCGGCGCAGTGGCCGACCAGTTCCTCGGCGAGGGCCCGGCCAGCCTCGCGGCGGTCCCCGAATGTGCGATCAGCAGACTTTCCGATCACCCGAGCCTAAGCCTGCGAACGCGCCGCCCACTGCGTCATCGCGAACTCGGCGGTGAGGGTGTGCCACCGCGCATAGTCCCGCAGCAGGAAGTGTCCGGCTCCCGGGAAGTCCACCCACTCGGCGTCCACACCGCGCGAGGACGCGCGCAGCGTCTGCGCCCGGGACGCCGCGGGATCGGTCCAGGTGTCCGCGCTCCCGTGCATGGTCAGCAGTTTGCACGTCGGCGGGATCAGGTCGCCGTCATTCTCCGGCCACCACGGGGCCAGCGCCGCGACGGCCGCGACGCGCCGCTGAGCCGCGAGATGTGCCGCGACGCGCCCGCCCATCGAGTGTCCGACCAGGACGACGGGACCGTCGCCGACCCCGTCGAGCATCTCGTCCAGTGCCTCTCTGGCGTCGCGCAGTGCGTCGAGGGAACGCGGGTTCCAACCCCGCAGCCGGTACTGCACGCGTCGGACTTCCACTTGCCCGCCGACCCTGCGTTGCAACGACCGGGCCAGCAGTGCGATCCGAAGGTTGGCCAGCTGCCACGGCCGCGACGGCGCCTCACTCCTGGGTCGCCCACCGGGCAGCACCAGGACGGCCGCCTTGACGTTCGAAGTCACCTACGAGATTCGGAGCCATGCCCACTTCGGCTGGCCGGATTCGCAATCCCGCGAGGCAGCCGCTACAAATGAAGATCGTGGGAATCGAGTACGAGAGTGTCGTCGACCATCCGTTGGACGAGGTGTTCGCCTGGCATACCCGCCCCGGCGCGATGCCGCGACTGGTTCCGCCCTGGCAGCCCATGACGGTCGTCGCCGAGACGACGTCGTTGGCCGACGGGCGCGCGGTGCTCGGCCTGCCCGCCGGTCTGCGTTGGGTCGCGCAACACGAGGCCGCGGACTTCGACCCGCCGTACCGATTCGTCGATCAACTCTCCTCGGACGGGCTGAGATCGTGGCCGCCCCGGATCATCGGGACTTGGCGCCACACCCACTCGTTCAGCGCCGAGGGCCCAGGGGCCACCCGGGTCCACGACCGCGTCGAGGCGGCGGTCCCCGCGGCAGCGCTCAGATCGACCTTCGTCTACCGCCACCGCCAGCTGGCGGACGACCTCGCCGCGCACCGCGAGGCCGCCGAGGCGGGTCTGCCGCCGCTCACCGTCGCGGTCACGGGATCGTCCGGTCTCGTCGGCTCGGCGCTGACCGCGCTGCTCACGTCCGGAGGCCACCGGGTGATTCGGTTGGTCAGGCACGCCGCTGAAGGTCCCGACGAACGGCAGTGGCATCCCGACGCCCCCGCCTCGGACCTGCTCGACGGCGTGGACGCCGTCGTGCACCTGGCGGGCACGTCGATCGCGGGCCGGTTCACCGACTCGCACCGTGCGGCGATCCGCGACAGCCGCATCGAGCCGACGCGCAAACTCGCCGAGGTCGCGGCACGCGGCACGGGTGGTCCGCGGACGTTCGTGACCGCCTCGGCGATCGGTTACTACGGTTTCGACCGTGGTGACGCCCTGCTCAGCGAGGACAGTTCCCGAGGCGACGGTTTTCTTGCCGACGTGGTCGCGGACTGGGAGGCCGCGAGCGCGCCGGCGGTCGATGCCGGCCTGCGCGTCGTCGCGGTGCGCACCGGGATCGTGCAGGCGGCCCGCGGTGGCACTCTCAAGTTGATGCGCCCGCTGTTCGCCGCCGGGTTGGGTGGACGGCTCGGCAGTGGCCGGCAGTGGCTGTCCTGGATCGGCATCGACGACCTGATCGACGTCTACTACCGGGCGCTGTACGACGAGCGACTCACCGGACCCGTGAATGCGGTGGCCCCCAACCCGGTGCGAAACGTCGACTACACCAAGGCACTTGCGGGGACGATGCACCGCCCCGCGGTGTTGCCCGTGCCCACGTTCGGCCCGCGGTTGCTCCTGGGGCGCCAGGGCGCGCGTGAACTGGCCGAGGCGAATCAGCGCGTCGACCCGGCCAAGCTGCAGGCGGTCGGCCACCGGTTCCGCCAACCGCTGATCGGGCAGGCTCTGGCCCACCAGCTGGGGCACGACCCGAGCTGACCCGGCCTGCGGTTCAGGCGTCTCGGGTGGCGACCGTGTCCACGAAAGCCCTGACCAGGGCGTGTACCCGCTTGGTGGCGCTCTCGAGCTCCCGCGTCGTGGCGTTGCGCAGTTCGTCGGCGGTGTGCCCAAATTGGGCGATCTCCTCCCTACCGTTGCCCTCCAGCCACATCTCCAGCAGCCCCTCGTCCACCTCGGGATGAAACTGAAGGCCCATCGTCCGGCCCATGACGAAGGCCTGGGAGCAATTGCCGTTCCTGGCGATCTCCACTGCCCCCTCCGGGACCATGAAGCGGTCGAAGTGCCATTCGAACCAGGGGCCGCTGGGAACGAGGTCGCCGCGGGCGGATTCGACGTCGTACCAACCGATCTCGGGCGCGGGCGACCGGGTGACCGAACCGCCGAGCGCGTGGGCGAGGAGTTGGCCGCCGAAGCACACGCCGAGCATCGGCACGCCCGCCGTGTGCGCAGCGCGCACCATCGCGACTTCGGAGGTGATCCAGTCCATTCCGCGGTCGCCGTCGTTGACCGACCAGCGCGATCCGAGCGGGACGATCGCGTCGTAACCGTGCGGATCGGGAAGCGTCACGTCGAACGTCGGATCTACTGCTCTGGCCGCGGTGACGACCTCGAATGTCTCGACGTCGTAACCGCATTCGCCGAATGCACCGCCCAGCATCGCCTCGGGAGCAGTCGGGTCGTTGTAGAGGAACAGCACCTTCTTCGCCACCGCTAGAGGATACGGGGGCTCGCCCGTCTTGGGGCGGGAGGCTACTTCGCAGGTGGTACGGGAGGGGCTCGATCCGGGGCCAGTTCGGCGCCGATGCGGCGGAACAGCACCTCGGCGGTGTTCGAGTAGTTGCCCTGATCGTCGAAGGCCTCGGGCGCGAACGTCGCGGCCACGGCGATCGCGATCTTCTTCTCCGGCAGGTAGGCCTCGACGGCGGAGTACCCGGCGAACATCGGATTCTGCAGCAGCCAGCCACCGGAGACGACGACGCCGAGACCGTAGGTGTACCCGTCGACCATGGGAGCGCACGTGGCGCATCCCGGCTGCGCCCTGGTCTTGCCTCGCAGATCGGTGGACACCATCTTCTGGTACGAGTCACGACTCAACAGCTGACCCGAGCCGATGCCCACCGCGGTGGCCTCGAGGTCGTAGATGTTCGACGTCTGGATCGCGCCGTGGGTGATCGTCCACGACGGGTTCCAGTAGGTGCTCTCCTCGTAGAAGGGGATGCCCCTGGGAACCTGCAGTGCCGCGCGGCGCTCCGAGGTGAAGGCGTGCAGCACGGGTGACGGAATCTCGGCGGTATCGGCGTTCGCCGTATTGGTCAGGCCGAGCGGCTGTAAAACCTTCTCCGACAATAGTTTCGGCATCGACTCACCGGTGGCCTTCTCCAGCGCCAACCCGAGCAGCACGTAGTTGGTGTGCGCGTAGTTCCAGTTGGTACCCGGCTCGTAGAGCAACGGCCGGTTGACGGCGAAGGCGAGCAACTCGTCGGTGCTCCACTGTCGAAACGGGTTGGCGTACAGGGCGTCGTTCATGGCCGTGTTGCCGATGACGTAGTCGACGTAGCCCGAGGTCATCTGGGCGAGCTGGCCCAGCGTCACCCGGTCGGAGTGCGGCACGTCGGGCAGCCACGTCGAGATCTTGTCGTCGAGGCGGACCTTCCCCTCGTCGACGAGGCGCAGCAACAGGGTCGACACGTACGAAATCGCGACGGCGCCGTTGCGAAAGTGCATGTCGGTCCTGGCGGGGACGCCCGTCATGGACTCGCCGACGGCGCGCGTGACGACCTCCTCGCCGTCCTCGGTCACCCGCACGATGACGGCCAAGAGGTGCGACTGCTTCATGACGTCGTCGACGATTCGCATCACCGCGTCCGCCCGCTCGTCATTGCCCGCCGAGGTGGACTCCTCCGGCGCCGGGGTGACCGGGGCGCACCCGGTCAGCAGCAGTCCTGCGCAGAGGAGGATGCCGGGTAGTCGACGGAAGGCCATGGCCAGAGCCTATGGTGCGCGCGATCCGCGGTAGCGCCGTTCGAGTCTTCCGGCGCCGTACTGCAGGCGCAGTTCGAGCGCGCCGACACTCAGGAAGTGCTCCAGGTACCTGCGCGCACTGAGCCGCGAGATGCCCACCAGTTCCGCGCATTCTGCGGCCGACACCTCACCGGCGGCACGTACCGCGTCCACTACCAGTTGACCCGTCACGGCGCCGAGCCCCTTCGGCAGCTGATCGTCGGGCGTGGCGCCGACGGCCCCCCGGCCCGCCGAAGAATGAGTCGATGAGTGATTGGTCCGCTCCGGTCGCGGACGCCAGCGCCTCGGCCCTGGCGGCGAAGGCCTCGAGCTTGGCGTGAAGCTGGGGGAACTCGAACGGTTTGATCAGATAGTCCGCCGCGCCACCGTCCAACGCACGCCCGGTCGGGAAACTGTTGCTGGGAAGTGTCTCCCAACAGCTTCTCCTGGAGTGCCAGAACCCGTGCTGGCAGTCAAACCCGCTGATTGGCCCCATAATCGCCCCGATCGTCAATTTGTGGTTTGGCTCACCGCACCAGGGGTACACGCGTCCCATGGTCGACACCCGGTCGGCGGCCCACACCGCCCACGACAACGCCTGGTTCGAGCGCGCCGCTCGCGGCGGCTTTGCGGCGAGCGGTCTCCTGCACCTGCTCCTCGCATTCATCGTGGCGCGCCTGGCGCTCGGCACCGGCGGCAACGCCGATCAGTCCGGGGCGCTGGCTAAATTGGCCGCGCAGCCCGGTGGCGCAGTCATGCTCTGGGTGGCGGCCGTCGTCCTCGCCGCGCTCGGCCTGTGGTACCTCGTCGAGACGTTCCTCGGAGACGACGCCAAACACCGGGTGAAGTCCGCCGCCGTCGGCGTGGTGTACCTCGCGATTGCCGTCTCCGCGGGCAAGTTCGCCATGGGCAGCGGTCAGTCCAGCGGCCAGCAGAATGCCGGCCTGAGCGCGCAGATGATGCAATCCGCTTGGGGTAAGGCAGTTCTAGTGGTGGTAGCGCTCGTGGTGATCGGAGTGGGCGGCTATCACGTCTACAAGGGCGCCAGCAAGAAGTTCCTCAAGGACCTCAACGTCTCGGGCGGCACCGCCGTCACGTGGGTCGGGATCGTCGGGTACGTCGCCAAGGGCCTGGTTCTCGCGGGCGCGGGCATCCTGGTCATCGTCGCCACGTTCACCGCCGATCCTGCGAAGGCCTCCGGCATCGATGCCGCGGTGAAGACGCTCGGCGGGGCACCGTTCGGCAAGACGCTGCTCATCATCGCCGCGCTGGGTCTGGCCGCCTACGGCGCCTACGGATTCATCCGCAGTCGCCACGCGGACATGTGAGTTCGGGCCGCGCTCAGCGGCATTCGAGGGTCAACCTGATCGACCCGTCGGCGTCGGTGTGCACGTCGTGCGAGCACGCGCCGGGACCGCCGCCGGTGGTCTCCTCGCCGGATCTGAGGTCGTAGGTCCGTCCGTGCAGCGGGCACAGGACCGCGTCGTCGTCGGTGAGTCCGTCGGCGCGTGGCCCACCCTTGGTAGCGTCACCCTGCTGCAGCAGTCAATTCCACCCGCGGGTGACGCCAGGCCCGACTGGTCGCTGATCTGACAGGTCGCCGAGCAGCTCTGCTACGGCGAACACTTCACCTACGCATCGAGTGCGGAGGTCTTCGACGAGATCCGCGAGTTCTCCAATCCCCGAACGGGTTACGACCTGCGTGGCGTCGGCTACGACCGCCTGCGGAACGGTCCGGTGCAATTGCCCGCGCCACCGCTCGACCAGTCAGGAGGGGACGACGACCGGCATCCGATCCGCTATCTGAACGACGGCGTCAGCCAGAACCCGCACGTCGACGAGCACGGGTACCGCCCCAGGCTGGCCTTCCCGACCCCGTCGAGGCGCGGGGCCTTCCACCCCCGGCCGCACCTGGACGCCAGCGAGATGCCCGACGACGACTATCCGATGGTGCTGAACACCGGCCGCCTGCAACACCGATGGCACACCATGACGAAGACGGGCAAGGTGGCCAAGCTCAACAAGCTCGACGGGGGACCCTTCGTCGAGATTCACACGATCGACGCCGAGGCGCAGAACCTCGTCGACGGCCAGCCCGTCGAGCTGGCGTCGCGACGCGGTCGCGCGGTGCTGCCCCTGGTGGTGACCGAACGGGTGCGTCCCAGCAACTGCTTCGTGCCGTTCCACTGGAACGACGAGCACGGCGAGTATGTCGCGATCGACGCCGTCACCACCGATGCCGTCGACCCCGACTCGCTGCAACCCGAGTTCAAGGCCTGCGCGGTCAGCATGCGTCCGGCGGGGCCGGCGCCTGCGCCGTCGGAACTGGCGACCGCGACCGCGCAGATGAACGCGATCGGGTCCGCACTGGGGCTCGACGATCAGCCGTCGCCCGTTCTCGCCGATGTCGAGAAGCACTATCTGGCAGGGTTCTTCAGAGCCTTGCCACCGGTCGTTCGGGGTGTCCCGGTGCTGCCGAGCGAAGCGCCGGTGAGTGCATCGGTGCGCGCGTACGTCGACGGGATGCTCGCGGGAACCTACTCCCGCGCGCAGTCAGCCGATGCCGAATCGCCGGCGGCCGGCCCGCGGCCACTGGTGCTGTGGGCCTCCCAAACCGGCAATCCCGAGCACTTCGCGGCGCGGGTGGTGGATCGGCTCGGCACCTCGAGCGCGCCTGCGCGCGTGATGAACATGGACGCCTGTAAGCTCTCCGACCTCGCCGCGGCCGGTGACGTCCTGGTCGTGACCAGCACCTTCGGCGACGGCGGACCGCCGGACAACGGTGCTGACTTCTGGCACCGTCTGGCGTCAGCCGACGCCCCCGATCTGGACGGGGTGCGGTACGCGGTGCTGGGCATCGGCGACCGCTCGTACGACAACTTCTGCGGACATGCCAAGTCCGTGGACCCCCGCCTGGCCGAGCTGGGGGACACCAAGCTGACCGAGCGCATCGAATGCGAGTCCTCCGCCGACGAACCGATGGCGCGGTGGGCCTAGACGGTCACCACCCTGGTGACGGCGACACCGGCGGATACCGCGAACGTCAGGGCCGCCGTGGGCCGCGCACCCGCCCGCACCGTCGAACAGTTCACCCGAGCCAAGCCGGTCGACGCTCCGCTGAGCCGGAACGTGGTGCTCACGGCGCCCGGAGCGGCAAAGGAGGTGCACCAGTTCGGTTTCGATGTCTCCGCGCACGGGGTCTCGTATTCGGTCGGGGACGCGTTGGGGGTGTACGCCACCAACAGCGACGAGACGGTGGCGCGATTGCTCGCGGCCACCGCTCTGTCCACCGACGACGTGATCGAGGTCGACGGACGCGAGATGGCACTGCGCGATGCGTTGTCCACGCACTACGACATCTGTCGCGTCACCCCCAACCTCCTCGACTTCGTGGCCGAGGCCGGCGACGGGGCGGGCTCGTTGCGAGTCCTGCGCCGCAGTCGATCCGAGCTGGACGGGTGGCTCAGAGGCCGCAACGGTGTGGACGTCGTGGCGGAGTTCGGAGTCCGCGCCGAGGCGGCGCAGTGGCGCGACGCTATGGTGCGACTGACGCCGCGGTCGTATTCGATCTCGAGCAGCCCGCTGGTCAACCCCAACGAAGTCCAGTTGACGGTGTCGGTCGTCCGGTGTCCGGGCAGTGACCGAATCGAACGAGGGGAGTGTGCTCGACGTTCCCGGCCGATCGGGCCTCCGGTGCGCCGGTCTTCCTTCAGCCGTCGCCGCACTTCCGGCCGCCGGAGGACGGAGCGACGCCGATGATCATGGTCGGGACCGCGACCGGCATCGCACCGTTCCGCGGATTTCTGCAGGAGCGCCGGGCACTCGGCCACGGTGGCCGCAACTGGTTGTTCTTCGGCGATCAGCACCGAGCCGAGAACTTCTACTACCGAGCCGATCTCGAGGACATGGTCAACGACGGTCTGCTGAACCGGCTCGACCTGGCGTTCTCACGCGACCAGCCGGAACGGGTGTACGTGCAGCACAAGATCCGCGACTACGGAGCCGACGTGTGGCGCTGGTTGGAGGATGGCGCGCACTTCTTCGTCTGTGGCGATGCCACCCGGATGGCCAAGGACGTCGACGACGCCCCCACCGCCGTCATCCGCGAGCACGGCGGCATGTCCGGCGAAACGTGCGCATGACTACAAGCGGGAGTTGGTCGCCGCCAAACGCTATGTGCGCGAGGTGTACTGAGTGTCACCCCGGTCATGAACGGACCGCGACGTCGTCGATCTCCGTGACGTCGCCGTGGGCCGGGTGCGGGCCGCCACCGATGTGCGCCTCGTCCCGCATCCGTTCGACCATGTGCGGGTAGTGCAACTCGAATGCCGGTCGCTCCGAACGGATTCGGGGTAGTTCGGTGAAGTTGTGCCGCGGCGGCGGGCAGCTGGTCGCCCATTCGAGCGAGTTGCCGTAACCCCACGGATCGTCCACCACCACTGGCTCGCCGTAGCGCCAGCTCTTGAACACGTTCCACACGAACGGGATCGTCGAGACCCCGAGGATGAACGCGCCGATCGTCGAGATCACGTTGAGGGTGGTGAAGCCGTCGGTGGGCAGGTAGTCCGCGTAGCGGCGCGGCATGCCCTCGTTACCGACCCAGTGCTGCACCAGGAAGGTGGTGTGGAAGC
>NZ_DASQEU010000158.1:0-53231 GCF_035633495.1 Mycobacterium sp. | reverse complement strand
ACCCAGGGTGGCGAGGTGTTCCTCGACGGCCTTGTCGACCCGCGCCGCCGCCGCGTCGTCCCCGACGTGCGCGAGAAGCAGGGCCACCGACATGACGGCCGCGGTGGGATCGGCGATGCCCTTGCCCGCGATGTCGGGCGCGCTGCCGTGCACCGGCTCGAACATCGACGGGTTGGTCCGCGTCGCATCGATGTTGCCGCTGGCGGCCAGGCCGATGCCACCGGAGACCGCCGCGGCCAGGTCGGTGATGATGTCGCCGAACAGGTTGTCGGTGACGATGACGTCGAAGCGGCCCGGGTCGGTGACCATGTGGATGGTCGCTGCGTCGATGTGCTGATAGGCGACCTCGACGTCGGGGAACTCCGTGCCGACCTCGGCCACGATGCGCGACCACAGCTTGCCCGCGAACGTCAGCACGTTGGTCTTGTGCACCAGGGTCAGGTGCTTGCGACGCGCCGATGCCCTCGTGAACGCGTCGCGCACCACCCGTTCCACGCCGAACGCGGTATTCAGGCTTACCTCGGTGGCCACCTCGTGCGGCGTGCCCACGCGGATCGCGCCGCCGTTACCCGTGTATGGACCCTCGGTGCCTTCGCGCACGACGACGAAGTCGATGTCCACGTCGCCCAGTGGGCTGGTCACCCCCGGGTGCAGTTTCGACGGCCGCAGGTTGACGTGGTGGTCGAGCTCGAACCGCATCCGCAGCAGCAGTCCCCGCTCGAGGACACCGCTGGGCACCGACGGATCGCCGATGGCGCCCAACAGGATTGCGTCGTGAGTGCGGAGTTCGTCGACCAGTCCGTCGGGCATGACCTCACCGGTGGCGTGGTAACGCCGGGCGCCCACGTCGTAGGTGGTCTTCTCGACGCCGGGCTTGACGACGTCGAGCACCTTGAGTGCCTCGTCGATCACCTCGGGTCCGATGCCGTCGCCGGCGATGACGGCGAGTTTCATGACAGGTCCACGAGTTCAAGAGTCGTCGCGCCGACGTCGGTGCCGAGTGCCGCGAGCACGTCGCCCGGCACCTGACGGTCGAGCCTCAGCATGATCGTCGCCCCCTCGCCGTCGGCGTCCTGACTGAGCTGGGCGGCGAGGATGTTGACCCCGGCGCTGCCGAGCCGCGTTCCGATCGTGCCGAGCGCCCCTGGCTGATCGCTGTAGTTGATGATCAGGTTCACGCCCTCGGCGCGCAGATCCAGGTTGCGCCCGTTGATCTGAACCAGCTTCTGCACCTGCTGCGGCCCCGACAGCGTGCCGGACACGTTGACCGTCGACCCGTCGGCGGAAACGGCGCGCACGTCGACGACGCTGCGGTGATTGGGACTCTCCGGTGCCGTGCCGATGGTGGCCTCCACCCCGCGTTCGGCCGCCAGCGAAGGCGCGTTCACGAAGGTCACCTGATCCTCGATGACGGCGGAGAACAATCCGCGCAACGCCGAAAGTCGAAGTATGTCAACCTCTTCGGAGGCCAGCTCGCCCCGAACCTGAACGGAGAGACTCGTCGGCAGCTCGGCCGACAGCGCACCGACCAACAGCCCCAGCTTGCGCACCAGATCCAGCCACGGCGCGACCTCCTCGCCGACCACGCCACCGCCGACGTTGACGGCATCGGGGACGAACTCGCCGGCCAGCGCGAGCTTCACGCTGGCCGCGACGTCGGTGCCCGCGCGATCCTGCGCCTCGGCCGTCGACGCCCCGAGGTGCGGGGTGACGACGACCTGAGGCAGCTCGAACAACGGGCTGTCCGTGCACGGTTCGGTGGAGAACACGTCGAGTGCGGCGCCGCGCACGTGCCCGTTGGTCACCGCATCCGCGAGCGCCTGCTCGTCGATCAGACCACCGCGCGCGGCGTTGACGATGATCACGCCCGGCTTGGTCTTCGCCAGCGCCTCCTTGCCGATCAGACCCGCGGTCTCCTTGGTCTTGGGCAGGTGCATGGAGATGAAGTCGGCGCGGCCCAGCAGCTCGTCGAGAGTCAGCAGTTCGATGCCGAGCTGCGCGGCACGGGCCTGGGAGACGTAGGGGTCGTAGGCCGTGATGTGGGCGCCGAAGGCGGCTAGCCGCTGAGCGACGAGCTGACCGATGCGACCGAGGCCGACGACGCCGACCGTCTTGCCGAAGATCTCGGTACCGGAGAACTTCGACCGCTTCCACGTGTGCTCGCGCAGCGTCGCGTCGGCGGCAGGAATCTGGCGGGCCGCGGCGAGCAGCAGTGCCATGGCGTGCTCGGCGGCGCTGTGGATGTTCGACGACGGCGCGTTGACCACCAGCACCCCGCGTGCGGTTGCGGCGTCGACGTCGACGTTGTCCAGACCGACACCGGCACGGGCGACGATCTTCAGCTTGGGGGCCGCGGCGATGACCTCGGCGTCCACCGTCGTCGCCGAGCGCACCAGCAGGGCGTCGGCTTCCGGGACCGCGGCCAGCAGTTTCTCCCGGTCGGGGCCGTCGACCCAGCGCACCTCGACCTGGTCTCCCAGGGCAGCAACTGTCGACTCGGCGAGTTTGTCGGCGATCAAAACAACGGGCAGGCTCACGCGAACAGAGTAGTGGGGGCTGTAATGGAGTGGTCATGGCGGGCAGGAGCGAAGTGACCCGGGAAGATGGAAACGTGGACGTCACCGTCGTCGGTAGTGGGCCCAACGGCCTGAGCGCCGCCGTGATCTGCGCAAGGGCCGGGCTGTCGGTGCGCGTCGTCGAGGCGCAGCCGACCGCGGGCGGTGGGGCGCGGACCTTGCCGGACCCCGAGTTCCCCGGGGTCAGTCACGACATCTGTTCGGCGGTGCACCCGCTGGCGCTGGCGTCGCCGTTCTTCGCCCAGTTCGACCTTCGGGCACGCGGCGTCCAACTGGCCGTCCCCGAGATCGCCTACGGCAATCCCCTGCCGGGCAGGCTCGCCGCGATCGGCTACACCGACCTCGGCCGCACGTGCGACGAGCTCGACGACGGCGCGTCCTGGCGGCGGCTGCTCGGCCCGCTCACCGCGAACTGCGACGGCGTGGTGGGCCTGATGCTCGGCGACAAGCGGTCGGTTCCGCCGTCGATCCCGGCTGCGCTGCGCGTCGGTCCGCGGCTCCTCGAACAGGGCACCCCGCTCTGGCGCAGCTTGGCCGGCGAGGACGCTCGCGCACTGTTCAGTGGCGTTGCCGCGCACACGATTTCGCAGATGCCATCGCTGGTGTCCTCCGGTGCCGGGTTGATGCTGGCCACCCTGGCGCACGCCGTGGGGTGGCCGATACCGGTCGGCGGGTCGCAGGCGATTCCCGACGCCCTGCTCGCCGACCTCCGGACTCACGGCGGCGAGCTGGTCCTCGGCGAGGAGATCACCCGGCCACCCGACGGCGTCGTGCTTTACGACACGGCGCCGACCGCGCTGCTGCGGATCTACGGAGACGACCTGCCGCCGCGGTACGCGAAGGCGTTGCGCCGCTATCGATTTGGACCAGGCGTGGCGAAGGTCGACTTCGTGTTGTCCGGCGAGATCCCCTGGCGTGATGCGCGACTGGCGCAAGCGCCGACGCTGCATCTCGGCGGGACCCGCTCACAGATGGCGCTCGCCGAAAGGGAGATCGCCCACGGTCGCCTCGCCGACTGGCCGATGATCCTCGCCGCCCTCCCCCACCTCGCCGACCCAGGCCGCATCGACGCTCAGGGGCGACGGCCGCTGTGGACCTACGCCCACGTGCCCGCGGGCTCCACCGTTGACATGGCCGAGACCGTGACGGAGGTCTTCGAACGCTTCGCACCGGGGTTCCGCGACGTCGTGGTGGCCGCCCGCAGCGTGCCCGCTTCACGACTGGCCGACCACAACGCCAACCTCGTCGGCGGTGACATCGGCGTCGGCGGCAACAACATGTTCAGCGCACTCACCGGTCCGACCCTTCGCCTCAACCCGTGGTCGACGCCGATACCGAAGGCCTACCTCTGCTCGTCGGCCGCGCCGCCGGGTGGCGGTGTGCACGGCATGGCCGGCTACTACGCGGCCCGCACGATGCTGCGCCGCGAGTTCGGCATGACGAAGCTGCCCGACCTCGCTCCGTGATTGGCTTACACCATGACGAAACTCGCAGTGATCTACTACTCCGCCACCGGGCACGGCACCACCATGGCGCAGCGCATCGCAAACGCTGCCGAGGGAGCGGGCGCCGAGGTGCGGGTGCGGCACGTCGCCGAGACCCACGATCCCGAATCGTTCGCGCGGAATCCGGCGTGGACGGCGAACTACGAAGCCACCAAGGATCTGCCTGCGGCCACGGGCGACGACATCGTCTGGGCGGACGCCGTCGTCTTCGGCTCCCCCACCCGATTCGGTTCGGTCGCATCACAACTCCGCACGTTCATCGACTCGCTCGGCGGACTGTGGTCCGAGGGCAAGCTGGCCGACAAGGTGTACGCCGCCTTCACGTCGTCGCAGTCGCTGCACGGCGGGCAAGAGACGACACTGCTCACGCTGTACGTCACGCTCATGCACTTCGGCGGGATCATCGTGCCGCCCGGCTACACCGACCAGGTGAAGTTCGCCGACGGAAACCCCTACGGCGTCGGGCTGATCGCCGACCGCGACAACGTGGAATCACTCGACGACACCACGGACGCAGCGCTCGATCACCTAGCCACTCGCGTGGTGAGCATCGCCGAGCGCCTCACCCGATGACGATTTCGGCGTGCTGAGTTGCGGTGACCGCAATGTGACCGCAACCCAGCACGCCGAAGTCGCGGGAAGTTAAGCCGTTTCGGTGATCGGCCGGTCGACCCAGCTCATCAGGTCGCGCAGCTTCTTGCCGGTGACCTCGATCGGGTGCTCGGCGTTCTCCTTGCGCAGCTTCTCGAGCCGCTTGTTGCCACCCTCGACGTTGGCGACGAGCTCCTTGACGAAGGTGCCGTCCTGGATGTCCTTGAGGATGCCGCGCATGCGCTCCTTGGTGTCGGCGTCGATGACGCGCGGGCCGGACAGGTAGCCACCGAACTCCGCGGTGTCGGACACCGAGTAGTTCATCCGCGCAATGCCGCCCTCGTACATCAGGTCCACGATCAGCTTGAGCTCGTGCAGCACCTCGAAGTAGGCCATCTCGGGGGCGTAGCCCGCCTCCACCATGACCTCGAAGCCGACCTTCACCAATTCCTCGGTGCCGCCGCACAACACGGCCTGCTCACCGAAGAGGTCGGTTTCGGTCTCCTCCTTGAACGTCGTCTTGATCACACCCGCGCGGGCGCCGCCGATGGCCTTGGCGTAGGACAGCGCCAGCGCCTGGCCCTCGCCGGTGGGGTCCTGGTCGACCGCGATCAGGCAGGGCACGCCCTTGCCGTCGACGAACTGACGGCGCACCAGGTGGCCGGGGCCCTTGGGGGCGACCATGCCGACGGTGATGTCGTCGGCGGGCTCGATCAGGTCGAAGTGGATGTTCAGGCCGTGGCCGAAGAACAGCGCATTGCCCGCCACCAGGTTCGGCTCGATGTCGCCTGCGAAGATCTCCGCCTGCGCGGTGTCGGGCGCCAGCAGCATGATCACGTCGGCCCACTTGGCGACCTCGGCCGGTGTGTCGACCTCGAGACCCTGCTCGGTGACCTTCTCGCGGGACTTGGAGCCCTCCTTGAGACCGACCTTCACCTGAACGCCCGAATCACGCAGCGATAGCGAATGCGCATGTCCCTGGCTGCCGTATCCGATGACACCGACCTTGAGTCCCTGAATGATCGACAGGTCTGCATCGTCGTCGTAGAACATCTCAACTGCCACTGTGAACTTCCCTTTCTCTACTTCGTTGCGAGGGGTTGACTACTTGACGCCGGAGATGCCGCGCGGACCGCGGGCAAGCGTCACCATGCCGGACTGTGCGATCTCTCGAATGCCGTAGGGCTCGAGCAGTGCCAGAAGCGCCTCGAGCTTGCCCGGTGTTCCAGTGGCCTCCACCACCAGCGACTCGGCCGACACGTCGACGACCTTGGCGCGGAACAGATTCACCGCTTCGATGATCTGTCCGCGGTTCGCCGCATCGGCGCGGACCTTGATCAGCGCCAGTTCGCGAGAGACCGAGTTGTCCTCGTCCTGCTCGACGATCTTGATCACGTTGATGAGCTTGTTGAGCTGCTTGGTGATCTGTTCGAGCGGGAAGTCCTCCACCGAGACGACGATCGTCATCCGGGACAGGTTCTTCTGTTCGGTGGCGCCGACGGCCAGTGACTTGATGTTGAAGCCACGCCGGGAGAACAGCGATGACACGCGTGCAAGCACGCCGGGCTTGTCCTCTACGAGCACCGACAGGGTGTGGGTGGTGATGGTCATCAGGCGTGCCCCTCGTTGCCCTGGTCGTCGAACAGCGGCCGAATTCCCCTTGCCGCCTGGATCTCGTCATTGCTCATGCCCGCGGCCACCATCGGCCACACCTGGGCGTCGGCGCCGACGATGAAGTCGATCACCACCGGACGGTCGTTGATCGCCCGGGCCTGGTTGATGACGTCCTCGACGTCTTCGGCGCGCTCGCAACGCAATCCGACGCAGCCGAGCGCCTCGGCCAGCTTGACGAAGTCGGGGATGCGGCGATCATGCGTCGACAGGCCAGTCTGCGAGTAGCGGCCCTCGTAGAAGAGCGTCTGCCACTGGCGCACCATGCCCAGATTGCCGTTGTTGATGACGGCGACCTTGATCGGCGCACCCTCGACGGCACAGGTGGCCAGTTCCTGGTTCGTCATCTGGAAGCAGCCGTCGCCGTCGATGGCCCACACCTCGGCCTCGGGACGGGCGAACTTCGCACCCATCGCGGCAGGCACGGCGTAACCCATCGTGCCGAGACCACCGGAGTTCAACCACGTCTTCGGGTTCTCGTACTTGATGAACTGCGCGGCCCACATCTGGTGCTGCCCAACGCCCGCCACGTACACCGCGTCCGGGCCGGCGATCCTGCCCAGGGACTCGATGACGAACTCGGGGCTCAGGCTGCCGTCGCTCTGTGGCCCGTAACTCAACGGGAAGGTCGACTGGATGTTGCGCAGGTACTTCCACCAGTCGTCGATGTCGAGCGTCGACGACGACGTTGCGTCGCGGCGCAGCGCCTCCAGCAGATCGGTGATGACGTTCTTCACGTCGCCCACGATCGGCACGTCGGCGTTGCGGTTCTTGCCGATCTCGGCCGGGTCGATGTCGGCGTGAATCACCTTGGCCTCCGGCGCGAACGAGTCCAACTTGCCGGTCACCCGGTCATCAAAACGCGTGCCGAGCGCGATCAGCAGGTCGCTCTTCTGCAGGGCGCCCACCGCCGCGACGGTGCCGTGCATGCCCGGCATGCCGAGGTTCTGGGGGTGGCTGTCGGGGAAGGCGCCGCGAGCCATCAGCGTGGTGACGACGGGGATCCCGGTCAGCTCGGCCAAATCCATCAACTCGTCGGTCGCCTCGCCGCGGATGACACCGCCGCCGACGTACAGCACCGGTTTGCGCGCGGCCGCGATGAGCTTGGCGGCCTCGCGAACCTGCCTGCTGTGCGGTCTGGTGTTCGGCTTGTAGCCGGGCAGGTCGATCTTCGGCGGCCAACTGAAGGTGCACTGCGCCTGCAGGACGTCCTTCGGGATGTCGACGAGCACCGCACCCGGCCGTCCGCTGCGCGCGATGTTGAACGCCTCGGCCATCACCTGCGCGATCGCATCGCCGCTGCGGACCAGGAAGTTGTGCTTCGTGATCGGCATGGTGATACCGGAGATGTCGGCCTCCTGGAAGGCGTCGGTGCCGATGAGGGCCCGGCCGACCTGTCCGGTAATGGCGACGACGGGGATCGAGTCCATCTGGGCGTCGGCCAACGGAGTCACGAGGTTCGTGGCTCCAGGGCCGGACGTGGCCATCATCACGCCGACCTTGCCGGTGGCGTGGGCGTATCCGCTGGCCGCGTGACCGGCGCCCTGTTCGTGACGCACCAGCACGTGACGCAGCTTCTGCGAGTCGAACAGCGGGTCGTAGACCGGCAGCACGGCGCCGCCGGGAATGCCGAAGATGATCTCGACGTCGAGCTCCTCGAGCGACCGGATGACGGCCTGGGCGCCCGTCATTTGTTGCGGGGCAACCCGTTTCGGCTGCGGAGCGGGCGTTGTTGCGATGGCGGGCGTGCCATTGGCGCGCATGCCCGTCTCGGGTGGTCGCGTGGTCGGTGCGCTCACGGTGTCCTCTGCGTCCTCGTTGGTTGTTGGCGGTGTCTGGTGGTGGATGTTCTCGGGCAACAAAAAACCCCCGTCAGCGGATGCTGCACGAGGGTTGCGCGTCGGTGCTCGTAGGCTCTGACTAATTACTAGTCGGGTTACGCACCAGCGCGCGAACCAATTACTACGAGAATTTCGACGGTCTGCATAACATGCGACGGTAGCCTCCGCACTGCTCAAAGGTCAAATTTCGTGCCACCGCCGGGTATGCGGGCAGCACGACGAAGTGGGCCGGTGGGAAGATGACGGGGTGAGTTCACCATCCGCCTCGGCATCGTCGGCCCCCGTCGTCATCAAGATTTCGCCGATGGCCCACTTTGCGGTCGGCTTCCTCACGCTGGGGTTGCTCGCCTTGGTGCTCGCCAATCCGACCTGGTTCACGGCGCTGTTGATCATCCCGATCGCGGCCTCGGTGGCGGTGGTCCGCTACCGCACCATCGCCGACCGGGAAACGGTCACGGCGCGCACGATGATCGGCAGCCGAACGGTCGCCTGGGAGCAGGTCGACGGGTTGCGCTTCGACGGAGGTTCCTGGGCGTCGGCGCATCTGAAGGACGGCTCGGACCTGCGACTGCCCGCGGTGACCTTCGCAACTCTCCCGAAGCTCACGGCCGCCACCGACGGCCGCGTACCCAACCCCTACGCGTAGGGGCTCAAGCGAGCGGATTGGCGCCGTTCAGCAGCACCCACACAGCGACACCGACGCCGATGCCGAGAACCAGCGCGACGGCGGATCCGACGAACGGGCGCCTGGCCCATCCGCGGCCGGCGTCGAATCCGTACTTCCCCGGGCCGGTGAGCACGAGGGCGGCGGCCAGCACCAGGAGCATGACCAGGTACTCGTGCCCGTCCGGAAGGAAGAACGAGAAGTAGCCGCTGTCGGGCTGTGCCGCGACGGCCGCCAACAGGGAGTTGATCAGATATGCGACCGCGGCGGCCGCGGCAACCGGGGTGAAGAGTCCAAGCACCAGGAGCACGCCCGCGCCGATCTGACCGCCGACACCGACGTAGGTCAGGATGTTCGCGTGCTGGTATCCCATGTCCGCGAGTGACTGCTGGAATCCGTTGAGGCCCTGACCACCCCACAGGCCGAACGCCTTCTGCAGGCCGTGCGCGATCAACAGGGCGCCGAGTCCGACGCGAAGCAGCAACAGGCCGAGATCTTGCGTCCCTCTGCGGCCCGCGGCATCGGTCATGCCGACGCCGTCTGGTTCGATCTCGGTCGGCTCTGCGGAGTGCGACTGGTGTCTGCTCGTGGGCTGGACGTATGGGAGCGGCTCCGGTTCGCCGAGCAGTCCATACCCGGAGTGCTCCTGGCTGGGCGTGCCCGAGTCGTACCGCGGGATGGCGGTGGTCTCGAAGTCGCCCGCATACGGAGTCGAGGGGACGTCGTCCTCCGGGTCGACCAGGCGTGCCGACGCAGGGCGTTCGGCGAGGTCTTCCGGTCTCTGCCATGCTCGCGGATCGTGAGAAGTACTGGTCACGTTTCCAGCGTAAGTGCTGATTACCTGCGAATCGTGGATTGGCGCGGTCCTTTCACCCTGAGATTCGCCACGCCGCGAACGCGCGGCGCACCGACCGACGTGGCGCGCACCGCCCAGCGATCCGTAATCTGGCGGGCATGAGTGTGCACCGGCCGTCGCGGAGTGTGCTGGTGCTGCTGTGCGCCGCGTTGCTGGTCGGGTCGGGCTGCGCCCGTTTCGACGACACCCAGTCACAGCCGTTCACCACTCAACCGGAGATGGCTCCGCCGCCGAGCGAGGAACCACCGCCGCCCCCTCCCCTACCTGCACAGCCCTTTCCGAAGGTCTGCGACGCGAAGGGCGTGATGCAGGGCTGCCTGGAGAGCACCAGCGGACTCATCATGGGTCCCGACAGCAAGTCGGCCCTGGTGGCCGAGCGCACCACGGGCGCCGTCAAGGAGATCGCGACCAACGCAGAACCCAAGGTCAAGCTGGTGATTCCGGTCGATCCGTCCGGCGACGGCGGACTGATGGACATCGTGTTGTCTCCGACGTATTCGCAGGACCGCCTGATGTACGCCTACATCAGCACGCCGACCGACAACCGCGTCGTCAGGATCGCCGACGGCGACGTTCCCAAACCGATCCTGACGGGCATCCCGAAGGGTGCGACGGGCAACATGGGGGCGCTGATCTTCACCAGCCCCACCACGCTGGAGGTGCTCACCGGCGACGCGGGCAACCCCGGCCAGGCGTCCGACCCGGGTTCGCTCGCAGGCAAGCTGATCCGCATCGAACAGCCCACGACCGTGAACCAGGCGCCGCCGACGACCGCGCTCAGCGGCATCGGCGCCGCCGGTGGGCTGTGCATCGACGCCGCCGACGGTTCCCAATTCGTCACCGATCGGACACCGACCGGTGACCGACTGCAGCGCATCACCAAGGACTCGGTGGTCTCGACCGTCTGGACCTGGCCGGACAAGCTGGGGATCGCCGGCTGCGTGGTGACCGACGGCACCGTTCTGGTGAACATGGTCAACACCAAGCAGACCGTCGCGGTCCGCTTGGCGCCCGATACCGGCGCCGTCACGGGCGACCCGGAGGTCATCCGGCAGGACCAGCACGGTCACGCCTGGGCCTTGGAACTCTCGCCGGACGGCAACGTCTGGGGCGGCACGGTCAACAAGACCTCGGGCGACGCCGAGAAGGTGGACGACGTCGTCTTCCCGCTCTTCCCGCAGGGCGGCGGATTCCCGCGCACCAACGCCGAGAACACCTGAGCCGAGCGCCGGAGTCAGCCCTCGACGCCGCAGGCCGCCAAAACGAGTTCCCTGACCCGCGCGGCGTCGGCCTGGCCCTTGGTGGCCTTCATGACGGCACCCACCACGGCCCCGGCCGCCTGAACCTTGCCGCCCCGAATCTTCTCGGCGATGCCGGGGTTGGCGGCCAGCGCCTCGTCGACGGCGGCCTGGATCACCGAGTCGTCGCGGACGACCGCCAACCCACGGTCGGCCATCACCCGATCGGGCTCACCCTCGCCCGCCAGCACGCCCTCGATCACCTGGCGCGCGAGCTTGTTCGACAGCTTGCCGTCGTCGACCAACTTCACCACCGCAGCGACCTGTGCCGGCGTGATGGCCAGTGCGTCGATCTCGATGCCGAGCTCATTGGCCTTCTGCACCAGGAAGTTTCCCCACCAGGCGCGGGCGGCCTCGCTCGAGGCGCCGGCGACGACCGTGGCGGTGACCAGATCGATGACGTCGTTGTTGACCAGATCGCGCATCACCTCGTCGGAGATGCCCCACTCCTGTTGAATCCGATTGCGCTGCAACCACGGCAGCTCCGGAATCGTGCCCCGTAACTGCTCGACCAGTTCGGCACTGGGCGCGACCGGCTCCAGATCGGGTTCCGGGAAGTACCGGTAGTCCTCCGCGGTCTCCTTGCGACGACCCGCGCTGGTGTAGCCGTCCTCGTGGAAGTGCCTGGTTTCCTGAATGATCTCGCCACCGGCCTCCAGAACGGCTGCCTGGCGGCGCATTTCGTAGCGGACGGCGATCTCGACGCTCTTGAGCGAGTTGACGTTCTTCGTCTCGGTACGGGTGCCGAACTCCGCTGCGCCGACGAGCTTGAGCGAGACGTTGGCGTCGCAGCGCATCGAGCCCTGGTCCATCCGAACGTCGGATACGTTCAACCCGCGCAACAGATCCCGCAGCGCGGTGACGTAGGCGCGGGCGATCTCTGGAGCTCGCGCGCCCGCACCCTCGATGGGCTTGGTGACGATCTCGACGAGCGGCACACCGGCCCGGTTGAAGTCGAGCAGCGACGTCGTCGCGCCCGCGATGCGACCAGTGACGCTGCCGAGGTGCGTCAGCTTGCCGGTGTCCTCCTCCATGTGCGCGCGCTCGATCTCCACGCGCCACGTCGTGCCGTCATCGAGCGGGGCATCCAGATAGCCGTTGACGGCGATCGGCTCGTCGTACTGGCTGATCTGGTAGTTCTTCGGCTGATCTGGGTAGAAGTAGTTCTTGCGGGCGAAGCGGCCCCACGGCGCGATGTCGCAGTTCAACGCGAGCCCGATGCGGATCGCGGACTCGACCGCGGACTTGTTGACCACGGGCAGCGACCCAGGCAGCCCCAGGCATACCGGGCACACCTGGGTGTTGGGCTCGGCACCGAACTGGTTGGCGCAGCCACAGAACATCTTGGTCGCCGTCGAAAGTTCGACGTGGACCTCCATGCCCATCACGGGCTCGTAGCGAGCGATGACCTCGTCGTAGTCGAGCAGTTCGGCGGAGGCGACAGTCATGCCTCGATCTTAGTAGTGCCGTCTTCCCCGCGAGCAGACGCATAAGTTCCGGGACACGCCGCTTTGGGGGCACATTTGCGTCTGCTCGCGGGGGAGGTCGACGCGGGGGAACTCAGCCGAAGAACTCGGCGGCGTCGTCATAGCGGCTCTGTGGCACCAGCTTCAACTGCTTGACGGCCTCCGCCAGCGGAACGCGGCCAATCTCCTGGCCGCGCAGCGAGACCATCACCCCGTACTCGCCGGAGTGCGCGGCGTCGGCCGCGTTGACACCGAATCGGGTGGCCAGCACTCGGTCGTACGCGGTCGGGGTGCCGCCACGCTGGACGTGGCCGAGCACCGTAGTGCGCACTTCCTTCTTGATTCGCTTCTCGATCTCCACGCCCAGTTGATGGGCCACCCCAGTGAACTTCACGTGCCCGAACTCGTCGATTCCGCCGTCCCGCAACTGCATCGAGCCCTCGGCGGGCCTGGCCCCCTCGGCGACCACGCAGATGAAGTGCGAGTCACCGCGGACGAAACGCCGCTTGATCAGTCGGCAGACCTCTTCGACGTCGAAGGGCTGCTCGGGGATGAGGGTCATGTGTGCACCCGACGCCAGCCCGGCGTTGAGCGCGATCCACCCGGCGTGGCGACCCATCACCTCGACGAGCATCACCCGCTGATGGGACTCCGCGGTGCTGTGCAGCCGGTCGATGGCTTCGCTAGCGACCTGCAGCGCGGTGTCGTGGCCGAAGGTGACGTCGGTGCAGTCGATGTCGTTGTCGATGGTCTTCGGCACGCCGACGACCGGGACGTTCTCCTCCGACAGCCAATGCGCCGCCGTCAGCGTGCCCTCGCCACCGATCGGGATCAGCACGTCGATGCCGTTGTCTTCCATGGTCTGCTTGATCTGGTCCAGACCGGCGCGCAGTTTCTCCGGGTTGACCCGCGCGGTGCCGAGGATGGTGCCGCCCTTGCCGAGCAGCCGGTCGTTGCGGTCGTCGTTCGCGAGCTGGATGCGGCGGTCCTCGAGCAGACCGCGCCAACCGTCCAGGAACCCGACGACCGTGGACTTGTACCGAACGTCGCACGTCCGCACGACAGCCCGGATGACCGCATTCAGGCCGGGACAGTCGCCGCCTCCGGTGAGCACTCCAATCCGCATGCGCCTATCTTCCCCCGTCAGATCGCGGTCGGCAGCGGACCGCGCGCCGCTTCGTAGGCGGCACCGACGCGGTAGAGCCTGTCATCGGCCAACGCGGGGGCCATGATCTGCAGGCCAACGGGTAGTCCGTCGTCCTCGGACAGCCCCGACGGCACCGACATTCCGCAATGCCCGGCGAGGTTCAACGGCAGCGTGCAGAGGTCGAACAGGTACATCGCGAGCGGGTCGTCGACCTTCTCCCCCAGCGGGAACGCCGTCGTCGGGGTCGCGGGCGAGATCAGCACGTCGACGCTCTGATAGGCGCGCTCGAGGTCCCGAGCGATCAACGTCCGCACCTTCTGCGCCTGGTTGTAGTACGCGTCGTAATAGCCGGCCGACAGTGCATAGGTGCCAATCATGATGCGGCGCTTGACCTCTGGGCCGAACCCGGCGGCTCGCGTCATCGCCATCACCTCCTCGGCGCTGTGGGTGCCGTCGTCGCCGACCCGCAGCCCGTAGCGCATCGCGTCGAAGCGGGCGAGGTTGCTCGACACCTCCGACGGCAAGATCAGATAGTAGGCCGCCATCGAGTAGTCGAAGTTCGGGCAGTCGACCTCGGTGACCTCGGCCCCGAGCGCGGTGAGCTGATCGACGGCGGCGTTGAACGACGTCAACACTCCCCGCTGATAGCCCTCACCGCTGCGCAGCTGCTTGACGACGCCGACGCGGACGCCGGCGATATCGCCCACCGCACCCGCCTTGGCCGCCGCGACGACGTCGGGCACCTCGGCGTCCACCGAGGTCGAATCGCGCGGGTCGTGCCCGGCGATGACCTGGTGCAACAGGGCTGTGTCGAGCACGGTGCGCGCACACGGTCCGCCCTGGTCCAGCGACGACGCGCAGGCGACGAGGCCGTACCGCGACACCGTCCCGTACGTCGGCTTGACGCCGACGGTGGCGGTCAGCGCCGCAGGCTGGCGGATGGAGCCACCCGTGTCGGACCCCATCGCCAGCGGCGCCTGGAAGGCGGCGAGCGCCGCGGCGCTACCGCCGCCCGAACCGCCGGGAACGCGCTCGACGTTCCACGGATTGCGGGTCGGGCCGTAGGCGGAGTTCTCCGTCGAGCTGCCCATCGCGAACTCGTCCATGTTGGTCTTGCCCAGGATCGGGATGCCCGCCGCCCGCAGTCGCGCGGTCACCGTCGCGTCATACGGGGAACGCCAGCCCTCGAGGATCTTGGAGCCACAGGTCGTGGGCATGTCGACGGTGGTGAACACGTCCTTCAGCGCCAGCGGCACCCCCGCCAACGGCGACGGCAGAGCTTCCCCGGCGGCCACCGCGGCATCGATCCGGCCCGCCTCGGTCAGCGCCGCATCCGCCGCCACGTGCAGGAAGGCGTGGTACCGGTCGTCGGTGGCGGTGATCTGGTCGAGGTGCGCCTGGGTGACCTCGGTCGAGCTCACGTCCTTGGCCGCGATCTTGGCGCCGAGCGTCGCCGCGTCGAGACGAACGAGGTCGCTCATTCGGCCTCCCCCAAGATGCGCGGCACGGCGAACCGGCCGTCGACCGCATTGGGTGCGGCCGCCAGCGCCTGCTCCTGCGTCAGGCTCGGCGCGACGGCGTCGGGTCGCGTGACGTTGACGTCCTTGAGTGGGTTGTCGGTGGCCTCGACGCCGGTGACGTCGACGGCCTGGATCCGGCCGACGTGCCCCAGGATGGCGTCGAGCTGGCCGGCGAAGCTGTCCAGTTCGCCGTCGGTCAGGGTGAGCCGGGCCAGACGCGCCAGGTGGGCGACGTCGTCCCGCGAGATCTGCGACACGACCACGAAGCCTAGTCACCGCGATGGGACGCGCCGCGCCGGAGCCTGTCACTTCCCGAGTCGCTCCGCTCCTACCCTCCGTGAAACAGTGTTGCCCGTGCCGTCATATCTGCTCCGGGTCGAGCTCGAGGACCGGCCGGGCAGCCTGGGCTCGCTGGCCGTGGCACTGGGCTCGGTGGGCGCCGACATCCTGTCCCTCGACGTCGTGGAGCGTTCAGCCGGCTACGCGGTCGACGACCTCGTCGTCGAGCTCCCCCCGGGGGCAATGCCCGACATGCTCATCACTGCCGCCGAGAAGCTCAACGGCGTCTACGTCGACAGCATCCGACCGCACACCGGGCTACTGGAAGCGCACCGGGAGTTGGAGTTGATCGACCACATTGCGGCCGCCGGCCAGAGGCACGACAAGCTTCAGGTGCTCGCCCACGAGGCGCCGAAGGTGCTGCGGGTCGGTTGGTGCCTGGTCCTGCGGCTCGGCGACTCCGGGCTCGACGTCGTCGCCAGCAGTAATGGAGCACCGGAGACGGCGGCCGAGTCCGCCCCGTGGTTGCCTCTCGAACACGCCGAGGCGCTGGACGGCTCCGCGGAGTGGACACCTCAGGTGTGGCGGGACTTCGACACGACGCTGGCCGCTGCGCCGCTGGGTGATCCCCGGACGGCAGTCATGCTCGGCCGCCCCGGCGGACCCGCGTTCCGCCCCTCCGAGGTGGCACGGCTGGGCTACCTCGCCGGCATCGTGGCGACGATCCTGCGCTGAGTCGCCGACTTAGGCGCCGGATAGCGGTCGTTGACGTCAGCGTTGGAGTCCTTCCGAGCGCAGTGCGCGCACTCGGGCGCGAGCTGGGCCGCGGCACACTCGACGCCGTCGAACGTCGCGCTGCGGCCGTCGGGCCAGGTCACCGTGAATGCGTTGTCGCAGTGGTTGCCGCACGTATTGCATGTCGCCATTCCCTTCGGATACCCGGACAGACCCGCGCCGAGTTCGCACTCAGCCTTCGTCCGGCCCGTTCTCGAGCAGCCGCCGGAATCCGTCCTCGTCGAGGATCGGCACGCCGAGTTCGATTGCCTTGTCGTACTTGGAACCCGGCGCGTCGCCGGCGACGACATAGGCGGTCTTCTTTGAGACGGAGCCTGCGGCCTTGCCACCGCGCGCGAGGATGGCCTCCTTCGCCTCGTCGCGGGAGAACCCCGCCAGCGATCCCGTCACGACGATGGACAGACCCTCCAGCGTCCGCGCGATGCTGGCGTCGCGCTCGTCGTGCATCCGCACACCCGCCGCACGCCACTTGTCGACGATGGCGCGGTGCCAGTCGACGGTGAACCAATCGACTACCGCGGCGGCGATGGTCGGACCGACTCCCTCGCTGGCGGCGAGTTGCTCCTCGGTGGCCTCCGCGATCGCTTCGAGGCTGCCGAACTCACTCGCCAGAGCACGGGCGGCGGTCGGACCGACGTGACGAATGGACAGAGCCACCAGCACACGCCACAACGCCTGCTGCTTGGCCTTGTCGAGATTCGCGAGCAGGCGCTTGCCGTTGGCCGACACCTCCCCGCCCTTGACGGTGAACAGCTCCGTGCGCAGCAGATCGTCCTCGGTCAGGTCGAACAGGTCGCCCTCGTCGGTGATGACACCGGACTGCAGTAGGGCGATCGCGGCCTCATAGCCCAGCCCCTCGATGTCGAAGGCGCCCCGACCGGCAACGTGGAACACGCGCTCTCGCAATTGGGCAGGACACGTGCGTGAGTTCGGGCACCGGATGTCGGCATCGCCTTCCTTGGCGGGGGCCAAGGTGGTGCCGCACTCGGGACAGGTCGTCGGCATCTCGAACTCGCGCTCGGTGCCGTCGCGCACGTCCACCACCGGTCCAAGGACCTCGGGGATGACGTCGCCGGCCTTGCGGATCACCACCGTGTCGCCGATGAGCACGCCCTTGCGCTTGACCTCCGAGGCGTTGTGGAGAGTCGCGAGTCCGACCGTGGACCCCGCGATCTTGACCGGTTCCATGTACGCGAACGGGGTGACGCGACCGGTGCGGCCGACGTTGACCCGAATGTCGAGCAGCCTGGTGGTTGCTTCCTCGGGCGGATACTTGTAGGCGATCGCCCAGCGTGGGGCACGCGACGTCGCGCCGAGGCGGCGTTGCAGTGCGACGTCGTCCACTTTCACCACCACACCATCGACTTCGTGCTCGACGTCGTGGCGGTGCTCACCCCAGTACCGGACGCGCTCGGCCACCGCGTCGATGCCCCTGACGCGGGTGGTGTGGTCCGAGACCGGCAGCCCCCACGCCTTCAGTGCCAGGTAGGCGTCGTGCAGGGTCGCGGGGCCGAAGCCCTCCGCGCGGCCGAGGCCGTGGCAGATCATGCGCAATCTGCGCCGCGCCGTCACCGCAGGATTCTTCTGTCGCAGCGAGCCCGCAGCGCTGTTGCGCGGGTTGGCGAACGGCGCCTTGCCCTCCTCCACGAGACCGGCGTTCAGTACCTCGAAGTCGGCCAGGCGGAAGAACACCTCGCCGCGCACCTCGAGCACGGCCGGGACGGGATACTCGTCGCCGTGCACCAGGCGTTCCGGGATGTCGTCGATGGTGCGGGCGTTGAGCGTCACGTCCTCGCCGGTGCTTCCGTCTCCGCGGGTGGCGGCGCGGGTCAGGACACCGTCGCGGTACACCAGCGCGAGTGCCACGCCGTCGATCTTCAGCTCGCACAGAAACTCGGGGTCGGCCCCGACCTCACCCGTCAACCGCGCCGCCCACGCCGACAACTCCTCGGGGTTGAACGCGTTGTCGAGACTCAACATTCGCTCGAGGTGGTCGGCCGAGCTGAATTTCGTCGCAAAGCCTGCCCCGCCGACAAGCTGCGTCGGTGAGTCTGGGGTCCGCAACTCGGGATAGCGCTCCTCCAGAGCCGTCAGCTCACCGAGCAACCGGTCGAACTCTCCGTCGGAGACGATCGGTGAGTCCTTGACGTAGTAGCGGAACTGGTGGCCCCGCACCTCGTCGGCCAGCTGCTGCCACTGGCGACGGATGTCGGCGTCAGGTGAGCTCACCTTGGCAGGTTATCGGAGCCCTCCGACAGGTCCGATGATCGCCGAGTTCGTTGCATGACATGCAACGTGTCCGGATCGGGCAGGCCCCGGGAACCGTGGTGAGATGCGCAGCATCGAACGCGTTGTCCGGCAGGTCAATTGCGTTCGCGCAAGGCCCCACCGCCGATAGACTGCGCCCCATGCCACACCCGATCATGTTCAGCGACGACGATCCCGGGTTGGCGGAGTTGCGCGCCATCGCACTGAGCTACCCCGGGGCGTACGAGAAGGTCTCGCACGGCAGGCCCGCATTCTTCGTTTCCAAGATGTTCGCGATGTACGGCGGCAGCTCGAAGGAGTCCGGAGAAATGGTGGCCGTCCAGCACTGCGTACTGGTGAAGGTCGACGCGTCCGATCTCGTCGCGCTGGAACAGGACGGCCGCTTCTTCCGTCCCGCGTATCTGGGCCCGTCGGGATGGCTTGGCTTGGACTTCACGTCCGCTGACGTCGACTGGGACGAGGTCCGCGAGCTCGTCGACGCGTCGTTTCGTCTCGTGGCGCCTGCGCGAATGGTCAAGGAGCTCGACGACCGATAGAGACTGGCGGAGGATCCGACAGCAGCAACTGAGAAATCCGCGGCAGTGGGCCCTTCGCGGGGAGGGCCCACTGTTCGTATGGGCGGGCATGGTTCGATCGGAGACACGATGAGTTTCTCGAGCCCCTTCCCCCAGGTCCCGATTCCCACCACCAGCGTCTACGACTACCTCTTCGGTGCCGTCGAGGACGCCGATGCCGACCGTGTCGCGTTGGTTGACGCGACGTCCGGCACGGAGACGTCGTACCGCGACATGATCTCCCGCATCGATGCGTTCGCCGGGGCGCTCGCTGCACGCGGGATCGGCGTCGGCGACGTCGTTGGACTGTTGGCGCCCAACAGTTCAGCGTTCGCCATCGCGTTCCACGGCATCCTTCGCGCAGGCGCCACCGCCACCACCATCAACGCGCTCTTCACCGCCAAGGACATCGCCAAGCAGCTCGCGGACTCCGGCGCCACGATGCTCGTCACGGTGACACCCCTGGTCACCCAGGCCGCCGAAGGCGCAGCATCGCGCGGGCTGTCCAGTGACCGGGTCGTGGTGCTCGACGGGCCGGGCGTCGCAGTCGACGGTCATCCCAACTTCGACGACCTGCTCGGACCCGGTCTGCCCGCTCCGGAGGTCACCTTCGACCCCGCCACGCACCTGGCGGCGCTGCCCTACAGCTCGGGCACGACGGGCAATCCCAAGGGGGTGATGCTCACGCACCGCAACCTCGCGGCCAACGTCGCGCAGATCCGACCACTGCAAGCCATGCAGCCCGACGACCGCATTCTGGCCGTGCTTCCGTTCTTCCACATCTACGGCATGACGGTGCTTCTCAATGCCGCCCTGCACGCACGCGCGCGACTGGTCATCATGCCGAGCTTCGATCTCGAGGGATTCCTCGGCAACGTCCAGAACCACGGGTGCACCTTCGCCTTCATCGCACCGCCGGTCGCCGTGGCGCTCGCCAAGCACCCGATGGTGGACTCGTACGACCTTTCGAGCCTGCGGAGCATCATGTCCGGTGCGGCGCCACTCGACGAGGAACTCGGCAACGCCGTGTCGCAGCGGCTGGACTGCCGGGTCGTCCAGGGGTACGGCATGAGTGAGTTGAGCCCCGTCAGCCACATCACGCCACCCGACGGCGGCCGGGGACTGATCGGGTCGATCGCGCCTCTGGCCTCCTGCGGATGGACCGTCCCCAACGCCGTCAGCAGGATCGTGGACCCCGCTACCGGTGCCGAAATCGATCCTCCGACATCGGGACTCAGCGAGACGGGCGAGCTCTGGTTCAAGGGCCCGAACGTGATGGCCGGGTACCTCCGCAACGAGGAGGCCACCCGCGAGGCCGTCGACGACGACGGATTCCTCCACACCGGCGACGTCGCGCGCGTCGACTCGACGGGGTGCGTCTACATCGTCGACCGGCTGAAGGAACTCATCAAGTACAAGGGTTATCAGGTACCCCCTGCCGAACTCGAAGCGGTTCTGCTCACCCACCCCGGTATCGCCGACGCCGCCGTCATCGGTGTCAACGACTCGGACTCCGGCGAAGAGGTCCCAAAGGCGTTCGTGGTCAAGCTGTCCGGTGCCGATCTGACCGAAGACGAGGTGATGGAATTCGTCGCCGGTCACGTGGCCCCGTACAAGAAGGTCCGGCAGGTGGCCTTCATCGAGGCGATTCCCAAGTCCGCCTCGGGCAAGATCCTTCGCAAGGATCTGCGCACGCCCTAGGGGCGCCTAGCGACTGACGAGTTGGCTGGCTGCCTTCACCGCGCGCGCTTGGCGGTGGCCCAGCCACACCCCGGCGATCGGTGCCAGCAGCAACCCGGCGATGCCGAACAGGACGCCCGCCGGCCAGCCCGGCTGCACCGACCCCCAGAGCGATGCCACCGGCGTCCCGGCCAGCGGCCAGGGCGCCGGTTCCACCGCCAGCAACGGCTGAGGCGGCGTCACCGACGACCCCTCCGGCGGAGCGGGAAGGGCGGTGACCGTCTGGGGAACCGCCGGTCCGCCAACTATCCGAGCGGGCAAGTCGCCGGGTCGTGTTGTCGGCAGTCCGGGTGACCGCCCATTGCCGACGGTCACCAGCGGCGCCATGACCTGGGGCGCGGACTCCCCTACGGGCCCGGGCACGGAGCCGCCACGTCCTTCGCTGGCGACGGAGCTGGTGGGGACCTGCGGCGCGACGGGGGGAGCCACCGGTTCGATGACGGCTCCGCGTGACGCCGTCGAGGTCTCCAGTGCCGCGACGTTCGAGGTACTGGGGCTCGTCGTGACGTCCGTCGACTGATCGCCGCCGTTTGTGGGTGAATGCCCGCCACCCGGTCGGCCCGCATCACGGGCGTCGTTTCGATCGCGGACGCGTCGGTCGCTCCCGTTGCCGGCACCATCGCGGGAACCACGTTGGTGGCCTTGGGGATCTTTGCGTTCACCGCGCCCGCCATCTCGGGACTGATCCGAGGAGGACCTTGACGAGCCTGGATCTGCTGAAGTGACGGCAGCGCCCGGGCCGCCAGCCACCGTGATGGCCAGTGTGACCGCGACACCGCCCGCCAGGCGGATCATCGACTTGACCAAGGTCCTCCCTGACCGGTTGGGTGCCGTGGCAACCTTACGCTGCGCTCGGGTCGTCGGTGATTCCATCGGCAACCTCCTGCGCCAGCTCGACCGCGGTCCGCGCCCACTGCTCCGTCGCTCGGGCGAGACCACAGGCAGGGGTGATGCCGATGCGGTCCCGCAGCACCGCACGGGGGAAGCCGAGGCGGTCGGTGATCGACGCGGCCGCCTTGGCCACCTCCCGCGGGGACGGGCGACGGTCCGGAGCCTGCACCGGAATCACGCCGAGCATCACCACGCGACCAGACTCCACGAACTCGCCGATACCATCGAGATCGGCGGCGGTCACGGTCGCCACGTCCACCGAAACCGCAGAAAAGCCGCTGCGCACCAAGGTTTTCCACGGCAGGTCCGGCGCACAACAATGCAAGGCGACCTCACCGCCGACGGTCGCGACACACTCGTCGAGCAGGCTTTGCGCCAACGACTCGTCCACGGGATGCACCGGTGAGAAGCTCGTCACCCCGGTCAGCCGCCCAGCCAGCGCAGCGGGCAGTGACGGTTCGTCGAGTTGCACCGCGACCGGCACCTCCAGCCGGCGTGCGATCTCGGCCCGGTGCAGGGCGATGCCCGCGGCGAGGCTGCCCGCCAGGTCGCGTACCGCCCCGGCGTCGGAAATCGCGCGATGACCGTTCGCCAGTTCGAGGTGCGCCGCCAGCGTGATCGGCCCTGGTGCCTGCACCTTGACGGTGCGCGAACCGCCGCGCAAACCCGCCCGCTCCCAGGCCTCCTCGAGGGCGTCGACGTCCTCGTCGAGCAGGCTCGCCGCCCGGCGCACCACGGAGCTCCGACCAGGACTCACACGGTAGCCACGGGGCACCGTGTCGATGCCGATGTCGACGAGCAGTGCTCCGGCGCGGCCGATCAGGTCGGCGCCCACACCCCGGGCCGGCAGCTCCACCAGGTGCGTCAGCGTGTGAAGCTCACCGACCACCACCTCAGCGGCCTGACGTGCCGTCGTGCCGGGCCAGGATCCGACGCCGGTTGCCGCGGCGAAAACGCTCACGCGGCCAACAGTATTCGATGGGCCGGTGAGAAGAGTTACCGTCGACCATGCCCGCATCGCCCACCAGGCTGCTGCTGGCGGTCTGTGCAGCCGCGCTGACCGTGGCGTGTAGCTCCACCGTCACCGGTATCGCCGTACGGCCGGCACCAGGGATCGACGACCAATCCCGGTCTCCCATCGACGTGGACGGCGTTCTGCTCGACCAATCCCGGATGCGTGCGATCACCGGCGCGGGCGACGATCTGACGGTCATACCGAGCATGGACGTCAAGTATCCCGTCGACATCGATGCGTTCGCCGAACGCGTATCCCCTGCGTGCGCCTGGATCTTCGCCGAGACCCAGACGTTCGGACCCGAGCTCGAGGAGTTCCACAAGACGACCTACCAGAATCCGCCCAAGGGCTCGCTCATCTCCCAGGGCGCGGCCGCCTACCGCGACATCGCCACGGCGCGCCGCACGTTCGACGGTCTGGTCAACCTGGTCGACGCCTGCGCCGCGTCGACGTCCGGATACGTCGGCGAATGGACGAAGACCGACGACGCCGTCCGCACCCGCACCAGCAGTGAGTGCGGTCGCGACTATCGACTGAAGTCGGTGGTGCTCGTCGAAGTCACGTTCTGCGCTTATCCAGCGTCAGTGCCCGGCATCGTGATGACGAACATCGTCGAGCGGATCCCCGGTTAGCGCTGGTGGTCTGCGACCGCGATCGTGGCGCTCGCCATGACCTCGTCGCCCTCGGGGTCCGGCCGGTACAGCACCATGGTCTGGCCGGCCGCGACGCCGCGCAACGGGCTGCGAAGCTTGGCGACGAGGGTATCGTCGCGCAGCTCCGCCACGGCCTGGGCAATGCCGCCGTGTGCGCGAACTTGCACCTCACACTCCACGGGTCCGTCCAGCGGCGTGCCCGCCGTGAACACCGGCCGCTCACCCACCAGCTTCCACACGTCGAGATCGCCGGCATCTCCAACGCGCACCGTGCCGCTCTGGGCGTCGATCGACGTCACATACCTGGGGCGGCCGTCGGGCCCGGGTCCTGCGATGCCGAGCCCCTTGCGCTGCCCGATCGTGAAACCGTGCACGCCGTCGTGTTCGGCCAGCACCGTGCCAGCGGCATCGACGACGGCACCGCGACGGACACCGATCCGCGCGCCGAGGAACGCCCGGGTGTCTCCGGAAGGGATGAAGCAGATGTCGTGGCTGTCCGGCTTGTCGGCGACGGCCAGACCGCGTCGCGCGGCCTCTTCACGGATCTGCGGCTTGGGGGTGTCGCCGATCGGAAAGACCGCCGTCGCGAGTTGCCGGGCGTTCAGCACGCCGAGAACGTAGGACTGGTCCTTGTCGCGGTCGACGGCGCGGCGCAGCCGACCGCCGGACAGTCGGGCGTAGTGGCCGGTCGCGAGTGCATCGAAGCCAAGCGCCAGCGCGCGGGCCGACAGCGCCGAGAACTTGACCTTCTCGTTGCATCGCACGCATGGATTGGGCGTCTCGCCACGCGCGTAGGACGCGACGAAGTCGTCGATGACGTCCTCCTTGAAGCGGTCGGCGAAATCCCAGACGTAGTAGGGGATGTCGAGGATGTCTGCGACGCGCCGGGCGTCACCGGCATCCTCCTTCGAGCAGCAACCGCGGGAACCGGTGCGCAACGTTCCCGGCGCCGACGACAGCGCAAGGTGCACGCCCACCACGTCGTGGCCCTCGTCGACCATGCGCACGGCGGCCACCGAGGAATCGACACCGCCGCTCATCGCGACCAGTACACGCATGCCTACTTCTGCCCCGCACTCGCAAACGCGGCCTGCCGAGCCCGGTCCACCGCGGCGGGCAGCACTGCCAGCGCCGCGTCGACGTCGGCGTCGGTGCTGGTGTGCCCCAGTGAAAGTCGAAGGGAGCCGCGCGCGCTCGCCGGGTCGGCGCCCATCGCGATCAGGACGTGTGACGGTTGCGCCACTCCGGCAGTGCAAGCCGACCCGGTCGAGCACTCGATTCCCTTGGCGTCCAACAACATCAACAATGCGTCCCCCTCGCAACCGCGAAAGGTGAAGTGCGCGTTGCCCGGCAGCCGCGCATCGCCGTCGGCACCGTTGAGGTCGACGTCGTCCAGCGAGGACAGCACACCGTCGATGAGCTTGTCCCGCAGCGCCGAGATCCGTGCGCGGTTGGCATCGAGGCCCTCGACGGCCACCTGGGCTGCCGCAGCCATCGCGACCGTGCCGGCGACATCCGGTGTGCCGGAACGTACGTCGCGCTCCTGCCCGCCGCCGTGCAGCAGGGGCACGCAGGCCGTATCGCGACGCAGTAGGAGGGCGCCCACGCCGGTGGGGCCGCCGAACTTGTGGGCCGCCACGCTCATCGCGGAGAGGCCGCTGGCCGCGAAGTCGACGGGCAGTTGACCGACCGCCTGGATGGCGTCGCTGTGCATCGGCACGTCGAACTCGGAGGCGATCGACGCCAGTTCGGCGATCGGCATGATGGTGCCGACTTCGTTGTTGGCCCACATGATCGACACCAGCGCTACGTCGTCGTGATCCTCCAGCGCCTGACGCAGCGCGGTGGTGGCGACCGACCCGTCGGCGCCGACCGGCAACCAGGTCACCTCGGCGCCTTCGTGCTCGACGAGCCACTCCACGGCATCGAGAATGGCGTGGTGCTCGACCGGGGTGGTGATGATCCTGAGACGCTTGGGCTCCGCATCGCGGCGGGCCCAGTAGATGCCCTTGACCCCGAGATTGTCACTCTCGGTGCCACCCGCGGTGAAGACGATCTCCGAGGGGCGCGCACCGAGGAGTTTCGCCAACGTCTCGCGCGCCTCCTCCATGCGACGGCGGGCCACCCGGCCGGTCGTGTGCAGCGACGAAGCGTTGCCCACCGTCGCCAACGCTGCCGTCATCGCCTCGATGGCAGCGGGGTGCATCGGGGTGGTGGCAGCGTGATCGAGATAGACGGCGCTCATGGCCCGTCAAGGATACCGGCAGGCCGGTGCGTCTCAGGCGACCAGCGCGTGCCCGTGGGCGGTGCGGGCCCCAAGCACCGTCTCACCGCGTACGGCGGACTCGCACCTGGATGCCAGGTCGCGTCGATCCTCGCCGGGCAACTGGAGTGACTGTACCTGCACGTGGCACACGGTGAGACGGGCGGTGATGACCCTGCGGACCGACTCCAGCAGCGAGTCGTCGCCGATGAAGGCGGGGATCGTCGAGGGCCGGCCGTCGCGGTGGTGATAGGTCAGGCGCAGCGGTTGCACCGGCCGACCTGCATCGATGGCGCCCTGGAACATCGCGGGCCGGAAGCGGCCGTAGCCGACGCCACACCAGGTCGTCCCCTCTGGGAACGCGACGACGGTCTGACCGTTGGCGAGCCGATGGGCGACGGTCCGCACGACGTCGGGCAGCCGGCGGAGGCTGGCCCGCTCGATGGGGATCACCTTGAGCAGTCGGGCGACGAACCCCAGCGCGGGCCATTCGATCAGGTCCGCGCGTGCGACGAACGAGCCGGGCAGCACCGAGCCGATGATGAAGATGTCGACCCACGACACGTGACCGCTGACCACCAGCACGCCGCGAAGGTTTCGAATCGGGCCTCCGGAGACGGTGATGCGCACGCCGAGGCAGCGCAGCATCAGGCGGCAGTAGATCCGCTGCAGCCTCGACCGTCCCGGCAGCGGCACGGCCAGTAACGGCATTGCGGGAAGCATCAAGAGCGCACAGGCGATGCGAGCGGCGGTGCGCACCGCGATCACCGCGGGCCTCGAGATGTGGACGGGGTCCGTGCGGACGCACGACGAGTCACACGACGCCCGTGGCAGCCATGGGCTCTCGGTCAGCGAGTGACTGCTCATCGGGCCACCCCGTCGGACATGTCGGTCGCCTGGGACACCGATCGCAGCCGCTGCAGATAGCGGACGTCGGCCTTGCGCTTGTCGAGCAGCGCAGGAAAGTCGCCAACGCCGAATTCGGGGTCATGGGCGGGTTCTCCGCAGACCTCGGCGCCCAGCCGTAGATATCCCCGCATCAGAGGCGGCACGGTCACCCGGGCGGGTGGCGGGATCTCGTCGAGTCCCCTTCCGTTCAGGACGACCGGCCGGTGTGGATACACGGTGTACTCCGACGCGTGACGCCTGCGCACGAAGTCGCGTACGGCACGGATCTGAGACCCGGGTGTCTCATCCGATGCGCCTTGAACCGGTACCGACACGCAACCGGTCACGTAGTCGTACCCGCAGCGGTCCAGATAGGCCAGGATGCCTGCCCACATCAGCAGCACCACACCGCCGTTGCGATGGTCCTCTCGCACGACCGCGCGGCCCATTTCGACCAGGGACGGTCGCAGCGAGTCGAGCTCCGTGACGTCGAATTCGGTGGCGCTGTACAAGCCGCCTGCGGCGATGGCGCCTGGGGGCGGCAGCATGCGGTAGCAGCCGACGAGTTCGCCGGACTG
Organism: Mycobacterium sp.; assembly: GCF_035633495.1. Lineage (GTDB taxonomy): Bacteria > Actinomycetota > Actinomycetes > Mycobacteriales > Mycobacteriaceae > Mycobacterium. Next base: position 26,172 of record NZ_DASQEU010000158.1, on the reverse strand, counting down.
GTCCTCCCTGACGAGGAGGTGGTCGCAGAACTCGTCGAACCGGTCGGCGTCTCGCCCGTCGACGGTGCCGGTGAGGTCGAATCCCGGCTCGGAGGTGAACACCTCGTAGCGCAGGCGCTGCGCGTCGACGATGAGCGCGGCGTCGGTGGAGAGCAGCAGTGTGTAGCGCGGCGTGTCCGCCGTCGCGGTCGGTTGATCAGCGGCGATGAGTACAGAAGCAGTGCTCATAGCCAGCACGGTGCTTCAGCAGGACAGCGCGACGGCAATCAGAGCGTGACGTGTCCGTGCACGCCAGGTGACGAATTGCCCTCGGGGTCCGGTTGCTAGACGGCTCGGTCGAGCAAGAGTGCCCGAGACGACGACTCGGAGCGGACGACGCGCAGCGCCCGCGTCGGCACCTCTTCGCGGGAAACGGTGCGGGTCACACGTGACGCGCGCGACCGCAACTCCACCTGCCCACCCGAACGGACGACCCCTACCGGCCCCGAGCCGACGAAGCGCGAGACCACCGTGTTCGGGAGCACCGAGCCCGCCTTGGCCTGTCGGTAGCCGACGCGAATCCCCGCGGCGCAGGTGGTCAGCAGGCCGATGATGCCTGGCAGCGCAATGGCGGCCAGTGCGGCGAGTGACACCGTGGCCACGAACGCGCCGATGACGTGCTCCACCGTCGAGAGCACGTCGTTAGTGCCGGCGCCCTTCGAGACCACGAGCGCCGACCCGGTGCCGGATTCACCGCGAAGGACGCCCGTCGTGGTGACGTCGAGGGGTGTCACGGGCGCGGGGAACGTGTCGACAACCGGGCCGCTCTCGACGCTGGGTAGGGAAATGAGCTGAGGCAGTGCCGACCACCCCGGTGTCGTCGTCACCGGCGTACTCGTGGCGGCGGCCAGCTGAGGCATGCCCGTCGAAGCGCCGATGGTCGGCATCGGGGCCGTGGCGCTGACGCCGAGTAGCGCGGAGAGATCAGATGGCAGCTGCGAGAGCGAGACGCCCGCATCGGCAACCGAGGCGAGCACGTTCTGAAGGGAGGTGAGCACGTCGGTCAACGGTGCCGTCGACGTAGGAAGCGACGCTACGACGGCGGGGAACGCGACGACCGTGTTGGCGACAGCCGTGAACGAGTTAGACACCGGAGCAAACGCATTGGATACGGCCATGATCGGGTTGGGAGCGACGTAAGCCGGGACCGATGGCACGGTTGTCGAGGGCGGCGTGACGTTCGACCCAGACACCGGCGGGACCGACTCGGACACCGGGCTACTGAATCCCGTGCTGCCGTACACGGTGGGCGTGCCCCCGAAGGTCGTCTTCGGCGGCGCGGGGATGGCGGGTGGCAGCGCGCCGGGTTTCGGGAGATCGTTCAGCGTGCCTGTGACGCCCTGCACGGTGCTCTGCCAGGAGTCCTGCACTGCCTTGCGCAGAGAATAGGCAATCGTCGCGATCGGTCCTCGAGTCGGACGGGCCGTTCCACTGGGGGCCGTTCCACTCGGGGTCTCCGCGGTTTGACTGCTGCCGGTCGACGATTCGGCATCGGTGTCCGCGACGGCGATGGCGCCTCCGCTACTACCGATGACGAGGCCAGCAGAAAGCACGCAGGCGCCTGTCGCAATGCGCAGATGCGTCGAAATGGCGAACTCCTCCCACCAGCCACCGCCCCGTCGGTATGTAGTTCGGTGCAATTGTTCCACAGGATTGGAGTCAGCTATTGCGTTTCTGCCGTGAATCTGTCGCCGTGACTACAGGCAGCAAACAATTCGATCGGCCAGGCCCACGGGAATGGCCACGGTGGCCTGCTCATCGGGGCCGTTCGCGCATGTGCCCGCTCATCGCTGGACTTACACAAACCGAAGAAAGCGCAGCTAGATGCGACGCAATTTGTCACTTCGCAGTCGCTGTCGCCCATTCTCCCAGCGCAAAACAACGTCCCGACGGGTGCGTTCGGTCGCATCCCCGTCGTGTTGCGCAGGTCGTGCCGTTTCCCGGTCGGCGAAATTCAGTTAGTTGGATAAGTTCACGACCAGCAAGCCCGCCGAAGGCGATTTGGCTGCAGTGACCCGTCAGGGGGCCACGGACTCGTAGCCGCAGATCGCGTCGACTTTGTCGGCCGATGCGCTGTTCGGATCGAACTCGTAGCCCAGCCACTCCCGGGCCAGCCGCCGGGCCAACTCCAGCCCGATCACCCGTTGCCCGAAGCACAACACCTGCGCGTTGTTGGACAACACCGACCGCTCGACCGAGAAGCCGTCGTGCGCAGTCACGGCGCGAACTCCCGGCACCTTGTTGGCGCTGATCGCCACGCCGAGCCCGGTGCCGCATATCAAGAGCGCGCGGTCAACCTTGCCCTCGGCCACGAGACGCGCGGCCGCGACCGCGACGTGCGGGTAGGCGGTGGGCTCGTCGGTGCCGACGCCGACGTCTGTGACGTCGGCCACGCGGTCGTCGGCCAGCAGGTCACCCTTGAGAGCTTCCTTGTATTCGTATCCGGCGTCGTCACAGCCGACGACGATTCTCAGGCCTGACATCGATCATCTCCCTTGGCGGTAAGTGCGAAGCAGTCGGCGACGGTGTGGGCGATCATCGCCAGTGACGTTGCGCCCGCATCTGGTGTACCGACGCTTCGCTCGGCGAGCGGGCGGGCCCTGCCGACCTTCGGTCGCATGTCGGCCGTGGCGCGGGCAGCCGCGGTCGCCACGTCGGCGGCTGCCCGCCAAACGTCCTGCCAGGACTCGCCGTCGGCGACCCTGCGCTTCAACTCGTCGACGAACGGCAGCATCGCGTCGAGCATCGTCTTGTCACCGGGTGACGCGCCGCCGAGTTGGATGAGCGCGTCGTACCCATCGCGCATTCCTGCGGCGACGGTGTCCGAGTCCGGTCGACCAATGTCACCGAGTCGCACGCCAACCGCGTTGAGCAGGGCGCCCCAGAGCACGCCGGAGGTGCCACCCGCCTTGGCCGCCCATTCCTTGCCTGCCGCGGCGAGGACCGAACCTTGGCCCGCACCCTCGTCGGCAGCCTTGGCGGCGGCGTTGCGGGCCGCCGAGGACCCCTTGACCATGCCGCGACCATGGTCGCCGTCGCCGGCGACGGCATCGATGCGACCCAGTTCGTCTTCGGCCTGGGCCAGCATGCCCGCGATGGCGTCGAGGGCCGTGGCGACGAATCGACCTCCGGACCGTCCGCCGTCGTCGGCGAGCTCGGCCAGGTCGCGCGTGGGAGCAGCCGCGTCCGCGACGGCGTCGACTCGGCGCTTACCCGAATTCGATTGCGCCGCAGCGCCCTTGCGGTAAGCAGGGGTGTCGGCTGGCGCGGTCCAGTACTTCTCGAGTTGATCGTCGAGCCACATCAGGGTGAGCGAGCAGCCTGCCATGTCCAGGCTGGTGACCAGTTCGCCGACCTCGGGTTCGACGATCTCGTAGCCACGCTCGCGGAGCAGACGCGATGCGGTGCCCCAGACCACGAACAGCTCTTCGTACTTCGTGCGGCCAAGTCCGTTGAGGATCACCGCGATTCGTTGCGAACCTCCCGCAGGCTCGTCGGCGAGCACACCGTCGACGAGTGTAACCGCGAGATCGGCGGCCGAGGGCATCGGCTCGTCGCGCACTCCCGGCTCGCCGTGGATGCCGAGACCGACGCCCATGTGCTTCTCGGGCACCGTGAACAACGGCTGGTCGGCGCCGGGCAGCGTACAGCCGTCGAAGGCGACGCCGAGGGTCCTGGTGGCGGCGTTGGAGGCTTCCGCGACGCGGAGGACGCCGTTGACGTCCAGCCCGTCCTCGGCGGCGGCCGACGCGCACTTGAACACCGTGAAATCGCCTGCGATGCCCCGCCTCTTGGCCTCCTCCCCCGTCGGTGCGCTGGCGACGTCGTCGGTCACCGCGAAGTAGTGCGCGTCGATGCCCTGGCTGCGCAGCTGTGTGACGGCCAAGCCGAAGTTCATCACGTCGCCCGCGTAGTTGCCCGTGGTGAGCAGTACGCCCGCGTCACCGTGCGCCGCGCGCGCCACCGACGCGGCCTCCTCGGCGGACGGCGAGGTGAAGATGTTGCCGACCACCGCACCGTCGGCGAAACCCGAGCCGACGGTGCCGCAGAACGCCGGATAGTGCCCCGACCCGCCGCCGATCACGACGGCGACCTTGCCCGGCCGGGTCTCCTGTGCGCGGACCACACCGCCGGGCACGCCTGCGACGTATTTCGCGTTGGCGTCGAGGAATCCGACGAGCATGTCCTCGGTGAACCGCGCAGGATCGTTGAACAGCTTGGTCATCGCAATCGCTCTCCGGTGTCGGTGTCGAAAAGGTACGCCCGCTCGGGTGGAGCGCTGATGACGACTTTCTGCTCGGGCTGGTAGTCCTCCTGCGCGGGCGTCTGGACGACGATGCCTCCTCCACACCCGCCACGGCGCTGGTGGCCAGGCCGAACTCGAGCAGGTGCTCGAAATATGCCACGGTGGTCTGCAGGCCGGGCCCGTCCCCCGTCGCCATCGTGCAGTCCTGAGGCCGGATGCCCACGGCCACCTTGGTGCCGTCGGCCACTCCGGTCGTGGCGGTCTCCAAGGCTCCTGCGCCCGAACCGATCTCGACACTCACTCGGCCGTCCACCGAGTTCACCACCCCACGCAGCACGTTGATCTGGGGTTCGCCGACGAACTGGGCGACGGCCTGCATCTTCCCCGGAATCTGGTCGGTCATTGCAAAGCTCCTTCACCTGTGGCTCCGGTCACAGTATCGAGAGGCTGCACATTTGTCCAGAACGAATGTTCAGAAACATTATCTCCAGAACAGATGTCCAGTGCCATACTCGGTTCATGCCCCGGTCGGCCCCGCACACACCGGTGAGCCAACTCGGTGACGCTGGCTCGCAGGACGGCGAAGGCAGCCACTTTCCGGCGTTGCTGCTCTACACCGCGGCGCGGTTGTACTACGAGGACGACGCCACCCAGGCTGAGGTCGCCGAGCAACTCGGCACCAGCCGCGCCACGGTGAGCAGGCTGCTGGCGGAGGCGAAACGGCAGGGCATCGTCAGGATCGAGGTCGTCCCACCCGCCGAGGCGCGTCCGGGCGACCTAGCCGACCGGCTGGCCCGAGCACTCAACCTGACGTCGGTGTACCTCAGTCCGCAACTGCCGGCACCCGGTGCGGGTCGCACCGTCGTCGACGTGATGGGCCGCGCGCTGGCACCCGCCGTCGGCCGCGCGCTCGGTGAAGCCGGCCTGCTGCCGGGCGACGTACTACTGGTGTCGTCCGGTCGCACGGTGTACGAGGTCGCGCAGTTCGTGCTCGCTCCGCTGCCGGGCGTCGTCGTCGCCCCGACCGTCGGCGGCAACGATCAACCCGAGGAGTGGTATCAGACCAACGAGATCACCCGGCTGGTCGCCAATCGCGTTGGCGGGCGGGCGAACTACCTCTTCGCTCCCGCACTGCCCGGCGTCGAGCTCTACCAATCGCTGCTGAACGATCCGGGCATTCAACGCGTGTTGCACCTGTGGCCTCGCGCGCGTTGTGCACTCATGGGCGTCGGGGCGCCGCCACTGACCCGCTCCGACATTCCGCGATTCGTCCCCACCGGCTCCACCTCGCTACGCGCCGCGGTCGGGGACGTGTGCTCGCGGTTCTACGACCGCGACGGGGCGCCCGTCCACTTCGAGGACGGTGAGCGGTTGATCGCCGTGGAACTCGATGCGCTGCGACACATTCCGGTGACCATCGCCGTTGCCGTCGGCAAGGAGAAGGTCGAATCCATCATCGCTGGCGCCCGGGGCGGTTACTTCAACCACCTCGTCACCGACCCGCTGACGGCCACCGACATCCTGGCCAGCTCGGCGCTGGAGAACCAGGTCTAGTCTGGGCCGCCCAGGGCTCCGAGCTCGTGCACCAGATCCCTGGTGGCGGGATACAGCTCGCGCCACACGCCGTACAGCTCGTCGTAGCGCGCACGATTGGCGGGGTTCGGCGTGATCTCCCTCTCGATCCTGGCCCAATCAGTATCCGGTGCAACCAATTTCACGCCGATGGCAGCCATCAGCGCATCGCCGTAGCTGGCACCGATCGCCTGTTCGGGAACCAGTTGCGGGCGCCCGGTGATGTCGCTGACCACCTGCGCCCAGATCGGGCTGCGCAGCCCACCGCCCACCGCCACCGTCCGTCGCCCGGTGTGCGCGTCGTCGAACATCTCGAGGATCTGCCTGACGCCGAACCCGATGCCCTCGTAGGCGGCGCGGAACAGGTGTCCGCGACCATGACGCAGCGTCAGCCCCGCGAACAGGCCCCGCGCGTCCGGGTCGAACACCGGCGTCCGCTCCCCCGCCAGATACGGCAGCGCGATCAGCCCTTCGCTGCCCGCGGGCACCGCCGACGCCTCGGCCATCAGCGTGTCCAACGACGCACCGCCGGTGATCGTCTGGAGCCAGCCGATCATGCTGCCCGCCGTCGACGTACCCGCGGTCAGCGCCAGCGATCCCGGCTCGATGCCCGCCGTCGTCCACAGCGCCGGATCGCTGTGGTACTCGTCGATGATCTGGACCAGGAACATCGTCGAGCCGTACATGAGCATCTGATCGCCGGGATTGCGAACGCCCACCGAGAATGCCTCGGAGTAGGCGTCGACCGTGCCGGCCACCACCGGCGTGCCCTTCGGAATGCCGGTGGAAACTGCGGCCTCGGCATGCACCGTGCCCACGACCTCGCTGGGCCAGACCAGCCGGGGCAACGGCAGATGCGCGCAGATCCGCTTCGCCCACTCGGTGTTCCAGTCGAATTCGCCGGTCGCGTACAACGGGTCGCACTGGCTGGCGGTGTGATGGTCCAGCACGTATTCGCCGGTCAGCTTGGCAGCGATGTACGAGTTCGACCCGTACCACCCGGTGGCCCGCTCGAACACTGCGGGCTCGTGGCGCCGGACCCATTCCAGCTTGGGCCCGACGGCCTGACTGGACAGCAGCGTGCCCGCCCGCTCGAGGATGGCGTCAGCGCCGAATTCCTGGTTCAGCAACTGAATTTCGGCGGTGGCCCTGGTGTCCACGCCGTAGAGGATGGCGGGCCGCAGCGGGGTCAGGTCGTCGTCGCACAGCACCAGGCACGGGCCGACGCCACTGACGCACATCGCGGCGATCCTCGAGTCTGGCGGGATCTCGCCCGAGAGACGCTTGCTGATCTCGCAGACTTCGCGCCACCACGTCGATTCGGCATCGACCTCGGCCCAGCCGGGGCGCGGCAGGCTCATCGAGTGCGCGATGGTCGCCGATGCGACGACGACGCCCGCGGTGTCCACTAGAACGCCCTTGGTGCTCCCGGTGCCCATGTCGATTCCGAGAAGCAGTTCCACGGCGCAACCCTACGTCGAACGCCGAACGCGGTGCAGTCACTGCGCCGGTCCCGCGGCGGTCAGGTCAGGAACACCACGTTGTCCTGCACCGGGTTGCGCGGTATCCGCAGGCCGTTCGCGGGAAACGCTGCGTCATCGTCAGCCATCGTCGTTGCTCGCCGTCAGACGCAGGAACCCCGACGCACGTGGTGCGCCGGGGTTCCGCATCGAATACCTCGTCGATCGAACGGAGGTCGGGTTTCTCAGCCCTTGCGGGTCTTGACCGCGTCGGTGAGCTGCGGGGTGACCTTGAACAGGTCTCCGACGATGCCGAAGTCGGCGATCTCGAAGATCGGCGACTCCTCGTCCTTGTTCACGGCGATGATTGTCTTGGACGTCTGCATGCCGGCCCGGTGCTGAATCGCACCCGAGATGCCAAGGGCCACGTACAGCTGCGGCGACACGGTCTTGCCCGTCTGACCGACCTGGAACTGACCCTCGTAGAACCCGGAGTCGACCGCCGCGCGGGAGGCGCCGACAGCGCCACCGAACGCGTCGGCGAGCTCCTCGACGATGCCGAAGTTCTCCTTGCTGCCAACGCCACGACCGCCTGCGACGACGATCTTGGCCTCGGTCAGTTCCGGACGGGCGCTCTTCTGGGCGGGCTGCCGGGAGGTGACCTTGGTCGCGTTGTCGGCCGGTGCGGGCACCTCGACGGTGACGACTTCACCAGCACCTGCGACGGGTTCCGCCTCGACGGCACCGGGCCGCAACGCGATGACCGGGACGTCGCCCTCGGCCTTGGCCTCGGTGGTGTAGGCGCCACCGAAGATCGAATGCACGCCGACCGGGCCCTCCTTGACGCCGACGACATCGTATAGAAGCCCGGAGTCGGTTGCCGCGGCGACGCGCCCCGCGACCTCCTTGCCCTCGGCGTTCGCCGCGACCACGACCGCGGCGGGCGATGCCGACTCGGCGAGCGAGACCAGCACGTCCACCTTCGGGGTCACCAGGTACTGCTCGGCGGTGTCCGACTCGGCCGCGTAGATCTTGGCGGCGCCGGCGGCCTTGAGACCGTCGATCAGCTTCTCGGTCGTGCCGGGAGCGCCGACCACGACGGCCGACGGTTCGCCGAGCACGCGGGCCGCGGTGATGAGCTCGGCGGTGATGTTCTTCAGCTTGCCTTCAGCGTGCTCGACGAGCACGAGTACTTCAGCCATTGCCTCTTGGTCGCTCTCTACGAAATGTGGGATCAGGAATGTGGGTCGGGCTGTCAGAGAAGCTTCTGAGCCACCAGGTACTCGGCGATCTGCTTGCCGCCCTCGCCCTCGTCGGCGACCTTCTCGCCTGCCGTCTTGGGCGGCTTCGGGGTGGCCGACGTCACGGTCGAATTGGCGTTCGCACCGCCGACCTCGTCGGGCTCTACGCCGATCTCGGCGAGCGTCAGCTTCTCGACCGGCTTCTTCTTGGCCGCCATGATGCCCTTGAACGACGGGAAACGGGCGTCGTCGACGATCTTCTCGCTGATGCTGATGATGGCGGGCAACGTGGCCTCGAGGCCGAAGATTCCGTCGTCGGTCTCGCGCTCGCCGGTGATCTTGCCGTCGGCGACGTCGATGCTGCGCATGGCGGTCAGCTGCGGCAGCCCCAGGTAGTGGGCGATGACCGCGGGGACGGCGCCGCCGACTCCGTCGCTGGTCTCGTTACCGGCGATCACGAAGGCGACGTCCTCGATCTGGCCCAGTGCGCGGGCGAGCGCCCACGACGTCTGGACGAGGTCGGAGCCCACCATGGCGTCGTCGGCCAGGTGGTACGCCGAGTCGGCGCCCATGGACAGCGCACGGCGGATCGCCGTCTCCGCGCCCGTCGGACCGGCGGTGAGGACGACCACGTTGTAGCCGGCCTCTGCGTGCTTCTCCTTGAGCTGCAACGCGACTTCGACGGCCTTCTCGTTGATCTCGTCCAGCACCGGATCGCTACCCGCGCGATCAAGCGTCCAGGCACCGTCGTTGAGATGGCGGTCCTCGTAGTCGGGAACTTGTTTGATCAGCACCACGATGTTCGACATGAGTGTGGTTCGTCCTCCTCGATGAGGCCGCAGCCGGCCTGCGCAATATCATGATTCAACCAACAACCACCGTGTTACTGACCAGTAACGTTGCGGCGGTACGTAGAAACACCATAGCTGGTGTTGTTTAACCTTCTGCCCCTCCCTGGGCGTCTGAACCGTTCGTGAACGAGTGACAATCGCCATAGCTGGGTTAGCCTGCGTTGGCAATGAGCGCATATTCTCGTCCCGAGCCGTCCGACGACGTCCTTCCCCTCACCGGGGAACGCACGGTGCCCGGACTGGCCGAGGAGAACTACTGGTTCCGCCGCCACGAGGTGGTCTACCAGCGGCTAATGGACCACTGCGCGGGGCGCGACGTGCTCGAGGCCGGTTCTGGGGAGGGTTACGGCGCCGATCTGATCGCCAACGTGGCGCGACGGGTCATAGCCCTCGACTATGACGATTCCGCCGTAGCCCACGTCCGGGCCCGCTACCCCCGCGTGGAGATGCGCCAGGGGAATCTGGCCGAATTACCGCTTCATGACGGTGCCGTCGACGTGGTGGTGAACTTCCAGGTCATCGAGCACCTCTGGGATCAGCCACAGTTCGTCGACGAGTGCGCTCGCGTCCTCAGACCGTCGGGGGTCCTGCTGATGTCGACGCCCAACCGCATCACCTTCTCCCCCGGGCGCGACACCCCGATCAACCCGTTCCACACTCGCGAGCTGAACGCCACCGAGCTCACCGAGTTGCTCACCGACGCGGGCTTTGCGGTCGAGGCCATGCTCGGGGTGTTCCACGGCGCCCGGCTGATGGAGCTCGACGCCCGGCACGGCGGCTCCATCATCGACGCGCAGATCGCACGTGCCGTGGCCGGCGCACCGTGGCCCGCCGATCTGCTGGCCGACGTAGAGTCGGTCCGCACCTCCGACTTCGACCTGCTCGATGCGAGCGGGCGCGACATCGACCAGAGCCTGGATCTGGTGGCCATCGCGGTGCGACCGTGAGTGAACCAGCCCCCGCCCCGGTACCCGGACTCTTCACACTGGTGCTGCACACCCACCTTCCATGGCTGGCCCACCACGGCCGTTGGCCGGTCGGCGAGGAATGGCTGTACCAGTCGTGGGCCGCGACCTATCTCCCTTTGGTGGCACTGCTGCGCAGGCTCTCCGACGAAGGCCGTAGCCACCTGCTCACCCTCGGCATGACGCCGGTCGTCACCGCCCAACTCGACGACCCGTACTGCCTGACCGGCATGCATCACTGGTTGGCGAATTGGCAGCTGCGCGGACGGGAGGCCGCCGTCCAGCGCGGTGGCGGTGGCACGGGTTACGCCGCCCCGGACGCATTGCGCGCGTTCGGTATTCGTGAACATCGAGAAGCAGGCAGAGCGCTCGAAGACTTTGCGTCGGCGTGGCGCCACGGCGGCAGCCCGCTGCTCCGCGAGCTGATCGACGCAGAGGCGATAGAGCTGCTCGGCGGTCCGCTGGCGCATCCGTTCCAACCGTTGCTCCACCCGCGACTGCGGGAGTTCGCGCTCCGCGAGGGCCTTGCCGACGCGGGTCAGCGATTCGCCCACGTGCCCCGCGGCATTTGGGCGCCGGAATGCGCGTACTCGCCCGGACTGGAGCGCGAGTATGCCGCCGCGGGCGTGACGCACTTCATGGTCGACGGTCCGACGCTGCACGGCGACACCGCGCTGGGTCGTCCGGTCGGGGATTCCGACGTCATCGCCTTCGGCCGCGACCTGAAGGTCAGCTACCGGGTCTGGTCACCCAAGTCGGGTTACCCGGGCCATGCGGCCTACCGCGACTTTCACACCTACGACCATCTCACCGGCCTGAAACCGGCCCGCGTCACCGGACGCGCGGTGCCGTCGGAGGAGAAGGCCCCGTACGAACCCGAACGCGCCGACCACGCCGTCGACGTCCACGTCGCCGACTTCGTCGACACGGTGCGCCGCAGGCTCGTGTCGGAATCGATGCGCATCGGCAGGCCCGCCCACGTCGTCGCCGCGTTCGACACCGAACTGTTCGGGCACTGGTGGCACGAGGGACCGGTCTGGCTCGAACGGGTGCTGCGCGCGCTGCCGGAGGCAGGGGTGCGACTCGGCACGCTGTCCGACGCTATCGCCGACGGGTTCGTCGGCTCTCCCGTCGAATTGCCCTCGAGCTCTTGGGGTTCGGGCAAGGACTGGCAGGTGTGGTCGGGCGATCGGGTCGCGGACCTGGTGCACCTCAACACCGAGGTGGTCGACACGGCGCTGGCATGCGTGGACAAGGCGCTGACTCAGCACGAGGCGGTGGGCGCGCCCACTCCCCGCGACACCGTTGCCGACCAGATCCTGCGCGAGGCGCTGCTCACCGTGTCGAGCGACTGGCCGTTCATGGTCAGCAAGGACACCGCGGCCGAGTACGCACGCTACCGGGCTCACCTTCACGCCCATGCAACGCGGGAGATCGCGGGCGCGTTGGCCGTCGGCCGACGTGGGCACGCCGAGCGCCTGGCAGGCACCTGGAACCGCGCCGACGGACTGTTCGGCGCGCTCGATGCCAGGCGGCTCCCCCGATGAAGCCCCCCACCGCAACCCCTCCTCCGCCTCCTCCTCCTCCTCGAGCGTGCGTGTCTGCGCGCGACACGCCTTCCACGCATGGCACTTTGCGCACGCTCGCGCGGCGCGGCCGTCGGTTGATGAGCGCATCGTGAAGGTGCTGATGGTCTCCTGGGAGTACCCGCCGGTCGTCATCGGCGGTCTCGGACGCCACGTCCATCACCTCGCCACCGCGCTGGCCGAGTCGGGCCACGAGGTCGTCGTCCTCAGCAGGCGGCCGTCGGGCACCGATCCGCGCACCCACCCGTCCAGCGACGACGTCAGCGAGGGCGTGCGGGTGATCGCCGCCGCCCAGGATCCCCACGAATTCGACTTCGGCACCGACATGATGGCGTGGACGCTGGCCATGGGGCACTCGATGGTCCGCGTGGGCCTGGCGCTGAAGACGCGGGAACGACGCACCACCACGCCGTGGCGACCCGACGTCGTCCACGCCCACGACTGGCTGGTCGCGCATCCCGCAATCGCCCTCGCCGAACACTTCGACGTGCCACTGGTTTCCACCATTCATGCGACGGAGGCCGGCCGGCACTCGGGCTGGGTGTCCGGCAAGATCAGCCGTCAGGTGCACGCGTTGGAGTCCTGGCTGGTGCGCGAATCCGACTCTCTCATCACGTGTTCGGCGTCGATGGGCGAGGAGATCACCGAGCTGTTCGGGCCGGGACTGGCCGAGTCGCGGGTCATCCGCAACGGAATCGACTCGGCCCTCTGGCCATTCGCCCGCCGCGCGGCGCGTCGGGGGCCCGCGCGGTTGCTCTACCTCGGCCGCCTCGAGTACGAGAAGGGTGTGCACGACGCCATTGCCGCGCTGCCGCGCATCCGGCGGACCCACCCGGGCACCACGCTAACCGTCGCCGGCGACGGCACCCAGCTGGAGTGGCTGCTCGAAGAGGCCCGAAAGCACAAGGTGCTCAAGGCAATCGACTTCGTCGGTCGCGTCGACCACGAACAGTTGGTGGCGTTGCTGCACGATTGTGACGCCGCGGTGCTGCCCAGCCACTACGAACCGTTCGGCATCGTCGCACTGGAAGCAGCAGCGACCGGCGCACCACTGGTGACGTCCAACGTCGGCGGACTCGGCGAAGCGGTGCTCAACGGTGAGACCGGCGTGTCGTTCCCACCTCGCGACATAGCCGCGCTGGCCGGTGCGGTGCGGGCCGTGCTCGACGACCCCGCGGCCGCCCAGCGCCGCGCGGAGGCGGCCCGCGAACGCCTGGACTCCGCGTTCGACTGGCACACGGTTGCCGCCGAGACCGCACAGGTCCATCTCGCCGCCAAACGTCGCGAGCGCGAACCACACCGCAGACGGCTCATCGTGGAGCACGCGCTGCCCGACCGGGGTTAGCGTGTCACCGGTGAGCGGCACGGACGTACTCGACCTGTTCCCGCCGGGGACCCATACCGACGGCGACGGCACGCTGGTGGTCGGCGGTCGGCGCCTCGACGACCTGGCAGCGGAGTTCGGCACCCCGGTGCTGGTGGTCGACGAGGGCGCCCTACGCCGCCGGGCCCGCGAGTACCTCCGTGAGTTCCGCAGCCGTCGCCCCCGATCCGACGTGGCGTTCGCGTCGAAGTCCCTCCCTTGCACTGCAATCCAGCGAGTGATGACCGAAGAGGGGCTGCACCTCGACGTCGCAGGAGGCGGCGAGATCGTCACCGCGCTGGCCGCGGGGGCCGACGTGGCGCGACTCGTGCTGCACGGCAACGCGAAGACCGACGAAGAGCTCGAACTCGCGGTGCGCAACGGCGTCGGGCTCGTCGTCGTCGACAACTTCGACGACATCGACCGGTTGGAGCGCATCGTGCCAGCCGGGCGCACCCAGCCGTGCCTGGTCAGGGTCATCCCCGGCGTCGACGCCGCGACCCATGCCTCGGTCGCCACCGGTCACGCGGGATCCAAGTTCGGCCTGCTGCCCGACGACGCCCGCGCCGCGATCACCCGCATCGAAGCGAGCAGCGTGCTGCGCTGCGACGGCCTGCACACCCACGTCGGCTCGCAGCTCCTCAACGTCGAACAGCTGGCGGCGGCCGTCGCGCCACTGGCGGCGCTGGGCACCTTCGACGTCTACGACCTGGGCGGTGGTCTCGGCGTCCGCTACACCTACGACGAGCAGCCGCCGACGCTGGCCGACTACGCCGATGCCATGGTCGCGGCGGCCGACGCGCTGCTGCCGAAGGACAGCAGGATCATCGTCGAACCCGGCCGGAGCATGGTGGCGACCAGCGCCTGCACGGTGTATCGGGTGACGACCGTCAAGCACGGCGAGCCGACCCACGTCGCGGTCGACGGTGGCATGGGCGACAACCTGGAGGTATCGCTGTACGGCCAGCGCTTCGAGGCCACCATTGCCGACCGCGTCGGCGGCGGCGCGCGAGTCAACCTCGTCGGACGGCACTGCGAGTCCGGCGACCGACTGATCGACGGCGTCGCGCTACGGGACCCGGCGGTCGGTGACCTGGTGGCGGTACCGGTGACCGGCGCCTACTGCTACACGATGTCCAACCAGTACAACGGCGCCCGTCGCATCCCGGTGGTGTTCGCCGACGACGGGGCGGCACGCCTGGTGGTCCGCCGCGACACGTGGGACGACCTCCTGGCCCGCGACGTCACCTGACGACCGGCTCAGGGTTGACCTCCGCGAGCGTGCGCAGAGTGCCATTCCCGCACGGCGTGTCGTTCGCAGACGCGCACGCTCGCGGCAGGGGGTGGGCCCGTCGGTCAGCGGGCAGCCTTCTTGCGTTCGATGTCGGCGAGTGCGGCTGCCAGTTCGGCCCGTTCGGCCGCTGACGTCTCCCACGCCAACTTGCGGTTCTTGACGACCTTCGCGGGCGCGCCGACCGCAATCGAGTAGTCCGGGATCTCGCCCTTCACCACGGCGTGCGAGCCGAGCACGCAACCGCGCCCGACCGACGTCCCGCGCAACACCGTCACCTTCGTGGCGACCCAGGTGTCCGGCCCGATCCGCACCGGGCCCTTGACGATCCCCTGGTCCTTGATCGGCAGCTCGATGCTGTCCATCCGGTGGTCGAAGTCGCAGATGTAGCACCAGTCCGCCATCAGCACCGAGTCGCCCAGTTCGATGTCGAGATAGGTGTTGATGACGTTGTCACGGCCGAGGACGACCTTGTCGCCGATGCGCAGCGACCCCTCGTGGCACCGGATGGTGTTCTTGTCGCCGATGTGCACCCAACGGCCGATCTCCATGGTGGACAGCTCGGGCGTGGCCTGGATCTCGACGCCCTTGCCGAGGAACACCATGCCCCGGGTGATGACGTGCGGGTTTGCCAGCTTGAACTTCAGCAGCCGGAAGTACCGCACCAGGTACCACGGCGAGTAGGCCTTGTTCGCGAGCACCCACCTCAGCGATGCCATCGTGAGGAACTTGGCCTGCCGCGGGTCACGCAATCGCGAGCCCCGCCAACGCTTGTGAATCGGGGCGCCCCACATCGTGGTCATGGCGGCACAGCCTACTTGAGCGCTCCGGTGTCGATCACGGCTCGCCGGGCGATAGTCTCGGGACTCGATGCCTGCTCCAGGAATGACCGTGCGCCGCGTGGCAGCCGTAGTGATTTCGGTCGTCACGACGTTGATCTCGAGCGCGTGCGGCAACACCGACTCGTGGGTGGACGCGCAACCCGCCGACGGCTGGTCAGCCCAGTACGGTGACGCGGGCAACAGTAGCCATACCCAGGTCGACGGCGCCGCCGCCCTGCGACTGGACTGGATTCGCTCGGTGAAGGGCGAGGTCGCCTCGCAGGTGGCGCTGAGCTCTGGTGACTATCTGGCCGTCAATGCCCAGACCGCGGGCGGATGCTCTCTGATGGTGTGGGAGAACGACAATCGGGCACGTCAGCGCTGGTGCGCCAGGCTGTGGCAGGGCGGCGGGTTGTCGAGTCCGTTGTTCGACGGCTTCGACAACGTCTACGTCGGGCAGCCCGGTGCGATCATGTCGTACCCGTCGACGCAGTGGATTCGCTGGCGCAATCCGGTGATCGGTTTGCCGTGGACACCGCGCTTCCTGTCCGCCGGTCAGCTTCTGGTGGTTACGCACCTCGGACAGGTTCTGGTCTACGACGCGCACCGCGGCAACGTCGTCGGAACGACACTGGACCTCGTGGCGGGTGTCGACCCCACCGATTCCCAGCGCGGCCTCGCCGACTGCCAGCTCGGCAGACCGCGGTGCCCGGTGGCCGCCGCCCCGGCGTTCTCCCCCGCGACGGGGATCGTGGTGACGACGCTGTGGGAGCCGAACGCCGACGCCCCGGTAGTCATCGGGCTCCGCTACCGGGCCGGCCAGACCCCTCTGCTGTCCAGGGAGTGGACCAGCACCGCAGTCGGCGGTGGACCGCTCAGCAGTCCCGTCGTGTCCGCCGACGGCAACACGGTCTACGTCAACGGCCGCGACGGGCACCTGTGGGCCCTGGACACCGCGGACGGCAAGCCCAAGTGGTCGGTGCCGCTTAAGTTCCAGCCGCAGACTCCCCCGTCGGTGTCACCGGAGGGGCTGATCGTGTCCGGCGGCGGTCCGGACACCAGGCTGACGGCGGTCGAGGACGAGGGTGACCGCGGGAAGGTCGCGTGGAGCCGCGACGACGTCGAGCCGTTGTCGACGTCGAGCCTGGCCGGCACGTCCGCCGCTTACACGGTGACACGCGACGGGGACGGCATGGCACTGCTGGTGTTCGACCCCGCCGACGGGCACACGCTCGACAGCTATCCGCTGCCGGGCGCCACGGGCTATCCCGTCGGGGTGTCGATCGGCCACGATCGCCGCGTGGTGGCCGCCACCAGTGACGGTCGGGTCTTCGGTTTCGCCCCTGCCTGATTCGTTCAGGTGATCATGGCGTCGACGGGCCCGCGAGGAATCGCGACCTGCAGCGCCCCGGCAGCTTCCGGCAGGACGTCGCCCTGGCTGAAGAAGAAGATCAGCGAGTCGTTGGTGATGGCGAAGTCCTGGTACTTCGTCGGATCGAGACCGACCTCCCGCGCGATCGCCACCGGCTGGCCCAATTGCTTGTCGACCTCGGCCTGCACCAGCGGGAAGATGATCGGGAACGGCGCGGTGCCCTCCCGGAAGAGATTGTCGATCGTGATGGGCTTTCGCAGGCCCTGGTCCCAGTTGAAGGCCTTGTAGAAGGTCGTCGGGTGCGCACCACCGACGCCCTGATAGGTCTTGAACACCACGCTCTGGGTGCCGCGGGGCGGGACGGCCGAACTGAATTCGGTCTCGGTGGTCTCCAGTTCGTACGGCATCGCCCGGGAGTCAGGTGTCTTCGCCACGCTGAGGAACCCGTCGCGGGTCTGCTTGACGTAGCCGAAGACCGCCTCCACGTCGGGGTAGTCGACCGGGTAACTGATGTTCATCGAATATCCGGGGTCGGAGGCCTGGATATGGCAGATCTGGTTGGCGTCGACGACACCATTGAGATCAGTGCACTTCGGTGGCGCCGCGGAGGCGACCCCGATGCCCGACCAACCGAACACCGCGACCGCCGAAACGGCCAAGGCCAGCATGGATATGCGCATCTGTCGAGAACCCTCCACCAGTGGAGCGGCACCGGCGCCGCCGACGCCACAGTACTGCGGCCTCACCGCGACGGTCGGCAAACGTACGCCACCGCCCGGCTCGCATTTCCCGCACCGATTCGGGTGATCACCACTGAAAGCCGTTGCGAACCCCGCAACCGTAGCCGCGACCGCAGAATGTCGGGATCGACGGAGACACCTCGGACCAGAATCTCCAAGGCGCCCACGTCGCGGGCCGAGAGTTCTTGCCGCATCGCGCGTTCGGTGAATCCGAGTTCGGCGATCACCTCGAATCCCCGAACCCCGGGGGGTAACTCACTTCCTGAGAGGTAGGCGATCGCCGGATCCAGCTGCCACAGTCCGTGCCGCGCGCCGTAGTGCCTCACCAGGCCTGCCCTCACCACCGCGCCATCGGGGTCGACGATCCAGCGGCCCGCCGCCGCGACGGAACAGTCGTCGGATTCGGCGTCGGTGATCTCCTCGGCTCGGTCCAGGATGGTCGCCCGCCGGGTTACCCCGAGCGAGGACAACCCGGGTGACCACAGACAGGCCTCGCGGACGCCACCGCCCAGGGACGTCACCTCGATCTCACCGTCGAAGCCGAGCCGGCGCACCAGGTCGAAATCGATTCCCGGGGCGCACTTCACGACGAGATCCCGATCGGCGTACACCTCGAGCAGGTCATCCAGCGCAGGCGTGTAGTCGCGCGGGTGAAACGTCCGTCGCCCCGCGCTGCGTCGCGCCGGATCCGCGATCACGGCGGCGCTCCGCGTGACGGGTCGAAGCGCGTCGGCACGACACAGCAACACGGCTGGGCCGTCACCGGCCACGTTGTGCGCTGCCATCGCGAGGCGCACCTCGTCGAGGTCACTGCCCACCACCTGGCTGGCCCTTTGGCGCAACGCGGCGAGTTCGGTTCCGACGGAACAGGTCACGTCGTGAACCGCCATGCCCACCAGCCGGGCGGCGCGGTGTGCGGCCACCGCACCGGCGGTGGCCTGTTCCAGCGCCTCCTCGGTGAACAGCCAGTTCGACGCGTCGGGGAACTTGGCCGCGGCACTGCGCCGCAGCAAGGTCGTCTCGACGAGTACGGCCGCGCGATCTCCGAATCGTGCACGCATCCAGGCGATGTCGGAGATGCGGCTGGCGTCGGTCAGCGCCCGGCCGTCGGCGTCGGCCAACGCACGCGTGCCGTCGTCGCTACTCAGGTACGCGACGTCGTCGAGGGTGAAGCGCAAGCCACCCTTCAGGAGGGTTTGACCCCGGTGACCATCACGTTGTAGAACCAGCCCTTCGGCACGACGCGCCGCCATACGTTGGCGTCGACCCAGCTGAGCGACGTCCAGCTGGTGAAGGCGAACCTCGCCCAACCCCAACCCAATCGACCGGGCGGCACCGATGCCTCGAAGGTCCGGATGGGCCAGCCGAGCATCGCCGCGGTGAACTCCTCGCTGGCGGTACGGACGTCGACCGCGCCCGCGTTGGTGGCCATCCGTTCCAGATCGCTCGGCTCGAAGGTGTGCAGATCGACGATTGCCTCCAACGCCGCCGCGCGCGAGGACTCGTCCAGTTCCTCCTGCGGTCGGCGCCATCCGTCGAGACCGGGCAGCTTGGTGACGGTCGTGGCCACCCGCCAGGTCAGGGTCGACAGGTTGCGTGCGTAGACGTTGCCCTTCGTGGTGGGCTCGCCGGCGAAGATGAATCGGCCGCCGGGCTTGAGCACGCGCACCACCTCACGCAGCGAGAGCTCCACGTCGGGGATGTGGTGCAGCACCGCGTGGCCGACGACCAGATCGAACGTGTCGTCGTCATAGGGGATGCCCTCGGCATCGGCCACCTTGCCGTCGACGTCCAGCCCCAGCCCCTGGCCGTTGCGGACGGCGACCTTGACCATGCCCGGCGAGAGGTCGGTGACCGAGCCGCGGCGCGCCACCCCCGACTGGATGAGGTTCAGGAGGAAGAACCCGGTGCCGCAGCCCAGTTCGAGCGCCCGTTCGTAGGGCAGCTCGCGTTGGAGCTCGTCCGGCACGATCGCGTCGAAGCGGCCCCGCGCGTAGTCGATGCAGCGCTGGTCGTAGGAGATGGACCACTTGTCGTCGTAGGTCTCGGCTTCCCAGTCGTGATACAGCACCTGCGCCAGCTTGGAGTCGTGGCGGGCGGCCTCGACCTCCTCGGCCGTCGCGTGCGGGTTGGAAACCGGAGCGGCATCCGGCTCGCGATCGGTACTCGTCATGAAGGGCAGCCTAACGGCCCGGCACCGAGCGGTTCGAGCTAGCGGGTCGTCGGGCTGTTGAACGCGGACTTTGCCGCAGCCAGCGCGTGGGCAGGGACGTCGACGAAGCGCTGCGCCCACGCCACCGCCGCGTCGTACACGTGGTCCGGTGCGACCAATTCGTCGACCAGACCCAACTCCAGCGCTTCGGGCGCAAGGGCGAAGCGTCCGCTGAACATCAGGTCCTTGGCCTTGCTGTCCCCGATCGCGCGGGCCAACCGCTCCGCGTCGTCTTCGGTCGGCGCCAACCCCTCCAGGATCTGCGTCGCGCCCCACTTGACGTTGTCACCGCTGATCCGCCAGTCCGCGGCCAGGGCAAGGGTCAGCCCACTGCCGAGTGCGTAGCCGGTGACGGCCGCGACCGTCGGCTTGGGGATGGCGGCGACGGCGTTCACCGCCCGCAGGGCGACCCGGGCCGCGACCGCCACGGCGTCGGCGTCGGCGTCCAGGGTGCGCAACTCCGGCACGTCATTGCCGGCGGAGAAGATCTCGTGGCCGCCGAAGACGATGACGGCGGCCGCGTCGGTGCGTTCGCCGAGTTCGGCCGCGGTCGCGGTGATCTCCCGGTACATCTGCCGGGTGATCGTGTTCGTCGGCGGGCGGGACAGCAGCAGGGTGCCGATGCCGTCCTTGACGTGCGCGCTGACGAACTCGTTCATGCAGATGGCGCGTCGGTGTCGTAACCGTCCGGGGCTCGGCGATTGCGGGCGGCGTTGTAGCGCTCGCTGTTGAAGAACTCGATCTCCCAGTTGCCACCGCTCGCCGCCAGGTGGGGCTCGACCGGCTCGATCACGCGCTCCACGGCCAGCACCTCGGCGACGGTGCGCCGGTTGAGCGAGTCCAGCTGGGTCCAGGTCGGGGGCAGCAGGAAGGAGCGGCCGTGGGCGAAGTCGTCGAGACCCGCCTGCGGGGTGCTCCAGAACGCCCGGTCGGTCTCGGTGTTGTCGCCGTCGGCCCGCTGCCCCTCGGGAAGCGCGCCGACGAAGAAGTAGGTGTCGTAGCGGCGAGTGCGCTCCTCCTTGGGCGTGACCCAGTTGGCCCACGGCCGCAGCAGGTCCGCCCGGAGCACCAACTTCTCCGTACGCAGGAAGTCGGCGAAGGACAGCGAGTGGTTGGCCAGGGCCGCGCGGGCGTCACCGTAGGCCGACGCGTCGCCGACGATGCCGTCGGGGTCGTCGGCGGGCCCCGCGAACAGCACACCGGATTCCTCGAAGGTCTCCCGCGCGGCGGCGCAGACGAGGGCTTCGGCCAGGTCGGTGTCGACGCCGAGCCGCTGCGCCCACCACGACGGCTCGGGACCGAACCAGGCGATGTCGGCGTTGCGGTCGCGGTCGTCGACCCCTCCGCCGGGGAACACCATGACGCCCGCGACGAACTCCATGGCGGCGTGCCTGCGCATGAGGAAGACCTTGATGCCCGCTGCAGTATCGCGCACCAGCATCACCGTGGCCGCAGGCCTCGTGGGTAGGGGTTCCTCGACGGGTGCACCGTTCAGTTCGGTCACGTGGCCCTCCTGTGCGCGGCGCGACTGCGGATTCGACGCGCGAAGTAGCGTCCGTCGATGACGTCGAGGGCGATCGACTGGCCGAACGCCTTCGACAGGTTCTCGGATGTCAGTACGTCGGTCAGCAGGCCGGAGGCGACGACCTTGCCCTCGGACAGCAGCAGGCAGTGGCTGAATCCCGGCGGGATCTCCTCGACGTGGTGCGTCACCAACACGGTGGCGGGGGCGTCCGGGTCG
Source organism: Mycobacterium sp. (assembly GCF_035633495.1). Classification (GTDB taxonomy): domain Bacteria; phylum Actinomycetota; class Actinomycetes; order Mycobacteriales; family Mycobacteriaceae; genus Mycobacterium. The sequence goes on along the minus strand of NZ_DASQEU010000158.1, from coordinate 4,672 downwards.
GCGGCCAGATCGGCGAGCCGCGCCACCAGTTCCTCTCGTCCACCGAGATCCAGCCCGGCGGCGGGTTCGTCGAGCAACAGCAGCTCGGGATCGGTCATCAGCGAGCGCGCGATCAGCACACGCTTGCGCTCTCCCTCGGACAACGTGCCGTACGTACGTTCCGCGAGGTGTTCTGCGCCAAGGCTTTCCAACATGTCGATGGCCTGCTCGTAATCGACGTCCTCGTACTTCTCGCGCCACCGGCCGAGCACGGCGTACCCGGCCGACACGACGAGGTCGCGGACCACTTCGTCGTCGGGGATGCGCTGGCTCAGCGCCGAACTGCTCAGCCCGACCCGCGCCCGCAGTTCGGAGGCATCCGTGCGCCCCAGACGTTCGCCGAGCACGTACGCCGTCCCCGTCGACGGGTGTTCCATGGCGGCGGCGATGCGCAGCAGGGACGTCTTTCCGGCGCCGTTGGGCCCGATGACGACCCAGCGTTCGTCGAGTTCCACCGCCCAGGTGACGGGTCCTACGAGGGTCTTCCCACCGCGCCGCAGCGTGATCCGCGCGAAGTCGATCAGCAGGTCTGGGTCGACCCCGTCGTCTCTTGAAGCGTCACGGTGGTCGTGATCGTTGGAGGCGGCTGGCACTCGCTCATCGTAGTCAGGCGAGGTTCGGTGAACGCCCACCCGCTCGCGGCGAGCCACCGTGGCGGCGTCACTCGCAGGATCAGCTGGACCAACGGACCGATGCCGAATGCATAGACGACGGTGCCGACTCCGACGGTCCCACCGAGCAGCCAGCCGACGGTCAGCACGGTCGCCTCGATGGACGTGCGCACCAGCCGAACCGACAACCCCGTGCGTGCCACCAGGCCGGTCATCAGACCGTCACGCGGCCCGGGGCCCAGGCCCGCACCGATGTACAACACGGTGCTGAAGGCGTTGAGCAGCACCGCGCCGAGCATCATTGCGATGCGCACGGGCAGGCCAGTCGGCTCGGGCAGGAACGCCAGGGCGGCATCCACGGTGAGCGCGATGACGATGACGTTGGCCACGGTGCCGATGCCCGGCCGGTTGCGCAGGGGGATCCAGCCGAGGAGCACAGCGACTCCGACCACGGCCGACGCGACGCCGATCGTCATGCCGGTGCGTCCCGCCAGACCCTGGTGGAAGACGTCCCACGGATCGAGACCCAACCCGGCGCGCACCATCACGGCCATAGAGAAGCCGTAGCCCATCAGGCCGACGAGGAGGGCGCCGGAGGGCAGGAGCGCAGCGACGAGGGTACGAAACCTGCCGCGGCCCACGCTCGTCATCACGAGTGGTCCGGAAACCGGGCGCGGATCGCGTCGAGCTCGATGCGCATCCGACGGGCGTCCGCATCGATCTCGAAGCTTCCGCGAGGTCGGGACGGGGTGCGGAAGACGCGACCCATCTCGCGTGCCTTGTGCGCGACTCGTGAGGTCCAGTGTTGTGCCATGAGTCGATATTGGCTTGCAACTGGCCTTGCCAACAATATCCAGTTGAGACAAACTGGCCTCAATGAGTATCGAACTGGTGCGGCGAAGGCTTGATGTGGACCTTCTGACGCGCGAGTTGGGCAACTGGCGCACCTCCAGTGCCAGTGGTCCGGCCTATCAGGGCCTGGCCGACGGCCTGCGCATGCTGATCGTCGACGGCCGCCTACCCGTCGGCGCGCAACTGCCCAGTGAACGAGCCCTCGCCGACGCCCTTCGAGTTTCCCGGACCACGGTCACCGCGGCGTACGCCCAGATGCGCGACGACGGATACCTCAGAGCACGTCAGGGGGCGCGCAGCACGACCGCGCTGCCCGTCACCGCACCAGCCGCCGGCCCCACCCTCGTCGGGACGGCGTCGGCCAATCTTGCGGCCGCCACGTTGGCCGCGCCCGTCGCCGCCGTCGCCCAAGCGTTCGCCGAGGCCGCCCAACAGGTCACCCCATACCTGCACGACATCGGGATCGAGCTCGCCGGAGTGCCGCCCCTGCGCGAGGCGATCGCCGAAGGATATTGCGCGCGAGGCCTTCCCACCGAGCCGGACGAGATCATGGTGACCACCGGCGCCCTTCATGCGGTCGGCCTCATCCTGGCGACCTACACGCAGCCCGGTGACCGCGTGCTGGTCGAGCAACCGACCTACCACGGTGCCCTCGCGGCCATGGCCACCAAGGGGATTCGGCCGGTGCCGGTGGCGATGACGCACGACGGCTGGGACCTCGACGCCGTCGACGCCGCGGCGCGTCAGCTGTCGCCGAACCTGGCCTACCTGGTGCCGGACAATCACAACCCGACCGGCATGACGTTGCCACCGGCCGGCAGGCGACGACTCGCCCAGATCATCGCCGAGACCCGCACCCGCACCATCATCGACGAGACGATCACCGACATGTGGCTCGACGAGATGGTGCCCCCGCCTCTCGCCGCGTCCATGACCACGCGGCGAGACCTCATACTGACCGTCGGCTCCATGTCGAAGTCGTTCTGGGGCGGCCTGCGCATCGGCTGGATCCGCGCCGAGCGCAGCGCTCTGATGACCATCGGTGCCATGCGTCCCGCCATCGACATGGGCACGCCGATCGTCGAACAACTCGCCGCGGCAACGCTTCTCGGTCTCGCAGACGAACTGTTGCCCGAACGCCGCGAGACGTTGCGGGTACGACGGGCGCTGCTGCTCGCGCTGCTCGAGGAACACCTTCCCGACTGGCGCCCCGACCTCAGCAAGGGTGGGATGTCGCTGTGGGTACGACTGCCCGCCCCGATGAGCACGGCACTGTCCGCGGCGGCCTCCCGGCTGGGCCTCGAGATTCCGCCGGGACCGCGGTTCGGCGTCGACGGCACGCTCGAGCGATTCATCCGGGTGCCCTACACCCTCCCCGACGAGAAGCTGACCGAGGCCGTCGAGCTACTCGCGCGGGCGTGGCGCAGCGTCACGGGCACCGGCACCGGCAGTGGGGACTTCGGCGCGGTGGTGGTTTAGCCGGGGCTAGTCGTCCGGAATGTCGACGCGCCGCAGCGTCCCGTCCCCGGCGTCGGCGGCCTCGATCTCGCCACGGGTCACACCGAGGATGAAGAGCACGGTGTCCAGGTACGGATGGCTCAACGATGCGTCCGCGACCTCGCGCAGCGCGGGCTTCGCGTTGAACGCGACCCCCAGTCCCGCGGCGGCGAGCATGTCGATGTCGTTGGCACCGTCGCCGACGGCGACGGTCTGATCCATCGGAACTCCGACCTGCTGCGCAAAGTCCCTCAGCGCCTTGGCCTTTCCCGGGCGATCGACGACGTTGCCGATGACGCGGCCAGTCAGCTTGCCGTCGGCGATCTCCAGCTCGTTGGCGGCGACGAAGTCCATCATCAGCTCGTGGGCGAGCGGCTCGATCACCTGGCGGAAGCCACCGGAGACGATCCCGCAGTGAAATCCCAGGCGGCGCAACGTCCGAATCGTCGTCCGTGCACCTGGCGTCAGCTCGATCTGGTCGGCGACTTCGTCGAGTACCTCGGCCGGCAGCCCGGCCAACGTGGCGACCCGCTTGTGCAGCGACTCGGCGAAGTCGAGTTCACCGTGCATCGCAGCGTCGGTGACCTCCGCCACGGCGGCAAGCGCACCCGCCCGCTCGGCGAGCATCTCGATCACCTCACCCTGGATGAGGGTCGAGTCGACGTCGAACACGATGAGCCGCTTGGCTCTTCGCGACAAGCTGTAATCCTCCAGCGCGATGTCCACGCTCTCGGCGACGGCCACGCGGGCCATCGCCGTCTGCAGCTGACCGTAGGCACCACCCGGCGGGACCGACACGCGCAGTTCGAGCCCCGTCACGGGGTAGTCCGACACCCCGCGGATGGTGTCGATGTTGACGCCGAGCGACGCGACCTCCCGGGCCACCACCCCGAACGCCTCGGCCGTGATGGGCCTGCCGAGCACCACGATCGTATGGGTGGAGGGCTCACGCAGAACCGGCATGTCGTCGGAACGCTCGATGGTGACGTCCAAGCCGACGCCCTCGATGGCGGCGCTCACTTCGTCCCGCAGCCCGGTGCCCGCGACGTCACCCGGACCGGCCACCAGCACGGCGAGGGTCAGGCGGCCGCGGACGACGACCTGCTCGACGTTGAGGAGTTCGACCTCGTGTTTGGCCAGCACCTCGAACAGCGCCGACGTGACACCCGGCTGATCGACTCCGGTGACGGTGATGAGGACCGACACCCGTGACGTGTTCACCCCTGCGAACAGCGTTCTACGCCCCGCTCAGGAACGGACCTTGACGTCGTCGATCTCCGTGACGTCGCCGTGGCCCGGGTGCGGGCCGCCGCCGATGTGCGCCTCGTCCCGCATCCGTTCGACCATGTGCGGGTAGTGCAACTCGAATGCCGGTCGCTCCGAACGGATTCGGGGCAGTTCGGTGAAGTTGTGCCGCGGCGGCGGGCAGCTGGTCGCCCATTCGAGCGAGTTGCCGTAACCCCACGGATCGTCCACCACCACTGGCTCGCCGTAGCGCCAGCTCTTGAACACGTTCCACACGAACGGGATCATCGAGACCCCGAGGATGAACGCGCCGATCGTCGAGATCACGTTGAGGGTGGTGAAGCCGTCGGTGGGCAGGTAGTCCGCGTAGCGGCGCGGCATGCCCTCGTTACCGACCCAGTGCTGCACCAGGAAGGTGGTGTGGAAGC
>NZ_DASQEU010000157.1:0-30119 GCF_035633495.1 Mycobacterium sp. | reverse complement strand
TCGGGCGGACGTCGCACTGGGCCTCCGCCGACGGCAAGAACCCCATGGGCGTTCCCGCGAAGCATCCGTTCATCGAGTACCTTCGGCGCAATTTCTACGTGACCACCAGCGGCAATTTTCGGACGATGGCGATGCGAAACCCATGGAGGAAATGGGAACTGAACGGGTTCTGTTCTCCACCGATCATCCGTCCGAGTCCATGCGGGAGGCCTCGGACTGGTTCGACGCATGCGAGATCGGGGAGAACGACCGCGAATCGATCGGCTACCGCAACGCCCGTCGTCTCTTCAATCTCAGTCCCGGTGCATGACGACGTTGATGACGTTGCCGTCCGGCGCGCGGACGAAGAACCTGCGCACGCCCCACTGCTCCGTGGTCAAGGGATGCACGATCTCGTAACCCAGCTGCTGTGCTTGCGCGTACGCACCGTCGACGTCGTCCACGAGGACCGAGACGACCGGATCTTCGGGTGCGGTCGCATCACCGGTGACGAGTTGGATGTTGGCCCCGGTTTCGGGCGAGGTGTAGCGGGCCACCCAGCCCATGTTGAACTCCTCGGTGCTCAACCCGAGATAGTCCGCGTAGAAGCCCTTCGCGGCCTCGACGTCGGACACTCGAAGATCGGCGATGATGCGTGTCACGCGCATTCCGTCCCCCTGCCCGTCGTGTCTACGGTGCTGCGTTGCCGTCCCGGCGCGGCGCCAAACGCGTTACGTCGAGTCCCCTGGCGACGAGATCGGGCGGGACGGATCGCCGGAGCACCAGCGCAGCAGCCAGCCGGGCGGCCGCGGGCGCCGTCTGGATCCCGTATCCACCCTGACCGGCAAGCCAGAAGAACCCCGCTGCCTGCGGGTCCTCACCCACGACGAAGTTGCGATCGGGAGCGAACGTGCGCAGGCCTGCCCACGACGAACTTACTGTGCGTACGTTCATGTCGGTGGCCGCGTTGATCGACTCGATGGCGCGGGCGATCTCGACCTCGTCGGGTTTGGCATCGCCTGGCGGGCAGGGCGTCTCGTCGGCCGGCGAGCACAAGAACTGCGCCCCTTCGGGGTTGACGTAGAACGACTCGTCGACCTCGCTGCAGTTCGGCAAACCCCTACCTACCTCGCCGAGTGGTGAGGCCACCATGAAGATCGAGCGCCGCAGCGGCGTCAGACCAACGGGGTCGACGCCGGCAGCGGCGGCGACGACGTCGGCCCATGCGCCGGCGGCGTTAACGACGACTGGCGCCCGATGGACGCGGCCGTCGGCGGTGGTCACCGTCCAGCGGTCGGCGCGCCACTCCAGCATCGTCACCTCGGCGTTCCGGAAGATCGCAGCGCCGTTGCTGCGGGCGCCGCGCACGTACCCCTGATGGAGGGCCGCCACGTCGAGGGCCATGGCGCGCGGTTCGTACATTCCCCGCTCTGCCATGTCGGGCTTCAGCAGTGGAAACACCTCGCAACACTGGGATCCGTCGAGCAGTTCGGCGTCCGAGACGAGCGACAGGACGGACTCGTGCATGCGGTCGATGCGGTGTCCGCGGCCCTCGAGCGCGATCTGGAGCAGTGGCCGCGGCGTCACGAGCACCGGTTCGAAGAGTTCCGGTGGCGTCTCGAAGAACGGCCGGCTCGCCGTCGTGAGCGCCCGAACCTGCTCTCCGCCATAAGTTTCGAGGAAGGTTGCCGCCGACCGCCCAGTGGTGTGATAGGCCAGCGTCGACTCCATCTCGAGCAACGAGACACGGGCCGTCGCGGAGAGTTCGTAGGCGATCGATACTCCCGCGATGCCGCCGCCGATCACGATGACGTCCGCGCCGGTCTCCGTCGAGCTCATCGGACCGAAGCTATTGACGTCATGGCCATTCGTCCAGCTTGCCGACGCCTCGAGGCGGCCTCTCCTGCCAGTATCCTGTGAACCATGAGAGAGACGCGATGAGTGCGGGGCTGTTCGGGCTGCTCGACGACGTTGCGGCCCTGGCCCGACTCGCGGCCGCCTCGGTCGACGACATCGGCGCCGCGGCGGGGCGGGCGACCGCAAAGGCGGCCGGCGTCGTCATCGACGACACCGCGGTGACACCTCAGTACGTGCACGGCATCACCGCCGAGCGCGAGCTGCCGATGATCAAGCGGATCGCGATCGGATCGCTACGCAACAAGCTGCTGTTCATCCTGCCTGCCGCCTTGCTTCTGAGTCAGTTCCTGCCGTGGCTGCTGACGCCGATCCTGATGGTCGGCGCGGCATATCTCTGCTTCGAGGGTGCGGAGAAGGTGTGGAGCCGGATTCGCGGCCACGACGCCCATGCCGCGCCCACCTCGGCCGTCGGAGAGGACGCCGAGAAGCAGATGACCTCCGGAGCCATCCGGACGGACTTCATCCTGTCCGCCGAGATCATGGTGATCGCGCTCAACGAGGTGGCCGACCGGGCGTTCGCACCGCGGCTCGTCATCCTCATCGTCGTCGCCCTGGTCATCACGGCCGCGGTGTACGGCGTGGTCGCCCTCATCGTGAAGATGGACGACATCGGTCTGAGCCTCGCGCAGCGCTCCTCGCGTGTCGCCCAGAAGGTCGGGCTCGGATTGGTCGCGGCGATGCCGAAGCTGCTCGCCGCACTCTCGGTCATCGGCACCGTTGCGATGCTGTGGGTCGGCGGCCACATCCTGCTCGTGGGCACCGACACCCTCGGTTGGCACGCGCCCTACGGATTCGTCCATCACCTCGAAGAGGTGGTTCGCCACGCGACCGGGACCGTCGGCGGTGTGCTGGCCTGGCTGGTCAACACGGGGATCTCCGCGGTGATCGGCCTCGTCGTGGGCGCCATCGTGGTGGCGGTCGTGCACGTCCTTCCGTTCGGCAAGAAGGACGCCCACGCTGGTTAGCGGGTTGCGTTGGTCGACTCCGCCGATCGTGGACCTTGGACACGCGAAACCGTTATGCGCTTGGCTGAACTCCCCACTCGCCGCCGATTGGCGGGCTCATGGCCGCGCGACGATCATCATCGCGACGTGCAGCGACGTCCGCGACTCGGCACTGTCGAGGTCCACGCCGAGCAGTCGCTCGATGGCTGCCAGGCGCGGGTACAGGGTCGGGCGCGACATGTGCAATCGCTTGGCGAGCTCGGCCTTGTTGCCGCCCACCTCGAGGAAGCCGGCGAGCAGATCGAACATCTCGTCGCCGTGCTTGGCCCGCCGCTCGAGCAGGCCGCGCAGCTCCGTCTCGGCGAACGCCTGCACGCGCGGGTCCGCGCGAATCAGGGCGACGAGGCCACGCAGCCGCACGTCGGTCGCGCGGAAGAACGGCCGTTCGTCGCCCGGGTTCTCGGCCATCGCCAGCGCGACTTCGGCGACGTGTCCGGACTCCGCGAGCCCGCCCGCCGCGTCGACGAGCCTGCTCGATTCAGGTCCGACGCCGATCACGCACTCCGCGACGCCGTCGACGTGGCTCACCGCACGACGGATCGTCGCGGCCACCTCCACGAGGATGCGCTCGGCATCCGGTCCCGCGCCGAGGGTCATGGCCCTGGGCTGCGGCGCCAACAGCAGGTCGATCTGACCGTCGTCCCGGCTGGCGGTCAGGACGCTGTGTCCCCCGGACCGGATGGCGTGGACGACGGCGTCCAGCGTGCGGCTCCGCCGTTGTTGGATCACCAGCTGATTGGCGTTCACGGTCTCCCGCGGCCGCACCGTCATCGGGACGTACGCCAGTGCGGGCCGCAGACCGAGGGCATGCGCGCGGGCGGTCGCCTCGCTCTCGTCCCGCATGCGGCCGCGCAGCAGGTCGTCGACGAGGCCGCTCTGCGCGCGCAGCTCCAGTGACGTGCGGTCCCGTTCCGCCATCCGGTTCAGCGCAAGTGCCTGTGCCGCACGTTCGAGAGTGGTGACGGTGCGGTCGTCGGCGTCACCGTCCGGGATGCGACCACGCGGTGCCACCAACCGCCCCCACTCGTGCCGGTGAAGGCCGACGGGGCGAGCCACCCAGGTCCCTCGCCCCGTGACCGGGGTCAGCCGGGACCGTCGCTCCCAATCGGTCAGCAGTTCGGTGAGCGGCATTCCGCGGTGCACGAAGGACAGCACCTGGCGGTTGAGGTCTTCGAGGACGACCGGGGTGTCGAGCATGTCGGCCGCCGCGGCGACGATGTCGTCGACCGGGGCACGTCGCATGCTGAGGCTGGTGAACGCCTCGTGCACCCGACGCGCGTAGTCGACCTCCGCGTACTGTTCGGCCACGATCCGTCGGTGCACCTCCTCGGTGACCTCGACGAACCGGACGGGCCGGTGCAATGCGATGACGGGCAGTTCGAGGTGCGCGCCGACGTCCCTGACCGAACGCGGCACCTCGTCGACGTGCAACCCGAGTTCGACGACCACCGCGACGGCGCCGGCTCGGGCGAGCTGCGGTAGATATTCGTCTCGGCGGCCGACGTCGGCCAGGGCCTGGCCGGTAGTCAGGACCATCTCGCCGCCCTCGAGCAGATTCGACAGGTCGGGCAGATCGCTGACGTGGATCCATCGCACCGGTCGGTCCAGCGCCTCTGGGCCGTCTGCCCCGCAGACGACCTCGGGTTCACCGGCCTGCAGTACCGGCAGCGCCAGGATCTCCCGAACGGTCGGCTGCATCGGACACATCGTAAGACAGAAGGGCAAATTGCTTACACACCGTCGGGTCGACCGGGCGGGAACGGCCGCGAGAATCGACGGAGATCAAGAATCCTCGACCACGAGATAGGACCACCGTGACACTCAGCACTCGCGTTCGCACCATCGCGCATTGGGCCGACGGCAAGAAGTTCGCCGGCTCCGGCGACCGCACCGCCCAGGTCACGAACCCTGCGACCGGTCAGGTCACCGGCGAGCTGGCCCTGGCCGACGTGGCCGACGCGCGTGCCGTCATCGACGCCGCAGCGGCGGCCCATCCGGCCTGGCGGGACACCTCGCTGGCCAAGCGCACGCAAATTCTCTTCGCCTTCCGGGAACTGCTCAACGCCCGCAAGGGAGAGCTGGCCGAGATCATCACCAGCGAGCACGGCAAGGTCGTCTCCGACGCGCTCGGCGAGGTCAGCCGCGGTCAGGAAGTCGTCGAGTTCGCTTGTGGCATAGCACATCTGCTCAAGGGCGGGATGACCGAGAACGCGTCGACCAACGTCGACGTCGCATCCATCCGGCAGCCCCTGGGCGTCGTCGGCATCATCAGCCCGTTCAACTTCCCGGCCATGGTCCCGATGTGGTTCTTCCCCATCGCGATCGCCGCAGGCAACACCGTCGTGCTGAAGCCCAGTGAGAAGGACCCGTCGGCCGCGCTGTGGATCGCCGAACTGTGGTCCGAGGCCGGCCTGCCCGCCGGGGTCTTCAACGTGTTGCAGGGTGACAAGGTCGCCGTGGACGAACTCCTGACCAACAAGTCGGTCAAGGCGATCTCCTTCGTCGGCTCCACGCCGATCGCGCAGTACGTCTACGCCACCGGCACGCTGCACGGCAAGCGGGTGCAGGCCCTCGGCGGCGCCAAGAACCACGCGATCGTGCTGCCCGACGCGGACCTCGACCTCGCTGCCGACGCAATGGTCAACGCCGGTTTCGGCTCAGCCGGTGAGCGCTGCATGGCCATCTCCGCCTGCGTCGCGGTCGGTCCGATCGCCGACGACCTGGTCGCCAAGATCGCCGAGCGGACCACGGGCCTGAAGACCGGTGACGGCACCCGCGACTCCGACATGGGGCCGTTGGTCACCCAGGCGCACCGCGACCGGGTGGCCTCTTACGTCGACGCCGGGGAAGCCGACGGCGCCACCATCGTCGTCGACGGGCGCGGGGTTTCCGCAGACGGTGACGCCGACGGCTTCTGGCTGGGACCTACGCTGATCGACAACGTCACGCCCGAGATGAGCATCTACACCGATGAGATCTTCGGCCCGGTGCTGTCGGTCGTCCGGGTCGACTCCTACGACGAGGCGCTCGATCTCATCAACTCGAACCCCTACGGCAACGGCACCGCGATCTTCACCAACGACGGCGGTGCGGCCCGGCGCTTCCAGAACGAGGTCGAGGTCGGCATGGTCGGCATCAACGTGCCCATCCCCGTACCGACCGCCTACTACAGTTTCGGTGGCTGGAAGAGCTCGCTGTTCGGTGACACCCACGCACACGGCACCGAGGGCGTGCACTTCTTCACCCGTGGCAAGGTGGTCACCACACGCTGGCTCGATCCGAGCCACGGTGGGATCAATCTCGGCTTCCCCCAGAACAACTGACAACCGGACGAGGTACACACGATGACCCGAACGACTCCGCAGGTTCTACCCTCCGGTCAGGACCTCGACAGCGCCCTCGCCGAAGGCGCCCACGCCTACGAACTCGACCGCAAGCACGTCTTCCACTCGTGGTCGGCGCAGGCGCAGATCACGCCGATGACCATCGTGGCGTCGGAGGGGTCCTACGTATGGGACGGTGACGGCAACAAGCTGCTCGACTTCTCGTCGCAGTTGGTCTTCACCAACATCGGCCATCAGCACCCGAAAGTCGTTGCCGCCATTGCCGAACAAGCGGCCAAGCTGTGTACGGTCGCACCGCAACACGTCAACGCCGCACGGTCCGAAGCGGCCCGCCTGATCGCCGAGCGCACGCCCGGTGATCTCAATCGGGTGTTCTTCACCAACGGCGGCGCCGACGCCGTCGAGCACGCCGTCCGGATGGCGCGGCTGCACACCGGCCGCTACAAGGTGCTGTCGCGCTACCGCTCGTACCACGGCGGCACCGACACCGCGATCAATCTGACCGGCGACCCCCGCCGCTACCCCAACGACCACGCCAGCAGTGGCGTCGTGCACTTCAACGGTCCGTTCCTGTACCGCTCGTCCTTCCACGCGGAGAACGAGCAGCAGGAATCCGAGCGCGCCCTCGAGTACCTGGAGCGCCTCGTCCAGCACGAGGGCCCGACGTCGTTCGCCGCGATCATCCTCGAGTCCGTGCCCGGCACCGCGGGCATCATGGTGCCACCGCCCGGATACCTGGCCGGTGTGCGCGAGATCTGCGACAAGTACGGCATCATGCTCATCGCCGACGAGGTGATGGCCGGCTTCGGGCGAACCGGAAAGTGGTTCGCCATCCAGCATTTCGACGTCGTCCCAGACCTGATGACCTTCGCCAAGGGCGTTACCTCCGGCTACGTGCCGCTCGGCGGTGTCGCGATCAGCGACGCGATCTACTCGACGTTCGCCGACCGCGCCTACCCGGGCGGGCTGACCTACTCCGGCCATCCGCTGGCGTGTGCCGCCGCCGTCGCGACCATCAACGCCATGGAGGACGAGGGCATGGTGGCCAACGCTGCGCGCATCGGATCCGAGGTTCTCGGCCCCGGCCTTCGGGACCTCGCGGCACGGCACCCATCGGTCGGTGAGGTTCGCGGACTTGGGGTGTTCCAGGCGATCGAATTGGTGGCCAACCCGCAGACCCGTGAACCGCTGGCCCCGTACGGCGGGTCCAGCCCGGCGATGAACGCGGTGATGGCCGCATGCAAGTCGGGCGGACTGCTGCCGTTCGCGAACTTCAACCGGATCCACGCGGTGCCCGCGTGCAACATCACCGATGAACAGGTTGCCGAGGGACTCGAGATCCTCGACGCGGCGCTGACGGTGGCCGACGGCTACGTGGTCTGAGGTAGGTAGGTCGACTGTGTGGCTTGTCGTCGAGGATTCTCGAGATTCTCGACGACAACGCCCACAGTCGGGGCACGGCTCGAAAAAAGTGTGCGAAGTGTGGGGGTCAAAACCTCCTAGCTGGTGAACGCGGCCCAAAGGGGGCGGCGACCACCTCAGGAGATCGACATGACCACCACCCAGACCGCCTCACGTCGCCGCCTCGCCGCAGCAGCCCTGCTCGTCAGCGCCGGCGCCGGGCTGGCGGCGATGGCCGGCCAGGCCACGGCAGGCGCGTCGCCGACGACGGTGCCCGCACCCCCGCCGGCATCGGATCGTTACGTCGCGATCGCATACGGGCCGAGCATCCAGTTCACGGGCGTGTCGATCAACACGACCAAGCAGGCCGCGTCCAACGAGGCGGTCTATCGGTGCAGCTCGAAGGCTCGCGACTGCCAGGTCGTCGTCGTCGCGAAGAACAGCTGCGCTGCGTTGGCGATCGACGGCACACGCTTCTTCGGCGGTATCGGACCCAGCTACGCCGCAGCCAACAGCGACGCCCGGCTCGGGCTCTTCAACTCGGGGACGATCAAGGCGAACCAGTGCGTCGTGCGTTGAGCCGCTAGACGATTCGTCGGGAGGTCGGGGCGGGCTTCGAGTCTTGTCGAATCCCGCCCCGCTCGCCGCGGACCGCGCGTTCCGACCCCGATGATCGACCGCTCAGATTTGGGTATCCGATCTCGATGGCGACGGCTACTGAATACGACCTGATAGTGATCGGCTCCGGCCCCGGTGGTCAGAAGGCGGCCGTGGCCGCGGCCAAACTGGGCAAGACGGTCGCGGTGGTCGAGCACGGTCACATGCTCGGCGGGGTCTGCGTCAACACCGGCACCATTCCGTCGAAGACCCTTCGCGAAGCGGTATTGCATCTGACGGGCATGAACCAATGCGAGCTGTACGGCGCCAGCTACCGCGTCAAGGAGAAGATCACCCCGGCCGATCTGCAGGAACGCACGTCGCACGTCATCAAGCGGGAAGTCGACGTCATACGCGACCAACTGGTGCGCAACCACATCGACCTGTTCACCGGTCACGGAAGCTTCCTCGACGCCAACACCGTCAGGGTCGAAGGGCCCATCGAGGCCGAACATCGCACGCTGACAGGTGAATTCATCGTCATCGCGACGGGCACGACACCTCGTCGGCCGGACGGTGTCGACTTCGATGACGAACGCGTGTTGGACTCCGACGAGATCGTCAACCTGGACTTCATCCCCACGTCGATGGTCGTCGTGGGAGCAGGGGTGATCGGCCCGCGCACGTCGAGCACAACTACGACGCCCTGGTCCACCGAATCGAAATCGAGGGTGAGGCGCCGTTCCTCGTCGGCGGCAAGGCCCTCACGCTCAAGAAGCACTTCATCGAAGACGTCCGTGCGGCCGACCTGCGGGAGCGGATCCGCACCCTGCGCCGGGCGCTTCTGGTGATGCACTCACCGACCGACAACACCGTGGGCATCGCCAACGCGAGTGACATCTTCCGTACCGCCCGGCATCCGCGCAGCTTCGTCTCCCTCGAGGGTGCCGACCACCTGCTCACCGGGAAGAACCAGGCCGCACGGGCGGCCCGCATCGTCAGCGCCTGGGCCGACCCCTATCTCTGATGCGGGGCCGAATATTTGTGGTTCGTATGAACAATGAGCCTTTCGCTCGAAGGCTCATTAGATTTGAATTCGTCACCAGTGAACCGAACTTCTTCATCGGATTCGAATCGCTGGATACAAATCAATCGAATCACTCTGCAAGCTATAGGAGCAACAATGCGAATCCATTTCCTCACACCCATCCTCCTGGCCGCCGCTGCCGCCGGCGCCATTGCTGCGGCGCCGATTGCGGCCGCCGCGATCCCCGTCACCGGAAGCAACGGCGCAGGCGTGGTCACGACCAACGAACGACCCGGACACGTCTCCATCCAGGCAGAACCCCCGACGGTGTCGGAGCCGCGCAGCTACGGCCAGTCCTCGTCGCCGGAGGAGTACTTGGGCGAGTGAGCCATGGCCGATGGCTAGCTGACACACTGAATGGGGGCCACGCCACCCGCGACCGCGGAGACGATGCAAGGCAATCGTCTCCGCGGTTCTCCCATCTGCATTCGAATGGTTTCACAGCGTTGAATTCGTAATATACGAACGCCACCAGTCGCAATTCTATGAGTCATCTATGAAGTCGTGGCGCCGCACGCAGAATCCGGGTAGGTAATGGTTTGCCATTTCCGTCGGGCCCCTGATTCGACGCCTTCGCGCCAGGGTGCCTAGCGTGGGACGGCGTGACACTTCCCGGTGAGCCACGACTGAAAGTCCTCGTTCCCGACGACCTCGGCCTCGAACTGCCGGCGCGCTCGGCCAGTGTCGACCCCGCCTTCTACCGGCCCGGTGAACCGTGGCCGCCCGAGCACGTGGATGCGGCCGTCGTCGTCGTCGGCCGACCTCCGAACCTGGTGGCCCGGCAGGGCTAGCTTGGAATCATGTCGCCCCGTGTCGCAGTCGTCGGTGCCGGCCTCTCCGGGGCGTCGTGTGCGGCTGCGCTGCGCGGACACGGGATCGCGGTCGACGTGATCGAACGGGGCCGTGCTCCCGGCGGGCGAATGGCCTCGCCGGTGCTGCACGGTCGAAGGGTCGACATCGGTGCGGCGTACTTCACGGCCAAGGAACCCGACTTCGTCCCGATCGTCGAGGCGTGGACGGTGCAGGGGTTGGCACGCGACTGGACCGACACCTTCGACGTGTTCTCGGCCGACGGCCACCGCCGAACGTCGGGCCCGATGCGCTATGCCACGCCCGACGGTCTGCGATCGCTCGTCCGGGCGGCCCTGCCCGACGAGATTCGCGCCGACGGCGCCGTCGACGCCCTGGAAGGGTTGGACCACGATGCGGTCGTGTTGGCAATGCCCGATCCGCAGGCCGCCCGGCTCGCCCCCGACGCGGTCGACTGGGTCGACTACGAACCCGTCGTCACCGTCGTGGCGGGGTGGGCGCAACGGTGCTGGCCCATCACGGACGCCGCGTTCGTCAACGACGACGCCGACGTCACCACGGTCGCCGATGACGGATCGCGACGGGGCGACGGCGCGGCCGTGCTCGTTGCCCACACGACGGCGCAGCGAGCCCGGGCCCACCTCGAGACGCCGGACGGGGCGGTGGCACCCGTGCTCGCCGCGCTCCGGCGCGTCCTGGACGTCACCGCGGAGCCGGAGTGGACGCGTGCGCACCGCTGGACGTTCGCGAAACCCGTTGCCAACCATGGTGACGAGCCCTTCGGACTGATCACGAGAGCGGGCCGTCCGCTGGGCCTGTGCGGCGACCCGTGGTGCCCGTCGGGAGCGCCGCGGATCGAGTCGGCGTGGTTGTCGGGGCACCGACTCGGTACTGCGCTCGCCACACGGCTGGGGTGCTGACCTCCAACCACAGGAGTCAGTGGCGCCGTCAGCTCGTATCGGAGGCGGTGTAGATGCGCGCGTCCCAGCCGGCCAGGCGGATGGACGTCGACGCCAGCACGGCCGGCGTGTCAGGCAGGTTTGCGAGCAGGAGGCGGCCCGAGATCCATTCCGCGCCGACGTCCACGGTCCGGGCGTCTCGTCCGCAGTTGGCGATCACGAGGAGTCTGCCGTCCGGGCTGCTTCTGACGTAGGCCCAGATCTGCCGATCGTCGGCCATCAGCGGCGTGACGTCGCCCTCCGTCAGAATGGGTAGGTCATGGCGCAGCCGAATGAGCGCCCGGTAGTGCGCGAACACGGAGTCCTCGTCGCCGGTCTGGGCTTCGGCGTTCAACCGCTCGTAGTTGGGGTTGAGCGGCAGCCATGGTTGGCCGGTGGTGAAGCCGGCGTTCGGCCCGGCGTCCCACTGCATGGGCGTGCGGGCGTTGTCGCGGCTGACCTTGGCTAGGCCGGCCAGTGCCGCACCCACGTCGCCGCCACGCTCGAGCACCTCCTTGACGTAGTTGACGGCCTCGACGTCCCGGTGATCCTGCGGAGATCGGAACGGGTAGTTGGTCATTCCGATCTCTTCGCCCTGGTAGACGTATGGAGTGCCACGCATGCCGTGCAGGACGGTGGCCAGCGCCTTCGCCGAAGCGGCCCAATGGTCCGGGTCGTCGTCGCCGAACCGGGACACCACGCGTGGCTGGTCGTGGTTGTTCCAGTACAGGCTGTTCCAACCGATGTCCGCCAGCGCGGCCTGCCACCGAAACAGCGACGTCTTCAGGGCGAGCAGATCGTGGCCGAGGTAGTCGAACTTGTTGGTCGGGCTCTGATCGAGGCCCACGTGCTCGAACTGGAAGACCATGTTCAGTTCGCCCCGAGCGGGATCGGTGTAGAGCCGGGCGTTTTCGGGCGTCACCCCCGGCATCTCGCCGACGGTGATGAATTCGCCATCGCGGCCGGCGAAGACCTCGCGGGTCATCTCGGCCAGGTACTCGTGCACCTGCGGTCCGTCAGCGAAGCCGTCATAGGCGATGACGAACCGCTGCGCCGGGATCGCCGGTACAGCGGGAAGCCCCTCGGCCTTGGAGATGAAGTTGATGACGTCCATGCGGAACCCGTCGACGCCGCGGTCCAGCCACCACCGCATGATGTCGTGGATCGCGCTGCGTACCTGAGGGTTCCGCCAGTTCAGATCCGGTTGCTTGCGGTCGAAGAGGTGCAGGTAGTACTGGTCGGTGGGGTCGTCCCACTGCCACGCCGTACCCCCGAAGAACGAGCCCCAGTTGTTCGGCACGGCACCGTCGCGGGCGTCGCGCCAGACGTACCAGTCCCGCCTGGGACTGTCTCGTGAGGAGCGCGAATCGACGAACCATGGGTGCTCATCGGAGGTGTGGTTGACCACCAGGTCCATCATCACCTTCATGCCGCGTTCGTGGACCTGCGCCAGCAGTTCGTCGAAGTCCGCCAGCGTGCCGAACATCGGATCGATGTCGCGATAATCGCTGATGTCGTAGCCATTGTCGGCCTGCGGTGAGCGGTAGATCGGTGACAGCCAGATCACGTCGACCCCGAGCACGTGGAGATAGTCGAGCCGCTCGATGATGCCGGCCAGATCACCGAACCCGTCGCCGTTCGAGTCGGCGAAGCTCCGCGGATAGATCTGGTAGACGACGGCGGACTTCCACCAATCAGTTTGCGGCGCATTCATTTCCGGCCAACGATCACGTCACGGTAGACCTTGACGTACTTGTCGATCATGGCGGTGACGGTGAAGCGTTCGGCGGCCAGCTTGGCGATGTTGACCCTGTCGAGCTCGCCGGCCGCAGCGACCGCGGTCACCGCCGAAGCAATGTCATCGACCAGATAGCCGGTGACGCCGTGCTCGATCAACTCGTCCATCGAACCTCGCGCGTTGGCGACGACCGGGGTGCCACAGGCCATCGCCTCGACGACGCTGTAACCGAACGGTTCGTCGAAGTCGATCAGGTGCAGTAGTGCGTGCGCACCTCCCAGTACCTCGGCGCGCTCCGAGGCCTCGACGGCACCGAGATAGCGCACGTGCTGGCCGTCGAGGTGCGGGGCGACCTCCTCGCGAAAGTAACTCTCGTCCTGAATGATTCCGGCGATGTCGAGCCTGCGCCCGCAGCGGCGGGCGACCTCGATCGCGTGGGCGGTGCCCTTGTCGGGGTGGATCCGTCCGAAGAACAGCAGATGCTCGCCGGGACTGGGATGGACCGCGAACTGGTTCATGTCGATGCCGTGGTGGATCGTCGCGGCGTAGTGCAGCCTCGGGTGGCGATCGGCGTCGCTGATCGACACGTAAGCGGAGGTGCCGTCATAGCGCTCGTAGACGGGCACGATCCGCTCGGAGGAGAACCCGTGGATGGTGGTCACCACCGGGGTGGCCACCAGATCGCCGTAAGTGAGAGGCAGGAAGTCGAACCCGTTGTGGATGACGTCGAACTCGTCGGCCCGCTCGAACAACGAGGCGATGTGCAGGCACTCGGCGACCTTGGCGTCGACGGTCAGGTCCTCCGACCATCCTCGCGGCGCGGTCGAGCGCAGCCTCGCCGTGGTGATCGAGTCACCCGTCGCGAACAGCGTCACGTCGTGGCCTGCCGCCACGAGTCCTTCGGTGAGCAGGGACGCGAACTGCTCCCACGGGCCGTAGTGGCGAGGCGGCGTGCGCCACGCGATCGGCGCCAAGACGGCAACTCGGATCGGGCCGTGCTCGGCGACGTCGCGCCCAGGAATGTGGATGTGCTCACCCTAACCCGATCGCCCATCCGCTCGTTTACCGAGACGAGTCGGCATCGAGCAACGGTGGGAGACTTGGCCCGTGACGGGCCCATTCGACAGTGCCACCGAGAGTTCGGCGTTCGACGTCGACGCGATCCGAGGGTATTTCCCCGCGCTCGATGATGGCGCCGCCTTCTTCGACGGGCCCGGCGGCTCGCAGACCCCGACCGTCGTGGCGGACGCCGTTCGCGATGCCATGCTCCGGCCGCTGTCCAATCGCGGACACATGACGACCGCGGCGCGCAACGCCGAGGAGATCGTCGTGCAGTGCCGGCGTTCGCTGGCCGATCTGACCAATGCCGACCCCGACGAGGTGATCTTCGGGCGGAGCATGACCGCCCTGACCTTCGGCCTGGCGCGGACGCTGTCCACGCAATGGGAGCCCGGTGACGAGGTCGTCGTGACCCGGCTCGACCACGATGCCAACGTCCGACCCTGGGTGATCGCCGCCGCCGCCGCGGGCGCGGTCGTGCGGTGGGTGGACTTCGACCCCGCGACCTCCGAACTGTCCGTGAAGAACGTCGAGGCACTGCTGAGCGAACGCACGCGCCTGGTCGCCGTGACCGCTGCGTCGAACCTGATCGGAACGATGCCCGACGTGCGGGCCATCGCCGCCCGCGCGCACGCCGTGGGGGCATTGCTCTACGTCGACGGCGTGCACTACACCGCGCACGGCGTGGTCGACGTCCGCGATCTCGGCGCCGACTTCTTCGCGTGCTCGCCGTACAAGTTCCTGGGTCCGCATTGCGGCGTCGTCGTGGGCAGGGCCGAGATTCTCGCCGACCTGCAGCCCGCGAAGCTGTTGCCCGCCACGGATCGGGTGCCCGAGCGATTCGAACTGGGCACCCTCCCGTACGAACTGATGGCGGGCGCGACCGCCGCGATCGACTTCCTCGCGGGCATGACGAGTGCCACCGGCACCCGCCGTGGCCGGATCGTCGCCGGTATGCGCGCCCTCGAGCAGCACGAGGACGCGCTTCGGCTGCGGATCGAGGCGGGCCTGCGACGGCTACCGGCAGTGAGCATCCACTCCCGGGCGGCACGCCGAACCCCGACATTGCTCCTCACCTTCGCCGACCGGGCCGCCGCGGAAGTCAGCACGGCGCTCGCCCAGCAGGACGTCAACGCACCCGCCGGCTCGTTCTACGCCTACGAGGCCTCGAGACGGCTCGGGCTGGGTGAGGCGGGTGGGCTGCGGGTCGGGCTGGCGCCGTACAACACAACCGACGACGTCGACCGTCTCCTCCACGCACTCGCTGCCGCCTGCCGTGAATCGTGACTACTCTGCGGGGCGTGCTTGAGCCGTTGTGGACCGCTGCCACCCACCATCCGTTTCTCGACGCGGTGCGCGAGGGCACCATCACCGCCACGGCATTCGACCGATGGCTGGCTCAGGACGCGGTGTTCGTCGGCGACCTGCTGACGTTCCAGGCCCGACTGCTGGCGCGCGCACCCCGACCCGCGCACACCGTGCTAGCCGGTGGATGTGTCGCGTTGGTCGCGGAACTGGACTGGTTCGAGGCGCAGGCGGCGCGTCGCGGAATCGACGTGGGGCAACCCGCGCTCCCGGCGACGCTCGCCTACCGGGACCTTCTTCGTCGGCTGGACTCCGCGCCCTACGACGCTGCGATCACGGCGCTGTCGGTGCTCGAGCGGGTGTACCTGCTGGCATGGTCGTCAGCAGCGTCGAGCACCACGCCGTTCGGCGAGTTCGTGGACCACTGGACCGATGCCGGCTTCGCGCAATACGTCGACGCACTGGGCGCGCTCGCGACTCCGGGCGGACGTGACGATCTGGTGGGCGAGGTGCTCACTCTCGAGGTGGCGTTCTGGGACATGGCGCTGACGTGAGAACCGGCAGTCCGTTGGAGGCTGCCTATTCGCTTTCTGCCGCAACGGATGCCGGCTCGACGGTCGCGATCTCACTGAGACCACTGATCGTCAGGACGCGGATCAGGAACGGATGCACGATCAGATGCAGGCGATCGACTTCGTCGGCGTGGTCGAACAGCACGTTGATGCCGGCGCTGTCGAGGTAGTTGACCGCGCTCATGTCGACGGTGATGGGCCTGCGGGTACCCGCGCTCGCGGTCGCGAGCGCCTCGGTGAACACGTCGATGTTGCTGAGGTCGATCTCCCCCACCGCCACCACACGGGGCTCCCCGTCGGCGTCACGATCGGTGTTCAGGGTGAGCGGTGTGGCCATCAAGTAATCCTCGCGTGCAAGTGAACCGTGGTTCCCACGTCGTCGGTGTGAATCGTGAAGTCTTCCATCAGGCCCCGCATGAGACCCATCCCGCGGCCGCGGCCGATGTCGGCCACCTCCCGCGGCTGCCTCCATTGTCCGGTGTCGGTGACCGTCACCTCCAACCGGTCGAACGACGCGATCGCCTGCAACGAGACGGTGCCCTCCGGTCGATCGCGGTGGCCATGTTCGATCGCGTTCGCGACGGCCTCCCCGGTCGCAGTGAGCACGTCGTGAATCTGATCGGGCTTGACCCCCGCCTGAGTGAGCCAGCTGCGCAACGCATCACGGCTCGGGGCCAGTTGGCTGGCATCGGCGGCGAAGTTCACAGCCAAGGGTGCCGGTTGCCGGTACAGCAGCACGGCCACGTCGTCGGGATAACCGCCTCCTGGCTCGAGCCGTGACATGAGGTGGTCGGCGACGTCGTCGAGTGCCAACGAACGGCCGTCCTGCACGAGGTCCGCTGCTAGTGCCATCCCGTCGTCAATCGAGCTGCCGCGGCGTTCGACGAGGCCGTCGGTGTAGAGCAACAGCGTCGAGCGTGCGGGCATCGTCATCCGGACTTCGGGTCGCATTTGGCCCGTACGCAGTGCCAGGGGCAGTCCGCGACCGCCTTCCAGCATGGTGATGGTTCCGTTGGCCTGCACCATGATTGGCGGCGGATGACCTGCACTGGAGTAAACCAGCTCACCGGTGTCGAGCGTGAGCACCGCGCAGAAGGCGGTGGTGCAACGGGCACCGGCCAGCCGCGCCGCGAAGCGGTCCATCCCGGCGAGGACGGCACTGGGGGCGGACTGTTCGAGGAAGAGTGCGCGGCAGGCACTGCGCAGCTGCCCCATCACGGTGGCAGCACCCAAGCCGTGGCCGACGCAGTCACCGACGATCAGCGCGAAACGGCCGTCGTCGAGATCGACGACGTCGTACCAGTCGCCGCCGACCTGTAGCGGGCGGCTCGCGGGGTGGTAACGCACGGCGAAGCCCGCGGGCAGATTCACCGGCCCGAGCATCGCGTGCTGCAACGCCACGGCGGTTTCGCGCTGCTCGTCCAGCTGGTAGACGCGCTGCAGTCCCTGACCCAGTCGCCCGGCCAGCACGCTGAGCAGCGTGTGGTCCCTTGGGGTGAACGGCCGCTGCTCGGACAACTCGACCCACACGACGAGCACTCCTCGGGGATGTTGCAGCGCGATGCCCGCGGCCCCCGCGTCCCCGGTCACGGTGGTGAGCAGGTCGGCGTCACGCAACGACTCGATCAGTTCCTGCTGCCGCGATGACAATTCGGCCCATCCGACGTCGTCGCCCACGCACATCACCTCTGACGGGACGGCACCCGCAGGGGCAGCGCTGGAGAACGTCACGGCCAGGACGCGTCGCGCCTGCCACACCGCTCGGAGCTCCTCGATGGCTCCCCGCAGGGCGTCGTCCAGCGAGTCGGCTTGCGCCAGTTGCTGATTGAGCGCAGCGAGCGCGCTTTGGCGTTGCACGGCGTAGTGCTCGGCCGTGACGTCCCGGAAGGTGCCGACCATGACCCGCCGCGCCGTATCGGGATCCTCGGCGTGGTTGAAGTTGACCGCGACCCACACGCGGTGGCCGTCCCGGTGAGTCACCGGAGCGGTGAAGGTGCCGTGGCTCTTGTCGAGCAGTCCTGCGAATGCCGTTTCGACCTGCCGGTACGATTCCAGGTCGGTCTCGGCGTCCGGCCACCACGGGGGGACGGCCGGGTAGGGCAGGCCCTCGGGACCGTAGCCGAGCATGTCGGCGAACGCCGTGTTGATCTCGACGACGGTGCCGTGCTCGTCGCAGACGAAGAAGGCCTCCTGCAGCGAGTCCACCAGCGCTGTGCGCCAACGGGCATGGTGGTTGCGTAGCCGGGCGAGTTCGACGTTGGCGCGAACCCGAGCGAGGAGTTCGGCGGCCGCGAACGGCTTGACGAGGTAGTCGTCGGCGCCGGCCTGCAGGCCCTCGATGGACGCCTCCTGCCCGGCGCGAGCCGACAGCAGCAGGACGGGCAGAGCGACGGTCCGCGGATCGCTTCGCAGCGCCGCGAGCAGTTGCAGCCCGTCGAGTCCAGGCATCATGACGTCAGTGATGACGAGGTCCGGTTCCTGTCCGCGAATGGCGTCGAGCGCCTGCAGGCCATCGGTGACGGCACTGACCTGATAGCCGGCGGTCCGCAGCAGGTTGGTCAAGTAGTGACGCATGTCGGCGTTGTCGTCGGCGACCAATACCCGGACCCGACCGTCGCCGCTACCGGCCGGGGTGGGCGCATCGGAGGTCGGGGAGCCCGGGTCGGTGGGCAGCCAGCTCAACGCTTCCTGCACATACGGTTCCGCGATGACGCCCGCGCTCGCGCCGGTGCCCAGTGGCGACGACAGCTCGTCGGCCGCCAGATGCCCCGACCCGAAGGGGATGCGGACGGTGAACATGGAGCCGGCGCCCTCCCGGCTGTCGGCGGTGATCGTGCCGCCGTGAAGTCCGACGAGCTCGCGGACGAGAGCCAGCCCGATGCCACTACCCTCCGTCGACCGTGCGCGTGCAGTCTCGATGCGGTGAAACCGCTCGAAGAGCCGGGGCATCTCCGCGGCCGAGACTCCGATGCCGGTGTCGGCGATGGTAACGGTCGCACCACCGTCGTCGCGACGAACCCGCACGGAGATGGACCCCTCGAAGGTGAACTTCAGCGCGTTGGACAGCAGGTTCAGCACCACCTTCTCCCACATGTCGCGGTCCAGGTACACGGGTTCGTCCAGCGGCGGGCAGTCGACGGCGAACGTCAGCCCGGCCCGGTCGACCGCCGAACGGAACACGCTGGCCAGTTCCGCCGTGAAGGCCGACAGATCGACCGGCTCGAACCGGGCCTGCATCCGCCCGGCCTGAATCCGGGAGAAGTCGAGCAGCGTATTGACGAGCTTGGCCAGTCGCAAGCCGTTGCGATGGATGAGCTCCAGCTCGTCGCGAGCCTGCTCGTCGAGTCCGGTTGCCCGGCTGCGTAATTCGTCGACCGGACCCAGGATCAGCGTGAGCGGGGTGCGGAACTCGTGGCTGATGTTGGAGAAGAATGCCGTCTTCGCACGGTCCAACTCGGCCAGTTCCTCGGCTCGCTGCTGCTGCGCCCGGTAACTGCGCGCACTGCCAACCCCGGCGGCGATGTGCCCCGCGACGAGTTCGACGAACCCGCGATAGCCCTCGTCGAGCGGACGGTGGCGGTTCAGCGCGGCGACAAGTAACCCGACCGGCGCGCCGCCCTGCTGCAACAGTGGCGCCACGAGGGCGTGAGCGGGCGGCTCCGACCAGGCGCCGGGGGGCAGATCCACGAAACGGCCGTCGAGCTCGACCAGTTCGGCTTCCCCGCGCGAGGGCTTGTCGACCGGCCACACCGAGGGGCCCTCGCCGGGGAGCGACTCCGGTACCGCCGGATGCCCGAGCGCAATGCCACTGACGCCGGCGAGTCGCGCGATACCGTCGTCGTCGAACAGGTAGGTCAACGTGAAGGGCAGGTCGTACGGATTGCCGGCGAGCTGGTCGGCGGCGAAGTCCAGCATCTGCCGCTCGGTGCGCACGACGCTCGGATCGGAGCCCAGGTCGCGCAGCGTCGCCATGCGCCGATCACCGATCACCCGGTCGGTGTCCTCGTTGACCACGCAGAGCATGCCGACTAAGCGCCCGTCCTCCTCGCGCAGCGGGCTGTAGGAAAACGTGTGATAGGTCTCCTCGGAGTAACCCGACCGCTCCAGGAAGAGCAACAGGCCCTCGTCCCACGTCGCCTCCCCCGTCGACAGGACGTGTTCGATGCGGGGACGGGCGTCGTCCCAGACCTCCGACCACACCTCGCTGGCCGGCCGGCCGAGCGCCCAGGGGTACTTCTTGCCCAGCGTGTCGCGGCGGTAGGCGGCGTTGCAGAAGAACGTCAGATCCGGGCCCCACGCCATCCACATCGGAAACTGCGACGACAGAAGGATGCTGACGGCCGTGCGAAGACTTTGTGGCCATCCGTCCGGCGGCCCGAGTGAGGTGGACGCCCAGTCGACCACGGCAAGATCGCGACCGATCTCATCGTCAGCGCGAAAGACCACCGGTATGCCTCTCGCCATTAGTCTCGGGAGACGTCGTTTCCGCGTCGTGCTGGACGGCCGGCGTCGTGGCCTTAAGACATACATGCACCATGTTCACCTCGCCGGCGTTTTGCGGGAGAACGCCTCCCCGCCACGTTCCCACCACGTCGCTCGAGCCAGCCCGGCTCAATCGACCGAAACGACGAAGTGGGTCGCCACCATCTTGGCTGCCAGGGGATAGTCGCGCATCGCCACCGTGAGGATCTTCACCAGTTCACCAATCATGGTCGACTCGGCTCCACGGGTGCGAAGCCCCACAACCTCCCCATTGTGCTTGTAGAAGGCGAGCGGAGTCGCTCGGCGCTTGCCAAACGGCGGGGAATCTGACGTTGACGTAAGCATCAGGCAGAACGGGTATGCCCCCACCATGACGGTCATCGGATTCCACTGTTCTCACGAGCAGATCAGTCCCGCACGGCTGCTCCAAGACGTGCAGCACGCCGAACGGGCAGGCTTCACCGCGGGCATGTCATCGGATCACCTCAGTCCATGGAGCGTTCGCCAGAACGAGTCGGGATTCGCCTGGTCATTCCTCGGCGCAGCATTGGCCACCACCAACCTGCCGTTCGGCGTGGTGAATGCGCCGGGGCAGCGCTACCACCCGGTCATCATCGCCCAGGCCATCGCGACGCTCGCGCAGCACGCCGAGTGGCTGGCCGAGTACGTCGAGCAGGGGTGGGACGAGTTGTACCTGCATTTCGTGGGCCAGCATCAGACCGAGTTCATTGACGCGTTCGGCGCGCACGTGCTACCCCAACTCTCACCGACCGCTCCTGCGACGACGGCGGCGATGGCATGAGGAGCATGGACACCGGCGATCTGTGGTGGAAGAACGCCGTCTTCTACTGCGCGGACGTCGAGACGTTCTACGACTCCAACGGCGACGGCACCGGCGACATCCGCGGGATGGCCGATCGCATCGAGTATCTCGCCGACCTCGGCGTGACGTGTCTGTGGCTGATGCCCTTTTATCCGACCGCGCAGAAGGACGACGGCTACGACATCATCGACTTCTTCGGCGTGGATCCGCGGCTGGGCAATCTCGGCGACTTCGTCGAGTTGGTGCGCACGGCACGCTCGTCCGGAATCCGGGTGATCATCGACTTCGTCATGAACCACACTTCCGACGCCCACCCGTGGTTCAAGTCTGCTCGACGCAGCAAGGACGACCCGTACCGCGACTACTACGTGTGGAGCGCGACCGAGCCGAAGTCGAGCCCCAAGGACGTCGTCTTCCCCGATCAGGAGGGCAGCATCTGGGAGCTTGACCCAAAGACCAACGAGTGGTACCTACACCACTTCTACAAGCATCAGCCCGATCTGAACATCGCGAATCCCAAGGTGCAGGAGGAGATCTCGCGCACGCTGGGCTTCTGGCTCGAACTCGGCGTAGCGGGATTCCGCATCGACGCGGTTCCCTTCCTGTTCGCCAAGGACGGCGTGCCCGGCGATCCGGGTGTCTTCGATCCGTACGAATACCTCGGCGATGTAAGGAATTTCGTCACTCGCCGGGTCGGTGACGCGGTGCTCCTCGGGGAGGTCAACGTCGCGTACAAGGACCAGAAGAAGTTCTTCGGTGGGCCCGACGGCGACGGGCTCAACATGCAGTTCGACTTCATCGGCATGCAGAACGTCTATCTCTCGCTGGCCCGCGGTGACGCGCGCTCGCTGGCCAGGGTGCTGCGCCAGCGTCCCGAACTCGACGTCACCAGTCAGTGGGCCAACTTCGTGCGCAATCACGACGAGCTGACCCTGGACAAGTTGAGCGACGCCGAGCGCCAGGAGGTCTTCGACGCGTTCGGCCCGGACCCCGACATGCAGCTCTACGACCGCGGGCTGCGCCGAAGGCTGCCGACCATGGTCGGTGGAGACGAGCGCCGAATGCGGATGGCTTACTCACTGGCCTTCTCCCTGCCGGGTAGCCCCGTCTTGTTCTATGGCGAGGAGATCGGGATGGGTGAAAACCTCGACATCCCAGGGCGATTGGCCGTTCGCTCCCCGATGCAGTGGACGGGCGGCGCCAACGGCGGTTTCTCGTCGGCGTTGAAGCGAAGGGTCATCCGCCCTCTGCCCGACGGCCTCTTCGGTCCCGAGCGGGTCAACGTCGCCGCGCAGCGCCACGACCACCAGTCGTTCTGGTGGTTCATCCGCGATCTCATCTACACCTATCGGCAGCAGCCGGAGATCGGATGGTCGACCGCCGAGGTGCTCAAGCAGCCCAATCGGGCGGTGTTGGCGCATCTGTGCCGCGAGGAGTCGGGGTGGCAGATGTTGGCTCTGCACAATTTCGGGGCCGACAGCTGCCTGGTGCCAATCGAATTGACGGACGCGCCGCCGGGTTCTGTCCTGGTCGACCTTCTCGATGGCCTCGTCGAGCATCCTCTCGACACCTCTGGCCGCACCGAGCTCGGTCTGGGTCCCTACGGCTACCGATGGCTGCGGCTGCGGCGACCGGACGACGAGCCGATCATCTGATCTGCACGACGGGACGCGCGTCAGGCTCCCTGCGCGGCCAATTCCGTGGCGGTCGTCGGCACTGCGCCTGCGCTGGTCACCAGAGCGTAGAGCGGCGTGACCCAGTCGTGCCCCCCGCTGTCCCCGGGCGCATACCCCGTGTGAATTGCGAGGGCGGCGGGCGACAACGCGTCGGTGTCGGCGTCGGGGCCGGCGTCGCACACTGGATCGCCGACGTCGCAGACGCTGACGGTGCGCGTGCCGATCTCGGGCGGGAGCGCCGCGGTGGGAGCCGACGCCAAGAATGAGTGCTCCTGGGCAACGCCCTTGCCCGCGCTGGGGGTGACGGCCGTCGACCCCATGTTGAGGGTGGTGTCGGTGGGCAAGCGGTCACCGTCCGCGATCAAGAGCGCAGCCGCCACGTGGGGATCGTCGGCCAGGTCGTGCAGGTTGCGGTGGACCACCATGGCGCCCTGCGAGTAGCCGGCGAGCACCACCTTGGTGTTCGGGCAGCGCGCGGTGAAGGCGTCGAACTGTTCGGCGGTGGCGTCGGTGCCGGCGTCGACGCTGTCCATGAAGCCCATCCAGCCCCCCAGGCCACCCTCCAACGGGACCGGCGCCGCGGGGTACTGAACGGCTTCGGCGCTGATGGTCTGACCGTTGGCGGCCAAGTCGTCGCGCAGTTGCAGGTAGGACTGGTAGACCACGCCGCCCATGCCGCCATTGGTGCTCAGGCCCGCACCGTCACGCTGGCCCGACCCGGCCGCGCCGAGCCAGTGGTAGTCGGCGCACGCGGGCGCGGCGACGGCGGTGCCGGTGGACAGTCCGGCCACGGCCACGCCGGCCACCAGAACGGCCAATCCCAAACGACGAATCACGACGAGTTCCCTCCAACCCTCGCGGCAGCGGGTGTGTGGTTACGCCGCCGCGTCAGTCGGTTGATCGTCCCGATGGTCACCTGGCGTTACAGACTTACCGGTGCGCGAGCGACGTTCGAGGCAGGCGCGCGATGACTCTGGACTAAGGAGTCCCGTTGATTGGCCTCCGACCCGAACGGCGCCGCGGGGTGACGTCAGCGGTCGACGGCGTCGGATCGCACTGTGAACAGAGGGTTTCCAGCCGCGGTTGAGCGTGCCCGTCCTGCGGATTTCGTCTTGACGCAAAACCGTTCTGGACGATATAGTTCAGTTTCCCTAGTTCTCAGGTTTCCCCGCTTGCATAGATAGGATTTTGATCATGAACAGTGGGTTCACCCGCCGCGTCGCCGCCGGAATCGGGGTCGCTGCGTTCATCTCCATGGGAGCGTTGACCGCTTGCGGCGGAAGCGAATCCCCCAGCCCGTCCAGCACCACGGAGACCACCACGACCACCGCGCCGTCGGTCACTCCGACCGAGAAGAGCATCAACCCCACCGGTGGCAACCTCTTCACCCCGCCCGTCAAGGCACCGCCGCCACCCACCGCCATCCCCGGCACCCACGACAACTGATCCATCGACCTCCAGATAGCACGGGATAGGACAGCTCCATGCCCAGTCGAAACACTCGCCGCGTCGCCGCGGGCCTCGGCGTCGCTGCGTTCATCTCCATGGGAGCGTTGACCGCTTGCGGCGGAAGCGAATCACCCAGCCCGTCGAGCACCACGACGACGACCACCACCGCTCCTTCGGTCACACCGACCGAGAAGAGCATCAACCCGAGCGGCGGCAACTCCTTCAGCCCGGGCGTGAAGGCGCCGCCGGCTCCGACCGGAGTGCCCGGTACCAACCACACCGGCTAGCCCGAAGGTCGTCATCGGTTCGAACGAGGCGGGCCAGTCATTCGACTGGCCCGCCTCGTCCAATTCGTGACCAGCTAGTCCGTCAGCCCGGCACCGCGCGGTCGAAACGACTTGATGTGGTCGATCGCGGAGTCCAACGCGGTCTGCATCAACCGCGGATCGTGGGCGGTCTGCGAGAGCAGATAACCCCCCTCCAATGCCGCCAACAGTCCGGTGGCCAGCGCCGGCCCATCGATGTCGGCCCTCAGGACGCCGTTGTCGCGCATCCTCTCCAACGCCGCTGCCAGGATCGCCCGCCATTCGGCGAAGTGCGCGGCCAAGGCCACGCGGGCCTTGTCGTCGCTGTCCGACAGTTCCGCCGCGAGCGACCCGAGTTCGCAACCCCACAGCCCGCGACGCAACGAACAACGCTGCACCATGGCATCACGCCACTGGTAGATGCCGCGGAACGAGTCCACCTTCTCCAGGCGCAGACGCTGCCACGACAGGACCTCTTCGGCGCGAACGGTGATGACGTCGTACACCAAGTCCGTCTTCTCGTCGAAGTGTTGGTAGAACTGCGACTTGCTGGTGGCGCTGGCGGCCAGCACTTCGTCGATGGTCGTCGCCGCGACGCCCCGCACGTGCATCAACTCGGCCGCGGCGACCACTATGCGGTTGCGCGTAGCAGCGCCGCGCGACGTCAGCTTCGGCCGCGACACTTCGTTGGATGGCGGCATCGTCCAACTGTAGCCCCTGTTTGGACTTTGAAGTCCAACTCGGTCATCAGGTTCCACGCCGCGCTCGCGAGTCGCGGGCACCGCCCACGGCCTGCCCGCGACGAACGCGGCAACCCGCCTACTGCTGCGCCGTGCCCAGCGTGACCTGGGTGGTCTGACTCGAACCCGACGGGTCCAGGTAAGTCAGCGTCACCTGGTCGCCAGGTGCCTTCGACCGCACCGCCGCGACCAACGCCTCCGCGCTGTCGATGACGTGTTCGTCCACTTTGGTGACCACCACGCCATTTGGCACGCCGGCCGTCGCAGCGGGCCCTCCGTCGACAACCTCGGCGATCGCAGCACTGGGGGCAGTGGCGTCATTGCCGAGCTGCATACCCAACGACGCATGGGTAGCCGTCCCCGTGGAGACCAGCTCGTCGGCGACCCGCTTGGCCTGGTCCACCGGAATGGCGAAGCCGAGCCCGATCGAACCGCTCTGTGGGCCAGACGAGTTGCCGCCGCCGCCCAGTGAGGCAATGGCCGAGTTCACACCGATCAGTTCGCCATTCATGTTCACCAGAGCACCCCCGGAGTTACCCGGGTTGGCCGCCGTGCGGTCGCGGTCGGTCAGGCGGACGGTGCCTGCGCCGGACTGACCGCTCTCCGAGTTCGATCCGGCCGTACCCCGCCATCGCGCAGCGGCCGCGTTCCTTCGCGAACAGGACCGGGACCTCGTCACGGCGGCGAAGCTATACACCGAGGCAGCCGCCAGCGCCCCCAACCTCGCCGAGCGCGACCACCTGACCCGTCAGGCCGCTCGGCTCCATCAGATCCTGCGCCGGCAGTAGCGCGGTCCTACTTCCAGGCGAACACCGGTTGCTCCAGTTGGTCGACCGGGTCGTGGCGTCCCTCCAGGCACAGCCAGCGCAGTTGCAGAAGCACGGCGCCCGTCGGCGCGTGAATGAGGTCGTTGCCCAGGGGAATCTGCACGACGGGTCGTGGGCTCTCCGGGATGGCGATGAACCGCGGCGAGTCGTCGCGTTGCAGTTGGTGCAGACCCACCCGATAGGCGGCCACCACCTCGTCGGGCGCGGGCCGGATGTCGAGCCGTGCGCCGCCCCAGATGACCACCGGCGTGATGACGTAACCAGACCGCGTCGGGTAGTCGTCGAGTAGACCGAGCACGGAGGCTTCGGACAACTCGATGCCCACCTCTTCATCCAGCTCCCGCAGTGCGGCGTCGACAGCGGTCTCGCCCTCATCCACCCGGCCGCCGGGCAGTGCCCATTGCGCCGCATGAGATCGCAGTCGAGATGCCCTGCGACACAACAGGAAAGCTGCACCACCTGACACGTCGACCATACGCCCGTCCATGCCGGCTTCCATTGGCCGCCCGTCGATCCAGTCGTCCACGGGCGCCGGGTCCACCCTGTCCTCGCCGAGATCGGAGTCGACGAGCACCACCGCAACGGCGGCGTGCCGCTTCGTCGGATCGGTTACCTCACGACGTCGGTGACCCGCCAGATGTTGCTGGACCCGTGCGCACAGCGCCTCGTCGTAGGTGATGGTCACCGCTGCACCCTAACTGCGGTACTGCTCCACCTTTGCGGCGTATTCGTCGAGCAGCCGGAGCGATTGGTCGAGCGGCTTGGTGGGCAGCAACAAGCCCAACTGCCCGAACCCCAGGTCTTGCGCGGCGCGCCAGTAGTCGGGGTCGGTCGGAGTGCCGAACATCGCCAGCGGGACGTCGCGTCCGGCGCCGTCGCGCATCAGACCGATGAACTTGGCCAACGCCTCCACGGGAAGCGGGTTGGAGATCCAGCCGGCGTCGTGTCGAATCACCCGCTTGACGGTGGCTTTAGAGGCGCCGCCGATGTAGACGGGTGGGTGCGGTTTCCGGACCGGCTTCGGCCGAAGGTACGACGGGTCGAAGTCGACGTATTTGCCGTGGTACTCCGCGGGTTCGGTCGTCCACAGCGCCTTGATGGCCTCGATGCGCTCGTCCAGCAGCGCGCCGCGGGTCTTCGGGTCGGTGCCGTGGTCGCGCAGTTCCTCGATGTTCCAGCCCGCGCCCACGCCGAACACGAACCGACCGCCGGAGATCAGATCGATGCTCGCGGCCTCCTTCGCCGTGACGATCGGGTCGCGCTGGATGAGCAATGCGATCCCGGTGATCAGTTCGATCTTGGAGGTCACTGCTGCTGCGGCGGCCAGAGTGACGAACGGGTCGAGCGTCCGGTAGTAGATGTCGGGCAGCTCGCCACCGAGCGGGTAGGCCGACTCCCGACTGGCCGGAATGTGCGTGTGCTCGGCGATCGCCAGCGAATCGAAACCCCGCTCCTCGATCGCGCGGGCCAGCGAGACCGTGTCGATGCCGTCATCGGTGACGAACGTGGATATCCCGAATTTCATGTGAATCCTCATCTGTCGACGTCACGGGTCGGAACACAGCTCAGTCAGGCTATTCCCCCGTCGCGATCGGCCAACACGATGACCTCGGTTCTCACTTGGCGCGGGCCAGGGGTGTCTGGCTGCGTATCGCGCGGATCTCGCTGTCCCGGTAGGGCCGTCCGTCGCCTTGCAGCAGATCGCTGAACCACACTTGCGACGACGCGGGTCTGGGGTCATCCCATGAATCCCACGGCAGATAGGTCTGCGTCTTGCCTGCGACCAGACCCCAGTTGAACGCGCCGACGTCGTGCCGCTTGGCCACCGCCAGGATCCCCTCGACGCTGCTACCCAGCGAGCGAGCCAGGTACTCCGTACAGAGGATGGGTCGTTGCAGTGGCGCGAGTTCGGCGATCCTGGACTCGAAGTCGGCCGGCTTGGCATAGGAGTGGAACGTGATCACGTCGGAGTTGTCGAGTTGGATGCCGGCAATCGTGCTGCGCTGTCGCGGGTCCGCCCAGCTTCCCTGCCAGACGCCACTGGTCAAGGGCTGAGCGGGATCGACGTCGCGCGCCCACTGGAAGACCTGCGGCAGCAGAGCGGCGACCAGGTCGTCCTTTTCCGTCCTTTCCACCTTGCGATAGACGCTGGCGGGGTTGTCGGGCTCATTCCACAGATCCCACCCCAGGACGCGCTCGTCGTTGCGGAACTGGCTCAGCACTCCGGTGACGTAGTCGTTCAGAACGCTGCCGTAGCGCGGGTCGCCGAGACGCTCGGCACCGGGACTCTGCACCCACCCGGAGTTGTGCACGCCGGGTACCGGCGCGCGCTGCGGACCGACCCTCGGGTGCGGGTCCCAGCAGGAATCGAAGAAGACGAACAGCGGCTTGATGGCGTGCCGCGCCGCGATGGCCACGAACTGCATCAGACGTCGTAGAAAACCGTGCCGATCCTGGGCCCACAGCAGATCGTGCAGGAACACCCGCATGGTGTTGAAACCCAGGCGTCGAGCCATGCCCAGCTCGGCATCGATGCGCTGAGGACTGTAGGTGTCCCGCTGGAACATCTCGAGTTGGTTGATCGCGTTCGACGGGATGTAGTTCGCGCCGACGGGTCGCCGTTGCGCCCGATACCAACTGTTGGCGCGGTCGACCGACCACCTACCCCTGCCGGCCGAAGAGGCACGGGGTGTCGGCGTGATCGCCGCGCCTCCTGCGAGAAGCAACGGGACCTTGAGGGCGGTCCGACGACGTACTACGCGATCTGCAACCAAGCTGTCATCCTTCGAGTTGGGAACGTCGACCGTCGTCACCCGGTCCGGTCATGCCAGTCGGACGACGGAAGACATTGACGCGCAACGCATTAACGCAGCGCGAATGATGAAGAATCAGTGCAGGCGGCGGACACCGTGGTCACCTACTGCACGGCCGACGCCACGCACCACGCTACGTGAACTTCACCCGCGGGGCTCGACTCGAGTGAGCGCACTCAGTACAGCGGCAGAAAACTGCCGTTGATCCACACGCCCCAGCGATACCCGAGCTGCTCCCATACCACCGGCGTGTTGGGGGACCAGACCGGCTGCGGCGGCTTCTTCGGCGCTCCCGGGGGCGGTGGATCCCCGACGGGGTACCCCGGCGGCGGCGCCGGATCGGCACTGGCAACGCCCGCGCCCAGTACTCCGGCGGACAGTCCGCCCACGATGACACCGACGGCGAAGACTGTCTTGATCAGCCTCATGGATGTCCGACTCCCCTACCGTCGCGCGATTAGATAAGGCAATCTAACCACCAACCACGGGCGGCGGACACTGTTGCGGTTTCGACGGCGGTCCACACCGTCGGCGTCATCGAGCGGACGGCGCCGCCCATGCGCTCCCCTGCTCGCGATCGAGCGTGGTGATCCCCTTGTTCTTCAACGCGAAGATGTACACCAGCAGGCTGACGCCGATCACCGTGGTGACGTAGAAGATGAACGAGCCGATGCGGTCGGCGGACTTGGCCGCTTGGAAGAGCAGCGGCGCCGTGCCACCGAAGGCGGAGTTCGCCAGCGCGTAGCCCAATCCCACGCCGAGGGCCCGGATTTCGGCGGGGAAGAGCTCGGCCTTGACGATCGCGTTGACCGACGTGTAGCCGGTGAGGATGACGTACCCGACGGCCGTCAGCGCGAAGGCGATCAACGGTGAGGTGGCCTGCGGCAGATAGGTCAGCAACACGTAGGTGTAGAGCACGCCACCGACGCCGAAGAACACCAGGAGAACCTTGCGACCGACCCGGTCGCTGATGAGCCCGCCGACCGGCTGCAGCAGCATCAGGAAGATCAAGCCCGCGAGGTTGATCCACGTCGCGGTCAACGCCCGGTCGGACCCGAAGGTGGACTTGACGATTGCGGGCGCGTTGATCGTGTAGGTGTAGAACGCGACCGTCCCGCCCGCGGTGATGAGGAAGACGAGTAGCAGCGGGCGCCAATGCGTGGTGAACAACGCCTTCAGCGATCCCGCGGCCTGGTCCTTGCCCTCGCGGACCGCCTCCAGGTACGACTCGCTGAGCGACTCGTCCATCGAGC
>NZ_DASQEU010000156.1:0-4605 GCF_035633495.1 Mycobacterium sp. | reverse complement strand
CGATCGGGTCACGGCCGAACAGGCCGCCGAGCTGGGATTGGCCCACGCCCTGCTGGCGTGGCGTCAGCGCAGCAGCACAGGGTTCCGGCGGTTCGCCCGATCAGCGATCATGCGGCAGATCAGCACCCGTTGATTCCCGTTTCCGACTGCGCGCTCGCCCCCCGCACGCGGGCAGTGGGGTGACCGTGGTTCTCCTCGCGTCGGCCGCGAAGAGCAACCCGACCCCCGCCGGGCAGCGGTGCCCGAAGACGCCCGCGTCCCGGAAGTCCTCCGGACAACGGCGTCCCATTTGCCGGGTTCATCCCCACGTAGTGGTGTTTTCATCTTCCGTTCACCGCGGCGGGGCAACATGGTCCCGACGTGACCGCATCGTGGCGGGCGCCTTGGGGACGGATGACCAAGTGAGTGGGATGAGACAGGGCCACGCCCGGCCGCCGGAGTTCGGGTTCTCGCGAGTTCCAGAAGCAATCGCGACGACCCATCGCGTGCGCGCCGTCACGCCAGTCGGCACTGGGTCGGTGATTGCGCCCACAATCGCACTCGTCACCGTTGCGGGCTGAACCACTGTGACGACCTCGCGCCCGGCCCCTGAGGAGTGGCAACGGGCGCCCGCCAACCAGCACACAGACCGGGAGCATTCCGAGCTCGACCGCGAACGATCCACCGTCATAGCGACTTTGAGACAGCACTATCGGCGCGCCAAAGCGATTCGTGAGCTCAAGCGTCTCATTCGGAGCGCCCCGACCGCGACGATTCGCAATGATCTGATGACCATCGCGGCCCGGAACGAACGCTCCACTTGACCACGATCTTCGGCCGCGAACACGCTGGACCCAACGCCGCCACACCCGCACTACGCACGGTGCCCCGAGCCCGCTGCGCCGGGCCGATGCGGCCGGGCACGTTAGGTTGGTCATTGGGCGACGCCGCCGACCGCGGGGTCCCCGACGGCGAGGGGCGAACCTGATGCGTGAAGCGTTTCATGCGCGGCTGGACGCCTTGGCGGATCACACGGCGGCGATGTGCGAGTCCGCCGGCGCCCTGCTGGAGCACGCCACCAGCTCGGTCTGCGACACCGACCGAGCTCGAGCGGAGTTCGTCATCGCCAAGACCCCGGATATGGACCGGCAGTGCGGCCGGGCCGAGGACATGGTAGTGGAGCTGCTTGCCCTGCAGGCTCCGGTCGCGTCGGACCTGCGGCGAGTGGTCTCCGCGTTGTGGATCGTCGGCGACGTCGATCGCATGCGTGTGCTGGCCACCCACGTCGCCCAGGCCACGTTGCGCCGCTACCCGGAGGCGGTGCTACCAGCGGATATCAGCCCGGTGTTCGCTCGGATGGGAAAGATCGGGGTGGAGCTGGCCGGGCAGGCCGCCATCGCCCTGCGGGCTCGTGACGTCGCGCTGGCCGAAGCGGTGACGGCCAAGGACCCGGAGGTCGCCAGGCTCTACCGGGAATTGTTGACGACGGCGGTCAACGCCAGCTGGCCGCACGGCGTGGCTGCCGCGATCGACACCTGCCTGCTCGGCCGCTTCTACGACCGGTTCGCCGACCACGCCGTCCTCATCGCCGACCGGGTCGTCTACCAGGTGACCGGCCACCGCAGCGTCGCCGAGACCGACTGACGACAGCAACGGTGGTGTCCTGCCCGGCACCTCGCGGCAGACCCGGTCCTGGACCATTGCCGACCTCGTCCGCCGGTGAACCGGCGCGACGCCCTCAGCCGAAGCGGCCGGAGATGTAGTCCTCTGTCGTCTTCTCGTGAGGGTTCGAGAAGATCTTGGTGGTGTCGTCGTACTCGACGAGCTTTCCCGGCTGGCCGACGCCTGCGAGATTGAAGAACGCCGTACGGTCCGAGACCCGCGCGGCCTGCTGCATGTTGTGGGTGACAATGACGATCGTGTAGCTGCCCTTCAGTTCGCTGATCAAGTCCTCGATGGCCAGCGTGGAAATGGGGTCGAGTGCCGAGCAGGGTTCGTCCATGAGCAGCACGGAGGGTTGCACGGCGATCGCGCGGGCGATGCACAGCCGCTGCTGCTGTCCGCCGGACAGGCCCGCACCGGGACGGCTCAGCCGTTGTTTGACCTCCTCCCACAGGTTCGCGCCCTTCAAGGAGCGTTCCACGATGTCGTCCGTCTCGCTCTTGTTCTTGCGGGCGCCGGAGATCTTGTACCCGGCGATGACATTGTCGTAGATCGACATGGTCGGGAACGGGTTCGCCTTCTGGAACACCATGCCCACGGTGCGGCGGACGTTCACCGGGTCGACCCCCGGGCCGTAGAGGTCCTCCCCGTCGAGCATGACCGAGCCGCTGACCCGGCCGCCGGGGATCACCTCGTGCATCCGGTTCAGCACCCGCAGGAGGGTGGATTTGCCACAGCCCGACGGACCGATGAAGGCCGTCACCGACAGCGGCGCGATGTTGATCGAGGCTCCCTCGACCGCGAGGAAGTCGCTGTAGTAGACGTTGACGTCATCGACGTCAATGCGCTTTGCCATGGCGGGCTGCAACTTTCAGTTCGTGACGGGCGAGCCGTCGCCGGATCGGGACGGCGGTTAACGGGCCTTGGGCTGGAACAGTCTGGCGAGCAGGCGCGCACCGACGTTCAGGATCAGGACGAGCAGGACCAGGGTGAGCGCCGCGCCCCATGCGCGGGCCTCGGTGAGGTCGTTGGAGGTGGTGCCGGCGCGTTTGCCGAGTTGGTCCCAGACCATCATGGGCAGCGTCGCCATGTCGCCGGAGAACGGGTTGTAGCTGATCCGCGCCGTGTAGCCGACGAGCAGGATCAACGGTGCCGTCTCGCCGGCCACCCGGGCAACAGCCAGCAGCGACGCCGTGATCAGGCCCGACATGGCGGTAGGCAGAACGACTTTCAAAATCGTCCGCCACTTGGGCACACCGAGCGCGTAGGACGCCTCCCGCAGGTCCCGGGGGACGAGTTTGAGCATCTCCTCCGACGCCCGCACCGACACCGGGACCATCAGGATCGCCAGCGCGATCGAGCCGGCCGCACCGAACGGCCGCATACCGAAGCCCAGCAGAAGGAACGTGTAGACGAACAGGCCGGCCACGATGGACGGCACCCCGGTCATCACGTCGACGAAGAACGTCACCGCCCTGGCGAACTTCCCCCGCCCGTACTCGACCAGGTAGATCGCGGTGAAGATGCCGATCGGCAGGGCGATGACCGTTGCGATGCCGACGATGATCAGGGTGCCAATCAACGCTGCATAGATGCCACCGCCCTCCTGCCTGCTGGTCACCCCGCTCATCGACTTCAGGAAGAAGTCGGGGGTGAAAAGGGGGAGGCCCTTCACCGCGATGTAGCTCAGGATCAGCACGAGAGGAACGATCGCGCAAACGAATGATGTGTAGATCAGCGTCGACGCGAACCGGTCCTTGGCCCTCCGGCGGCCCTCCACGGAGAACGACCAGGCGGTCAGCACGATGATGAAGAGGGCGGCGCCGGTGAAGAACGTCGTGTACCAGCCGGTCCAACCGAACAGGAACTTCATGCCGCCTGCGATACCCCAGCCGACAACGGCCGAACCGTAGGGTGCCCACTTCGGCAGCCTGGCCCCGACGAGATCGGAATGGGTGCGCACGGGTGACTTGCCATCGGGCTTCGTCGTGACGGGCGCGGAGGATGCTGGCCGGTTCATGCCGTGAAGTCCTTCCTGCGGGCGATGACGATGCGAGCGATCGAGTTGACCACAAGAGTGATGACGAACAGGAACAGGCCGGCCGCAATGAGGGCCGCAATGGCAACCGGATTGCCGCCGGACTCTCCGAACTTCAGGGCGATAGTCGAGGCAAAGGTGTCTCCGCCGGGTTCGGTGATGTGCCAGTTGATGACGAAACCGGAGTTCAGCACCAGCGCGACCGCGATGGTCTCACCGAGCGCACGACCAAGCCCGAGCATCGCGGCCGAGATGATCCCTGCCCTGCCGAACGGCAGCACGGCGGTGCGGATCATCTCCCACTTCGTCGCGCCCAGCGCCCACGCGGCGTCGATGGTGTCCCTGGGCACCTGCAGGAACACCTCCCGGCAGACCGCAGAGACAATCGGAATGATCATGATCGCGAGGACGATGCCGGCGATCAACAGCGACTTGCCGAACTGGCTCGCGGTGGTCGCCGTCTGATTGTTGAAGATCGGGATCCAGCCGAAATACACCGACAACCATTGCTGGAAGCCCTGGGTGTTGGGGATCAGGAAATACAGGCCCCACATGCCGAATACCAGTGAGGGAACGGCGGCCAGCAGGTCGACCATGGCACCGAGGCTGGTGGCTGCCCGGCGCGACGCGTAGTTCGAGATGAACAAGGCGATACCGATCGCGATCGGCACGCCGATGACCAGCGCGATGAACGAGGACATCACGGTGCCGAAGAAGACAGCGGCCATACCGAAATAGGGCGGGGTCGCCTGCGGGTTCCAGGACTGGGTCGTGAAGATGTTGCCCGAGTTGTCGGTGAAGGCCGGGATCGCCTTCCAGACCAGGAAGATCGCGATGGCCGCCATCACCACCAGGAGCAGCGCGCCGGACCCGGCCGCCAGTCCTCGGAACACTCTGTCTCCAAGGCGAACCGAACTGCCGGAGAT
>NZ_DASQEU010000155.1:0-39477 GCF_035633495.1 Mycobacterium sp. | reverse complement strand
GAACCACCAGCAGGACCAACTTGCCGAAGTCCTCGCCGATCACTGACAGGGTATTGATCGACCTGTCGCGGGAACCCTCGAGTATCACCGATTGCCCCCCGAACGCGATCGGCAACTGTGTTGGCACCCAGATATTTTCGTCGTAGAGAACCCGGCCGATGCGGCCCACGTCGCATCGAGTCGGTGCGCGGCATCTGCTGCTGCGGTCATTTCGTCGACCAGTCGGAGCGGTGTCGTTCGGTGATTTCTGTAGAAGATCTCGTGCTCGACACTGGCCCAGGCATCCATGGCGATCGTCCTGATCTGAAGCTCGACGGGCACCCGTTCGATGGAATCGCCATGAAAAATGGGAACTTCGACGGTGATATGTAAGCTTCTGTAGCCGTTGCGTTTTGGATTGGCGATGTAGTCTTCGACGCCGATCACCGCGACGTCGGATGGCCAGCTGAGCAGGTTTGCGACCCGGTACGCATCCGAGATGACGGCAGACGTGACCCGCACGCCCGCGACATCGCGGATGGTGTGGCGGATGTGTTCGGCGGTCAGCGGGCAGCGCAGGCGTGTCGCCTTGGCCACGATGCGGTCGAGGATCTTCACCCGCGACGAGATGTGCCCGACCGGACAGTGGCGGTCGAGACGGGCGAACTCCTGCTTGAGGATGCTGAGCCGCGCGGTCAGCGACGAGATCGCGAACTGGTAGGGCAGCAGGAAGCGGGCGGTCCTCCGCCTCCGAGCGCCCGAAGGTCGCCGCGGCCGGTAGCCCGGTGCCCAGTGGCGGACGTCCTCGACAGTCATGCGTACCTCTCTTCGTCGAGAGGCTGTTAATATAGAGGAAGTGTATCCGGTAAATAGGCGGGAAGGAAGATGCTGAGGTGAGCGAGGAGACAGGCCCCCACGGCGGGCGGTCACGACGAGATCGGCTGCCGCGCAACCGGCAACGCGAACGAGTACGCGCGATGGTGCGCGAGCACGACGGTGCCGTCGATGCCGTCGAACTCGCCGAGCAAATGGGGCTGCACGTGACGACGGTGCGTTTTCACCTCGACGCCCTGTGCGACGACGGGGTGGTCGTGCGCACGCGCCTGAAACGACCGGGTGCCGGGCGGCCCCGTACGGGCTACCTGCCCGTCGAGCAACGCGTGGACTACCAGGCTCTGGCTGAGGTCTTGGCGATGGAACTGGGTGAGAATGTGCAGACGCGGGCTCGGCGCGCGCAGCAAGCCGGGAAGAAGTGGGCCGCCAGGATGACCGGCGCCCAGCCGTGGGCCGACGACCGTCTCGAGAGTCCGCCCGAGGCGGATGGCCACGATCCTCTCGATCGGGCTGCCGTGCACGCCACCGTGGCGTTCACCTGGATGGGGTTTGCCCCCGAACTGGAGCCCGCGGCAGAGAATGCGCCAAAGTCGTCGGCCAAGATCAAGTCAAAGCCTATGCGGGAGAAAGTCATTCGGCTGCACTCCTGTCCGGTGAGGGAGCTGGCCCAATCCCATCCCGAGGTGGTATGTGAAGTGCACCGGGGACTGCTGCAGGGCCTGCTGGATGAGGTCGCCGGTGAGCAAAACACCGGTCCGGCGATGTCGGCTCAGCTCGAACCCCTCGTCGAACCCGAGCTGTGCATGGCCAGGCTGGTTCTCGGGTGACCACGATCGCCCGCTACGCCCAACTGCTCCTGCCCGCGTTCTGGCTGGGCATGGTGGTGGCGATTTCGTTCCTGGAGGCGCCGATCAAGTTTCGGGCACCGGGGGTGACGCTGCCGATCGGTTTGGGCATCGGGCGGCTCGTTTTCAAGGCGCTCAACGGTGTCGAAATCGTTCTTGCCCTGGCACTTTGGGTCTCGTGCATGTCCGCCCGGCCAGGCGTGGCCGGGCTGATCCCGTTGGCGTCGGCCACCATCGTGCTGCTGATCCAGGTGTTCGTCGTTCGGCCACCGCTCAGTAGGCGCTCCGACCGCGTTCTCGCCGGGGAGACCGTGCCGCATTCGCAGGCGCACTGGGTCTACGTAGCCCTGGAACTCGTCAAGGTTGGCGCGTTAGTGGCACTGGCCGCCATCTTCACCGCCGGGGTGATCGGGTGAACCTCGTAACAGCGCAAGAGGCGCGAACAGATCTGGCCACCCGCGCCGATGTGGAGTCATTGCTGCGACGGTTCTACGGCCGAGTACTCGTCGACGACGTCCTAGCCGGGCCATTCGCCGATATCCGCGAACGCGGACTCGACTCGCATCTTCCGGTGATGTGCGACTTCTGGGAGACGGTGCTGTTCCGCGCCGGCCTCTATCGGGGCAGCGCCCTACGTGTCCATCGGCTCGTGCATGACCGCCATCAGTTGTGCGCCAACGACTTCCTGCGCTGGCTCCGCCTGTGGAACGACACCATCGACCAGATGTTCGACGGTCCCGTCGCTGACCATGCAAAGGTCCAGGCGACGAGAATCGCCCGGGCGATGCATCAGCGCCTGACGGCCACGGACTCGAGTGAACTCGATGGCTTGGTGAGCCGAGACCTGCCAGCACACCATCAACGGGCGGTGGTGACGCTGCGATGAGTAGCAAAAGGCAGGTTCGGGCCCGCCGGATCTATGACGACCCGACACCCGACGATGGCATCCGAGTACTGGTGGATCGGATCTGGCCGCGCGGCGTCAGCAAAGCACGGGCAAAGCTCGACGAATGGTGCAAGCAGGTCGCCCCGTCCACCGAGCTTCGCAAGTGGTATCACCACGACCCTGACCTCTTCGACGCGTTCACCCGCCGCTACCGCGACGAATTGGCTGAACCCGGCCGCGCCGCCGCGCTGAAGCATCTGCGTGAACTGGCGCAAGAACAGACGTTGACATTGCTCACCGCCACCCGCGCGGTCGACCTCAGCGAGGCTGCGGTGCTCGCCGACATCTTGGCAGCGCCGAGAGCCAATGGGCGTGAGCGAACATCGGGGCATTAGCCTCGATGCCGTTGATCATCAAGCGCTTTGGAGGCATGCAGCGACCGTTCCCGGGTGTTGCCATGGTGCGTTGGCCGGCTGGGGGTCAGCCGACGCGAGGCGCAACATGCAGAACGAGCGATTCGCGACGTTGATGCACGGTGAAGTACCGCAGTCCGTCCGGTCCAGCGGCGAACTGGCGGCGCGACCGCCGGGGAAGCCACACCACTGCGCCGGTGCGCAGGTCGACCTCACCGCGCTCCGTGGTCAAGCATCCGCTACCAGCCAGGACGTGGATGAGCACGTCCAGGTCCGGACCGGTGTGGGCCCCGATCACTCCCTCAGGTGGCAGCGCGACGATGTTGGAGTCCAAATCACGTTCACGCATCTGCAGTTTCCACACCGCACCCGTCGCGTCGGATTCGGCGTGCTCCACGAGGTCGACGGTGTTCACCAGAACGCGGGGTAGCGGTGTGCTGGTGATTTTGCTGATCCGGATTCGCCACTGCTCGGGACCCGTTTGGAGGTATTCCCAGCCGTAGCTGCCCGGATGGTCGGTGTCGAATTCGTCTCGCAAATGCTTGGGGTCGTGATTGTTGACCAGCACGAAGGAACCTCCGACGCGCAGATCTTGATATTCAGCGAAGATGGCTGGGTGCTTGTCGGGCTTGCGCAGTGGGCGTACGTCGAGCAGGTGCTCGGTCATCAGAGACCTCCTGGGATTCTGGGTCGCGTCATCGCTGCTCGCCTCGACCGGCCCCGATGTGGGCTTCGGCGCGCATTCGCTCTGCCATGTGCGGGTAGTGCAGTTCGAAGGCGGGCCGCTCGGACCGGATCCGGGGCAACTCGGTGAAGTCGTGCCGCGGCGGCGGGCACGTGGTGGCCCATTCCAGGGAGTTGCCGTAACCCCAGGGATCGTCCACCGTGACGACTTCGCCGTAGCGGTAGCTCTTGAAGACGTTCCACACGAACGGCAGCATCGACAGGGCCAGGATGAACGCCCCGATCGTCGAAACGACGTTCAGCGTGGTGAATCCATCGGCGGGAAGGTAGTCGGCGTAGCGGCGCGGCATGCCCTCATTACCCAGCCAGTGCTGAACGAGGAACGTGGTGTGGAAGCCGATGAACGTCAGCCAGAAGTGCAGCTTGCCCAGCCGCTCGTCGAGTAGTCGGCCGGTCATCTTCGGGAACCAGAAGTAGATGCCCGCGTAGGTGGCGAACGCGATGGTGCCGAACAGGACGTAGTGGAAGTGCGCGACCAGGAAATAGGTGTCGGTGACATGGAAGTCGATCGGCGGGCTGGCCAGCATCACCCCGGACAGGCCCCCGAGCAGGAAGGTGACCATGAAGCCGACCGAGAACAGCATCGGGGTTTCGAAGGTCAGCTGGCCGCGCCACATGGTGCCAATCCAGTTGAAGAACTTCATGCCGGTCGGAATG
This sequence comes from Mycobacterium sp., assembly GCF_035633495.1. Taxonomy (GTDB): domain Bacteria; phylum Actinomycetota; class Actinomycetes; order Mycobacteriales; family Mycobacteriaceae; genus Mycobacterium. The sequence goes on along the minus strand of NZ_DASQEU010000155.1, from coordinate 35,119 downwards.
GCGATCAGATAGGACATGAAGCTGAAGAACGGCAGCAACACCGCGCCGGTGGCGAACATGTGATGCGCCCACACCGCGGTAGATAACGCCGCGATGCTCACGGTCGCATAGACCATGGCGTTGTAGCCAAAGACCGGCTTGCGGCTGAATACCGGGATGATTTCAGTGATGATGCCGAAGAACGGGATCGCGACGATGTAGACCTCGGGGTGGCCGAAGAACCAGAACAGGTGCTGCCACAGGATCACTCCGCCGTTGCCCGGGTCATAAATGTGAGCGCCGAGGTGGCGGTCCGCCGCCAGACCGAGCAGCGCGGCGGTCAGTAACGGGAACGCGCCCAACACCATGATGCTGGTGACGAGGATGTTCCAGGTGAAGATCGGCATCCTGAACATCGTCATGCCCGGAGCGCGCATGCACACCACGGTGGTGATCATGTTGACCGCACCCAGGATGGTGCCGAGGCCGGCGATCGCCAGGCCCATGATCCACAGATCGGCACCGGCGCCGGGACTGTGAATGGCGTCGGAAAGCGGCGTGTAAGCGGTCCAGCCGAAGTCGGCCGCGCCGCCGGGAGTGAGGAAACCGGAAACCGTCACCAGAGCGCCGAACAGGTAGAGCCAGTAACTGAGCGCATTTAGCCGGGGGAACGCTACGTCGGGCGCGCCGATCTGAAGCGGCAGAATGCAATTCGCGAAGCCGAACACGATCGGGGTCGCATACAGCAGCAGCATGATGGTGCCGTGCATGGTGAACAGCTGGTTGTACTGCTCGTTGGAGACGAACTGTAAACCCGGGGCGGCAAGCTCGCTGCGCATCAGCAGCGCCATCAGTCCCCCGACCATGAAGAAGCCGATCGACGTGACCATGTACATCATGCCCAGCAGCTTGGGGTCAGTGGTGGTCACCACTCGGTACAGGAACGATCCCTTCAGCCCACGACGCTGCGGGAAAGGCCGGGTAACAAGCAGTTCGGCGACGGTGCTCACGGCTGGAGCTTCGATAGGTGACGGTGTCCGACGGGTGTAATGCCGCCGGATGTCTCGACCCGTGAGGCCGCATCCGCCACGTGCATCTCTCCGCCCACCTTTCTTTTAGAGGACTATAACCCTCTAAATATAAGGAGTCCAGACGTTACCCGGCGTTGCCCACCGACTGAGCAGGCCTGACGCGTCGGCGCACATCTGATCGATAAGCTCACCCACTGGGCGGACGGCGTTCAGCGCGGCGACACCCTGTCCGGCGTTGACCGGCGCGAGACGATGATCGTTTGCGGCTATCGCCGCAGCGAGCGCTTCGTGCGCCGCAACATCGGCCGCGAGCCTCACTTCCCCACCATCCCAACGGTCGGTGAACCCGTTGCGCAGCACGCGCTCGGGTTGGTGCGCAGGCCAGGGGTATCCCAACGCTACGTCGAAGACTCGGCTAATCACGGTGTCGGTGTCCTCGGCCGCCAGCAGCGCTTGGCGCGTCGCATCGGGGAGCATGCTCTCGGTGCACGCCGAGAACGCGGTGCCCAGCCAGGCTCCGGATGCCCCGGCTGCCAAGATGGCGGCCAGGCCGCGTCCCGACGAGATCCCACCGGCAGCCAGCACCGGTACCGACACCTCGTCCAGCACCGCGGTCAGCAGCGGCAGGGTGCCAACACGCGGCTCGCCATGCCCACCCCCCTCGCAACCCCGCGCGATCACCACGTCGACTCCCGCCTCGACAGCGCGCAGAGCACTGCGGAGGTCGCCGACCTGCGTCGCCGCCACGATGCCCTCGTCCTGGGCGTGGCGAACCCACGCCCAGTCGTCGCCGAAACTGACCGAAAGCAGCGTGGGTTGCGCAGCCAGTGCCGACGAAAGAAGTTGCGGCTCTGCAGCTATGGCCCAGCCAAGCAGTCCGATGCCGAACGGTCGGCCAAGCCCGCCCACGTCGTGAAGGTGGGCGTGGAGTTGTACTATGGAACCGGCGCTCCCGACACCGATCATGCCCAGTCCACCGGCACGAGAAACCGCGGCAGCAAGGGCGCCGCCTGCCACGCCACCCATCGGCGCGTTGACGATTGGGGCATCCAGCCCCATCGCGCGCGACCACTCGGTGAACAGGGGCATCACAAGGTCCTCACGGAAGTATTTCTGTTCCGATACAACGGATCTCAGAGCCGCCGGGCCGAATCGGTGATCTTGATGATTCGGATCCGCCAGAGCCGCTCGGACTGGCTGCCTTCCAGATACCGCCAGTCGTAGGCACCGGGACGCATCCGCGCGAACTGCTGGCGCAGGTCAAGCGGATCGTGGCAGATCACCAGCACGAAGGAATCCCCTGGGGCGAGCTCGTCGAAGCGTCCGAAGATCATCTGGTCGCGCTGCGCTTTGGGAAAACGCCGCACGTCCAATTCGCCGTTGGTATCGACGTCCATCTGGGGATCGGGAAGGCTCATCGGTTTATCCTATTCCTACTAGTAATAATTAGAGTAACGTCGGCGATCATGACGTACGTGATCGGAGAGCCGTGTGTAGACATCAAGGACCGCGCCTGCGTGGACGAGTGCCCGGTGGATTGCATCTACGAAGGCGGACGCATGCTGTACATCCATCCGGACGAATGCGTGGACTGCGGTGCCTGCGAGCCGGTGTGCCCGGGTGGAGGCGATCTATTACGAGGACGACCTGCCAGTTGCCCTCGAGCCCTACACAGCGGAGAACGTCAAATTCTTCACCGACACCTTGCCCGGGCAGGCCCAACCGCTCGGATCTCCCGGCGGGGCAGCCAAAGTCGGTGCCCTAGCCTCCGACACCACGATGGTTGCTGCGCTGCCCCCGCGGGACGTCTGATGCCTGACGACCGCCTACCGACGACCGCGCCAGGATCGGGACGGCGCGAGCTCGTCTTGCAGATACTGCGCATGTCGACCGAGCCGCGCAGCATCACCAGCTTGGCGGACGAGATAGCGGTACACCCCAACACGATTCGCTTCCATCTCGACACGCTGGTGCGCACCGGACGAGTGGAGCAGCTCGTCGGTGCGTCCGACGGCCCAGGGCGGCCCCCGATCGTCTTCCAGGCCGTCCGACGGATGGACCCCGCCGGACCGACGAACTATCGGCTGCTCGCCCACATCCTCACCGACTACTTCGCCACCACTACCGACGATCCCGACGATGCCGCCACAGAAATGGGCCGCCGCTGGGGGCCCGCACTGGTCGACCATCTCCCGCGCCGCAGGGTGTCGAAATCGCAATCCGTCGTCGAGCTCGTCGACGTTCTCGCTGACCTCGGCTTCAAGCCAGAGCCCCCTCCTAGCGGGCGAGTAAAGGAAATCCGTTTGCGGCACTGCCCCTTTCACGAGCTGGTCGAGACACACGGCACCTTGATCTGTGCGCTACATCTGGGCCTCATGCAAGGCGCGCTGACCGCGATGCAAGGACCGGTGACCGTCGATCACCTCGACCCCTTCGTCGAGCCGGACCTGTGTGTGGCTCACCTGGCGTCCGCCCCGGTGGCGGTGCGGCGATGACCGTCGAGCCGCTGACCATCGAACCCCTCGGCGATCACGATTACCTGGTACGGATACCGCTCGGAGAGGACGTCGTCACCATCCGGATGCGGGCCACCCCCGAGGTAGTCGCGCACGTCGCGGGTCGCGGCGCGGACGAAACTCGCGTGATCGCAGCAACCATGACCTACCTCACCGCGCGGCAGGACCCCGACGATCTACCCGAGCAACTAGATCTCGACGATGTCATCGCCGCCTACGGCGACTACCTCGACGACATGCGACATCGGTTGGCCGAAACAGCGACGGAGACATGCCCGACCCGGATCACCAGGCAAGGCGCAGACATGACGAAGACCTCACTAAGCACTCTCGTGGAAGAGCAGCTTACGGCCGCCCGCGACTCCGGTAGCGGCCGCAGCGCGCACACCGTCTACGGCGGACACCAGCATTCCCTGCGACAAACAATCATCGCCCTGACTGCCGGAACCGCCCTCGCCGATCACGAGAGCCCCGGCGACGCCACCCTGCAGGTACTGCACGGGCATGTCCGGCTCACGAGCGTCGACGCTCACTGTGACGCTGCCGCCGGTGACCACGTCGTCATCCCGCCATGTCGCCACGGCCTCGAAGCCGTCGACGACTCCGTCGTCATGCTCACCGTCGTCAAATCCGTTCGGCCTGAGGAAAGAAACCCGTGAGCGTCGCACGAGCTATGCCCGAAGACGGCGATCCGGTTGCTCGGCTGCAGCGCTGGCAGGACTCCGGCGCGGTCTGGCGCGTGACCGCACGACGGGGCGACTGCATGACCGTCGGCCTCTATACATGTGATGGCGGGGAGCAGGTAGATCGATTGACTTCATCGGACAGCGAGCTGTTGCGATTCGTGGGCGAACGGAACAGTAGTGAGACGTCCGCAAGGGAGTGACGCCACGACGATCACGTCATCCATCGCACCCCGAAGAATGCCACCGATCTGGAGGTTCAAAGGCCATGCCCAAGATCGGCCCGTCGAGTGCATGGACGGCACTCAAGACCGGAAATGACAGTTTCGTCGCCGGCCGGGCCGAACACCCGAGCCAGAGCATTGACCGCTCCGACAGTCGGGTCGCTGCGGAAATCATCTTCGATCAAGGACTCGGCGACATGATCGTCGTACCCGCTGCCGGGCATGTCCTCGACTCCGCGGTGCTGGGTTCCGTCGAATACGCGATGCCGGTGCTGAGTGTGCCGCTCGTCGTCGTACTCGGACATGACCGCTGTGGTGCGGTCAAAGCGACGCTGTCAGCAGTCGATGACCTGCGACACCGAGGTGCGTGCCGACCGAACCGCTAGCCTTGAGGCGCCGCGCCGTGAAAGACGGCTTCGACGTTGTTGCCGTCGGGGTCGCGGACGAATGCGCCGAAGTATCCGGGGTGGTACTCGGGCCAGATCCGCGGTGCGTGCAGCGACTCCGCCCCGAGCTTCAGCGCAGCGTCGTAGAAGGCCTGCACGTCGTCGGTGCCGGTGGCCTGGAACGCGAAGTGGATCGCGGCACCCGGCGATCGGCCGGCGCCGTCCTCGAGCCAGAAGTCGGGCTTGCCGTCCCGCCCGAAGCCGATTGCGGGGCCGACGTCCATCTGTCGCGTGTAGCCCAAAACCGCGAGCACCCCGTCGTAGAACTCCTTGGACTTCTCGTAGTCTCCGCAGACGATTCCAAAGTGATCGATCACGTGCTCAATCCTGGCATGCACGCAGCACGCGGTCGTACATTCGACTACATGGCCTACGACCTCATCATTCGCAACGGCACGATCGTCGACGGCCTGGGTGGCGAGCCGTTCATCGGAGACGTCGCGGTGTCCGACGGGGTGATCGCCGCGATCGGCGCGGTCAACGGCGAGGCGAGCCGCGAGATCGACGCGACCGGGTTGCTGGTCACCCCGGGCTTCGTCGACCTCCACACCCACTACGACGGCCAGGCAATCTGGTCCGACCGCATGACGCCGTCCTCGGCGCACGGCGTCACGACTGCAGTGATGGGCAACTGCGGCGTCGGCTTCGCACCGTGCCGGGCCGAGGACCACGAGACGCTCGTCGACCTGATGGCCGGGGTCGAGGACATCCCCGGTGTCGTCATGGTCGACGGCCTCCCATGGACGTGGGAGACGTTCCCGGAATTCCTCGATGCGCTGGACGGCAGGCAACGCGACATCGACGTCGCGGCGTTTCTGCCGCACTCCCCGCTGCGGGTGTACGTGATGGGGCAACGCGGCGTCGACCGCGAACCCGCCACCGCCGAGGACCTGTCCCAGATGCGCAAGCTCGCCGCCGAGGCCGTCGAGGTCGGCGCACTCGGCTTCGCGTCGTCTCGGTTGACCCTGCACAAGAGTGAAAGTGGCCAGCCAATACCGAGTTTCAACGCGGGTCACGCGGAACTGGAGGCCATCGCACGAGGCGTCAAGGATGCCGGCGGCGGTCTCATTCAGTTCGTTCCCGACCTCGTCGCGGGTGACTACGGGCCGGCGTTGAAGACGGTGTTCGACGTCGCAGAGGACGTCGGTCTGCCGGTCACGTTCACCCTGGCGATCGGCAACGCGGGCGACCCGTTCTTCGTCGACGGCCTCAACCTCGTCGAGAAGGCCAACGCGGCGGGCGGCGACGTCACGGCCCAGATCTTCCCGCGGCCGATCGGGCTGGTCATCGGCCTCGAACTCAGTGGCAACCCGTTCATCCTCTACCCGAGCTACCGCGAGCTGGCCCACCTGCCCCTCGCCGAACGCGTCGCTGAGATGCGCAAACCTGAAGTGCGCGAACGCATCCTGGCCGACAAGCCAGCGGCCGACGGTCATCCGCTGATGTTCGCCGCCCAGGCCTGGGAGTGGATGTTCCCGCTCGGCGACCCGCCCAACTACGAGCCCGCCCGCTCGGAGAGCATCGCGTCGCGGGCGCGGGCACAGGGCGTCAGCCCACTCGAGGAGGCATATGACCGGGTGCTGGACGACGACGGGCACGCCATGCTGCTCATCACCCTTGCCAACTTCCGGGACGGCTCACTGGATACGGTGGCCGAACTGATGCGCCGCGACGACGTCGTACTCGGCCTCGGCGACGGTGGCGCGCATTACGGAATGATCTGCGACGCAAGCTTTCCCACGTACATGCTGGCGCACTGGGCGCGCGACCGGACATCGGGCCGACTGTCGGTGGCCGAGGCGGTCCGCGAATTGACGTCCGCGCCTGCCCGGGTCGCAGGCCTGTCAGACCGTGGCCGCATCGCGGTCGGCTACAAGGCGGATCTCAACGTCATCGACCACACGGCGCTGACGCTGCACAAGCCTGTCATCGCACGCGATCTGCCCGCAGGTGGCCGTCGGCTGGATCAGACCGCGGACGGCTACGTCGCGACGGTGGTCTCCGGAGAGGTGATCGCCGAACATGGCGTCCCGACGTCCGCGCGACCCGGCAAGCTGATCCGCGGCCGTCAACCGGCACCCGCCTGATTCAGCGCTGCGGCGAGTGGCCACTTATGTCGCGCGAAATCGCGAAAGCCGAGGCATAACTGGCCACTCGCGGCGGCTCGAGCAACGCGGCCGCGCGCGCAACGAAAAGGCCCGGCCCCTTGACGGGACCGGGCCTCCTTCGTACTGGGACTTAGAAGTCCATGCCGCCCATGCCACCGGTCGGGTCGCCCGCGGGTGCGGACGCCTTCTCCGGCTTGTCGGCGACGACGGCCTCGGTGGTGAGGAACAGCGCCGCGATCGAGGCTGCGTTCTGCAGCGCCGAACGCGTGACCTTGACCGGGTCGGCGACGCCGGCCTTGAGCAGGTCCTCGTACACGTTGGTCGCGGCGTTGAGACCGTGACCCGGGGGCAGGTTCGTCACCTTCTCGGCGACGACGCCCGGCTCCAGGCCACCGTTGAAGGCGATCTGCTTGAGCGGAGCCGACAGCGCCACGCGGACGATGTTGGCACCGGTGGCCTCGTCACCCTCGAGCTTCAGCTCGTCCAGCGACGGGGCCGCCTGCAGCAGCGCCACGCCGCCACCGGCGACGATGCCCTCTTCGACGGCCGCCTTGGCGTTGCGGACGGCATCCTCGATGCGGTGCTTGCGCTCCTTGAGCTCCACCTCGGTGGCAGCTCCGGCCTTGATTACCGCAACACCGCCGGCCAACTTGGCCAGGCGCTCCTGCAGCTTCTCGCGGTCGTAGTCGGAGTCGCTGTTCTCGATCTCGGCACGGATCTGCGCGACCCGGCCCGCGATGGCGTCGGCATCGCCTGCGCCACCGACGAGGGTGGTCTCGTCCTTGGTGATGACGACCTTGTCGGCCTTGCCGAGCAGCGCGACGTCGGCGGTCTCGAGGGACAGTCCGACCTCTTCGCTGATGACCTGACCACCGGTGAGGATGGCGATGTCCTGCAGCATGGCCTTGCGGCGGTCACCGAAGCCAGGCGCCTTGACGGCGACGGACTTGAAGGTGCCACGGATCTTGTTGACCACCAGGGTGGAAAGGGCTTCGCCCTCGACGTCCTCGGCGATGATCAGCAGCGGCTTGCCGGACTGGATGATCTTCTCCAGCAGGGGCAGCAGATCCTTGACGGTCGACACCTTGGAGCTGACCAGGAGGATGTAGGGCTCCTCGAGGACGGCTTCCTGACGCTCGGCGTCGGTGACGAAGTAGCCCGAGATGTAGCCCTTGTCGAAGCGCATACCCTCGGTGAGCTCGAGCTGCAGGCCGAAGGTGTTGGACTCCTCGACGGTGATGACGCCCTCGTTGCCGACCTTGTCCATGGCCTCGGCGATCAGATCACCGATGGACTGGTCGCCTGCGGAGATGCCTGCGGTGGCAGCGATCTGCTCCTTGGTCTCGATCGCCTTGGCCGAAGCCAGCAGGGTCTCGGTGATCTTCTCGACGGCCTTCTCGATGCCGCGCTTCAGAGCGAGCGGGTTGGCGCCGGCCGCAACGTTGCGCAGGCCTTCGCGAACCAGTGCCTGAGCCAGCACGGTGGCAGTGGTGGTGCCGTCGCCAGCCACGTCATCCGTCTTCTTGGCAACTTCCTTGACCAGCTCTGCGCCGATCTTCTCGTACGGGTCCTCCAGCTCGATCTCCTTGGCGATGGAAACACCATCGTTGGTGATCGTGGGGGCGCCCCACTTCTTCTCCAGAACGACGTTGCGACCCTTGGGGCCCAACGTCACCCTTACGGCGTCAGCGAGGGCGTTGAGGCCCCGCTCGAGGCCGCGACGGGCCTCTTCGTCGTACGCAATTATCTTGGACATTGCGAAGTGATTCCTCCGATTACGGGGTGACACGTTCTTGGGCCGGGCGCAGTGCCCGCGACGGACGACCGCAGTTGTGTACGGACTGTGGTCTCACCGTCCCGACCTAGCACTCACCGATCGCGAGTGCCAACGTCATTCTTAGCACTCGGCCATGGCGAGTGCAAGGAGGCGTCAGAGCCGCAACCAGTCCCGACGCCGCTGCTAGCGGGGACGTAGACCGTCCAGAACGATGTCGGTGACCCGTTCGGCCACGCCGGGGTTGTAGCCCTGCATCGCCTGCGCGCCGACGATCAGTGCCTTCGCCTCGGGGACGGTGACGTCCGGTCGTGCCGTGCCGGCCCGTTGAGCGGCCGCCAACAGGTCGCCGACGAGGCCGAGGAACTCCGCCTCCGCCTTTGGGGCGACGACGTTGACATCGATGCCGTAGCCGGCCATCGCCTGGGCGAGGCTGACGTCGGCGGCACCCTGGATCACCATCGCCTTGATGAAGGAGTGAAGCGCTTCGCCTGGCTCGGCGGAATCCAGGAGGGCGCGGCCCGAGGTCACCACTTGCTGCAGTCGCTCCTGGATCACCGCGCCGAACAACGCCTCCTTGGTCGGGAAGTGGCGATACACCGTGCCCGCTCCGACACCGGCCCGACGTGCGATCTCGTCGATCGGCTGGACAGCCCCTCGACCGCCATCGTCTCGTAGGCGACGGCCAGGAGGCGGGCGCGATTGCGCACCGCATCGGCCCGCAAGGCCCGCTCGGGTTGAGCCACGTCACACCTCCTAGCTAAACGGGGCGTTCGTTCCGTATGTTGAATCAAACGGAGCACTCGCCCCGTTTATTCTAACGATGGAGTTTCCATGACCAAGTGGACGACCACCAACATCCCCGACGAGAGCGGCCACACGGCCATCGTCACCGGCGCCAATACCGGCCTCGGCTTCGAGACCGCAGCCGCCCTCGCCGCGCACGGCGCCCACGTCGTGCTCGCCGTCCGCAACCTGGACAAGGGCAAGGAGGCGGCTTCGCGAATCACGGCCGCGACGCCCAGTGCGGACGTCACCCTGCAGGAGCTTGACCTCGGCTCACTGGAGTCGGTGCGGTCGGCCGCCGCCGAACTGCGCTCGAAGTACGACCGCATCGACCTGCTGATCAACAACGCCGGACTGTTGTACCCTCCGAAGGGCACCACCACCGACGGCTTCGAATTGCAGTTCGGCACCAACCACCTCGGCCACTTCGCCTTCACCGGGCTGCTGATCGACCGCTTGCTCCCGGTCGCGGGGTCGCGGGTGGTGACGGTCAGCAGCATCGGCCACCGCCTCAACGCCGCCATCCACTTCGACGACCTGAACTGGGAGCGCAGCTACAACCGAGTCGCCGCGTACGGCCAGTCCAAACTCGCCAACCTGCTGTTCACCTACGAACTTCAGCGCAGGCTGGCCCCACACGGCACCACGATCGCGGCGGCCGCCCACCCCGGCGGCTCGGACACCGAGCTCGTGCGTCACCTGCCCAGCGCACTGCAGTTCGCGATGCCCGCGCTGCGGCCGCTGTTCCAGTCGGCGGAGATGGGCGCCCTAACCATCCTGCGTGCGACCACCGACCACGGCGTGCTGGGTGCCGAGTATTACGGCCCGGACGGACCAGGCGATCTGCGCGGCTACCCGAAGCTGGTGCCGTCCAGCGACCAGTCCCACGACGTCGCACTGCAGCACCGGCTATGGGTGGTGTCCGAGGAACTGACGGGGGTGGTCTACCTCAGCTGATGCGGCAGACTGACGTCGTGTCGCTGATCGTGCCGCCCTATCCGCCAGCCCGCTACACCGAGGACGAGCCGGAGGTGTCGGCGTCGCTGCGACGCGGAGACCAACCGGCGGACTACGCCTCCTTCGGCCTGGTTCGATACCACTACCTCGCGGACCAGAAGAAGACCAACGGCGACTACGGCCTCTACCGCGTCGACCTGTCGCCGAAGGCCGGCGGACCGGGGCCGCACTTCCACCGGGCCATGTCGGAGGCGTTCTTCGTGCTGTCGGGACGGATGAAGCTCTACGATGGCCGCGACTGGATCGACGGCAATCAGGGTGACTTCCTCTACGTGCCGCCCGGCGGGATACACGGCTTCCGCAACGAGGCGGACGAGGCTGCGTCGATCCTCATGCTGTTTGCTCCCGGAGCACCCCGAGAGCATTACTTCGAGGGGCTGGCCCAGCTCGGCGACCTGACCGACGACGAGCGTCGCGGGTGGTTCATCGCCAACGACAACTACTTCGTCGAATAGCCCGGCAACCGCGCGGCCAGATAGGGCGCGGTGCGGCTCTCCTCGACGAGGGCCACGTCCGCGGGTACGCCCGTCGCGACGACTCGGCCGCCTGCGTCGCCCGCGCCCGGACCTAGGTCGATGACCCAATCCGAGCCGGCCACCAAACGCATGTCGTGCTCGGCCACCACCACGGTGTTTCCGGCATCGACCAGGCGGTGCAGCTGGCGGTCCAGCAGGTCGACGTCGGCGGGGTGCAGGCCGGTGGTGGGCTCGTCGAGCACGTAGAGGGTGTGCCCGCGGCGAGGTCGCTGCAGCTCCGAGGCCAGCTTGATCCGTTGCGCCTCGCCGCCGGAAAGCTCGGTCGCGGGCTGACCGAGACGCAGGTACCCGAGCCCCACCTCCTGGAGGGTGACCAGACTCCGGGCCGCGCCCGCGAGGTCGGCGAGGAACACCGACGCCTCGTCGACGGTCATCGCAAGCACGTCGGCGATGGTGCGGTCGCGGTAGCGCACGTTGAGCGTGTCGTCGTCGTAGCGGGCGCCGTGGCACGTCGGGCAGCTGCCGTAGGTGCCGGGCAGGAACAGCAGTTCCACGGAGACGAAGCCCTCGCCCTGGCAGGTCGGACAGCGGCCCTCGGCCACGTTGAAGGAGAACCGGCCGGCCGTCCAGCGTCGGCGGCGGGCCGCGGGCGTTGCCGCAAAGACCCGCCGGACGGCATCGAACAGCCCGGTGTAGGTCGCCAGGGTTGAGCGCGGGGTGCGCCCGATCGGACGCTGATCGACGGCGACCAATCGGTTGATCCGCTCGACGCCGTCGGCCGTCACGCCGATGCTCGCGTCGTGATCGAGGTCCACGATCTCGGCGTCACCGTCATCGCCATCGGTCTCCGCTTCCATCGCCCCGCCGCCCAGGTGGCGGGTGACCACGTCGCCGAGAACCTTGTAGACCAGTGTCGACTTGCCCGACCCCGAGACGCCGGTGACCGCGGTGTAGACCCCTAGCGGAATGTCCACGTCGAGACCGCGCAGGTTGTGGAAGCAGATGCCGCGCAAAGCCAAGGCGCCCGTCGGGGTGCGCGGCGAACGGGCAGCAGGCACGCGGTCGTCGAACAGATAGGCACGGGTGATGGAGGCGGACACGTCGGCCAGGCCGGCCACCGGTCCGCTGTAGAGCACCTCGCCGCCGAGTTCGCCCGCACCCGGCCCCACGTCGACGATCCAGTCGGCACGGCGCACCACGTCCATGTCGTGCTCGACGATGAACAGCGAGTTGCCCGCCCGCCGGAGCCGGTCGAGCACGTCGAGCAGTGGTTCGGCGTCGGCCGGATGCAGCCCCGCCGACGGTTCGTCGAGCACATAGAGGACGCCGAACAGCCCGGCGCGCAACTGGGTGGCCAGTCGAAGGCGCTGCAGCTCGCCGGGTGACACCGTCGGGGTGCGGCGGTTGAGGCTCAGGTAGCCGAGCCCGAGGTCGACGAGCACCTGGATCCGGGCGACCAGGTCCGCGGCGATCATTGTCGCGACCTCGGTCAGCTCGCCGGACTCGGTGGATTCGTAGGCGGTCTCGAAGTCGGTGCGCGCCGCGGCGGGCAGCAGGACGTCGGCCAGCTCGGTGAGCGGCAGCGCCACCAGTTCGGCGATGTTGCGGCCCGCGAAGGTGACGGCGAGCGCCTCGGGCCGTAACCCGGAGCCGTGACAGACCGGGCAGTCCACGCTGTCGACGAACTTCAGCACCCGTCGGCGCATCATCGCACTCTGCGAGTTCGCCAGCGTGTGCCGGACGTGGCGCTCGGCGCTGGCAAAGGTGCCCTTGTAGTAGTAGTCGGCCGTGACGGGGTACCGGCTCGGATCGATCTCGACGGTCGGCTGCTCGTCGGTGAACAGGATCCAGTTGCGTTGTTTCTTCGACAGCCTGTGCCACGGCTTGTCGATGTCGTAGTCGAGCGTGATCAGAATGTCGCGGAGGTTCTGCCCCTGCCACGCTCCCGGCCACGCGGCGACGGCACCCTCGCGGATGGTCAGTGACGGATCGGGGACGAGCGTCTCCTCGGTCACGCCGTGGATCCTTCCGAGGCCGTGACACTCGGGGCAGGCACCGACGGCGGTGTTCGGAGAGAACGCGTCGGAGTCGAGTCGCACGGTGAAGCCCGGCGGGAACGTCCCGGCCCGGGAGAAGAGCATCCGCAGCAGGTTCGACAGTGTCGTCACCGTGCCGACCGATGACCGCGAGGTACCAGTTCCCCGCCGCTGTTGCAGCGCGACGGCCGGGGGCAGTCCGGTGATGTCGTCGACCTTGGGCGCGCCTGCGGGTAACAGCAAGCGTCGGGCATAGGGCGCGACGGATTCGAAGTAGCGGCGTTGCGCCTCGGCATAGATGGTCCCGAAGGCCAACGACGACTTGCCCGAACCCGAGATCCCGGTGAACGCGACGAGCGCGTCGCGCGGAGCGGCGACGTCGACACCGCGTAGGTTGTGCACTCGGGTGCCCAGGACGCGGACGAACGGGTCGATGACGTCCACCGGTGGCTGTGACATTCCGCCATTGTGCGCGTCGGAAGCCGAGGTTTGCTCGATCATGGCACCTCGACGCCCGGTCGTCGAAGTGACCAAATCAATCGGACGCTGGTTTCTTCGCGCGCCGTCGGAGCGACTCGGCCGCGTCATCCCGTGACACGCCCAGCAGAAGTGCGAACCCGTAACCCCTTGCCCTAGACTGCCCTTCGACCAGATAGGAGTCTTCGGGTGCAGGGTTACGCAGCGCCCAGCACCCAGGCGTTGCGGGGCTGGCAACGTCGGGCCATGGTGAAGTATCTCGCCGCCCGGCCGCGCGATTTCCTGGCCGCCGCGACCCCCGGTTCGGGCAAGACGACCTTTGCGCTGCGCATCGTCGGGGAGCTGCTGGCCGACGGCACGGTCGAACGCGTCACGATCGTCGTACCCACCGAGCACCTCAAGATCCAGTGGGCCCAGGCCGCCGCCGCCATGGGCATCTCGCTGGATCCCAAGTTCAGCAACTCCAACGCGCAGAACTCCGACGAGTACCACGGTGTCGTCGTCACCTACGCCCAGGTGGCCAGTCACCCGGGGCGCCACCGGGTGCGCACCGAGAACCGCAAGACGCTCGTCGTGTTCGACGAGATCCACCACGGCGGGGACGCCAAGAGTTGGGGCGACGCCGTCCGCGAGGCGTTCGGCGACGCGACCCGCAGGCTGGCATTGACCGGCACGCCGTTCCGCAGTGACGACAGCGCCATTCCGTTCATCACCTACGAGCGCGGGCCCGACGGTCTGCAGCGTTCGCAGGCCGACCACACCTACGGCTACGCCGAGGCACTCGCCGACGGGGTGGTGCGACCCGTCGTGTTCCTGGCCTACTCCGGCGAGTCGCGGTGGCGCGACAGTGCGGGCGAGGAGCACGCCGCCCGCCTCGGCGAACCGCTCAACGCCGAGCAGACCGCCCGCGCCTGGCGCACCGCGCTCAATCCGGCGGGCGAATGGATGCCCGCCGTGATCGCCGCGGCCGACAAGCGACTGCAACAGAAGCGCCAGCACGTGCCGGACGCCGGCGGCATGATCATCGCCTCCGACCAGACCGGGGCCAGGGCGTACGCCAAATTGCTGACGACGATCACCGGCGAGGCTCCGACGGTGGTGTTGTCCGACGATCCCGGGTCGTCGGACCGCATCACGGCGTTCGCCCAGGGCACCAGCCGCTGGCTGGTCGCGGTGCGCATGGTGTCCGAGGGCGTCGACGTGCCGCGCCTGGCGGTCGGCGTCTACGCCACCAGCGCGTCCACGCCCTTGTTCTTTGCGCAGGCGATCGGACGGTACGTGCGCTCGCGCCGTCCCGGCGAAACGGCGAGCATCTTCCTGCCGTCGGTGCCCAACCTGCTGCAGCTGGCCAGCGAGATGGAGGCGCAGCGCAATCACGTGCTCGGCAAGCCGCATCGGGAATCCCAGGGCGACGAGTTCGAGGAATACGAAGAGAAGCAGCAGTCCGAGCCCAGCGAGATGGACAACGGCTTCGAGATGCTCGGGGCCGACGCCGAATTGGATCAGGTGATCTTCGACGGCTCGTCGTTCGGCACGGCCACGCCCGCCGGTAGCGACGAGGAGGCCGACTATCTCGGCATTCCGGGGCTTCTGGACTCGACCCAGATGCGAGATCTGTTGCGGCGCAGGCAGGAAGAGCAGCTGGACAAGCGGACGGCCGCCGGCGGCACGATCGCGGTCCGTGGCACCACACACGGTCAGCTTCGCGATCTGCGACGCGAACTGAATGCACTGGTGACGCTCGCCAATCACCGCACCGGCAAGCCGCACGGCTGGATTCACAACGAGCTGCGCCGGATCTGCGGCGGGCCGGTGGTCGCGGCGGCCAACTCGGATCAACTCGTTGCACGTATCGAAGCGGTCCGCGCGCTGCGGGCGTAGTTTCGGCGTGGGGTTCGCATCGCAGCCACCAGGGGCGGGGCGTCGGCGGGCAGGCGGTTGCGGCTCGACGCGCTAGAGGTGAACGTCGACGCCCACCGGTTGTACCATTGCCTCGGTTCCGTCGAGCTCGGGAGGGACGTCGAGGGGCCCGCGACCCGCATCCGGATGGTGGCGCGCGTCCTGAGGTCCTCGGTGCCCTTGCGAGCCGCGCTACGCATGACAAATCAAGTGAACGGCGTTATTTTGACGGTGACGTAGATAACCGAACCCGGGGGTTGGCATGAAGACGCCGAGGCAACGAAGGCGCTGGCGATGGTCTCGCTGGGCGACTTCTCCCGCATAGTCTCCGCAATACACGCCGCCGCGATCACTCCGCAGCACTGGATCGAGGCGATGGAGGCAGCGCGCGCCACCTTCGCATCGACCAGTGCGGGCATGATCATGTGCGACGGGACGAACCGGGTCATCAAGAGTGCCAGTATCCCATCGGATGCGGAACGGGCCTACCGCGATCACTATCGCCGCGTCGACTACGTGCTCGACGCCGTCGAACACGGGCCCGTCGGGCTGATTCGAGGCGGCGTGCCGCTCATCGAGTTGAACGCCCGGTCGGAGTTCAACGGCGACTGGATGCAGCCCCACCACATGGACGACGGCTTGTTCGTCCGCCTCACCGACGGGCCTCTGCCGACGTGCTTCCTCGTCGCCACCTCGAAGCAGTACGACCCCTTCGCGACGCCCGAGAACGTCCGGTTGGTCAGCGCGCTGGTACCGCATCTACAACAGGCGCTGAGCACGCAGAACCACCTGATTGACCTGGTGCACAAGGCTGCCGACGTCGCCGAGGCCGTGGACAAC
The DNA here is from genome assembly GCF_035633495.1 of Mycobacterium sp. Classification (GTDB taxonomy): domain Bacteria; phylum Actinomycetota; class Actinomycetes; order Mycobacteriales; family Mycobacteriaceae; genus Mycobacterium. Next base: position 18,827 of record NZ_DASQEU010000155.1, on the reverse strand, counting down.
ATCCGCCACGGCGTGTTCGTCGTCGGACCGGCGTCCGCGGTGCTCTACCTCAACCGGGTCGCCGAAGACATCGTGGCCGTCGGCGACGGACCGTTCGTGCGGTCGGGCTGCCTCGGCATCAACATTCCGTCGGCCGACGCGACGTTGCACCGCGACATCGCGCACGCTCTCGGCGATGAATCCGGCGCTCGCCGCGGTAGCTCGATGCTGTGTCCGCGGACCGATGGAGAGCGGTCGTACGTCATCCACGTCGTTCCGTTCACCTCGGCCACGCCGGAGGCCCGCGACCCTCGGGCTCTCGTGATCGTGATCGACCCGGAGCGCCAGGCCGAACCAGAACGCGATCTGCTGAACCGTCTCTACGGGCTGACGAGGGCGGAGGCCGAGGTCGCCTTGAAGGTGATGCGCGGCGACGGCCTGAAACCGATCTCGGACGAGATGTCCCTATCCCTAGCGACGGTGAAGACGCACCTTCAGCACGTGTTCTGCAAGACCCACACGCACCGTCAGGCGGAGTTGGTCAGACTGCTCATGACGCTCGCGCCCTGACCCGTACGGTTCCTGCGGCCCGAACGCGCAACGTGAAGTACGAAGGACGGCAGCAACATTCGACTCGGAGCCTCCAACATCCCCGTCACGCGCATGAATTCCTGAGCGACGTAGGAATCCGTTTCAGCCGCCGTCAGCACGCGGTCGACGAAGGCGTTCGTGACGCGCATCGACAGCGACCGTGGTCCCGCCACCTCCGGTAGCGCCAAGTCGGAGCCGACGGCCGTCTGCCAGGCCACCCGAATCTTCTTCGCCGTCGCCCGATGGAATCGCCGTGGCAGACCCACGTCTCCCCGTCGGAGGCAATCGCGCAGGATCAGCGCTTCGATCGAGGCTATTGTCATGCCCTGGCCATAGATTGGGTTGAAGCTGCACACCGCGTCGCCGAGCACGACGAAGCCGTCGGGCGTGCGGCTCATCTTGTCGTAACGCCGCCACCGGTTGGCTGGGAATCGATGGACGCTTACGTCCGCGAGAGGCTCCGCCGCGCGAGCCGCGGTCAGTGCGTGTGGCGGAATCAGGCCTTCCGCGAAGTCGAGCAGATCGGTGCGATTGGTCGGCGGTTCCAATCCCCCGAGGGTGCCCGCGCCGACCGACCAGGTGTCCTCCTCACATCGGAACATGACAAAACCCCGTGGGCGGCCGGGCTCGAACAGTCTGAAGATTGCGTGCTCGCGCAGAGCGCCCTCGGGTATCCGTACGGGCATGCTCGCGTAGGCGACGCGGACAGTGAGTTCATCCTCGACCGGCCTGCCGTAGCCGAGCCGCTCCAGGAAGACGGGCGTGCGGGAGCCGCGGCCGGTCGCATCGACCACCAACTGCGCATCCAAGGTCAGCACGGCGCCATCGGCGTGCCGATGAAGAACTACGCCCGTCACGCGCTCCCCCGCCGCAATCACGTCGACGAGGTCGTGGTGGTCGTGCATCGTTACGTTGGGCAGAGCGCGGACGTGGCGGCGCGTGTGGCATTCGATGAAGGGCCTGCTCGCGTAGTAGTTGATCAATGAGGACGGGTCTGGGATGCAACCCGTTTGCTTCATCAGATGGCCGCCGAAGAAGCCGTGGAATCGCGTCAGGTCGCCGTCGCTCCATCGGTGGGCGCCACCTGCTACCAACTCCTCGAGGAAACCAGGGAAGAGTTCCTCGACGATTTCGCCGCAGCGCGCCAGCAGCACGTGGGGTTGCCGACTCTGTGGCACGCCGCGTCGGGCAACGGGTTCGTCGTTGAGTTCGTCGCGTTCGACGACGGTGACGCGGTCGTAGAAGTCGCTGAGCACCCGGGCGGCAAGCAGACCACCCATGCTCGCCCCCAGGACTACCGCATGTTCGCCAATCCTGACCATTGCGTTGCCCTTCATCAGGGCCGACCCCCCGGTCGGCCTGCCTCAAACCAACCAGCCGTAGGGGAAACACACGTCATCCGAACGGTTGATCTTGGTCGCTGAGCGCTACCGTCGACCCATGCCCGCCGACGCACGCACCATCCTGGCCACCAGCGGCGGCCTGCGTGACGGCGTGCGCACGCGCTGGGAGTTCAGCCCCCTCACCGACTTCGCCGTCGAACTGGCGGGAGTGACGGGTCGCGCGCCGCGAATCTGCTTCGTCGCCACGGCCCAGGGCGACAACCCGGTCGCACTTCACCACCTCTATGAGGCGGCCCAGCTGCGGGGGTTCGCCGCGAGCCACGTCTCGCTGGTGCCGATGCCGAACGTCGATGACGTCGAGGCCCACCTGCTGGCCCAGGACGTGGTCTGGGTGGGTGGCGGCAGCGTCGCCGCACTTCTGGCACTGTGGCGCCTTCACGGTGTCGACCACGCGATGCAGGCCGCGTGGACGGCGGGTGTCGTGCTGACCGGCGTCTCCGCCGGGTCGATCTGCTGGCACACGGGCGGGACGACCGATTCGTTCGGTCCGGACCTGCGGCCCGTCACCGACGGGCTCGCGCTCGTCCCATACTCGAACGGCGTGCACTACGACTCGGAAACCCAGCGTCGGCCGCTATTTCAACGGCTGATCGCCGAGCGGGCCCTCGATTCCGGGTACGCGACCGACGACGGTGTGGGCGTTCTCTACCGCGGCACGGAGTTCGTCGAGGCCGTCGCCGAAGCGGACGCGGACGCGGCGGGCGCCTACTTCGTCGACGCCGACGGCCAGGGCGGAGTCACCGAGACCCGCCTCGACACCCGGCGGCTCCAGAGCGACTAGAGGCCGAGCAGTTCGGGGAGGTCGGCGACCGAGTCGATGACGTGGTTGGGCTGCATGGCGAATTCGTCTGCGGCCCAACGGTCCAACGTGTCCTGACGAAACTTGCCGGTGCGCACCAGCACGCCGGTCATGCCCACCACCTGGCCGGCGAGGACGTCGTTGTTGAGATCGTCTCCGACGACGTACATCTCCTCCGGGTCGACGCCGAGCCTGCCCGCCGCGGCGAGGAAACCCGCCGGTGCCGGCTTCCCGACGGCCGTGGCCTTGCGGCCGGACGTCTGCTCCATGCCGATGAGGTACATGCCGGTGTCGATGCGCAACCCCTCCGCGGTGTTCCACACCGTGCTGCGGTGCATCGCCACCACCGGAACGCCCTGCACCATCCAGTCGTAGACCCGGCTCAACGTGATGTGGTCATACTCCGAGCCGGCGCCGCCGAGAAGGATCACGTCTGGAATGTCGGGATTCGAACCCACCACGTCGTGTGCGTAGACGATGTCGATACCAGGCATGTCCTCGGCGATCTGCCCACTGTTGACCAGGAAGCACCTGGCGTCGGGATGGCGGTCACGGACGTAGTCGGCCGTGAGCACGGCGGCCGTGATGACCTCGTCGGACGTGACTTCCATACCGGCTTCGGTCAGCAGTCCGGCGATCTGGACCCGGGTCTTGGTCGTGGTGTTGGTGAGATACGTCCTGGCGATCTGGTTGCCCGCCAGGACGCGCAACGTCTCCGCGGCACCCGGGATGGGCTTCCAGGAAGTCACCAGGACACCATCGATGTCGAACAGCACTCCACCGATAGCCATGCGCCGAGGTTAAACGGCCAACGTTTCAGCGCAACTCGGGCCCGGTCGACCGTGGGCCCAGTCATTCTCGACCACCCAGGGTGACGCGGTCGCGGCCACCGACCAGGCAACCTCGGCGGGTAGGTCGAGCACCCGGTAGCCCTTGACCCCGGCAGCGGTGGCCGCGACCAGCGTCGCCACCCCGGCGCGGCGCTGAAACCAGGTCTGCCGCACGGTCCAGCCGATGATCCCCGCCGCGGCGATGCAGTCGCGACGCCGGTCGACGCTGCCCGCCCGCGCGACCAGCCAGCCGTCACCGACGCGATGCCCCAGCGCACGCGAACGATCGGCGGCGAGGAACGCGGCCGCCGCGGTCACCAAACCGAACACCGCCCACGCCCAGAGCGGCACCGGGACGACGAGCAAGGACCCCGCCAACGCCCCGCCGAGCAGCGCAGGAAACGCCAGGGCCCTGCTCCAGCGTCTGCGGATCGCGACTGCGCCGTGGCCTCTCAGCTCACCGGTGACCACCTCGGGGCGGCCGATCAGTTCGGTGAGCACCCCCTGGACCGTCGCCACCGGACAGGGCGGTAGCAGCAGCGACGCCTCCCCCGACCCGTCGACACCGGTCATCACCGCATCCAGCCGCGCGCCGCCGAACATTCGCACCAGAAGCGGCTCGCGGACCGTGCCGCCGCGCAGGCGTCGCATGTCGAACGTGTGCTCGCGCGCCCGGAGCAGTCCGTGCTCGAGGTGCAGCACGCCGGTACCGCCGTCGTCGCGTCGGGAGAGCACCAGGTTGCCGAAGGTCACCAGCGACCGCACCACCGACAGCAGGACCGAGAGCACCAGCACTACGACGGCGGCCACCGCGACCGTGACGACGACGCCGAATCGCTCCGCGGCATCCAGTCCCTCTCTCGTCAGCTCCGAATCCTCCAGCGCCGCAATCGCTCCCGTCTGGTACACCAGTCCAATGGCCGCGGCGATCATCGCCAGCCCGGTGAAGCTCAGCGGGCTGTAGCGCAACCATGACGGCTGCCACCTGGCGATGACGCGATCGTGCGCCGGAGCCTCGACGCCTACTACCAACGAGTCGGCGAGCAGGATCGCGCGCAAGCCGGGCACCTCCGCGGATCGGACCGCATCGAGGGCGAATTCGGCGTCACCCCTGACCTCCTGACCCGTGCCGACCCTGACGACGGTCAGGCCGAGCAGCCGGTGCAACAGCCGGGCCTCCGTCGACACCGATCGAATCCTGTTGCGCGGCAACGAGAGAACCGTGCGTTGAAACACGCCTTCCCGCCGCTGGATCTGTTCGCCGTCGATGCGATAGGTGGTGGTGAACCACCGCGCGATGCCGAGCACGACGAGAAGCACCAGCGCCGCGACCGCCCACATCTGGTTGCCGGTCGCCGACCCGAGCACCACCGAGCCGATCAGCAAGGGGAGTTGCCGCAGCAGCTCGTGCACGGGATGGACGAGCAGCATTCGGGGGCTGAGCCTGCGCCACTGCGCAACGGGCGGCTCCGTCACGTCGCGTCCCGGTCACCGATCGCGGCGACGTCGGTCAGTCGGGCGACGATCCGGTCGGCGACGTCGGAGTCCAGCGCGACGATCCGTACGGCCCCCGCCGACGAGGCGGTCGTGACGGTGACGTCGGCCAGGCCGAACAGCCGGTCGAGGGGTCCGCGGTGGGTGTCCACGGTCTGCACCCGGGAGATCGGCGCAATGCGACGCTCCTGCACCCACCAGCCCGTCCTGGTGTAGACCGCAGGTGTCGGCGAGTCCAGGGAGACGTCCCAGCGGTGCACCCGGTAGCGCCACAGCGGCGCGACCACCACGAACGTCACGATGCCCAGCACGGTCACGACGGCCGCGGCGGCATGCAGCCAGTTCGCGCTGGTGTCCAGCGCGAACCACACCACCTGCGCCACCGACAGCAGCGCCCACGGGATGGCCGCCGCGATCGCCCAGACCAGCGGGGCCTTGCGGCTCGGCGGGTTCGCGGGGTCGACGAGTGTCACCATCACCCTGAGTATCGTCTTGCCCATGAGCTCAAACACCAAGTGGACGGCAGCCGAGGTGCCCGATCAGACCGGTCGCGTCGCCATCGTCACCGGCTCGAACACGGGCCTGGGATACGACACCGCCCTGGTTCTCGCGGCCCGCGGCGCCCACGTCGTGCTGGCGGTGCGCGACACCGACAAGGGCAAGGCCGCGGCGGCCCGGCTCGTGGGACGGGTGCCCCGTGCGAACGTCACCGTGCAGCCTCTCGACGTGGGCTCACTGCAGTCCATCCGCACCGCTGCGGCCGAGCTCAAGAGCGCCTACCCGCGCATCGACCTGCTGATCAACAACGCGGGCGTGATGTACCCGCCGAAGCAGGTGACCAAGGACGGGTTCGAGCTTCAGTTCGGCACCAATCACCTCGGGGCGTTCGCGCTGACGGGCCTGCTGCTGGAGAACATGTTGCCGGTCGAGGGATCGCGCGTCGTCGCCGTCGCAAGCATCGCGCACCGCATCCAGGCGGCCATCCACTTCGACGATCTGCAGTGGGAGCGCAGCTACAACCGGGTTGCCGCCTACGGCCAGTCGAAGCTGTCCAACCTGCTGTTCACCTACGAGCTCAACCGCAGACTGGCCGCCAGGGACGAGCCGACCATCGCCGTGGCCGCGCATCCCGGTATCTCCAACACCGAGTTGATGCGTCACGTCCCAGGTTCCGGGCTGCCGGGTTTCCGGCAGGCGGCCGGGCTCGTCACGAACACCCCCGAGATCGGCGCGCTCGCGACGCTGCGGGCGGCTACCGACCCGAACGTCAGGGGCGGCCAGTACTACGGCCCCGATGGCTTCCGCGAGCTGCGCGGCTACCCGAAGCTGGTGGAGTCGAGCAAGCAGTCCCACGATCAGGACGTGCAGGGTCGGCTGTGGGCCGTGTCCGAGGAGCTCACCGGCGTCACCTACCCGGTATGAGATCCGTCGAAGAGCACCAACGGGTCATCGCCGAGCTGATCACGCCGCGCGAGCCGGTGAACGTCGCCGTCGGTGACGCGCTCGGCCTCGTCCTCGCGGCCGACCTCGTCGCTCCGCTGTCGTTGCCCGGGTTCGACAACTCGGCGATGGACGGATACGCCGTCGTCGCCGAGGACATCGCCGGCGCGTCGGACGAGAACCCGGTGAAACTTCCCGTGGCCGAGGACATTCCGGCGGGCCGCACGGACTCCCTGGTACTGGAACCCGGCACCGCGCACCGGATCATGACGGGCGCGCCTCTGCCCGCCGGGGCAACGGCGGTCATCCCGGTCGAGGCCACCGATGGCGCCACCGACACCGTGGCGATCATGGCGAGCGCGAGGCCCGGCCAACACGTCCGACGCGCGGGTGAGGACGTCACCGCGGGCACGACGGTGCTGCAGGCCGGCCAGGTGCTCACGCCCGCCGCGCTCGGACTTGCCGCGGCGCTCGGCCTCGGTGAGTTGAAAGTCATTCCGCGGCAACGCGTTCTGGTGATGTCGACGGGGTCGGAGCTGGTGGGTCCCGGCACGCCGCTGCAACCCGGTCAGATCTACGAGTCCAACGCCGTCATGCTGGCGGCCGCGGTCCGCGACGCGGGTGCCGACGTCGTGACGTCGTCGATGACGGAGGACGACGTCGCCGTCTTCCGGGCGGAGTTGGAGACGCACGCCCGCGACGCCGATCTGATCATCACGACGGGCGGCGTCAGCGCGGGCGCATACGAGGTGGTCAAGGACTCCCTCGGGGACGAGGTCGACTTCGTGAAGGTCGCGATGCAGCCGGGCATGCCGCAGGGGGCCGGGGTCGTCTGGGGGACGCCGATCATCACCCTGCCCGGCAACCCCGTCAGCGCCCTCGTCTCGTTCGAGGTCTTCATCCGGGCGCCCCTCCGGGCGGCGATGGGTCTGCCGCGCCCCGACCGGCCGCGCCTCGTCGCCACCCTGCTCGAGGACCTGACGTCGCCGCGCGGGAGGCGTCAGTTCCGCCGCGGCGTGCTGGACCGGCGGGCAGGAGCGGAGCGACCGGGGAATGGAACCGACGGACCGACGGTCACCAGCTACGGGCCACCCGCGTCGCATCACCTGCGGTGGCTGGCATCGGCCAACTGCCTGCTGGAAATCGGCGAGGACGTCGCGGAGGTGTTGGCCGGTTCACCGGTGCGGGTATGGGATCTGACGTAAACACCCCAACGCACACGTAGAATCGACACCCCATGGCCAGACCCGCGCGACCCGCCGATGCCGCCAACGAGTCCGAGATCTCACGATTTGTTGATCTGGTCCGTTCCACCGTTCCTCCCGTTCACCCCGCCGGCCTGCCGTTCATCGCGGGCGGGCTGGGGCTCGCCGCCGCTGGCCGCAAGCACGGCTGGGTGCGCAACGCCGGCCTGACCGCCGCGGGAGCCTGCGCCCTGTTCTTCCGTCACCCGCCTCGGGTCCCACCCACCAGGCCAGGTGTGGTGGTCGCGCCGGCCGACGGGCTCGTCACGTTGATCGAGCGGGTCCGCCCGCCCGCCGAGCTCAACATGCCCGACGTGCCCATGACCCGGGTCAGCATCTTCCTGTCGATCTTCGACGCTCACGTGCAGCGGACGCCCGTCGCCGGTGAGGTGATCACCGTCAAGTACCGCCCCGGCCAGTTCCGCTCGGCGGACAAGGACACCGCCAGCGAGGTCAACGAGTGCAATGGCGTGTGGTTCCGCACCGCCGACGGCGTCGACGTGGCCGCGGTCCAGATCGCCGGCCTGATCGCGCGCCGCATCGTGTGCAACGCGCGCATCGGGGACAAGGTCGCACTCGGTGAGACCTACGGACTGATCCGCTTCGGCTCGCGCCTGGACACCTACTTCCCGGAGGACGCACGGGTTCTCGTCGAGATCGGCCAGCGCGCCATCGGCGGCGAGACCGTGCTCGCGGAGTTGGCATGACCCGCGCCCAGGGCCAACCTGCACGTGGGCTACGCATCCTGCCCAGCGCGACGACGGTTCTGGCGATCTGCGCGGGGCTGACCTCGATCAAGTTCGCCCTCGACGAGAAGCCGTGGATCTCGCTGGCGCTGATCGGCGCAGCCGCGGTCCTCGACGGCATCGACGGCGGCATCGCCCGCGCGCTCAACGCTCAGTCCCGGATGGGCGCCGAGATCGACTCGCTCGCCGACGCGGTGAACTTCGGCGTGGCGCCGGCCCTGGTCATCTACGTGACCATGCTGGAGCATTCGCAAGTCGGCTGGATCTTCGTGCTGCTCTATGCCGTGTGCGTCGTACTCCGGCTGGCGCGCTTCAACGCACTGCTGGACGACGACACCCGGCCGGCCTACACCCGCGAGTTCTTCACGGGCATGCCCGCGCCGTGCGGCGCCATCGGCTCGATCGGCCCGCTGGTCGCCATGATGCAGTTCGGTCAAGGTTGGTGGACGTCGCACTGGTTCGTCTGCGCGTGGCTCGCCGCGAATGCGGCGCTGCTGGTCAGCCGCGTGCCGACGCTGGCGTTGAAGTCGATCTCGGTCCCGGAGAACGCCGCGCCGATCCTGCTGATCCTGGTGGCCGCGGCCGCCGCGGGTCTGCTGCTGTTCCCGTACGTCCTGGTGCTGCTGATCATCGCCGGGTACCTGTGCGTCATTCCGTTCACCATCCGTAGCCAGCGTTGGGTCGCGGCACGTCCGGAGGCGTGGGATGCCAAACCGCAGCAGCGTCGGGCGGTCCGCCGCGCGGCGCGGCGCGCGGAGCCCAACCGCCGGTCGATGGCCCGCCTCGGGCTGCGCAGACCCGGTCCTCGGCGGTAGAGGTGACCAAACACATGACCGAGGCGTTCGACGACCCTCCGCTCGGCCGCCTCCCCCTCACGGCCCGGCTCAACACCTCGGCCATGGACTCACGCCGCGGCGTCGTTCGGCTGCATCCCGAGGCGCTCGCCGCGCTCGGCATCCGGGAGTGGGACGCCGTGTCGCTGACCGGTTCGCGCACCACCTGCGCCGTCGTCGGCGTGGCGAGCGCCGACACACCAGTGGGCACCGCACTGCTCGACGACGTCACGCTGTCGAATGCCGGACTCCGCGAGAACACCATCGTGCTGGTGGCACCCGTCACCGTGTACGGGGCGCGGTCGGTCACGGTGAGCGGTTCGAAGCTGGCCACCCAGTCCATCTCGTCGGCCACGCTTCGACTTGCCCTGCTGGGAAAGGTGATGACGGTCGGCGACACCGTGTCGCTGTTGCCGCGCGACCTCGGTCCCGGCACGTCCACGTCGGAGGCTTCGTCCGCCCTGACGGCCTCGGTGGGCATCACCTGGACGTCGGAGCTGCTGACGGTGACGGGCGTGGATCCCGGCGGTCCCGTGAGCGTGCAACCGAATTCGCTGGTCGCCTGGGGTGACGGTACGGCCTTCCCGAGCGAGCCCGTCACCGCTGCCCACACCGTCACGGGGCCCCATCGGAAGCCGAGCGACGAGCCCGCGGCGGCGGCGGTGTCGATCGACGATCTCAGGGGGGCCCATACCCAGGCCGGTCGCCTGACCGAGTGGCTGAAGCTCGCCCTCGACGAACCGCAACTTCTTCAAACCCTGGGCGCCAAGGCCAATCTCGGCGTCCTGGTCTCCGGGCCCGCGGGCGTCGGAAAGGCCACGCTGGTGCGTGCGGTGTGCGCCAAGCGCCGCCTCGTCGAACTCGACGGTCCCGAAGTCGGGGCCCTGCGGGCCGAGGACAGGCTCGCGAGTGTTCAGTCGGCGGTCGCCGCCCTCCGCGATGGGGGCGGTGTTCTGCTCATCACCGACGTCGATGCCCTGCTGCCCTCGACCGCGGAGCCCGTCGCGACGCTGATCCTCACCGAACTGCGGGCCGCGGTGGCGACCCCGGGTGTGGCCTTCATCGCGACGTCCGCGGTGCCGGACGCGGTGGACGCCAGGCTGCGCGCGCCCGACCTGTGCGACCGCGAGCTGGGGCTGAGCCTGCCCGACGGTGCGACCCGCAAGGCCCTACTCGAAGTGCTCCTGCGCGGCGTACCCGCCAAGGACCTCACACTCGACGAGATCGGCGAGCGCACACCGGGTTTCGTCGTGGCCGATCTCGCCGCCGTGGTACGGGAGGCCGCCCTGCGCGCCGCCGCCCGCGCCAGCGCAGACGGGCAGTCACCCGCGTTGACTCAGGACGACCTGACCGGCGCGCTGTCGGTGATCCGCCCGCTGTCCCGTTCCGCCACCGAGGAGGTCGCGGTCGGGTCGGTGACGCTCGACGACGTCGGCGACATGGTCGATACCAAGCAGGCACTCACCGAAGCGGTGCTCTGGCCGCTGCGGCACCCCGACACCTTCGAGCGACTCGGCGTCGAACCGCCACGCGGCGTGCTGCTCTACGGACCGCCCGGGTGCGGCAAGACGTTCGTCGTACGGGCGCTCGCCAGCAGTGGCAGGCTGTCGGTGCACGCGGTCAAGGGCGCCGAACTGATGGACAAGTGGGTTGGGGCGTCGGAGAAGGCGGTGCGCGAATTGTTCCGCCGCGCCCGCGATTCCGCGCCTTCCCTGGTCTTCCTCGACGAGATCGACGCCCTCGTGCCGCGGCGCGGACAGAGCTTCGACTCAGGCGTCACCGACCGCGTCGTGGCGGCACTGCTCACCGAACTCGACGGCATCAACCCACTGCGCGACGTCGTCGTCCTCGGCGCCACCAACCGACCCGATCTGATCGACCCGGCGCTCCTGCGTCCCGGGCGTTTGGAGAAGCTCGTCTTCGTCGAACCGCCGAACGCCGATGCGCGACGGGACATCCTGCGCACGTCGGGGAAGTCCATCCCGCTGAGCGCCGACGTGAACCTCGACGAACTCGCCGATCAGCTCGAAGGTTACAGTGCTGCCGATTGCGTTGCGCTGCTGCGGGAGTCCGCACTGACGGCGATGCGACGTTCGATCGACGCAGCCGACGTCACCGCCGCCGACGTGGCGAAGGCCAGAGCCACGGTGCGTCCGTCACTCAATCCGGCGCAGGTGGATTCACTGCGTGCGTTCGCCGAGGGGCGATAGTCGCCAACAGTCGGGTGGCTAGGGTCGGGCCTCGAGGACGAGGTTGAACGGCGTTTCGGCCGCCCGCCGGAAACGTGTGAAGCCGCCCCCGTCGACGACGACTTCGCGTAGGCGAGCTTCACCCGCCTGGGCGCCGAGTGCGGGCCCGTTGCGCGCAAGTGAAACGGGTACGCAGATCTGCGTGGAGGCGCCGTACATCACCCGGCCCACCGGGTTCAGGTTGTCCTGCACCGTGTCGTTCGCGAAGGGTTCCACGAACATCGCCGTTCCGTCGTCCTTCATCGCCTGGCGCGCGTGCCGGGATACGTTGATCGGGTCGGCCATGTCGTGCAGGCAGTCGAAGAACGCGACGAGGTCGAAGCCCTTGTCCTCGTAGCCGGTCGCATCCGCGACCTCGAACCGCGCGTTCGCCGCACCTGCCGCCGCGGCCTTCTCGCCCGCAACCCTGATCGAGTCGGCGTGGTAGTCGTACCCGACGAACTCCGAATCCAGGTAGGTCGTCGCCATCAAGATGGTGCTGGCACCGTGCCCACAGCCGACGTCGGCGACCTTCGCGCCGCTCTGCAGTTTGTCGACGACACCGTCCAGGGCGGGCAGCCAGGAGCCGATCAAGTTGGCGTTGTAGCCGGCGCGGAAGAACCGCTCGGTCCCCTCGAACAGGCACGGATGGTGGTCGCCCCATTCCATGCCGTCTCCGGACTTGAAGTTGCCGAGTGTCCGCCCAAGGGCGTGAAACGTCGCTTCGACGATGTTGTAGGCACCGGGCATGTCGACTGGGCCGTTCGGGTCGGCCAGACACAGCGCCTGCTCTGGGCTCAGCGACCACTTGCCGGATCCGGGGTCGAACTCCACATATCCCCCGGCGCCCTGATTGCCGAGCCATTCGCGGACGTAGCGCTCGTTGGTACCGGTGCGCTGTGCCAGCTCGCCCGGAGTCAGCGCGCCCTTCGCCAGTTCGCGGTAGAGCCCGAGCCGATCGCCGACCAGTATCAACGTCGCGCTCATCGCAGCACCGAGATCACCCACGGCCTTGCCGAGGAATTCGTTCAGCTTGGCTTCGTCGAAGGCCATGGCGTTGCTCGTCTCGTCGGCTGGGTCTCGTATACCCAATGATGAGAACTACGTCAGACCAGCGTTGGACATTGACACAATTGGCGCGAACGGCGCCAGGTCGGCTCGGCGAGCGCCGCCAGTCTGCCGAGCGACGCGTGCAACCGGTCGGCGGTGGTGGCGCGGGCGCGCACCATCCGCTTCTCGTCGGTCAGCCGAGACCAGTCGTAGGTGTGCGTGACGCGGGTGTGCGTGTCGTCCACGGGTGGCAGCTCCCACCGCCAGAGGTGACCGGGCGGTGCCGCACCCGGCTCGGACGGCTGCCACGCGATGAGCCTGCACTCCTCGAACTCGACGACGTGGTGTTGTCGTTGCCATCCCAACGCGGCTGTTCGGCCGGGTCGGCGATCAGTTCGAAGATCCGATCGGCCGGCGCGGAGATGTCGAGACTGGCGCTGACCACTCTGTCGTCGGTCCCCATGCCGCCATTCAACCGCTTAGTCCGCACCGTTGACACTCCTATAGTGACATGTCATAGTTGGAATGTCGTGAACCAGGCATCGTCAAGATCGGAGTTCGAAATGACTTCATCCGTCCAGCCCCACACCGACACCCGCGCAGGCGATCACGAACGCGAGACGACCGCCGGCCTCCTCGGTCAGGCCCTCGCCCAGGGGTATCTCGACATGGCGGAGTACGAGGATCGCGTCCGGTCGGCGTTCGCCGCCCACACCACCGGGGAGCTGAAGCAGCTGCTCGGCGACCTGCCGGTGCACCAGCTACGCCGCACCGACCCCCGCAGGCGTTCCGCCCGTCAGGAGGCCGCCCGCATGTCGGTGCGCCTTCACGTCGCGGCCTACCTGCTGATGGTCGTCATCGTGTTGACCGTCTGGCTCGCGGTCGGGCTTTCGGCGGGCGCCTGGTACTTCTGGCCGGTCTGGCCGATCCTCGGCGCGGGCATCGGCGTTGTGGCCCACGCCATTCCGATCGGACTGGCCACCCGGCCGTCTGCTTAGCACGGACATCCGCGAGCCCTGTACGCGACGCCGAGTGGAGCGGGAGCACCGCCCACGTAAACTGACGTGAGACATAGCCCGCCCCGGCCTGATGCTCTTCGCGCAAGCGCTCATCGCAGGCTGACACCCCGAATGGTCGGAGTGCCATGCTCGCCATCCTGTACGCCCACGCGATCGCCGCCCTCGTGGCGCCGGTCCTCGTGCACCGTTGGGGACGGCGAGCCTTCTACCCATTAGCCCTCGTTCCGCTGAGCTCGCTGGGTTGGGTGGCGCTGATTTGGCCGGGTCGAGGCGAGCAGACCGTCCACCTCGACTGGGTGCCCGAGCTGTCAATGGACATCACGTTCCGCTTCGACGCACTGGCGGCGATCATGAGCGTGCTGGTGCTCGGCGTCGGCGCCCTGGTCCTGTTCTACTGCGCCGAATACTTCCACCACCACGACGGTCACACGGAGCGCAGGCTCCCCAGCTTCGCCGCGGAACTCGTCGCGTTCTCCGGCGCCATGTTCGGGCTGGTCGTCAGCGACAACATGCTGATGCTCTACGTGTTCTGGGAACTGACGACGGTGTTGTCGTTCCTGTTGGTCGGCCACTACGCCGAACGCGCCACCAGCAGGCGTGCCGCCACCCAGGCCCTCTTGGTCACCACCGCGGGTGGCCTGGCGATGCTCGTCGGCATCGTCATCCTGGGCGAGCTGTCCGGTACGTACCGGCTGTCCGAACTCGTCGCCGCACCGCCGTCGGGCACGGTTGCCGCCGTCGGCGTCGTGCTGATCCTGATCGGAGCGCTGTCCAAGTCAGCGATCGTGCCGATGCACTTCTGGCTGCCCGGCGCGATGGCCGCCCCGACGCCCGTCAGCGCCTATCTGCACGCGGCCGCGATGGTCAAGGCCGGGGTCTACCTGGTTGCGCGCATGACCCCCGGCTTCGCCGACTCACCCGGGTGGCGCCCGATCATCGTGACGCTGGGCCTGGCCACCATGCTGCTCGCGGGGTGGCGCGCGGTGCGCGAGTACGACCTCAAGCTGATCCTGGCGTTCGGCACCGTCAGCCAGCTCGGGCTCATCACCTTGATGGTCGGTGCGGGCGGCGGTGACCTCATGCTCGCCGGGCTCGCGATGCTGTGTGCGCACGCGATGTTCAAGGCGGCCCTGTTCATGGTCGTCGGCGTCATCGACCACGCCACGGGAACCCGGGACATCCGACGGCTGGCCTGGCTCGGCGACCGGCAGCGCCCGCTGCTGATCATCGCCGTCGGCGCGACCGCCAGCATGGCGGCCCTGCCGCCGTTCCTCGGCTTCGTCGCAAAGGAGGCCGACCTCACCACCTTGGCGGAGAGCGCGTCGCTCGGCGCAGCGGCACCGTACGTCCTGGCCGGGGTGGCGTTCGGCTCCGTGTTCACCACGATCTACAGCCTGCGGTTCATCTACGGCGCCTTCGCGCGCAAGGGCCGAACCGAACCGAGTCAGCGGGTGGCCGACATGCACCGGCCGACAACCACCTTCCTCGCCGCTCCGACCATCCTGGCGGCGGCCGGGCTGGTGTTCGGCATCTGGCCCGCGGGTCTGGACCACGTACTCGACGAGTACGCCGACACCGTGCCGGGCGGTGCCGACTACCACCTTGCGCTGTGGCACGGCGTGAATCTGCCGCTGCTGCTGTCAGTCCTGGTGCTCGCCGCCGGTACTGCCGCCTTCTTCGCGAGGAACCGGCTTCGCCGCGCCCGGGTGGGATACCTGCCGCTGGGCAACGCCGACCGCATCTACGACGCGGTGATCCGGGGCACCGACGTCTTCGCGGTCCGACTCACCGCGCTCACCCAGCGCGGGTCGATCCCCGCGACCCAGGCGGTCATCCTCTCGACGCTGGTGCTGCTACCCACCGCCATGTTGATGATCGGCGCGCGGGATCGTCCGGAGCTGAAGCTATGGGACTCACCTCTGCAAGCGGTCGTCGGACTCATCATCCTGGCCGCGGCACTCAGTGCGACGCTATTGCGCAACCGGCTCGCCGCGGTCCTGCTCGTCGGCGTGACGGGATACGGCTGCGGGGCGATCTTCGTCTTCCACGGCGCACCCGATCTCGCCCTCACCCAGTTCCTGGTGGAGACGTTGACGTTGGTGATCTTCGTTCTCGTCCTGCGGACGCTGCCCGCGGAGGCGAATCAGGCCAACATCAATCGGCATCGATTGCCGCGACTGGCGTTGTCCCTGGCGGTCGGCATCAGCGTCACCACGCTCGCGGCGTTCGCGATGGCCGCGCGGATGACCACGCCAATCGCCGAACTGTTGCCCGACGCCGCCTACTACCGCGGGCAGGGCTCAAACACGGTCAACGTGCTGCTGGTCGACATCCGCGCCTGGGACACCATGGGCGAGATCTCGGTACTCCTGGTGGCAGCGACGGGCGTGGCTTCAATGGTGTTCCGCAACAGGCGCTTCGGCTCGGCACCCCGCGTAGCGGACGCCGGGCAACCGGACATCGGCCGCATCCCCGTGATCGCGACCAGCCCGGCCGTCGGCGACGTCACCTGGCTGCGCGGCAGCGAGCTCCGCGACCCCCGATACCGGTCACTGGTCCTCGAGGTGGCGACGCGGATCATCTTCCCGCTCATCATGGTGCTGTCGTTCTACTTCTTCTTCGCGGGCCACAACACGCCGGGCGGCGGCTTCGCGGGAGGACTGACCGCCGGGCTGGCGCTGGTGCTGCGCTATCTGGCCGGTGGTCGCTACGAGCTCGGGGAGGCGCTGCCCGTCGACGCGGGCAAGCTTCTGGGTGCGGGCCTGCTCCTGTCGGCGGGGACGGCGGTCACGTCGCTGTTGCTGGGCGCACCCGTCCTGTCGTCGGCCGTCATCGAACTGGACGTCCCAATGCTGGGGCACGTCAAGCTGGTCACCGCACTGTTCTTCGACCTGGGTGTGTACCTGATCGTCGTCGGCCTGGTGCTCGACGTGCTGCGCAGCCTCGGCGCGCGCGTCGACGTCGAGATGGCGGCGGGGGCACGACGATGACCTCCTACCTCGTTCCCCTCGTCCTGATCGGCGGCCTGATCAGTGCCGGGGTGTACCTGCTGCTCGAACGCAATCTCACCCGAATGTTGTTGGGGCTGTTGCTGGTCGGCAACGGCGTCAACATCCTGATCCTGACCGCCGGCGGGCCGTCCGGCAATCCGCCCATCCGCGGGCGGACCACCGAGGGCGAGACGACGACCGCCGACCCGTTGGCGCAGGGCATGATCCTGACCGCGATCGTCATCACGATGGGCATCGCCGCGTTCGTGCTGGCACTGAGCTACCGCTCGTACCGGTTGTCGAGGGCCGAGGAGGTCGCCAACGATCCGGAGGACACCCGCGTCTCGGAGCTGTCGGAGAAGTCGCTGGGCGCGATCGACGAAGACCTCGTGACGCATAACCCCCGCCGCGACACCGACGAGCCCGACGAACTGGACGCGCTACCCGGACACGAGGGTTCCCGATGAGCCTCTCGGCGGTGTTGACGCCGCTTCCGGTGCTGATCCCCACCCTGGCCGCGGCGATCACGTTGTTCGCGGGCCGCAAGCCGCGGCTGCAGCGCGCCATCGCGTTGATGGCCCTCTCCGCGGTGGTCGCGGTCTGCGCGGCCCTGGTGTACCTGGCCGACCGCGACGGCACCATCGCGGTGCACGTCGGCGGGTGGGGTCAATCCGTGCCCGGCATGGGACCGCTGGGCATCACGCTGGTGGTGGACCGGCTCTCGTCCCTGATGCTGCTGGTGTCGGCCATCGTGCTGCTGGCCGTGGTGTTCTACGCCATCGGTCAGGGCATCCGGGACGGCGACGAGCGCCAGCCGGTGTCGATCTTCCTGCCGACCTACCTGGTGCTCTCGGCGGGTGTCTGTACCGCGTTCCTGGCGGGCGATCTGTTCAACCTGTTCGTCGGCTTCGAGGTGCTGCTGTCGGCCAGCTTCGTGCTGCTGACCATCGGCGCCAGCACCGACAGGGTGCGGGCGGGCATCGCCTACGTGATGGTGTCGATGGTGTCGTCGCTGATCTTCCTGATCGGCCTCGCCATGATCTATGCGGCGACGGGCACGCTGAACATGGCCGAGCTCTCGGTGCGGCTCGACGACATTCCGTCGGGCACGCGTGGTGCCATGTTCGCGGTGCTGATGGTCGCGTTCGGCATCAAGGCGGCGGTGTTCCCGCTGTCCACCTGGCTTCCCGACTCGTATCCCACCGCGCCGGCGTCCGTCACCGCGGTCTTCGCGGGCCTGCTGACCAAGGTCGGCGTCTACGCGATCATCCGGGCCCATTCGCTGCTGTTCCCCGGTGGCGCGCTCGACAACGTGCTGTTGGTGGCGGCGTTGGTGACGATGCTCGTCGGCGTCTTCGGCGCGATCGCGCAGAGCGAGATCAAGCGACTGCTGTCATTCACGTTGGTCAGCCACATCGGCTACATGGTGTTCGGCATCGCCCTGGGTAGCGAGCTCGGCATGTCCGGCGCGATCTACTACGTTGCGCACCACATCGTGGTGCAGACGACGCTTTTCCTCGTCGTCGGCCTCATCGAGAGACAGGCGGGGGCGTCGACCCTGCAGCGCCTGGGCGGGCTGGCCGTGGCCAGTCCGCTGCTTGCCCTGGTGTTCATCGTGCCCGCGCTCAACCTCGGTGGCATCCCGCCGTTCTCGGGCTTCATCGGCAAGGTCGCGCTGTTGGAGGCGGGCGCGCAGGACGCCTCGGTGCTCGCGTGGATTCTGGTGGCGGGCAGCGTCGTGACGAGCCTGCTGACGCTGTACGTGATGACCAGGGTGTGGACGAAGGCGTTCTGGCGCGCACGGGCCGACGCACCGGAGGGCGCTTTGGCCGACCTCGCTCCCTCGGCACTGCTCGACTACTCGGAGGAGGACGGCGCCTATGCCGACCGCGATGACGTCGGCCGGATGCCGGTGGGCATGTTGATTCCGACCGGTGCGCTCATCGCAGTGGGCCTGGCCCTCACCGTGTTCGCCGGACCGATCTTCGCCTTCAGCGAGCGGGCGGCAGCCGAGGTCCTCGACAAAGGTCAGTACATCTCGGCGGTGCTCACGCCGTGACGAGAAAACTCCTGTTGCGGGCCTGGGTGCTGTGCGGGCTGATACTCGTGTGGATGCTGTTGTGGGGCAACGTCTCCGCGGCGAACGCGCTCAGCGGCCTGGCCGTCGCACTGGTGATCACC
>NZ_DASQEU010000154.1:0-8679 GCF_035633495.1 Mycobacterium sp. | reverse complement strand
GCCGCAGTTTCCGGGTTCGACAGGGCACGCCGGTATCTTGTTGTGCCATGACCACCACCACCCTGGCGCTGATGCCGGACTTCCTGGACCCGCTGACGCTCATCGGGTACTTCGGCACGTGGGCACTGGTGGGTCTTCTGGTCGTCGTCTTCATCGAGTCGGGCGTCCTGTTCCCCGTGCTTCCCGGCGATTCGCTGCTATTCGTCGCAGGGATGCTCGCCGCGGGAACGGCCGCCCAGGCCGAGGCGGTGGACACCAACTTCCAGCTGTGGCAGCTGCTGGTGTTCATCCCCATCGCCGCCGTGGCGGGCAGCCAGGTCGGGTACTGGATCGGCCGCAGCATCGGCACGTCGATGTTCAAGCCGAAGGCGCGGTTCCTGAAGCAGAAGTATCTCGACGAGGCGCACGTGTTCTTCGAGGAGCGTGGACCCTTCGCCATCGTGCTGGCGCGGTTCGTGCCGATCGTGCGGACCCTTGCGCCGATCACGGCCGGCGCCGCCCGGATGAACTACGGCGTGTTCACCCTCTTCAACGTCATCGGCGCCGTCGTGTGGGGCGTGGGACTGACGCTCCTCGGGTACTGGCTCGGCCAGTTCGAGATCATCCAGAAGCTGCTGGAGCCCATCTTCATCGTGATCGTGCTGGCCTCGGTGGCCCCGATCTTCTTCGAATGGCGCAAGCGCCGCAAGGCGGCCAAGCGGGCAGGCGGAGCGGAAGGGGCGGACGAGCCCGCCGCCGAGCAGTCCTAGCCGAGGCCCAGCGCCTCGGCCAGCGTGCGCAGTGACGGGCGCGGATCGGCCGTGGGGTCGGCACCGATGACCTGCACCACGACGTGATCGGCGCCCGCGTCGAGGTGCGCGCGCACGCTTGCCGCCGCGTCGTCCACCGAGCCCATCCCGACGAGCCTCCGCGCCAACCGGTCTGAGCCGCCACGCACCAGATCCGACTCGTCGAACCCTTGGCGTAGCCAGGAATTCCGGTAGTTGGGCAGGCCGCTGTAGACGTTGAGGTGCCCGTGCGCGTACGCCAGCTGCTCCTCGGCGTGCCCGCCCACGACGACTCCCTGCTCGGAGACGATCCACTTGTCCGGTCCGAGGATCTCGCGGGTCTTGCGAGACTGCTCCGGCAGCACCAGATACGGGTGCGCGCCGTCGGCGTGCGTCCCGGACAACTCGATCATCTTGGGTCCGAGCGCCGCGAGCAGACGCACCGGCCGTCCTGCGCCGGGCTCGATCGCCTCGGGGACGGAGGCCATCTTGTCGAGGTAGCTGCGCATGGTCGCCAACGGCTTCTCGTACACGCCACCGAAGCCGTGCTCGACGAGTGGCGCGTGGCTCACGCCCAACCCGAGGACGAACCGGCCGGGGAACAGGGCGCTGAGCGTGCGGCCACCGGACTCCGCGGCCGATGCCGCCCTGGCGTGGATGTTGGCGATGCCGGTGCCGACCACCAATCGCTCTGTGGCGGAAAGGAACGCCGCCGACTGCGTCAGGCACTCCTTGCCCGTGACCTCGGGGATGAACAGCGATCCGTAGCCGAGGGCCTCGATTTCGCGGGCCACCTCTTGCGCGGCGGGCATCGCCCAGGTGTCGCTGGCCCACCAGACGCCGATCGTGCTCGGGTAGTCGGTACGGGCGCGTTCGGCGGTGGTCACCGCTCGATGCTAGGCGGTCACGGGTCCGCCTCCAACGCCCGGATCAGAATGGCCACGTTCGGCGATCCCTGCACGCGTCAACCCTGGATCCGCCCCGACAGCTGGTGCGCCTGCTCGAGCAGCAGGGTGCCCAACTCGGCGTGGCGATCCGGTTTGAAGCGCGTCTCGACGCCGGTGATGCTCAGCGCCCAGGCGGGCTTCCCGCTTCGGTCGAACACGGCCGCGCCGATCCCCCAGCTGCCGTCGACGATCAACGCCGGGTTCACCGCGTATCCGGTCCGCCTGGTCGATTCGATGCGCGCGCGGATGAACGCCTCGGCGTGGCTCGGACCCCACTCCGAATCCGGCTGCACCCTGGCGAAGAAGTCGTCGACTTCCCGGTTGGAGAGGTGGCTCAGGATCGCCAGGCCGGCGCTGGCGACGCCGAGCGGGAATCTGATTCCCACGTGCAGGACGTGCGAGCGCAACGGAAAGCTGCCTTCCTCGGCAAGGACGCACACCGTCTCGTCACCTCTGCGCGCCGAGAAGAACGCGCTCTCGCCGGTGTCCTTCGCAAGCCGCGTGACCACTCCTCGCGCCTGATCGGTGACGTCGTATCGGTATGCGGCGCCGACGCCGAGGAGGTACAGCTCGGGCCCCAGCGACCAGCGCCCCGTCTTCGCATCGCGCGCCACCAGATGTTCGTCGGCCAAGGACGCCAGTAGTCGATGTGCGGTCGGACGGGCAAGCCCGGCGAGCTTGCCGAGATCGGTGGTCGAGGCGCCGTCGGGCTCCGCGGCCGCGACTGCCCGCAGGATGGAACCCACTCTCGCGACCACGTGCGAGCTCCGCGGTTGACCACTCACGGCCACCATCCTAGGCGTTCACCAGGTGAACGCCTAGTTCGCAAACGCTCACTGTGCGAGCAGTTTGTCGGCACCGCGGACGCAGGGGTTGATTGCCTGGCGAGCTTCGTTGTTCAGTTCTATTGCGTAGACACGCACCCCCGGAGCCGGGCAACGAAGGCGGCGCCCTCGGCGTTTGCAGAATGAACGTCACGTCAGCGGAGGAGGAGACGCATGACGTCGAAGGTGTACGGCTCGGCCGCCGAGGCGGTCGCGGACATTCCCGACGGCGCCACGTTGGCCGTCGGCGGATTTGGCCTATGTGGCATTCCCGACCAATTGATCGAGGCGATCGCTCAGGCGTCTGCGACCGATCTCGAGGTCTTCTCGAACAACTGCGGGGTCGACGGCGTCGGACTGGGCGTCCTGCTGTCCCTCGGACGCGTCCGTCGCGTCACTGCGTCCTACGTCGGCGAGAACAAGGAGTTCGCCCGTCAGTACCTGGCAGGCGAACTCGAGGTCGAATTGACACCACAGGGCACGTTGGCAGAACGCATGCGCGCCGGCGGTGCGGGGATCCCCGCCTTCTTCACACCGGCCGGGGTGGGCAGTCCGGTGTCCGACGGCGGGCTGCCGTGGCGATACGCGCCCGACGGATCGATCGCAGTTGCCTCGCCACCCAAGGAGATTCGTGAGTTCGGCGGCAAGCGCTACGTCTTGGAGGAGGCGATCAACGCCGACTTCGCGCTGGTCCACGCCAAGCTCGGTGACACCGAAGGCAACCTCGTCTTCAACAAGACGGCGATGAACTTCAATCCGCTCGCCGCCATGGCGGGCCGCGTCACCATCGCCCAGGTCGAAGAGCTCGTGGCCCCCGGTGAAATCGACCCGGGCGCAGTCCATCTCGCGGGCGTCTTCGTGCAACGCATCGTGCACACCGGGCCACAGGACAAGAAGATCGAGAAACGTACCGTCCGTCGAACAGAAGGAACGTCGCGATGACCGAGTCGGCACCGGCGGGTTGGAGCCGCAATGAGATGGCTGCCCGCGCAGCGGCGGAGATGGTCGACGGCGAGTACGTCAATCTCGGCATCGGACTACCGACGCTCATTCCCGGTTATCTGAGCGACGACGTCAACGTCACGCTGCACTCCGAGAACGGCATCCTGGGGACGGGTCCGTATCCCGACGACGACGACGTCGACCCCGACCTGATCAACGCGGGCAAGGAGACGGTGACGGTCAATCCTGGTGCAGCGTACTTCGATTCGGCCCTGTCGTTTGGCATGATCCGCGGCGGGCACATCGACACCGCGGTGTTGGGTGGCATGGAGGTCTCCGCGACCGGTGACCTGGCCAACTGGATGGTGCCGGGAAAGATGGTGAAGGGCATGGGCGGCGCGATGGACCTCGTCCACGGTGCGGCCCGCGTGATCGTGCTGATGGAGCACACCGACCGCTCGGGCAACCCGAAGATCGTTCAGACGTGCAGCCTGCCGCTCACCGGTCAGGGCGTCGTCGACCGCATCATCACCAACCTGTGTGTCATGGACGTGCCGGGCGACGGAACCCTCGTGTTGCGGGAACTGGCTCCGGGCGTGACCGAGGCGGAGGTCGTCGCAGCTACCGGAGCCGAGCTTTCGGTCGATCTGCAGTAGGTGCCGTCACTCCGTCTCGTCGACGACCGGCGGCGCGGGCTCGAGACCACCTTCGCCGTGGGTGACCGCGTGTGCGGCCTCCATCAGCATCCAGCCCGAAAGCTGAACGGAGAGATCGCGTTCCGGGACTTCGGAGGCGTTGACCGCGCCCTCGACGAACTGCGCATCCTTGCCGCCGTCCTTGGGCAGGTCGGCGTTGCGGTCCCAGAACGGACCGAACAGCGGTAGACCCTCGACGGTCTGCCGGAAGTCCCATGCCGACTGGGCGGACTTCAGCACCAGGTCCTTGGCGGTGGCGCGCGCCGCGGTGTCCTCCGGGCCGTCCTCGGGCAGCAGGGTTGCGGCCAGCGCGAGGTAGCGCGCCAGGATGCCGTCGAAGAGACCACCGTCGCCCCCACCCGCCCCCCGGATGACGCCGTCGGGGGCCATGTCGTCGGCGATCGCCTTGACCAGTCGACGCACGCGCTCGCCATGCCGGGCGTCCTGGGTGCGGGCGGCGAGTTCGACCTCGAGGCCAAGGACGACGCCCTGGCAGTAGGTGTACTGCGCGCGCACCAACGAACCGCCCTTGATGCCGTCGAACACCAGATGGGTGTCCGGGTCGATCAGCGTCTCGTCGATCCAGTCGGCCATCTGCTGGGCGCGGCGCAACCGGTCGTACCGCGCCAGGAAGATGCCCGCGGGACCGTTGGCGGGGGCGTTGAAGAACTGGTCCTGCTTGCGCCACGGGATGCCGCCGCCGTCCTCCGGCACCCACGCGTTGAGGAACTGGTCGGCCAGCTTGTCGAGAGCCTTGGGCCGCTCGACGCCTGCCTGGCTTCCCGCACGCTCGAGCGCGAGCGCCAGCCATGCCATGTCGTCGTAGTAGTCGTTGATCCAGCGTCCGGTGTTGCGCCAGTGCTGCGCACGGATCTGGCGCTCGATCGTCACCTTGCGCTCGGGCTGCGGGTCGCGTATCTGCGCGTCGACCAGGCAGTCGAGCAGGTGTGCCTGCCACCAGTAGTGCCAGGTGCCGAACGACAAGGCCTTCTTGGTGGGCGGCCAGGCGACGACGCCGAGCTGCGTACCGGGCAGCCGCCACAGCCGCCGGTAGTGCCGCTTCGCGATCGCGGCTTCTGCGCTGGCCGCGCGATTGGCCCACAGCTGATCCATGTCGATGATCCTGCCTTACCAGGCTCGCGATGTGTCGGCATGCGTCGCGATCCACGCATGCATGGCGATGCCGGCGGCCACGGCGGCATTGACGCTGCGCGTGGACCCGAACTGGGCGATGGACACCGTCACGGTGGCACCCCGCTGCGCGTCGTCGGTGATCCCAGGACCCTCCTGCCCGAAGATCAGCAGACAGTGGCGCGGCAGGCGCGTGTGCTCGAGGCGGACCGCTCCGGGCACGTTGTCCACCGCGACCACCTCGAGTCCACCGTCGGCGGCGAATGCGAGCAGCTCGGCGGTGGTGTCGTGATGCCGGAGACGCTGGTAGCGGTCGGTGACCATGGCGCCGCGCCGATTCCACCGACGCCGTCCGACGATGTGCACGGTGTCGACGGCGAACGCGTTGGCCGTGCGGACGACGGCGCCGATGTTGGCGTCGTTTCCGAAGTTTTCGATAGCGACGTGCAGTGGGTGCCGTCGCGTGTCGATGTCGGCGATGATGGCCTCACGCGTCCAGTAGCGGTACGCGTCGACGACGTTGCGGGTGTCGCCGTCGCGCAACAACTCCCGGTCGTAACGAGGGCCGTCCGGCAACGGACCGGGCCAGGGCCCCACGCCGGGGGCCGTCCCCCATTCCGTCGGGCCCGGGTCACTCACCGGTCGTCCACGGAGCGGCGTGGGTGCCGACCGCGTCGAGCGACGAATCGGGCAGCACCAACATCGATGAGCCGGACACCGAACAGGCATACGACAATCCCTTGCCCGGCAGCGTCGGTGTCACCTGGACAATGAGCGGGCCGCCGCGACGGATCGAGTCCTCGCGGTACCGCGAGGCCAGACCGGTGATGTCGAGGCCCGGCAGCATGTAGCCGTTGCCGTTGAACGCGTTCGGCTCCCCCAGCGCGGTCGGCATCAGTTGCGACCCGCCGGGTTGCAGGTTCAACAGCACCGCGATCAGAGCGTGCACTCAGGTCCGCCCTCGGCCGCGGCCCACCACTTTCGTCGCAGCCCGCACCAGACTCCGCGGCACCATCCGACCCGCGGTGGTGAGCGCCTTGTACTGCAGGCCCGGGATGATCACGACCCGCCCCTTGGCCACGTCGGCCAGACAATCGCGCACGACGTCGGCCACGTCGAGCCACAGAATGGACGGGGTGCCCTCCATGTCGATACCCGCGCGCTCGTGGAACTCGGTGCGGACGAAACCAGGACACAGTGCATGCACGCCGACGCCGGTGCCTTCGAGACCGTTGGCCAGGCCCTCGGAGAACGAGATCACCCACGCCTTGGACGCCGAGTAGGTGGAACCCCTGCCCGGCAACAGTCCCGCGACGCTGGCCACGTTGATGACCGTGCCCGCACCCGCGGCCAACATGGGCGGCAGCGCGGCACGCGTCAGTTGCATGACGGCCGTGACGTTGACGTCCAGTTGCGACTGAAGGACCTCGAGATCGGCACTCCAGAATTCGCCCGACGTTCCAAATCCCGCGTTGTTCACCAGGATTCGCACACCTGCGGCAAGCCGGTCGGCAACCTTGGCACGGTCGGCGGCGACAGCCAGGTCAGCCGCGAGCACCTCGACGTCGGCACCGGCTTCGTCGCGCAGTTCGGCGGCGAGGCGCTGCAGGCGTTCAACGTCGCGGGCCACCAGCACCAGGTCATAGCCGTCGAGGGCGTAACGACGAGCGAACCCCATGCCCAATCCCGACGTCGGTCCAGTGATCAGTGCGACGGGACGAGACATGCCGACAGGGTACTTGGCGCCGGGGAACCCTAGCGTTGGTAGTGCGGCGACTGACGCCCGTTGCGCACGGGTGGGCGCTGCTGGGTGTACTTGCCGACGTCACCACGCGTCGGCGGCGCGTCGGTGCGGCCCGCGGGCAGTTCGGCGGGACGCGGTGCCACGGGGCGACTCGGCGAGCCGCCGCGCCTGGCGATCGCCTGGCCCGCGACACCGCTCTGTCCCGGCTGCGGAATGGGCGGCAGCACGCGCAGGAGGTCGTTGAACTGACGCACGGTGAGCAGGCCCTCGTCCCACTGCGCGCGGGTGCTGGTGATTGGCATGCTGACGAGCGTCCAGTGCTGCTCGTTCCACATCATTTCGGCGCAGTCGGGTGCGGCGTGCGCGAAGGTCACCATGCGGCGGTCGCACGCCCGACGCGCGGCGTCCAGATTGGTGGAGTACACCATCCGTGGGCCAATGGCGCCGAGGAGCCAGATGTCGCTCTCGCGCGGTTCCTTGATGTCCTTGAGACGCACGTCGACCACGACGTTGGTGCCGACCTTGCGGTGCAGCGCGATGACCGTCGCCACGTCCTCGAGATCGAAGACGAAGACGGCCTCGCCGCGGATCTGTCCGAGGACCACGTTCTTGGCCGAGACGTCGCCGACCGTGGACATGATGCCGCGCTTCCAGCGCTTCACGATCTCGGTCGACTCGTGCTCGTAGTCGAAGCCATGGGACTTCGCCCACGACTTCCGCCGCCTGCCGAGCCCACGCCGTTTGTCGAGGTCGACATACAACAACACCGCCGCACCCACGAAACAGAGTGCAGACAGCGTGAACCAGAGTGGGACCATTGCGCCCCAGCCTACTGGTTGGCACGGCTTTCGCCCGAACTCGAACGGATCACAAACCGGTCACGCCTCGTCGGGCCAGTTCACCCGGGGCATCGCGCACACTGGTCTGGTGAGCGACCTCTCCGGTAAGGCCTTTCTCGTCGTCGGCGCCACCGGCGCCCTCGGTTCCCGCATCGCGCGCCTGCTGGCCGACCTCGGTGCCGACGTGACGGTCAGCGGCCGCTCGGAGGACGCATTGGCGGGCCTGGGAATCGACGGCGCGCACGCCGTTGCGGCCGATCTGCGCGAGCCGGATGCTCCGCGGTCGGTCGTGGCCGCCGCGGTCGAGCGCCACGGACGACTCGACGGGTTGGTCATCGCGGCCGGCGTGGTGGCCTTCGGTGCGGTCACCGACATCGACGACGACACCATCGACGACCTGCTGCTGATCGACTTCCTCGCGCCACTGCGACTGGTCCGCGCGGCGCTACCGGTGATGGAACCGGGCGGAGTGATCCTGGGCATCAGCGCCGTGGTGGCGGAGAAGCCGCTGCCCAACATGGCCGTCTACTCGGCGGCCAAGGCTGCGACGGCCGCGCTGTTCACCGCCGTGCGAGTCGAGGCCAGGCGGCGCAAGATCCGCGTCGTCGACGTCCGACCGCCCCATACCGAGACGGGGTTGGCCGGCCGGGCGATCGCCGGCGAACCACCCAAGCTGCCGACCGGCCTCGACCCCGACGCCGTCGCCGCGCGGATCGTCGAAGCCCTCCTCGGCAAGGAAACCGACGTCGGCAGCGCCGCATTCGGCTGACCCGCGCCAGCAGCCCCTCGA
>NZ_DASQEU010000153.1:0-13497 GCF_035633495.1 Mycobacterium sp. | reverse complement strand
GGCGTCGGCATTGGCCGCGCGTCGTCCTCGCGGTCATGATCGTTGCCGCCGTCGTCGTCGGCGGGTGCGTCGTCGACGCCCTCCGCGTCCCGGGTACGGACGGTGTCGCGGCGAAGCTCGCCGAGTGGGGCCGCAGCCACGATGAACGACAACGCTATCGAGGCAATGGCAAGCTGTCCCAGATCGCTGGTGACGACGATTACGGTGGCAACGAGCAGGGTCGCTCCTGCAACCCCGGCGATGCTCTTGAGTCGTTGCGAACCCGTCTCCGCGGTCGCCGCCCCGCCGGGCGCCAACGCCTCGATCGGAGCCACCCCGTGGACCTGCCGCGCGGCCATCGCCGACGCGCTCACGCTGGCGACGACGCACGCCACGACGGCAAGCGGCACGACCCACGGCGGCAGGACGTACTCTAGGCGGGCATCCAGTGTCTGCACCATC
Source organism: Mycobacterium sp. (assembly GCF_035633495.1). Classification (GTDB taxonomy): domain Bacteria; phylum Actinomycetota; class Actinomycetes; order Mycobacteriales; family Mycobacteriaceae; genus Mycobacterium. The sequence continues at coordinate 13,056 of NZ_DASQEU010000153.1, read as the reverse complement.
GTCGACGGCAGTTCCCCGATCGCGAGGTAGCCGATCGCGATCCCGAGCACCGATCCGATCACGCCCCCGAGGAAGCCCACCAGCGCAGCTTCGGCGAGCATGTCGGACATGATCGTGCGCCGGCGACCGCCGAGCGCGCGCATCGTCGAGATGACGGGGCAATGCGGCCACCACCAAAGAGACCGAGGCGGCCAATAGTGTCATCGCCTGCAGGATGGCGAACGAGCTACTGGCCTGTGCGGCGCGGAAACTCGGCGTGGCTACCACCGCCCGGCCGTCGAGTGCCGTCGTCACCGCACTGCGAACCTCCGCCACGTCCGCGAGCGGGTTGGTGAACAGCAGGATCGAGTCGAGTCGCTGCTCTCGTCCCGAAATCCGTTGCGCAAGAGCCAGTGGCGCGATGACGAAGTGGGCGTCGTTCAGGCGGCGGGCGGCAGGGCCGTCCACGACGGCCACCGCCGTCACCTGCGTCGAGCCCGCCACGTCGAATTGCGTGCCCTTGGCCACCCCGAGGCCTCCGCCGACGATCACGCCGTTGGGCGCCGACGTCACCGGGGAGCCCGATTCGAGCTGGTCCTGGATCGCCGTCTGGAGGTCGGAGTGCAGTTCGGAGGCATTCTGGCCGAGCCCGATGAGGAGTGCCGGCTGCGCATTGGCAATGATGCGCATCCGTACCAGCGGCACTGCGGCGCTGACGTTTTCGACACCGCTGATGGTGCCGAGCATGGATTCGTCGATCCCGTCGCCCGTGATGCCGGAGACCTCGAGGTCGGCGTCACCGCCGATGCTGGTGGCGAGGCGATCGATGGATCCGGTGATCGACCCGGAAACGCCGAGGACGGCGACGAGCAGTGCCGCCGACACCGCCACGACTGCGATGGACGCCACCGCGCGCCCCCAGTGGGTGCGCAGCTCACGGACGTTCAGGACCTTCAGCCTGCTGAAGGCGGCGAGAGGCACTGCGTCAGAACCGGTTTGCCGAATGCCTGCCGCGCCGCCGTGGCGGATCCGCGAGCAGGAGGTGTGAGGTGAACTCGCCGTTGCGCACGGTCGGAATGATCTCGGTCGGCTGGTCGCGTACTCCCGCGGAGTGTCGCCCGCCCACGGGTGCGGGCGTCGGGACGACGTCGGACTTCACCGCACCATCCTGAACCGTGATGACCCGGTCGGTCCGCGACGCAGCCTCCACGTTGTGCGTCACCATGACGACCGCACGGGCGGCACCGTCATTGCGCGCGACGTTACGTAAGAGGTCCATTATCGCTGTGCCAGTTGATGAATCGAGGTTGCTCGTCGGTTCGTCGGCCAGGATGAGCGGGGGATCCACATCAGAGCGCGTGCGACGGCCACTCGCTGCATCTGCCCGCCGGACAGTTCGGCGGGACGATGCTCGATCCGATTGCCCAAGCCGACGACGTTCAGTAGCCGTACGGCGTCCGAGCGAACCTGACGCAACTTCCTCCCGTCGAGCAACATCGGAAGCGCCACGTTCTCCCATGCCGTGAGGGTCGGCAGGAGGTTGAAGAACTGGAAGATGAACCCCACCTGGTGGCGGCGGAACGTCGACTGCTGGTCGTCGGTCATGGCGCCGATCTCGCTCCCGTTGAAGCGGATCCACCCTGCGTCCGGCGAGTCCAATGCGCCCAGGAGTTGCAATAGCGTGCTCTTGCCTGCGCCGGACGGTCCAACGATGGAGGTGAACTCGCCGCCGTTGATCTGCAGTGTGACACCGTCGAGGGCGCGAACGGTGTGCCCGCCAGTACGGTACTTCCGTACCACATCGGTCAGCTCCACCGTCAGCGACACGTCACATCACCTTGTGGCGAACTGTTCCATGCTGGGCATGGTCTTCTCACCGAAGCAGTCCCGGATCTCTTGACCCACCTTGCGATTGCGGCGTTGGGCGATGTGCAGCAGCGACGGGACGTGGGCATACACCGCCTGATTGTTCGGTGCGTCCATGTGGGTGAACGGGGGGGTGCCCGCCAGCGGTGCGAGCGGCAGTCCGAGAACGTCGCGCGCGGCCCTGACGACGGGTGCGTCCAGCACTGCGACGAAGTGCTGGATGTTCTCGCGCATCGCGGCGAGGGCGACGGTGCGCATGATTTGCGCGTGGGTGGCCGCGAGCCTGCGGCGGTACCGGCGCGGGATGGCCGCGGTGGCGCCGTCCCAGCAGCGGTCGAGGTCGTCGATTCCGTGATGGCGCATCACGTCGGCCACCGGAATCATCGTCGGCGCGATCGGTGACTTGACCGAGTCGTCCAGGTCGACGATCGTCTCCAAGCCCACCGACGAGTTGCGAATCATGCGAAGCACGGCTGCCGGGACCATGTCGTGGGTGTCGACGACCATGAAGAACACGCTGCTCTCGTCGTAGGGGCAGTATTCCTTCTTCATGGTGGCGGAGTCGTTGCCCCAGGAGTCCTCGAAACCTCACGCTCGACTTGCCGGGCGATGTTGGCGAACGGATCGGTGCCCTCCACGGCGAAGCAGGCGAAGCGGTTGCAGCCTAGCTTCTTGGTGCTGAGGAATTGTTCCGTGAGCGCGTCGCGCTCGGGGTCCGACATGTCGTAGACGTATTCCGTCACTCGTCGGTGCTCACACCTATCGGCTTGCGTTCAGGCAGGCAGAATGCTGTCGCGCAGATCACCCGGCTGCGGGTTGCGACTGACCATGCCACCCACTGTGATGAGACGCAAACGCGGCGCAGTGGTTGCCAGTCGCTTCACACGGCACTCGCAGGATCGAAGGCAAATCTGGCTATGCTACAGCTTGCGCAGCAGTGCGGCCGCGCGCACGTCGTCGCCGACGTGTAGCGCGATGCGCACCTCCCGGCCGCGTCGCGCGTACCCGATCGTCACCTCTTCGCCGTACCTGATCGGCCGGCGGTATTCCACGACTGCCCGGTACGGCGCCGCGCACACGTCTGGCTCTTGGGCCATCACTTCGTGGATGACGTGCCAGTAGGCGGTGTTGGTGACGTGTTGGAAGATGTCGATGTCCGTGCGGCGCAGGCCGAATGGAGCAACGCGGTCCAGTTCGGGCGGGTTCTCGAGCCACGGGCGCCACTTGAGTCGGTGTTCGTCAGCGGTGCTCGCGAACCGTTCGATGAGGGTGTCGGTCACCCGAGAGGGCGTCAGCGTGTCCTTGTTCATGCAGATCCAGAAGCCCTCGGTTTCGATGCGGCCACCTTCACTGCCGACCAGGTCGACGCGCATGGTGCACCACCGGGTCGAGAGGGCCGAGCACCACCGGCTGAAAGTGACGTCGTTGGGCCAGTCGATCGGCTCGATGACGTCGATGACGGTGCGGTTGACGATCCAGTGCGGATGCGCTTCGGCTTCACCGGCGTCGACGAGGTTCTCCGCACCGACCTCCTGGATGTAGCGGGCCACTCCGTCGAGGCGAAGGTGGAGGTGTTCGTCGATGTCACTGGTCGTCACCGGCCAGGACGTGCGATAGACGTACCCCGTGGCGGGTGGGGCTCGCAAGGGTCGTTCGACTTCGGCGTTGCTCATCGCGTTCTGTGTACCCGACCGGTCGCGCGTCGCTTCAGGCGCCCGCCATTTCCGCACGGACCAGCGTATGGATTCCCACGGCCGACCTGGGTCGGCCGGCCACTGCCGCTGCCGACACGGTTCCCGGTGTCTTGCGCGCTCGCGCCTCGGCAAGCCTGCGCACCGTCAGAATCATTGCCGACGTCACCGCCCGAGGCAACCCCGCATTCAAGGCCGCCGCAGTTGCCCAGGCCAGGCCCGGGCTGCAACTGAGCTTGCTCACCGGCTCACCGAACCTGGGCGCCGGCAACGTCGGTGACTTCAACACCGGCATCGACGACGACGGGTACTTCAACACCGGTGGCGGCAACTCGGGCAACTTCAACATCGGCATCAACAACGTCGGTGACTACAACATCGGCACTTCCAACACCGGCAGCTTCAACTTCGGCTCAAACAACGTCGGCAACCACAACGTGGGCTTGTCCAACAACGGCATGCGCAACTTCGGCATCGGCAATGCGGGCGAACTCAACGTCGGTGTGGGCAACGTCGGCGTGGGCAACGTCGGCTTCTTCAACACCGGCAACTACACCATCGGTGTCTTCAACATCGGCGTCCAGTACGCCGCGACGCCACCAGCCTCGACGACGCCGGCCCCGTCCGCGGAATCCCAGACGGTTGCCGTGTCGAGCACCGGTGGAAGCGTCACGACCGCGCGGTCGGCCGCCAGGAGCGCGGGCACGGCCAATGAGGACACCGCGACCAAGGACACCGCGAAGAAGAACACGCCGAAGAAGGACACCACGACCGCCACCGAGAGCGAGCCATCGACCGAGACCGCAGCAACGTCGGACGACAACGCCACCACCAAGAAGGACGAACCGAGCAAGAAGGACGCAGGCTCGGCCAATGACGGCGGTTCCGATGACAAGTAGATTGACGACATGCTGAAACAATTGACGAACGCGGTGACTCAGGTGGCCGAGTCCGTACTCGGGATCGTAGGAATCCGCGTCGGCACCGAGGAACCCGCGCACACCAGCGAGAGACTGACCGACACGGTGGAAGTCCGCCGTTACCAGCCGCGCGTCGCGGCCGAGACGACCGTCGAGGCCGACGAGGAGCAGGCCCGGCGGGAGGGTTTCCGTCGGCTGGCCGGTTACATCTTCGGGCGCAACCACGGCGCCAGCAAGATCGCCATGACCGCACCGGTCAGCCAGGCCTCGACCCGTGGTCGGAAGATCGCGATGACCGCTCCGGTGTCGCGCTCCGGCGGCGACGACGAGGGCTGGGTCATCCGGTTCTTCATGCCGTCGAAGTGGACCATGGAGACGCTGCCCGAACCGGATGACGACAGGGTGCGGTTGCTCGAGGTGCCCGCCGAGACGGTGGCCGTGCTGCGGTTCAGCGGGGACCGCAGCCAGGACGCGGTGGCGGCACGGTCGGCCGAGTTGTCGGAGACGTTGCGGTCCAAAGGAATCGAAGGGCTTGGTGACCCGGTCGCCTGGTTCTACGACCCGCCGTGGACTGTGCCGTTCCGTCGACGCAACGAGGTCGTCGTACCGATCGCGTCCTGAGCACGGCTACGGCCCGGTCTGCACGGTTACGGCTTGTCGCCGGTGACGACCTGGTGGCTGCGCTGGACGACTCGGGTGCCACCGGGCCAGCGGCGCCGGTGCCCACCAGTTGGCGCGTCCCATCAACCGCATCACGGCGGGCACCAGGATCATCCGCACCAACGTGGCGTCCATCAGGACGGCGAGAACGAGACCGACGCCGAACATCCTGATGATCGACACCTCGGCGGCCGCGACGGCGATGAACGAGATCGCCATCAGCACCGCGGCAGCGGTGACCACCCGGGCGGTGCTTGCCACGCCCTGGGCGACGCTCTCGTCGTTGTCGGCGCGCGTGCGCGTAGAGGCCAACCAGTGTTCGCGGATGCGTGCCAGCAGGAACACCTCGTAGTCCATCGACAGGCCGAAGGCGACGCAGAACAGCAGCACCGGGACGACCGCGACGACCGTGCCGGTCGTCGCGGTGCCCAGCCCGCCCAGGTTGCCGTCCTGGAACACCCACACCAGCGCACCGAACGCGGCCGTCAACGACAATGCATTGCAGACAAGGGCTTTTACCGGAAGCACGACGCTGCCCGTCAAGGCGAATAACAGCACCAGGCTCACGACGGCGACGGCGCCGAGCACCCAGGGCAGCCGGGCGGTGATCGCCGTTGCGGTGTCACGGTTGAGCTGGGCCACGCCGGTGAGGGCCACCGACCGCCCGCCCGGGCGCGCGACGGCGTGGATGCGCGAAAGCTGGTCCTCCGAGGCCGACGAGAAGAGGGGCGCGCTGCTGCGGACCGTCAGGTACGCGCTCAGGGCGGAGGACTCGGTCGGTGCCACCGGCGGCCCCGTGACCAGCCCATCGACGAACGTCCCAGCCGGTGAGGAGACCGACGCAACGTCGGGCAGTTGCGACACCGTCGAGGCGTACCCGGCGTAGTCCGCGTTGACGAGGCCGGTGGCATCCGGGATCACGATGGTCACGTCGGTGGCGGGATCGGCGGCGAAGTCGGTGCGCAGGACGTCCCCGACCTGGCGCGCGGACGCCGACGACGGCAGCACGCGGTCGTCGGGGAAACCCCAGCGTGCGTGCAAGAACGGGGAGCCCAAGAGCAGGAGCAGGATGACGACGGCCAGACCCGCCGGAACACTGTGGCGCATTACGGTTTTGACGCCGCGGTACCACCTCGAATCCTGGACCGGCAACTGCGGGGGTCGAGCGGGGAGGCCTCTGCGCGTCCGCAGCCAACGTCGCACGTCGTAGGCGTCGAGCCGAACTCCGAGCAGCGCGATCGCGGCGGGCGTCACGACGATCGCCGCCGCGGCGCCCAACACGACCGCACTGATCCCGGCGTAGGCAAACGATTTCAGCATCATCATCGGAAAGGCCAGCAGCGCGGCCATCGACAGGGCGACGGTCAGCGCGGAGAACATCACGGTGCGCCCGGCGGTCGTCATGGTGCGGACCAACGCGGTTCGGAACTCGTCGCCGTCGCCGAGTTCGTCGCGGAACCGGCTCACGATGAGCAGGGTGTAGTCGATCGACAGAGCAAGGGCCATGGCCACACTCACGTTCAGCGCCAGGCTGGAGACCTCGGTGAGTGCGGTGATCGCGCGCAGTGCGGCCGCGGAGCCGGCTATCGCGATCAGGCCAACCATCAGCGGCAGGGTGGCGGCCAGCAGTCCGCCGAACACCCAGGTAAGCGCTACGAAGCTCAGCGGGATGGCCACCAACTCGATGATCAGCAGGTCCCGCGCGGTCTGTGCGTTGATCTGCGCGGCCGCCGCAGCGGCACCCCCGGCGCGAACGGTGACGCCTGGGACGTCGCCAGCCAGCTTCTGCAATTCCTCGGCGTGGCGCTGCGCCGTGGTGTCGTCGCCGACGATGCCGGCGATTACCAGGCCCGTCGTGGCGTCGGTGCTGATCAGGCTGGCGGCGGCGGATGGCGGCGCGGTCCACGCCGAGGTCACGTCGGACACCCAGGGCGAGGCGCGGAGCTGGTCGGTCAGGCGCATGCCTTCGGCACGGGCCCGCCCGTCGAGTGCGCCGCGGTCGTCGGTGACGGCGAACACGATCTGCAGGTTGCCGCGGTCGAAGCCGCTCGCCAGGAGCGCATTGGCGCGCGCCGACTCTGATCCCGGATCTTCGAACCCCCCGGCCGACAAGCGGTCAGGCGTAGTGAGCCCGATCATCGCCGCCGCGAGAGCGAGGAACGCAGCCATGGCCACCACGCGGCGTGGGGACGCGAGGGCAAGCATCGCGACGCGGGTCATCGGGACTCCTTCGCGGCCGCGGTAGTCGAGCGGATGTCGAGCATAGAATGACCCCGCTGAATCCCGCGCAGTCACAGTTGACGCGGACGTCATGGTTTCGACCCGTTTGACGCGAGAGACTTCGCCGAAGGCGGGCAGCACTTGGCAATGTCCCGGTATGTCGCTGGCAGCGTCTCGGCGGCATGGTCACGCCCATGAATGATACTTCTTCTCGGAAGATACTCGGTGGGCTCAGGTTCGTCGTCGGCGCGCTGTCCCTGACGTCGCCGCGCCTGACGGCCCGCGTCTTCGGCGTCGACCCGGAGCGCGCCCACGGATGGGTGACACGGCTGTTCGGTTCGCGTGAACTCGTCCTGGCCGGCAGCCTGCTGACCGCCGACGGCGAGCAGTTGACGACTGTCGCGCGACTCGGCGTGATCATCGACACGGTAGACGCGGCCTCGACGTTCGTCGAGTTCGCCCGCGGGAGGGTGTCGACCTACTCGTTGGTGAGCGGAGGAGTGGGGGCGCTGCTGTTCGCTGCGCTCGGCACCGACGTCGTCTGCCGGTCCGGGCGGCCGTCGTTGGGCTGAGTCAATGCGCCCGGGTCACGTCCGACGGCGGCGCGTGCCGAACCAGATCGCCGCCACGACGACGAGGATGGCGGCGACCGCGGATGCGCCGGCGAGCAGTGCCGATCCGCGGTCCGCGGCGCCGATCGCTGCGGCGACCAGCGCCCACAATGCTGCCGCCACGTAACCCGGGGTGCCGTATAGCTTAGCGGTGAGGACGATCGCGGCTGCCGTGGCGGCCACCAGAACCGCTGCTTGCCAACCGATTCCGGTAGCCGAGGCGCCCGAATGAATCAATGCCGCGGCGACGTTCACGAAGACCGCCACACTGCTCCAGCCGAGGTAGAGACCGAATGTCAGCGTGGCCAACCGACGCAGCCAGACCGGGCAGTTCAGGTCCTCGGCATGGCGCACCAGCAGGCGCATGACGTCGATAAGCGCGGCGACCATGATCGCGAACACGGCGACGGTGAGCCACAGCCAGTCCTGGGCGGCGATGATCAGCCAGGTGCTGAAACCGGCGAACGCCACCGAGGCCCCGACCAGCGCCCGGGTCTCCCATGGCGCCCCCAGCCCAACCCGCAGCACCGCGACGGAGGTGATCGCGGACAGCAGAGTGATCAACCCCCACATGGAGAACGCCCACCCGGCGGGCGTGATCAGCGCTTCGTTGGTGGCCCCTGACGACAGGAAGTCGCCGAACAGCCGAGTGATGACCGGTGGTGTCGCGAGCTGGCTGAGCGAAAGCACTGCGGCGACCCAGCGCCACGCCTTCGCGGTCGACGGACGTTCTCCTGCACCGACTTCGGTGTTACTCACGCGACACTGCTCCTTGACTCGGTGGGTCGTACCGTCGGGTCGACGCGGGCCGGCCACCAGATGCGAGGCCCGATGAGGGTGAAGAGAGCGGGGATGATCACCGTTCGCACCAGGAAGGTGTCCAGGAGGATGCCGAGCCCGACGATGATGCCGATCTGGGTGAGCACGATCAGCGGCAGCACGCCGAGAACGGCGAACACCGCGGCCAACACGATGCCCGCGCTGGTGATCACTCCACCCGTGGCCGAAACTGCACGCACGATGCCCTCGCGGGTGCCGTGCACGTGGGTCTCCTCGCGCGCCCGCGTGACCAGGAAGATGGTGTAGTCCACGCCGAGTGCGACGAGGAACAGGATGGCGAACAGCGGGGTGGTGTTGTCCAGGGCGGGAAAGCCGAAGACGTGCACGCTCACCCAGCCGCCGAGGCCCAGTGCCGCCAAGGCGCTGAGCACCGTCACGGCGACCAGGACCACCGGTGCGAGCGCCGCCCGGAGTAGCACGTACAGCACCAGCAGCACGACGGCGAGGATGGCGGGGATGACGACGCGCTGGTCGCGCTGCGCGGCGTCGCGGGCGTCGAGCGCCTGCGCATCCGGCCCGCCGACGAGCGCGTCGTCGTCGGCGTCGCGGACCGATCCGCGGAGCGCATCGATGACCTCGAATGCCGCGCCGGAGGCGGGTGCCGCGTCGATCACCACCGAGAACTGGGTCAGCCCGGTGTCGGACTGGCCGGCCTCGGTGGCCGACACGACACCCGGTGTGGCGTCGATCGCCCGTTGGACTTCGCCCGCGCGGTCAGTGCGGCCGATCACCGTGGTGGGGGCGGTGAGCCCGCTGGGGAAGTGCGCGGCCAGTGTGTCGTAGGCGGTCACCGATTCGGCCTTCACGCGGAACTGTTCGGTCTGGGAGAGTCCGACGGGGGTGTCGAGCAAACCGGTGCACAGCACGGCCAGCACCGTCAGCGAGACCGCCGCGACCCTCCCGGCGTGGTTACTGACCCATGCCGCCACGCGGTACCACGCGCCGAACTCCTCCGCCGCATGTTCGCCTCCTCGGCGGGGGATGAAGGGCCAGAACAACCGGGCGCCGAACAGCGCCAGCAGCGGTGGCAGGGCACCCAGCACGAACACGGCGGCGACCAACAGGCCGCACGCCGCCTGCGCGCCGAGGCTGCGGGTTGACGGCACGACGGCCAGCAACAAGGTGAGCAGCGCGAGGACCACGGTGGCGTTGCTGGCAAGAATCGCCGGACCGGCGTTGTGTACTGCCGTGCGCAATGCGTCGCGGTGGTGCGGAGTCTTCGCCAGTTCCTCGCGGTATCTCGAAATCAGAAGCAGCGCATAGTTGGTGCCCGCGCCGAAGACGAGCACGCTGGTGATGCCGGTGGTCGAGCCATCCGCAGCCAGACCCGTCAGGTCGGTGACCGCGCCGCCGAGTACGGTGGCCGTCCGGTCCGCAATGGCGATGACCGTGAGCGGGACCAGCCACAGGATCGGCGAGCGGTAGGTGATGATCAACAGCAGGGCCACGACCGTCGCGGTGACCGCGAGCAGGGTGAAGTTGGCCCCGGAGAAGGAGTCGGCGATGTCGGCACCGAATGCCGGGCCGCCTGTGATCTGCAGCCGAAGATCCGGCGGCGCATCGTCGTTCGCCGCCGTGCGCAAGCCCTTGACGGTGTCGGCGAGGTCGAAGCCGGAGAGGTCGGCCGCAATGGGGACCGGGGCCAGCGCGACGACTCCGTCCTGAGAGGTGGACGCCGGCGGACCCGCGGGCAGTCCGGCGCTTTCCAACACTCGCTGCCGAGCGACGTCGACGGCGGCCAGGTCGGCCGGCGACAAGGCTGCGCCGTCGGTGCGGGACGCCACCAGGATGACCGGCGCCTTGTCACCCGAGGGGAACTCCTTGATGAGCGCGGCCACGCGGGCCGACTCGGCGGAGGCCGGCACCGGAACTGGCGACTGATCGGCAGCGGAGTTCTCGCCGGCGAGGGCCATCAACGCACCGGCCGCCACGGCGATCAGCAACGTGATCGCCCACGACCACCGAGCGGTCACGACGGCGGAGAATCGATCCCAGAGATCCATGAGTCAGAGTATATTAAGATCATTAACGATTAATCAACTTAAGGAAAAGTGACGTGAACCGCCCTCCGCCTCTCGCCCGCGACGCCGTCGAGGCACTGATCGTGTCCGACGTACAGGGCCTGTCCGCCGTGTCGGACGAGCTCGGGCGCGTGTTCTGTGCACAACATGATTTGAGTGCCAATGACTTCCGCGCACTCTTGCACGTCATGGTGGCGGAGAGTGACGGCGATCCGCTGAGCCAGAGCCAGCTGGGTCAGCGCGTCGGCGTGTCCGGTGCCGCGATCACCTACCTGGTGGACCGGATGGTCGAATCGGGGCACCTGATTCGGGCTCCCCATCCCTCTGATCGGCGGAAAGTGCTGCTGCGCTATGCCGATCACGGCAGCGCCGTCGCCAGATCCTTCTTCACACCCCTGGGGCGACACGCGGAGACCGCCATGGACGACTTCACCGCCGCGGAACTGACGATTGCCCACCGCGTGCTGAACGCACTGATCGAATCGATGCGGGCCTTCAACGCCGAGTTGCGTGAATCATGACCACGGTCGAAACCATGAAGCCGTCGCCGGGGTCGTCGACCCGCGAATGGTCGTCTTCGTCGCCGTTGGTGCCATCGTCCACCGCATCCTGCTCGAGCACGCCGACCCGACGGGTGCGTGGCTGGAGGGAGTGATCGACCTCGTCCTCGACGGCGTACGCACGGACACCTGAAAGCCCCTCTCGTGGAAGGGCTTTAAGGTCAGGTCCACGCCTTCTCGCGCCAGCGCCAGGCCGAATCCTCGAGGAACTCAACGAGGGTGCGGGGCGGTCGGCCCAGGAGTTGCTGCACGTCGTCGGTGAGCGGCTGGTTCTGGCCGAACCGGGTCAGGGTGTACACCGCCGACATGAAACCGATGGTGTCCAATCCCACGTGGCGGCGCGCCAGTCGTGCCGCGAAGCGAATGAGTCCGGGGCGGGTGTAGCGCACCGGTCGACCCAGCGTCGCCGTCAACGCGGTGGCGACCTCTTCCATGCTCAGCGCGGCCGGGCCGGTCAGATGGTAGACGGCATTGCGGTGTTCGGCGGGGGCTCGCATCACGGATGCCGCCACGTCGGCGGCATCGCGGGCGTCGAGGAACGTGGTCAGCCCCCGACCTGCGGGGATGAACAGCTCATTGCGCTCGACGATGTCGGTGCCGTGGGTCGAGATCGCCCGGTGAAGGTTCTGCATGAAGAAACCGCATCGCAGCACCGTCCACGTCATCGAACTCTGCCGCAGCGCTGCCTCCACCTTGTAGTGCGGGATGAAGCGCGCCCGGTCGGCACCGAAGACCGAGACGTACACCACGTGACGGCAACCGGAACGTTCGGCAGCTTCGAGGAACGGGATGATGGCCGTGCGCGCGGCACGATTGCCGGGCAAGGGAAACAGGAGGAACAACGTCTCGACGTCCGCCAGCGCCGGCGGCCACGTCGCGGAATCGAAGAAGTCCATCTCGATGACGTCGGGTCGCCCCTCACCGTCCCCAGTCCTCGACGTCCCGGGGTGGCGGCTGGCGACGCGCCATGGCGTCGTACCTGGCGCTTCGGTCAGGAGGTCGACGAGCTCCTGACCGACGTTGCCGGTGGGGCCCGTGATCAACAGCATGAAACCCACTGTGCCACAGCATCAGTCACCGCGACACCGCGCGGTGACGGACTGCCGTCCCAGGACGTCAACCGCTGCGCGCGTCCTTCTTCGCCTGCCGCCGCGCGCCCTGCGCCCGCGAGCCGGCGCCCTTCTTCAGGCTGCGGGGTGACACCAGGTCGCGGTCACCTCGCCGGGTGTTCGGTGCTGCCTTCGACCGCGGCTTGGGCGGAACGGCCGCGGATTCGCCTGCGCCTTCGAGCGGTTCGCCCCGGGCCGCAGCGATCCTTTCGGCCTTGAGGTCGGCCGCACTGCGTCGGGCAGCGGCCGACAGCGCCGTACTGACCCGGGCGAGTGCGATCTCGAACACCTCGGCACGATCGCGGGCCTGGGTGTTCTGGGCGTGCGCCTTGCCCCGTCCGCCCACTGCCGCCACGCGGGCGCTGCCCTGGTGGCGGTAGTTGGTGACGTACTTGGTCCGTGCCCGCCGCACCCGGTTGTGCACGTCGAGAAGTTCGTCTTCGTCGAGTTCGGCGAGAGCCGACGGCGCGGTCTCTTGGATCAGCAGCCACTCCGACTCCGGAAGTGAATTGACCACGGCGCTTGCCATGTCGTCCTCCGATTGATCCGAGTCGCGGTCGGCCGTGCGGCCAACGGTCT
>NZ_DASQEU010000152.1:0-5766 GCF_035633495.1 Mycobacterium sp. | reverse complement strand
GGCGCATCGACCCTCTTCCGGATCGGGTCCCTGACGAAGACCTACACCGCGTGCGCGATCTGGCACCTCATCGACCAGGGCGCCGTCGATCTGGACGCGCCGGTACGCACCTATGTCCCCGACCTGCGGGTCATGGACGAGGACACCGCCGCGCGGGTCACGATCAGCCACCTGCTCGAGCACTTCGCGGGCTGGTACGGCGACGACGGGACCTATACCAGCGAGGACGACAACGGCATCGCACGCTACGTCGCCGACGTTCTGCCGCAAGCTCCGCAGCAGTATCCACTGGGAAAGTTCCTCTCCTACAACAACTCCGCCTTCACCCTGCTGGGGCGGGTGATCGAAAGGATCACCGGGAGCAGCTACAACACGGCGATGCGCAATCTCGTGTTCGGCCCGTTGGGACTCGACGACACTCTGCTGGACAGGGTTCCGGTAATACAACGGCATTACGCCGACGGCCACTACGCGGGATCGAACAACGGACTGATGGTGTTGCCGTACAGACCCCGATGTGGCTGCCGCGGTCCGTCGATCCGGCAGGTGGGATCTGGGCGACCACCCGAGACGTGGCGCGCTACGCCCGAATGCATCTCGGGGCTTCGCCGACGGGGACCAAGGCCATCGTGTCCGCGGAAAGCCTGCAGCGCATGCAAGAGCCCGCCCTGGGTGTCCCCAGCATGGCGCTCAGCATCGGACGCAGCTGGTTCGTGCAGGACGTCGGTGGTGTGCGCACCATCATGCACAACGGTGACACCGCCGGTCAGCACACCGTGTTCATGGCGATCCCCGAGAAGCGATTCGCCCTCGTGCTGTTCGTCAACAACATCGGCGCCGGGATGCCCGCCGAACTCGAGACCGTCGACGCGGCGCTCAGCCAGTAACCTTGCCTCGCGCCGTTGGCCGGCAAGGTCGGGAAGACGCGCGCGTTGATGGTTCCGAAGGATGCACCGAGAATCACTCTGCCCGCAGCCGCGCTGGCCGACTACGCGGGCCGGTACTCCAACCCGGGTGCCGAGCAGACATTGGTGGCCGTCGACGACACACTCACGGTTGCGACGGTCCAGACGATGCAGCCCAACACTTTTCAGTTGGTCGTCGGGCCGCCGCCCGGCCCGACGGCTCCGATCGACTTCCTGGCGAAGGACGAGGGCGTCGTCGGTGGCGCTCGCGTGCCATTCATCCGAGATGACACCGGCCGCGTCCAGTGGGTCGCCAGCGGATTCCGGCTGATACCGCGCTGAGGATCTCCGGAGAGCTCAGCCCCGGCAATTCTGACGCAATCGCTGGTTTCGCCGCGAAGGAGTTCGCGGTGTCCTTTACTGTTCCTGCATATTCGCCACGAACGATCGGACGCATCGATGACGGCAGAAAACGTGGCGGACCTCAGCACCGGCGACGAAGAGTGTCGGGATTGCGGCTACGAGCCGGAGCTGAAGCGAACTCTGGGCGGCTTTCAGGTGTTCGCAGTCTCTTTCGCGTTCATCTCGGTGGCTGTCGGCATCTTCGCGACCTACGACGATCTCCTCGCGACCGCTGGACCGGTAGGCATCTGGTTATGGACTCTCGCTGCGGTGGGGCAAGCCCTAGTGGCCCTGGTGGTCGCCCAGTTTGCGGCGCGCATCGCGCTCAGCGGGTCGTCCTACCAGTGGGCTTCGCGGCTGGCCAATCCGAAGATCGGCTGGCTGTTCGGGTGGCTGACGTTTTGGTACTTGGCGATCGCCGTGGTCGCCTTGGACAACGCGCTGGCGAGCCAGGCGTTCATGCCCCTGGTGGGTATGCAGGAGAACGAGGGCACCGCGCGGCTGATCACGGTGGCGATTCTGGTTCTTCAGTCCGTGTTGGTGATTGCCTCGACGCGCCTGCTTGGTCTGATCACTTCCAGTGCGGTGGGCATCGAACTCGGCATCGTGGTGCTGCTGGTGATCGCACTGGCGGCCGTGATGGTGTTCACCGGCAGCGGCGACCTGGCCAACCTCACCTCCCGCGGAATCGCCGCGACTTCGCCGAACTACTACGCCATCGGCGGCGGGTTGATGGCCGGAATGATCATGGGCCTGACCACGCTGGTCGGTTTCGACTCCGCGGCGAACTTGGCTGAGGAGGCCAAGGATCCGTTTCGCAGCGTCCCGCGCGCGATCGTGGCTTCGGTGGTCGCCGCCGGAGTGCTGGGGCTGTTGTTCCTGATCGCGCTCACCGTCGCGATCAAGGACATTCCGGCGGTGAGCGCCAGCGGCTCGCCGGTCGCGGCGATCATTCGCAGCCAGCTGGGACCGATCACTGAACGAATCCTTCTGGCGGGGTTGGCGTTTGCGATGTTTGGTGCGGGCATGGTGATAGTTGCAGCGTGCTCGCGACAGGTGTTCGCGATGGCCCGCGACGAGCGGTTCCCGGCGCACGGGCTGATGCGACGGGTCAACCCACGCACCCAAACCCCGGTGCCGGCCACGATCCTGATCCTGGCCGTCGGGGTCGTGCTGATGCTCGCCCTACCCGGTGAAGCACTGCTGCAGCTGATCATCGGGTCGACGATTCTGCCCGCACTCATCTACGGCGCGATCGTGATCCTCTACCTGGCGGTACGGAAACGACTAGAGCACAAGGAAGGTGGGTTCAGCCTCGGGCGCTTCGAAATGCCGGTTGCCATCGCCGCGCTGATCTGGGAGGCATTCGTACTGTTCGTACTCGTCACTCCCGGAGATGCCACCGTTCCCACCCTGATCGTCGCCGGCCTCATCCTTGCCGGCGGCGTGTACTTCGCGTACATGATGATCTTCAATCGTGAGGTGCTGGACCACGAGCCGGGCGAGGTTTCCGCCGCGGCGGCCGAGGTCGCCGAATGACCGCCACCACGGCACGACCGGCCGAGCTGACGGGCAGGATCGTCCGTCCCGGCGACGCCGACTATCCGGAGGCGCGCACCTCCTGGAATCTGCTCTTCACCCACGAGCCGATGGTGATCGTGTTCGCTCAGCAGACGCAGGACGTGGTCAATGCACTGGTCTGGGCGCAGCAGAACGACGTCCCCCTGCGAGTGCGCAGCGGTGGGCACTGTCTCGAGGGATGGTCCACCGTCGATCACGGCATCGTGATCGACGTCAGTGAGATGAAGTCCGCGACCATCGATGCGGCATCGGGTCGTGCGACCGTGGGCGCGGGACTGAACCAGCTCGAAGCCGTCACCGCGCTCGGCAAGGCCGGGTTCGCGGCGCCGACCGGCACCGAGGGAACAGTCGGCCTCGTCGGCGCGACCCTTGGCGGCGGCTTCGGACTTCTGACCCGCACGTTCGGCATGGCGTCCGACAACCTCATGGCGGCGGAAGTCGTCGTCGCATCGAAAGATGGCGGGGCACAGGCGATCATCGCCGACGAGCAGAACAACTCGGACCTGCTCTGGGCGCTCCGCGGCGCCGGCAACGGCAACTTCGGGATCGTCACCTCACTGACGTACAAGATCCGTCCACTGACGCAGTCCGTCTACGTGACCGCGACGTGGCCGGGTCTCGACGACCTACCCGGGGTGTTCGAGGCCTGGCAGCGCTCGGCCCCTCACGTCGATGACCGTCTCACCAGCCAACTCGAGATCCACCGAGACGCGATCCAGCTGATCGGTGTGCTCGCTTCCGGGTCGCACGAGGAGGCGACACAGATGCTGGCGCCGGTTTTGTCCGTCGGCGCTCCCGACGTCTCGATGACCGATGGCAACTGGGCCGACATCTACGCGGGATTCCAGATACCGACCCCCGATGAGCCTCCGAACTGGAAGTTCTTCTCGCAGTTCATCTCCGATCCGTTCCCTGCGGCCGCGATCGGCGTGGTGTGCGCATTCATGTCGAACGCACCTGCACCGGACTGCAACTACTTCACCAATGCCTTCGGCGGAGCCGTCACGGGCAGTGAACCCGCCGGCGGGTCAGCGTTCGCCCACCGCAACGCGCTGTTCTACGCCGAACCTGGCGCCGGCTGGGGCACTCGCGGTGCGGGGATACCGGCGTCGGAGGACCCGCTGACTGCGAAGTCACAAGCCTGGATCGCCGAGTTCAACGATGCGTTGGCGCCCTACGTGAACGGCGCCTACGTCAACGTGCCGAACGCCGGCATGGCGGACTGGGCGACCGCCTATTGGGGCCCAAATGTCGACCGACTGCGCACGATCAAGGCGAAGTACGACTGCAACAACGTCTTCAACTTCGAGCAGAGCATTCCACCGGCGACGTGACCGCATTGTGCGTTTCCGTAGCGAGGGCGCGCACTGCCCATGGTTGAGTTCGTCAACGATCACGTCGTCCGTCTGCGGGACGGGCGGCGCATGGGTTTCGCGCAATTCGGCGATCCGGACGGCTTCGTCATCGTCAACGCGCACGGGGGCCTCGCGTGCCGACGCGATGTTGCCGCCGCCGCATCTGTCGCCCGCCACGCTGGAGTCCGACTGGTGTCTCCGGATCGGCCCGGCATTGGGTTGTCCGACCCGCAACCCGGCCGCACCGTCCTGGACTGGGCCGGCGACGTCGCTGAGCTGCTGGACCAACTCGGTGTAGACCGATTCGCCGCGATGGGATGGTCGATGGGCGGGCAGTATGCGGCCGCGATCGGGCATGTGTTGTGGCTCCGGGTGACGCGGGTCGCGATCATCGCGGGGGCCTTGCCGCTCACCGAGCCGGGCGTCTTCGATCACCTGCCGATGATGGACCGTGTGTACACCTCGCTGTCCGAGCGGGCGCCATGGGTTGCCCAGCAATGTTTTCGGACAATGGGCTTGGCGGCGCGATGTGCCCCGACCTTGTACGGTCGGCTGGCCGCACGCGATTTGGGTGCCGCGGATGCCGCCGTTCTGCGGGACGAGGGGTTCGATACCTTCGCACTGATGTCGCGGGAGGCCTTGCGCCGCCCGGCAGGTGTCGTCGAGGAGTACCGAGCGTGGATCCGGCCGTGGGGATTCGCGCCAGAGGATCTCGTCGTGGGGGTCGACGTCTGGACCGGAACCGATGACGAACTCGTCGATGGTGATTGGCCCTCCGAACTGGCGGACCGAATTCCCGGTGCGAGGCTGTGTCGCCGGTCCGGCGGGCACTTCATGGCGCACCTGCACTACGAGGAGATCTTCGGCGCCCTGCGTGGCCCTTGAGGTGTGAACTGGAGGCCGGCAGCGTGACTCCCCAAGACGGCGATAGAAGTCATCGAAATGTCAACGCGGTCATCGCTTTTACGACGCCGATTCAGGGAATGACCATTCGTGCGTCTGCGTGGGCACGTACGCTTCGTCCGTGACCCACGTGGCGATAACGCTGGCTGAGCGGCCAGATCTGCGGGACAAGGCGATTCCCGATGCGGACATTTGGCCGGAGTTCAACCTCCAGGGCGAGACGTACCGCCAATTCTGGTCACGGTTGTCCGAAGAGTTCGCGGAGTTTCAGTTCGCCATGTGCGACGAGCAGACCGGTGAGGTGGTTGCCGACGCGCACACCGTGCCGTGTTGGTGGGACGGCACGGCCGCCGCTGCCCGGTGGCTTCGACGCGACGATCGCCGACGCCTTCAAGCGGCGTGACGCCGATCAGCCGTTCAACACGCTGTGCGCCATTGCGGCCGAGATTCCGAAGGGCGGACGCGGAGGTGGTCTGGCGGCCGAGATCCTGAAGGCGATGGGCGACATTGCCGTGACGGCCATGAGCCCGCATCAGCAGGGAGACAGCACGTTTCGGTTCCGTCGGTGACGACCGAGCCTTTAGGGGTCAGATCCGTGTGAACGACGTCACCACGAGCCG
>NZ_DASQEU010000151.1:0-11963 GCF_035633495.1 Mycobacterium sp. | reverse complement strand
GCTAGAAAGAGCTTTTCAAGTTCGGCCTCGGTCATCGGTTGGGCGTTCTCCGGCGTCTCGCCGGTCAGGCCCTGCCGCAGACCGATGGCGACGATCTTGAACCTGGACTTGTCCCGAGCGCGGGATGCCGCAGCGAGCTGGGTGACGACGTCCTTGCAGTCGCGGCCCTGCTCGATCTTGGAAATCACCCCGGCCAACTGACCGTGTGCCCGACGGAGTCGGTTGAGCACCACAGCAATAGCCTCGTCGTCACCGACCATCTTGTACGCCGGTTGTACCGGTGGGGGTATTGGCACCTTCGACCACAGTGCCCCAGGGGGTATCTGATGGGGAAGGCGGCAACTTCTCTAAGCTATTATCTGCGTATGAACGCAGTTAATGAGCCGTTGGCTGACGACGAAGTGCGCTTAGTCGTCGAAGTGTTCCGGATGTTGGCAGACCCCACCCGGGTTCAGGTTTTGTGGGCGCTGGTGGATCAGGAGCTGTCGGTCAACCAACTCGCCGAGACGGTCGACAAACCGGCGCCGTCGGTGTCCCAACACTTGGCGAAGCTACGCATGGCCCGGCTCGTCCGCACCCGCAGAGAGGGGACCACGATCTTCTACACACTGGAAAACGAACACGTGGGCCGCTTGGTGACCGATGCGGTTTTCAACGCTGAGCACGCCGGTCCCGGTGTCCCGGGCCATCATCGCGGCGACCGAGACCTGACATCGCTACCCTTTCGCGAAACCCGAAAGGCGACCAGGTCATGAGCCACGACGACAGCGGGGCCGCCGAGCACGTGCACGATTCTGGGCATAGCCACGACCAGGCCGACCAGGACCATCCTTCGGGCCTACGGGGGGTATTGCGTGAGATTTTCGCCCCACATAGCCACGACTCGGCCGACAGTGTCGACGGTGCGCTGGAGTCCAGCGCCATCGGGATCCGGGCGGTCAAGATCAGCTTGGTCGCGTTGGGCATCACGGCCGCGTTCCAAGTGGTCATCGTGATCATCTCGGGGTCGATCGCCCTGGCCGCCGACACTATCCACAACTTCTCCGACGCGTTGACCGCGATCCCCTTGTGGATCGCGTTCGTCGTCGGGCGCCGCGCTGCGACGAAGCGGTATACCTACGGATACGGCCGCGTTGAGGACCTCGCCGGGCTATTCGTGGTCCTAATGATCGCGTTTTCGGCGATCATCGCCGGTTACGAAGCGGTCCGGCGGTTGATCAACCCCGTCTCGATCGACAACCTGGGCTGGGTCGCCGCCGCCGGGGTGGTGGGGTTCCTCGGCAACGAACTCGTCGCCCTCTACCGGATCCGGGTCGGCCGCCAGATCGGGTCGGCGGCCCTCGTCGCTGATGGTCTGCACGCCCGCACCGACGGATTCACCTCCCTGGCAGTGGTCTTGGGCGCCGCCGGGGTCGCACTGGGTTATCCCTTGGCCGATCCGATAATCGGCCTGCTGATCACCGTCGCGATCGTGGCAGTGCTGCGCACCGCGGTGCGTGATGTGTTCCGGCGACTCCTCGACGGCGTCGACCCTCAGCTCATCGACACCGCCGAACACGCCCTCGCGCAGGAACCCGGCGTGGTGGGGGTTCGCAGCGTTCGGATGCGGTGGATCGGGCATCGACTGCACGCCGACGCCGAACTCGACGTCGACCCGGACGCCAGCCTCAACGACGCCCACCGAGTCGCGCACCACGCCGAACACACCCTGACCCACGTGGTCCCGAAGCTGTCGACCGCGCTCATCCACGCCTACCCGGCACAACCGGATGAGGACACGTAACCGCCGCCCTCACCGGGACATTGGGGCGATCGAACGCTCGGGCGATGCTGCAGACGAGCGGTCGCCTGAGCGTTGATCCTGCTCCACTCGTTGACCATGACCACCTCGGCCGACCGCCTCGACGTCACGGGCGCCGACGGGGCTAGATGACCGGTGTGGCCGCCTGCGCGGGCGGGCGGGCGTGAGGGGGCAACACGCTCGCAGCACTCGCGTTCCCATCCAGCCGGCTCGCCGACAAGTGACCGACACGCCGAGTGGCACCCTGTGTCGCCGGGATGCGCTACCGAACCAATCGAGGGCCGTTGAGCTACGCGTCCGTTGGGTAGGTTTCGGCGATCCGCCAATGGACAGCGAAGCTGCCCGCAGATCACGCGCAACGCTGATGAACATCGGCGGCAGGAGTCGTGAGGGCGCAGTCAGAGGATCCACTATCTTGCAACGTACTGTTCAAGTCAGTAGGTTCTTGGTCACGGCCCGGCAACGAAACGGTCACGACCATGGATCCTGAAATGTGCGCCTGCTGCGAGGCAGTGGCCTCTGCGATGCAGACGTGCTGCCCGCCCGTGCCGATTCCGCCACCGATTTAGGCGATTTACGCAACCGATTAAGAGCGAAGCTTGTACTGGAGGTAAGGGATGCCGCGATGGGCTCCTGCGGCGTTTACTGGCGCAGTGTGCGCGGCCGGGTTGATCGTTGGCAGCGCACCCGCCATAGCCGACCCGGACACGATGCCAGACGACCCGACAATGGTGGACGTATCGGCCGAACTGGCCGCGCCGGAGCCAGGTCCTGCTGGCCTCCAGGTTCTGCCGCCGCTCGCCTTCCCCTTGGCGCCACCACCGGCTGGCCCGTTCCCTCCGCCGCCGGCTGACGCGCTGGCCGCACCCGCGGGGGTCACTCCCGAGGGCACGCCGGTCGGGCAGAACCCCACACCGTTTACCGGGCAACCGCCGTTCCTGCCGCCGTCATTCAACCCGACCAACGGCTCCATGGTCGGCGTCGCCAAGCCGATCTACATCAACTTCCAGCGGCCGATCGCCAACCGGTCGATGGCCGAGCAGGCGATCCACATTTCGTCGACCCCGCCGGTTCCCGGCAAGTTCTACTGGATGAGTGACACGCAGGTGCGCTGGCGGCCCATCGACTTCTGGCCGGCGAACACCAACGTCAACGTCGACGCGGCCGGCACCAAATCGAGCTTCAGGACTGGGGATTCGCTGGTGGCGACCATCGACGACAAGACCCACCAGATGGAGATCGTGCGTAATGGGAAGCTGGAGAAGACGTTCCCGGTGTCGTTGGGCAAGAAGGGCTACGAAACCCCGAATGGCACCTACTACGTGCTGGAGAAGTTCGCCGACCTCGTAATGGACTCCTCGACCTACGGGGTGCCCGTCAACTCCCCGGAAGGCTACAAACTGAAGGTCCAGGACGCGGTCCGGATCGACAACAGCGGCATCTTCGTGCACGGCGCGCCGTGGTCAGTAGCCGACCAGGGCAAGCGAAACGTCAGCCACGGCTGCCCCAATCTCAGCCCGGCCAACGCGCAGTGGTTCTTCGACAACTTCGGTAGCGGTGACCCCGTCGTCGTGAAGAACTCCGTCGGCACGTACAACCAGAACGACGGCGCGCAGGACTGGCAGATCTAGTGCAGTTCATTTCACAACGGCCCGCGCCCAACCCCCATGCACGCGTCAGGTTTCATCGAGTGGCAACTGCGCTGCGGCGGCTCTGCATCGGTCTGGTGGCGATCCTCGCCGTGTCCACGGGTGCCATCGCTGCCGACGTGCGAGCCGATCCCGCGGCGGACGCATTGGCACAACTCAACGAACTGTCGCGACGGGCTGAACAGACCACCGAAGCCATGCATTCGGCACAGCTCAGCCTCACCGACAAGTTGGCTGCGCAAGACACCGCGGAACGACAGCACGCCGACGACCTGGCCGCTGTCCAAGCCGCGCAGACCGAGCTCGCCACGTATCAGCTCGCGGTCGACAAAGTTGCCGCCAGCGAGTATGTGGGTGGAGCTACCGGCGGGCTCACCGGCATCTTGACGGCGAACTCGCCGCAACAGCTGATCGACCAACTCGCCCTGCAGAACGCGATGGGCACTGAAATGACGACGACGATGGCCCGCTTCCGCGATGCGCGCCGACGAGCCGACACCGTCGAACAAGCGTCGGCCACGTCGGCTGCCGAGGCACGCACCGCCGCAGAGCAGGCCGCGGCCGTCCGCGCCGAATTGCAAGCCAAGCAAAGCCAGCTAAAGGCGCAGATCGCAGCAGTCAAATCCCAGTACGACGCGCTGACCCCCGACCAGCAGGAGGCGCTGGCCGCTTTGCCGCCCCCTGTGGCTGCGCCGGCGCCAGGACCCGACGTGCTGGCCGGCGGCGACACCGCACCGCCCATCGACGGCGCACCAAGGGACGACCCCGCCCTTCCCGGCACAGTTCCCGACGCTGGCCAGGACACCGGTAACGCCGCCGTGGTTCAAGCGGCGATGACCCGCATCGGATCCCCCTATTCGTGGGGCGGCTCCGGACCGAACGCCTTCGATTGCTCGGGCCTGATCATGTGGGCCTTCCAACAGACCGGCAGATCGTTGCCGCACTCAAGCCAGGCGCTCGCCAGCGGCGGCCAAGCCGTCGCGCGACCCGACCTGCAACCCGGCGACATCGTGACCTTCTACTCCGATGTCTCCCATGCCGGGATCTACATCGGAGACGGAATGATGGTGCACGCCTCGACCTACGGCACCCCAGTTCGCGTGGCGCCCGTGGATTCGTCGCCCTTTCACAATGCCCGCCGCTACTAGTGCCTCGCGTGCACCGAGTACTGAAAGCCGCAGGTCGGGCCACCCCGACGCAGGCGATCTGACACAGAATCAGCGATGCACGGAATTACTGGTCGGCTACGGCCAGCGAAGCATTTAGGTCTGACTCGCATTGGCGCAGCGGTCTGGGAGACGAGGCGTGGCTCGAGGTTGGCCGGCATCGAACACCATGCCCATCCGGGCGAAGTCGATCTGACACTCCACCCCAGGATCTCCATCGGCCACCAGCACGGTGCCACCCCGGCCGCGATACTCGGTGCGCTCAGCGCATAGCGGTGCAGCGTACGCGGCGGCACTACCACACCCTGGCGGGCCAAAGGTCTCCGATCTTGACCACCGTCAAGCCGTCCTTGACCCATCGGCTGATGCGATCATGTTTGGCGCACAACGCTTCCCATGCAGTCCCGTGGCCCTGCGGGCGGTCCGGGCGCACCGCAGCCACCACCATGCCGATCGACTCGTCGTCGAGTTGGCAGACACCGCCGTCACGATCGAACCCCGCCATCACCGCCGCAGTCACGTAGCGCCGCGCGGTCTTGCGGTCCACCCCTGCCTGCGCGCCCACCGTCCGAAACCCCGAACCGGCCAGCCACGCCCTCAACACTTCACGCACTTCGATGACCGAAACCTCCCGATACATCCAGCGGACCCCTTCACATCGATCGACGTGAAGCGATCCGACCCAGTCATCGAGCGGCCCCCGGCGCGACACGCCGGGTGGTCCCATTACTGGCGAACGGGTGGTCCCATGACCGTGGCTAAACCCAGCTCAAACCGGTCCCATCACCGTTGCGCGTGACAGGCTTCGCGCCGGCGCCCTGTCCCGATGTGCGTTTCCACCCAGCTGGGCGGGCCCTTCAGCGCCCATGGTGCAACTTCGCCAATCCAGCAGGCGAGTATCCGCCGCGAAGGCGTGGCCGCAGAAAGGTAATCAGCCGAAAGCCTTTCGCGGACTCGGGAGACTTAAGTGGTCCTTATCGGCAAACGCGAGGCATCGGCGTGAGCCGCCGAAGTAACGCTGAAAGTCAGGCCGGCTCCTCGCTTGAGCCGGCGTCCTCAGAGCTTCGGTTGAGTCGGTGGTGATGGTTACCCTTGAGCCGCGGCAAACCAAGCCGTCTGCAGATCGGGCGGGTCGATGAGACTTAGGACCTTTTACACGCGGTTCTTCCGGTCGTTCAACTTCGACTACCTGCGCAAGAGCCGGGAGGACAGCACCGCCACGCCGGACCCTTGGGACGTGGTCGGGGGAGCATGCCGGGTATCGATGCCGCGCCGCTGTGACACACATCCTGCATGCCCAACCTGTGAACTGCGTTGTCAAGTTAGCTGACTAGTACCATCCGTCGCGGAGATGTCCGCTTCGAGCACCTGCCCACCGACGGGTACGGGTGATCCGAAGCCTGCCTGGCGGCGCGAGAGGATGTTGTCTTCAGGGTTGCCGAGGAGTTTGATCGAGCGGCCAACACAGGCCGAATGCTGGTGACAGTGTGGTTACTGGTACCGGTGTGATGGCGGCGGAGCTATGCCCTAGAGCGGCAGCCGAGCAATCGTTGGACCGTCGGCGGCAGCGACCACACGTGCGGACACGTACTACGTATCAGAACAGTAGTTGACCTGCACGGACGGTTACGGTTGTCCGCGCCGACTCGGGAAGATCACGAAATGACTTGCATCACACCGGCAATCGACGCACACGACACATCGGTACGTCCGCGGCGCTCGCGCGGCGTGAACGCCGCATCGCGACTGCATAACGACATGGAGTCGACTTGGCCGGTCACCGGGGGTGGACGCAGCAGCTGCTACTGTGGGCGACATTGTGAGGTACAAAGACGCCCCCGCGAAGAAGCGACTGCAATCGGCGATAGCGCTGACGGTTGTGTTCTGGGTGCTGCTCGTCGGCGGTGAGGCGGCGTTGCCCTGGTCGGAGGGTTCGGAGGACCATACGCCTCACACCGTCACCACGGGGCTGGTTGATGAGTTTGCTGTCGTGGTGGATCACCCGCATATCCAAGCGTGGTCGGCCGTGTCGCCGGACACCTTCGCCACCGGGGTGTTGCCCCGGGCGGCCACACTGCTGATCGTCTTGGGGCTGGCCGTCGCGGGAGCCTGGATGTACCGCGACCACGGGGTCCGGGTGACGGTGTGCGGCCCACCACCAGGCCAGGCCTCAACCCCGTCGGGCCGCCAATTGCTGACCCGGCTCTGCATCGCGCGACGCTGATCGGGCAGCCGCCAGACTGACCGCGCCCACACGGGCACGGCCCGGTCGACCGCTGCCCATTTTCAGCTGCCGCGAAGCCACATCGCGGCTCCGATGCAGAAAAGACACCCATATGACCGATGTTCTGTCCGTTCATTCCTCTGATCTTCATTCCTTGCGACACCGCGGCCTGGGCCGAAACCATCGGCCGGGCACGATGGTGGGCCACACCCCGGTGCTGCGGATATCGGCGCCATTCAGCGATGATGCGCGCGGTTTCTGGGCCAAGCTGGAGGGATTCAACCCCGGCGGCATGAAAGACCGGCCCGCCATGCACATGGTTGAGCGGGGCCGGGCCCGCGGCGATCTGCGTCCAGGCGCTCGGGTCGTAGAATCCACAAGCGGGACACTAGGTTTGGGGTTGGCCTTGGCCGGCACCGCCTACCGACACCCGGTCACCCTCGTCGCAGACCCGGGGATGGAACCGATCATGCACCGGATGCTTTCGGCCTACGGTGCTGACATCGACGTGGTGACCGAGCCGCATCCGCAGGGCGGCTGGCAGCAGGCCCGCCGCGACCGGGTGGCAGAACTGCTGTCCGCCCATCCACACGCCTGGCATCCAGACCAGTACAACAACCCCGACAACGTGGAGGCATATCAGGGGCTAGCGCTGGAGTTGGACGCCCAACTCGGCCATGTCGACGTGCTGGTGTGTTCGGTGGGCACCGGCGGTCACTCCGCCGGGGTGGCCCGGGTGCTGCGCGAGTTCAATCCGGATCTGCGGCTGATCGGGGTGGACACGGTGGGATCGACGATCTTTGGGCAGCCTGCCGCCGGCCGCCTGATGCGTGGACTGGGTTCGAGTATCTATCCGCGCAACGTGGACTACGACGCATTCGATGAGGTGCAGTGGGTGGCCCCGGCCGAAGCGGTGTGGGCGTCTCGCACCCTGGCGGCAACCCATTACGCCAGTGGTGGGTGGAGCGTGGGCGCGGTAGCCCTGGTCGCCGGTTGGGTCGCTCGCACCTACCCGGCCGACATCACGATCGCCGCCGTGTTCCCCGACGGGCCGCAGCGCTACTTCGACACCGTCTACAACGACGAGTATTGCCACCAGCACGGCCTTCTCGAAGGGCAACCGCCGGCTGAGCCCGGCGTCGTCGCGACCCCGACTGAGCGGGTCGTCACGTCCTGGACACGGTGCCTCAACGTGCTGGATCCGGTGGGAGGCGCCCGCTGATGGGTGGGGTCAGGCAGTTCGCCAGCTTTGGCTGGCCCAGTCGAATGCTGATGGTCAACCAGTTTGGCATCAACCTCGGGTTCTACATGCTGATGCCGTATCTGGCCGGCTACCTGGCGGGACCGCTCGGCCTTGCGGCCTGGGCGGTCGGCCTGGTTCTGGGCGTACGCAATTTCTCCCAGCAGGGCATGTTCATCATCGGCGGCACTTTGGCCGACCGGCTGGGCTATAAGCCGCTCATCGTTGCCGGCTGCCTGCTGCGCACCGCTGGGTTCGGGCTGCTTGTCGTCGCGCACTCGCTGCCTGCCATCCTTATCGCCTCAGCAGCAACGGGTTTCGCCGGTGCGTTGTTCAACCCGGCGGTGCGCGCCTACCTGGCCGCCGATTCGGGGCCGCGCAGGGTCGAAGCGTTCGCGATGTTCAACGTCTTCTACCAGGCGGGCATCCTCGCTGGCCCGCTGGCAGGGTTGGCGCTGATGGTGGTGGACTTCCGCATGGCCGCGGCCGTCGCGGCGGCGGTGTTCGCCGTCCTGACCGTGGCGCAGCTGTTCGCGCTGCCAAAGCACGGTACCGACCCGGCCGTCGAGAGGACCACCGTTCTCGAAGGCTGGCGCATCGTCGTGGCCAATCGATCATTCTTGTGGTTCGCGGCGGCGATGATTGGCTCCTATGTGTTGAGCTTCCAGGTGTATCTCGCCTTGCCCCTACACGCTGCAGTGCTCGCGCCCGATCACCAGTCACTGATCGTCGCTGGTGTATTCGTCGTCTCTGGACTGGTCGCAGTCGGTGGGCAGCTGCGGATCACCCGATGGTTCACCGCCCGGTGGGGGGCCGGACGATCATTGACGATCGGCATGACCATTCTGGCCGCAGCCTTCGTTCCGTTGGTGGTCGTTCCCGACAACGGGCGGTTCGGCACCACCTCGGCCATCGTGGCCGTGTTGGCATCGGCGGGACTGCTGGCAGTCGGATCGGCAGCGGTCTTCCCGTTCGAGATGGACACCTTGGTGTCGCTGGCGGGTAACCGCCTGGTGGCGACCCACTACGGGTTCTACAACACCATCGTGGGGGTAGGCATCCTGGCAGGCAACCTCGCCACCGGTGCGTTGTTGCAAGCCGCCCGTGACGCCGGGGCCGGCGAACTCCTTTGGGGTGGAATGGCTTTGGTCGGACTGGTGGCGGCGCTGGCTCTGCATCGCCTCGATCACACCGGCCATCTAGCGCCCCAGCTGGCACAAACCACACCGGTTCGCCGATGAGTCCACGCGATCAGATGCCATTGTGCGCGACGGGAACGGTCACCATTCAGGAGATGTGACCGGACTGTCGCGCGTCTGAGCGCCGCACCTCGGAGAGATGCCAGCAACCGTCCCACCGTTTGAGGGTCTGAAATGATCGGCTGCACAGTCGGATAGAACCGGGTCGTGATGTTCCTCAGCGACCCCTGAAAGACAGCAGTGCGGCCAATGTTTGCTCTCCGCCATCGTCAGGTGCGCGCGGCGTGTCTTACGCGGCGCTTTGTGGTCGCCGTGCTGTGGTGGCGAAAACCATTGGTAAATAAATACATTGGCCTATGGCCGAATAGCGATGATCGCCTGCGCCAGCTTTTTGGCGTCGGGGTTGGTGCCATCGCTCAGCTCGGTGTTGGCCATGTCGATGGCGCCGGTGTGGTGATCGATCATCATCTGCAGCCACATCCTGTCGAACGCCGCGCCCGACAGCCCGTTGAGCGTGGTCATCTGCTCGGCGGTCATCATTCCCGGCATCGTGTGACCCATGTCCATGTCGGCGGCGGGGGCCGGCTTGCCGAAGCTTTGCAGCAGCGTGGTCATCTGGTCCATTTCCGGGGCCTGGGCCTTCTCGATGTTCGCGGCCAAGGTGATGACCTGCTGGTTCTGGGATCGGCCCGCAACGAGCTTCGCCATGTCAACGGCCTGGGCGTGATGGGGATACATCATCTGCAGAAACATCACGTCGGCATCGTTGAAGTCGCTGCGCGTAGCGCTCGGGGCCGCCGATGCCGATGAGCCGCCGTGGTCCATTCCCGGCATCGATCCACTCATCCCGGGCGAACTGGAGGTGGTAGGCGAGGCGGACGTGCTGGAGGTGTTGTCGCTACACCCGGCGACCATTAGTGCTGCCGCGGCAGCGGCCACGGCGATGACGGTTTTGGCGGTGGTGCTGGAGGTGAACATTGTTGATTCCTTTGCGAATTGTCGAAAGAGGTGGATCAGGACAGGTGTCGACGCGTGAGCCCGCTCGCGACGAGCGGCCATGCGACTAGCGCCTGTCAGATCCGCAGAATCGACAGTTCGGAAAGGGTAGAGGACCGTCCAGGGTGGCGCGCGTTGACGGCGCCCGCAACGGCGGTGCAGCTGCAGGGGAATCAGTGTTGTACGGGTCATGCCGACCCAGCACAGCAGCGCCAGGCCCGTCACGAACGAGATGGCGGTCATGACGAACGCGCAGCCGTGCAGGCCGGTGTGCCGCTGGTTGCAGCTGTCGCCGTGACACGGCTGGTCAGCGGGGTCGGTGTGCCCGCCGCCCATGGCGTGGTGGTCGACGGCAGCGGATGGGCTGTGCACGGGGTCGTGTCCCAGCATTGCCGTGACGGCGTGCATGGTGACGATGCCCCCCAGCAGCGCCGTCAGCAGAAGCATCCGCGCTAGGCTGGCAGCGGTGTCGCGCTGCGCAGTCCGGCCATGCCGTCGTCATAGCCAGCGCCTGAATCGTCTCGGCCATATACGCCTGCGGGGTTGCGATGGGTTTTTGTGAGCAGTCGTAAGGTGGACAGGCGTTCATGACTTCGTCAACCGAGCCGGCGTCGATCGGTACAACCCGAAAGCAGTTCACACCAATGAAGGCCAACACCGCCGCCATTGTGATTTTGCTGTTGACGACTGTGGTGCTTGCGGCCTGCTCGCCGACCCTTGAACAGCAGCCGGGCGGCGCGGTTACGTCGACGGTCGCTTCGGTCACCCTCGACGCTCCGCTGACGCACCTGCACGGTCTGCACAGCGCCGCCGGGGGAACACTGCTGGCGGGAACCCACAGCGGTCTTTTCGCCATCGATCCTCAAACCGGCGCTACAGTGCGGGTCGGCGACTCCGATGACGACTTCATGGGGCTATCCGGCGTTTCGGGCACCGACAACCTGGTGTCCTCTGGTCACCCCGGACCTTCCAGTGATGCCGCCAACCCACTCGGTTTGCGTGCCAGCAGCGACGGCGGCCGCACCTGGGCGAGCCGATCGCTGTCCGGGCAAACCGATTTCCATGTGTTGGCCACCGACGGCAGTGCGCTCATTGGGTCCGACGGGCAGGGGCTGCAGGTCTCCGGCGACGGCGGAGCGACCTGGACGGCGGGTGCGGCGGTGCCGGTTGCCGCGCTGACCATCACCCCCGCTGGGGTATGGGCGGTGACCCCTGATGGTGTGTCACGAAGCACCGACGGCGGCCGCTCGTTCACACCAATGCCCGATGCGCCTGCGTTGGCGTTGATCAGTGGAGGCGACCGCGGAATGTGGGGGGTCGACACCGCCGGCTACGCCTGGTTCAGCCCGAATGGCATCACGTGGGAGAAGGCCGGCTATGTCGGCTCGGTGGAGGCGCTGACCTGCACTCCCGACGGCGCGGGCGTCGCCGCCACCAGCAGCGCCCTCTACCTCCTGGATCATCCCGACAGCAACGACGGCTGACGGCTCACCCCACCGAAAGGCGGACACCACGGCAGCTGGCCGGCCACGCGGTAGGCCGCGGGCCGGGCGGCCATGGCGTGCTGATGACTGCGCGACCGCAGCTTGCGCAGCGTCCGGCCGGAGCGCCGACCGGCCAGGACCGTCACCACGAGGGCCGTCCCGATCAGAGCGATCGCGATGGTCGCAGCAACGGGGCGCGCCATG
>NZ_DASQEU010000150.1:0-96243 GCF_035633495.1 Mycobacterium sp. | reverse complement strand
ATTGTGGGCGAAGGGGGACTTGAACCCCCACGTCCCGAAGGACACTGGCACCTGAAGCCAGCGCGTCTGCCATTCCGCCACTCGCCCCAACAACCGGGAGAGACTATCACGCACTCTGCCCACTCCCCAACCGCGCAGTTGGGCCCATACGCGACGCCGTCGACCCACCCTGACCTGCCGTGATCCGATTCTCAGAGAACTGTTGGTGACGTTCGGACGTAGATGGCCGATACCATGCGTACAGGCATCGGGGCCCGCGACACGCAGGCTCCACGACTGTGTCGAGCGCGACGCACTACGACGAACAGCGAGGCAGGCGGTGATATGGGACCCCTCGACCGCTTCGAGCGCAAGCTCGAGTCGACTGTCGGTGACACCTTCGCGCGCGTCTTCGGCGGGTCCATCGTTCCGCAGGAAGTCGAGGGGATCCTCCAGCGCGAAGCCGAAGCGGGTGCACGCGAAGTTGGCGGCGGCCGAATTTTGGCCCCAAACGACTACGTCATTACCCTCAGTGCATCCGACTTTCACAAGGTCCGCGCGGACCCCGACCTCACACCGACGACTTTTGCCCGATACCTGGAAGGATACATCCGTGACCAAGGGTGGCAAACGTATGGTGATGTGGTCGTTGGATTCGAGGCGTCACCGCATTTGCACACCGGCCAGTTTCGCACCCGTGGAACGGTCAACCCAGACTCGACCAGCGGCGGAAGCGCCCCTGCACCAGACCGTGCTCACCCCGCAGAACCAGGAGTTCCACCGATGACCGACAATCCGAGC
Organism: Mycobacterium sp.; assembly: GCF_035633495.1. GTDB lineage: Bacteria > Actinomycetota > Actinomycetes > Mycobacteriales > Mycobacteriaceae > Mycobacterium. Next base: position 95,463 of record NZ_DASQEU010000150.1, on the reverse strand, counting down.
TACCGCGGCGGCGGCCAGGGACCAGCGCAGCCAGGCGACGACTACTACGAGCACGGCCGCCAGGGCGAGGAGCCCCGCGCCCCGCATCCGCCGGCGCCCGAGGGCGGTTATCCGCCCCCGCCGGCCCCGGGTCAGCCTCCTCAGCAAGGCGGCGGCTACCCCGAGCACGGTGGTGGCTACCCCGACCGTGGCGGCTACCCCGATCAGGGCTACCCGCCGCCCACGTACGACCAGCGGCCGTCCGCCGGATACGGCCCACCCGCGGGCGCCGGATACCCCGACCAGGGCTACCGCCAGCCACCGCCCGGATACGGCCCGCCTGCGGGCGCCCCGGGAGGCTATGGCGAGCCCGGCGGCTACGACTACGGCCGTCCGGCGGCACCGCCACGCGGTGAGGACTATGGCCGCCCGGAGTCCCGCCCCGAGCCGCCGCGACCGGCGTATCCCGACCAGGGTGGCTATCCCGACCAGGGCGGTTACCCCGATCAAGGCGGCTATCCGGACCAGGGCGGCTACGGCGGCCAGGCTTACGGCAGGCCGGACTACGGGCAGCAGCCCGACTACGGCCGCTACGGCGACCCGGCGGCGCCTCAGGGGTACGCCGAACCGGGTTACGGGCAGCCGGCCGACGGGGGCTACGGCCAGCCTGCCGGATACGACTACGGTCAGCCGCCCGCTGCGGCGCCCGCCGCCGGCTACGGTGCCGGGTCCGGCTACGGCGCCAGCGGTGCCAACGTGACCCTGCAGCTGGACGACGGCAGCGGCCGCACCTACCAGCTGCGCGAGGGCGCCAACGTCATCGGACGCGGCCAGGACGCTCAGTTCCGTCTCCCGGACACCGGCGTCTCACGTCGTCACCTGGAGATCCGCTGGGACGGCCAGGTTGCCCTGTTGTCCGACCTGAACTCCACGAACGGGACGACGGTCAACAACGCGCCGGTTCAGGAATGGCAGCTGGCCGACGGCGACACCATCCGCCTGGGCCACTCCGAGATCATCGTCCGCGTTCACTGAGGACTCAGGCTGGTGACGGCTGGAGGCCAAGCCGATGCTTCGGCCTCACGTCCGTCAACGGCCCAAGTATCGTGACGGTGCCGACGGCGGCCGAACCAGCCGGTGGTCGGTCGCGACGCGGCCCGGAAAGCGGTGCGGTGGCGCTGCCGCGGCGACGGGACGGTGACGGAGAGGACGTCAGATGCAGGGGATAGTGCTGCAGCTGACGCGCGTCGGATTCCTTCTGCTGCTGTGGCTGTTCATCTGGTCGGTGCTGCGCATCCTGCGCACCGACATCTACGCCCCGACCGGCGCCGTGATGGTCAAGCGCGGACTCGCAATCCGCGGCACCCTGCTGCCCAGCCGCGGGCAGCGTCGCAACACCCCGCGCCAGCTGGTGGTGACCGAGGGAGCGCTGACCGGCACCCGGATTCAACTGGGCAGCCAGCCCGTGCTCATCGGGCGGGCCGACGACTCGACGCTGGTGTTGACCGACGACTACTCGTCGACACGGCACGCGAGGCTCTCGCCGCGGGGATCCGAGTGGTACGTCGAAGACCTAGGATCGACCAACGGTACATACCTTGACAGGGCGAAGGTGACGACGGCGGTAAGGGTTCCGATGGGGACGCCGGTGCGAATCGGCAAGACGGTGATCGAGCTGCGTCCGTGACTCTCGTCCTTCGATACGCCGCACGCAGCGACCGCGGACTCGTTCGCGCCAACAACGAAGACTCGGTGTACGCCGGTGCGCGGTTGCTGGCGCTCGCCGACGGCATGGGCGGCCACGCCGCAGGCGAGATTGCCTCCCAACTGGTGATCGCGGCCTTGGCGCACCTCGACGACGACGAACCGGGCGGGGACCTCCTCAGCCAACTGAACTCCGCGGTCCACGAGGGCAATACGGCGATCGCCGCGCACGTCGAAGCCGATCCCGAACTCGAGGGCATGGGCACCACCCTCACCGCAATCCTGTTCGCGGGCAACACGCTTGGGCTGGTCCACGTCGGCGACTCGCGCGGCTATCTCCTTCGTGACGGCGAGCTCGCCCAGATCACCAAGGACGACACCTTCGTCCAGACGCTGGTCGACGAGGGTCGCATCACCGCCGAGGAGGCACACAGCCACCCGCAACGGTCGCTGATCATGCGGGCGTTGACCGGCCACGAAGTGGAGCCCACGCTGACGGTGCGCGAAGCCCACTCCGGCGACCGCTACCTCCTGTGCTCCGACGGGTTGTCCGATCCGGTCAGCCACGACACCATCCTCGACGCGCTTCAGCTCCCCGACGTCACCGAGAGCGCCGACCGGCTCATCGAAATGGCGCTGCGCGGCGGCGGCCCCGACAACGTGACCGTGGTGGTCGCCGACGTCGTGGACTACGAGTACGGCCAGACCCAGCCGATCCTCGCGGGCGCGGTGTCGGGCATCGACGACCACGGCGCACCGCCCAACACCGCTGCCGGCCGGGCATCCGCGTTCAACCCGAAGCGTGCCGAGGCCGCCAAACGCCCCGCCGCCGAGCTGGAACCGCCACCGCGCAAACCCCGCTCACGCCGCCGAATGATCTTCGTCGCGTTGCTCCTGCTGGTGCTGGTGCTGGCGGGACTCGCGGTCGGCCGCATGGTGATCAAGAACAACTACTACGTCGCCGACCGCGACGGTTCCGTTCACATCATGCGTGGCGTGCAGGGCAGCTTTCTGGGAATGCCTCTGCAGCAACCCTTTCAGGTCGCTTGCCTCGACGCCCGCAACTCGATCACGAACATCGGCGTCGACGACAGTCGCGCCGGCTGCAAGCCGCTCAAGGTGGCCGATCTGCGCGAGTCCGAGCGCGCACAGGTGACGGCCGGGCTCCCGGGCGGCACACTCGACGAGGCCATTCGACAGCTCAGGGAGCTGGCTCCGTCGTCGGTGCTGCCGATCTGCCTGCCTGCGGCGACCAAGACGACGCAGACACCCACCCCGCCACCGTCGCCGTCGCCGTCGAGCACCCCACCGGCGCCGACCACCAGCGAGGGTGCGACTGCGCCAGAGGTGCCGACCACGGTGACGGCACCGCCCCCCTCCCCCTCACCGACCCCCACCGGCACGGCACTCCCGCCTCCGCCGCAGAAGCCGGGCACCGACTGCCGGACGGCGTCATGAGCACGCAGCCTCAAGCGCCCGTGACCGTGGTCCCGCCCTTGCCGAACCGGCGCAACGCCGAGCTTTTTCTGCTCGGGTTCGCCGCGTTCATCACCACCGTCGCACTGCTCATCGTCGAGGCCAACCAGGAGCAGGGCCTCACCTGGGACCTTGCGCAGTACACCCTGGGGTTCCTGGCGTTGTTCGGTGCCGCTCATCTGGCTGTCCGCCGCTTCGCGCCCTACGCCGATCCGCTGCTGCTCCCGGTCGTGGCCTTGCTGAATGGCTTGGGGCTGGTGATGATTCACCGTCTCGACCTGGCCGAGGGCGCTCTCGGTACCGGTGGTGCGCGGGGTCCGAGTGCCAACCAGCAGATGTTGTGGACCCTCGTCGGCGTGGTGGCGTTCTGCCTCGTCGTCGCCTTCCTCACCGACCACCGCATGTTGGCCCGCTACGGCTATGTCTGCGGACTCGTCGGGCTCGTCTTCCTGCTGATCCCCGCCATCCTTCCCAGCTCGATCTCCGAGGAGAACGGCGCGAAGATCTGGATTCGCTTCCAGGGCTTCTCGATTCAGCCGGCCGAAATCTCCAAGATCCTGCTGCTGATCTTCTTCGCCGCGGTCCTGGTGTCCAAGCGCAGCCTGTTCACCAGCGCGGGCAAGCACTTCCTTGGGATGAACCTCCCCCGCCCGCGCGACCTGGCGCCGCTGCTCGCCGCCTGGATCGCCTCCATCGGCGTCATGGTGTTCGAGAAGGACCTCGGCACCTCGCTGCTGCTGTACGCGTCGTTCCTGGTGCTCGTCTACATCGCCACCGACCGGCTGAGCTGGGTTCTGTTGGGCCTCACCCTGTTTGCGGTGGGCAGCGTCGTCGCGTACCACACGTTCGCACACGTCCAGACCCGCGTGCAGAACTGGCTCGATCCGTTTGCCGACCCCGACGGCGCGGGTTATCAGATGGTGCAGTCGTTGTTCAGCTTCGCCACCGGTGGCATCTTCGGCACCGGGCTCGGCAACGGCCAGCCGGGCACCGTCCCCGCGGCCTCGACGGACTTCATCATCGCGGCGATCGGCGAGGAGCTGGGCCTCGTCGGATTCGCCGGCGTCCTCATGCTCTACACGATCCTCATCATCCGCGGTCTGAGGACTGCGGTCGCCGTGCGCGACAGCTTCGGCAAGCTGTTGGCGGCTGGGCTGGCCTCCACGCTGGCAATCCAGCTGTTCATCGTCGTCGGCGGGGTCACCAAGCTGATTCCTCTCACGGGCCTCACCACGCCGTGGCTGTCGTACGGCGGTTCGTCGCTGATCGCCAACTACGTGCTGCTGGCCATCCTGATCCGCATCTCGCACTCGGCACGCCGACCGCTGGACACGAAGGCCTCGAACGCAACCCCGATCGCCTCGGCGCACACGGAGGTGATCGGGCGCGTATGAACACCTCACTGCGACGCATCTCCATCGCGATCATGGGCCTGATCGTGCTGCTCCTCGCCAATGCCACGCTGACGCAGGTGTTTCGGGCCGACGGCCTGCGCTCCGATCCGCGCAACCAGCGCGTGCTTCTCGACGAGTACTCCCGCCAGCGTGGCCAGATCTCGGCGGGCGGCCAACTACTCGCCTACTCCACGTCGACCGACGGGCACTTCCGTTTCCTGCGGGTCTACCCGAACCCCCAGGCGTACGCCCCGGTCACCGGCTTCTACTCGCTGCTGTACTCGAGCACCGGCCTCGAGCGTGCCGAGGACACCATCCTGAACGGCTCCGACGAGCGGCTGTTCGGCCGTCGGCTGGCCGACTTCTTCACCGGCCGGGACCCTCGCGGCGGGAACGTCGCCACGACCATCAACACGCAGGTGCAGCAGGCCGCCTGGGATGCCATGCAGAAGGGCTGCAACGGCGGCCCGTGCAAGGGCTCGGTGGTGGCACTCGAACCGTCCACCGGGAAGATCCTCGGGATGGTGTCGTCGCCGTCGTACGACCCCAACCTTCTGGCATCGCACGACGGCAACGTGCAGTCCGACGCCTGGCAGCAGTTGCGCGACGACCCGGAGAGCCCGCTGGTGAACCGGGCGATCTCGGAGACCTACCCCCCCGGCTCGACGTTCAAGGTCATCACCACCGCAGCGGCGCTCGCGAATGGCGCCACGGCGGACAGCAAGGTGACCGCCGCTGCCCGAATCCCGTTGCCGGACAGCACCGCAACGTTGGAGAACTACGGCGGGTCGACGTGCGGGAACGACCCCACCACGACGTTGCGCACCGCGTTCGCGAAGTCGTGCAACACCGCGTTCGTCGACCTCGGGATCCGTACCGGCGCGGACGCCCTGAGAAATACCGCTCAGGCGTTCGGTCTCGACAGCGCTCCCCCGCCGATTCCCCTTCAGGTGGCGGAGTCGACGGTCGGCCCCATCGACGACAAGGCGGCGCTGGGGATGTCGAGCATCGGTCAGAAGGACGTCGCCCTCACCCCGTTGCAGAACGCGATGATCGCCGCGACCGTCGCGAACGGCGGCGTCACGATGCAGCCCTATCTGGTGGAGGACCTCAAGGGCCCCGACCTCGGCAACATCAGTTCGACCAGCCCTCGCCAGCTTCGTCGTGCAGTGTCCTCGCAGGTCGCCACTACGCTTACGGACTTGATGATCGACGCCGAGCAGGTGACCCAGCAGACGGGAGCCATCGCCGGCGTACAGATCGCCTCCAAGACGGGAACGGCCGAACACGGCTCCGACCCGCGCAACACGCCCCCCCACGCCTGGTACATCGCATTCGCGCCTGCCAAGGCACCAAAGGTCGCCATCGCGGTCTTAGTGGAGAATGGCGGTGACCGATTGTCCGCGACCGGTGGCGCACTGGCTGCGCCGATCGGGCGGGCAACCATCGCCGCGGCCTTGCGGGAGGGATCATGACCGCGCGCGTCGGAGTGACGCTGTCCGACCGCTACCGTCTTCAGCGACTCATCGCAACGGGCGGTATGGGGCAGGTCTGGGAAGGCCTGGACACCCGCCTAGGACGCCAGGTCGCCATCAAGGTGCTCAAGGCCGAGTTCTCGTCGGACCCCGAGTTCGTGGAACGGTTCCGCGCCGAGGCTCGCATCGTGGCCATGCTGAACCATCCCGGCATCGCCAGCGTGTACGACTACGGCGAGACCGAGCTCGACGACGCGGGCCGCACCGCCTACCTGGTGATGGAGATGGTCACCGGTGAGCCGCTGAACTCCGTGCTCAAGCGCACCGGGCGGCTGTCGTTGCGCCACGCGCTGGACATGCTGGAGCAGACGGGGCGGGCGCTGCAGGTCGCGCACACCGCCGGGCTCGTGCACCGCGACGTGAAGCCGGGCAACATCCTGATCACCCCTACCGGCCAGGTGAAGCTCACCGACTTCGGCATCGCCAAGGCCGTCGACGCCGCGCCGGTGACGCAGACCGGCATGGTCATGGGTACCGCGCAGTACATCGCGCCCGAGCAGGCCCTCGGTCGCGACGCCACCGCCGCCAGCGACGTCTACTCACTGGGCGTCGTCGGCTACGAATCGGTGGCGGGTCGACGCCCCTTCACCGGTGACGGCGCACTGACGGTCGCGATGAAGCACATCAAGGAGCAGCCCGCTCCCCTGCCCGCCGACATCCCGCCCAACGTGCGCGAGCTCATCGAGATCAGCCTCCTCAAGGAGCCCGGCCACCGCTACCGGACGGGCGGCGCGTTCGCCGACGCCGTCGCGGCGGTCCGCGCAGGCCGCCGACCGCCGCGACCCAACCACGCGCCGACCATCGGCCGAGCCACCCCTGCCGCCATCCCGTCGACGGCCCAGACCACCCGCGCCGTTCCGGACTACGGCCGCCCGTCGACCGCGAGCGTCCGCACGCGCCCACCGACGGGCAGTCACCGCACCCCGCCCCCGAAGCGGACCTTCTCCCCCGGTCAACGGGCCCTGCTCTGGGCGGCCGGCGTGCTCGGCGCGCTCGCCATCATCATTGCGATCCTGATGGTCCTCAACGTGCAGGACCGTCGGGATCAGAAGACGACTCCGTCCACCGAAACCAGCACGACGGTGGTGCCGGCACCTCCCGGGACGCCCGGCGCCATGCCCGCGCCCAGTGGTCACGCCGGAACACTCCCGCTACCAACCGCAGAGCAGACATTCCGATGACCACGCCCCAGCACCTGTCCGACCGCTACGAACTCGGGGAGATCCTCGGCTTCGGCGGCATGTCGGAGGTCCACATGGCACGTGACGTGCGGCTGCACCGCGACGTCGCGGTCAAGGTGCTGCGTGCGGATCTGGCGCGCGACCCCAGCTTCTATCTTCGCTTCCGCCGGGAGGCGCAGAACGCCGCCGCACTGAACCACCCGGCGATCGTCGCGGTGTACGACACCGGGGAGGCGGAGACCGCCAACGGGCCGCTGCCGTACATCGTGATGGAGTACGTCGACGGCGTCACGCTGCGCGACATCGTGCACAACGACGGCCCGATCGAACCGCGCCGGGCGATCGAGATCATCGCCGACGCCTGCCAGGCGCTGAACTTCAGCCATCAGCACGGGACCATCCACCGCGACGTCAAGCCCGCCAACATCATGATCAGCAAGGGCGGCGCGGTGAAGGTGATGGACTTCGGCATCGCCAAGGCGCTCGCCGACGCCGGCAACCCCGTGACGCAGACCTCCGCGGTCATCGGCACCGCGCAGTACCTCTCGCCGGAGCAGGCGCGCGGCGAAACGGTGGACGCCCGGTCCGACGTGTACTCGCTGGGTTGCGTCCTCTACGAGGTGCTCACCGGTGAGCCACCGTTCGTCGGCGACTCCGCCGTCGCCGTGGCCTATCAGCACGTGCGCGAGGACCCGATGCCGCCGTCGGGGCGCAACCCGGCACTCTCCCCCGAACTCGACGCCGTGGTGCTCAAGGCGCTGGCGAAGAATCCCGACAACCGGTACCAGACGGCCGCCGACATGCGCACCGACCTGATCCGGGTGCACAGCGGCGAGGCGCCGGAGGCCCCGAAGGTGTTCACCGACGCCGAGCGGACGTCGCTGCTGTCGGCGGCGCCGTCCAACGCCCGGGCGCAGCTCACCGACCGGATTCCGGCACATCAGGCGACATACGTACCGCCGAAGGAGCGCAATCCGGCCATCGGCCGCTGGTTCGCCGCCGTCGCGGTACTTGCCGTGCTGACCGTCGTCGTGACCGTTCTGCTGAACTTCGTGAACAGCAATCCCAATCCGCGCGACGTGCAGGTACCCAACCTTCGCGGTCAGGCGTACGACGAGGCCGTCGTCGTGTTGCAGAACCTTGGCTTCAAGACCGTCCGCAACCAGCGGCCGGATCCCGAAGTCCAAGTCGGCCAGGTCATCGGCACCGACCCGCCCGCCAACACCGCGGCAGCCCGGGACGACCAGGTCACCATCAACGTGTCGACCGGTCCCCAGCAGGCTGAAGTGCCGGACTGCGCGACGAACCTCACCTATGCCGAATGCGTGGACAAGCTCAAGAACGCCGGTTTCGAGAAGTTTCAGCTTTCGGCGTCGGCATCGACACCAGAGCAGAAGGACCGCGTGCTCGCGACCAACCCCATGGCCAACTCCACGTCGGCCATCACCAACGTCATCACGATCGTCGTAGGCACCGGCCCGAACACCAAGCAGATCCCCGACGTCAGGGGGCGCACCCTCGACGAGGCGACCGCGATCATCGCGGCGAGCGAGTTCACCGCTTCCCCGATCCCGATCCGGGTCGACGGTCTCAGGTCCACGCAGGGACAGGTGCAGGGCACGGTTCCCCCCGCAGGAGACGTCGTCCCGGTGGACACGCCGATCCAGGTGCAGGTGTCGCAGGGAAATCAGTTCACGATGCCGGAACTGAGAACCAAGTTCTGGGACGACGCCCTTCCGCTGCTTCAATCGCTGGGTTGGCAGTTCGGCAGCAACTTCGTGAAGCTTCCCAACGCCCAGAACAGCGGCGTGCCCTCCAACGGGGTCGTCACTCAAGACCCGCCGGCAGGCACCCCCATGAAGCCCACCGACACGATCACGCTGAGCTTCGCGCAGTAGCGGCGCGCACCGTATCGGAGACCTCACGTTCGAGGCGGCCGACCAGATCCTCCTCGAGGGGCCGGCCGCAGACCGCGAGCCAGTTGGCAAGCATTCGGTGACCACCTTCGGTCAGGATCGACTCCGGGTGGAACTGCACGCCGTGGATCGGCAACTCGACGTGCTGCACGCCCATCACCACGCCGCCCGACGTCTGCGCGGTGACCTCGAGCTCGGAGGGCATCGTGTCGGGCAGGATCGTCAGCGAGTGATACCGGGTTGCGGTAAAGGGATCCGGAAGTCCTTGCAGCACACCGACATTCGCGTGGTTCACGCTGCTGGTCTTGCCGTGCAGAAGCTCCGGTGCGCGGTCGACCGTGCCGCCGAACGCCACGCCGATGGCCTGGTGCCCGAGGCAGACGCCCAGCAGCGGCGTCGCCACCTCGGCGCAGGCACGGACGAGCGGAATGGACGCCCCGGCCCGCTCGGGCGTACCCGGTCCCGGGCTCAGCAGAATGCCGCCGAACTCCCCAGCGGCCTTCGCGACGTCGGCGTCGGTGCTCAGCCGGGAGTCGTCGTTGCGCCATACGTCGGCGTGCACGCCCAGCTGTCCGAGGTACTGGACGAGGTTGAAGACGAAGCTGTCGTAGTTGTCGACGACGAGGACACGCATCAGGCCAGGTTACTGGGTGCGCACGAGGCGTCCGGCGGTCAGTAGCCCAATGGACCGGCGGGCTTGGCGTAGCGCATTCGCACCGCGGGGGGATGGGCGACGACCTCCACCTCGGCCTTGGGCTCCTCGACGTAGCCGAGCCCGAACCGCAACACGTAGCGCTTGTACAACCCGACCATGGGGGAGGCCGCCAACGCCGACTGCATGGCGGGCACGTCGCCGATCGCGGTGATCGCGTAGGGCGGGCTGTAGGTGCGGCCGTTGAGCAATAGCGTGTTGCCGACGCAAAGGGGTGCGGAGGTGGCGATGATCCGCTGATCCTGCATCTGGATGGCTTCCGCCCCTGCGCTCCACATCGCGTTCAGGACCGCCTCGATGTCCTGCTGGTGAACCACCAGATCGTCGGCGGACGCGTCTCCGGGAAACCGACCCTCGGCATCGCGCTGAGCATCGTCGAGCGTGACGACGAGGCCGGGCCCGCGCATCGCCTCGAGCCCGGCGTCGGCCGCGAGCACGTCGGCGCGGTGGGTGATCGCCGCCAGCGCGGCCGCGGCGGACGGGGTGCCGCCGTGGTGGTTGTCGACCTGGTCCACGAGCGTCTCGCGCTGCGTGGACAACCGGTCCACCGAGGCCTGTGCCTCACGCACCAGGTCGACCAGTCGGGGAGCATCACTACGACGGATCTCGTTGCCGCCGGAGACGGTGTGGGTGGTGGCCAGCAGCAGACCGGCGCACAAGCAGACGATGGGCACGCCGAGGCGCCAGGGGGACCGGCCCGCACGAGCCATGGTTTTCTCCTCCCCGCCGCATGCTGCGTTAGGCTCTATGTTGCATCCGCTCCATCGTCGCACCGCTTCGTCGGTATGGCGCCGACTGTCCGAAGGTACCCATGCCCAAGTCCAAGGTTCGCAAGAAGAACGACTTCACGATCAGCCCGGTCAGCCGGACCCCGGTCAAGGTCAAGGCCGGCCCGTCGAGCATGTGGTTCGTGGTGTTGTTCGTCGGCCTGATGCTGCTCGGCCTGCTGTGGTTGTTGGTGTTCCAACTCGCCGCGACGAATCCCGTGGACGCTCCCGGCTTCCTCACCTGGATGGCGAACCTGGCGCAGTGGAACTACGCGATTGCGTTTGCCTTCATGATCACCGGACTGTTGCTCACGATGCGGTGGCGATGAGCCATCTGAGGACCGGGATGAATACAAATTCGTTCCCACGCGTTCGCAAGTCGGCAACCTCGTCGATACCCAATCACACGGTTGTGATTCATCCCCATTGGGGATAGCACCTGTGGATAACTCGATCTCGCACGCATAGAGGGTGTTCAAACCCTGTGCAGCAAACTAAGTGGGGTCCCCCGACCGGGGGAATCGCGGCGTGCGGCGTCTTCGGCCTCGCAATGGCAATCGCCGCTGTGACCGTGGTCACAGACGCCCCCGGCCGCGCCCTCGCAGGGATTGCCGCGTTGGGTTTACTGGCGTTTGCAAGCATGTCGTGGCGGTCACGGCCGAAACTGGCAATCACCGGCGACGGACTCGTCGTTCGCGGCTGGTTCGGCACGCACGTACTCGGCCGTCAGGACGTCGCGAAGATCCGCATCACCGAATTCCGCCGCATCGGGCGGAAGGTGCGTCTGCTCGAGATCGACACCGTCGCCGACGACCGTCTGCTGGTGTTCACCCGATGGGATCTCGGCACCGATCCGCTCCACGTCCTCGATGCGTTGACCGACGCGGGCTACGCAGGCACCTAGCGTTCCCCACGAAGACGCCCCGCGAGACTGGCCCGCGGGGCGCATCGAGGTGGAGAAGCTAGGAAATGGTGATCGAGTCGATGACGACCGGCTCGGTCGGACGATCGCCGGGGCCCGTCGGGGTGCTCCCGATGGCGTCGACGACCTTCTGCGACTCCGGGTCCACGACCTCGCCGAAGATGGTGTGCTTGCGGTTCAGGTGCGGCGTCTTGCCGACGGTGATGAAGAACTGCGAGCCATTGCTGCCGGGTCCGGCGTTGGCCATGGCCAGCAGGTACGGCTTGTCGAAGACGAGCTCGGGATGGAACTCGTCGGCGAACTGGTATCCGGGGCCGCCGCGACCGGTGCCGGTCGGGTCGCCGCCCTGGAGCATGAACCCGGCGATGACACGGTGGAACACCGCTCCGTCGTAGAACGGACCCTCGGTGCCGCCCGACGCGTTCTCGGTGCTGTAGTCCTTGGTGCCCTGAGCCAATCCGACGAAGTTCGCGACGGTCTTGGGGGCGTGGTTTCCGAAGAGCGCGATCTTGATGTCACCACGGTTGGTGTGCAGGGTCGCGGTCGCTGTCTGTATGGGACTCGTCACGGGAAACCAGTGTGCCATTTCGTGTTTCACGAGCGAGTTCCGGCCCCCTCCTAAAAGGCACCGAATAGGGTGGTCGCCGGAAGTCCCCACGCAGAGAGGCTGAGCCATGAGCTCCACGACGAGCACCGCCCGACTGACCCCGGCGGAACGCATTGCCCGCGGTCTGAAGTACTCGACGGTGGGACCCGTCGACGTGACCAGGGGTGCGCTCGGCGTCGGATTCGACTCCACGCGGGCATCGGTGGCGTGGGTGGCCAATCGCTACCGGCGCGGCCGCATCAAGAGCCAGCTGACCAAGGACCTGGCCGCCGCGCAGGAGGCCATCGCCAACGAGCTCGCTGCCGCCCAGGAAGTCGTCACCAACATCCCGCAGGCGCTGCAGGAGGCGCGGAAGACCAGGCGCCGTCCCAAGCCGCTGGTGCTGATCGGCGCGGGGGTGGCCGTGCTCGCCGTCGGCGCCGTGTCCTTCTCGATCATCAGGCGGTCGACGCAACCCGAGCCGTCGCCGCTGCCGCCGAGCGTGGACGTCGCCCCCAAGCCGTGAATTGGGCGTTCGCGAATTCTTTGATCGTGGAGCCTAGGGGATTCGAACCCCTGACATCTGCCTTGCAAAGGCAGCGCTCTACCAACTGAGCTAAGGCCCCGCTCGGTGATCAGCTCGGCTGATCGGCGGCCACGTGCCAAACCTCGACGCGGTTGCGCGACCTGACGATCAGCGCCCCCGCGACGAGAACGGCGAGCACCACGAAAACCCTCACAGTGCACCCTTCTCGTCAAGGCAAACCGTGGGCCTGGGAGGACTCGAACCTCCGACCTCTTCGTTATCAGCGAAGCGCTCTAACCACCTGAGCTACAGGCCCGTAATCACATACGGCCGAGGGACGAGATTACCGTAACGACTGCTTTCGTCCCAAACCGCGCCGATCAGTCGCGGTCCGAGAGGGTCACCTCGATGCCGCCGACGAGGTCGGTGGTCAAGTTGTAGATGAATGCCCCGCACGTCGCCATGGCCGTCAGCAGCACGATGTTGACCAAGCCGATCAACGCGGCGCCGCCGAAGATCGTGCCGCTCGAGACGAGTTCACCGCCGCTACCGCTGGCGCTGGTGAGCAGGTCGCCGACGTTGCTGTTCAACTTGCTCCACACGCCCATGCCGCCCAGCACCAGATAGAGGAAGGCAACGGCGATCATCCACACGAAGAACAGCGCCACGCTGAGCACCAGCGACACCTTCAACACGCTCCACGGATCGAAGCGCCGGATCTGCATGCTCGCGCGTACCGGTCCCTGCGACCGACTCGCGGCCTGGGCACGGGTGGCGGGCGCCGACGGGCGGGCCGACGGTTCCACGGCGGTCCGCTCGCCCCCCGGCTTGCGGGGTCCGCGCGGTGCGGGTCCCGACAGATCGGGTAGCTCACTGGCATAGGTCTCGGAACGTCCGCCCTCCACGCGCTCCGTGCGATTGGCCGGGGCCGCGTCCGGTTCCCTGGCGGGCGCGGTTTCACGCGCAGGGGCCGGTTCGCGTACGGGGGCGGTTTCACGCGCAGGGGCCGACGCGGGACCCGACAGGGGTCCACCCGCGATGAAGCGGTTGAGCCGGGCGTCGGTGCCGGGGGAGTGACCGGCCGCAGCGCCTGCGCGTGGCCCGTCCTGCGGCCTGGGCCGCGCCGCCGTACCCCGCTGCCACGGAGGCTCGTCGCCGGACGGCGGGCCTCCGCTCACGGGGCCACTGTCGTGGGCACCGTTCGAGCCATTGGCGGTGCCTGTCCCATCGCCGGTTCGCGGTGGTCCAGGTTCGTTCGGTGAACCCACCTACGGCTCCTTAGCTCGGGTCAGTCTCTGCGTCGTCGTCGGCATCCTCGTCGGCGTTGCGGGCGACGGCAATCAGTGTGTCGCCATCACCGAGGTTCATCAAGCGCACGCCCTTGGTTTGCCGCCCGGCCTTGCGCACTTGACGTGCCACGGTCCGGATGACACCCCCACCCGAGGTGATGGCGTACAGCTCAGTGTCCTCGTCGACGATCAAGGCTCCGACCAGAGTGCCACGTCGGCGGTCGTACTGGATCGTCAGGATGCCCTTGCCGCCACGCCCCTGCGGGGTGTACTCCTCGATGGCGGTGCGCTTCGAGTATCCACCCGACGTCGCTACCAGCAGGTATGTGCCTTCCCGCACCACGTTGAGCGACAGCAGTCGGTCCTCTTCGTTGAATCGCATGCCCTGCACGCCGGACGTTGCGCGGCCCATCGGACGTAGGGCCTCGTCGGTCGCCGAAAAGCGAATCGACTGGCCCTTTGCCGACACGAGCAGAAGGTCCTCGTCGGCCGAGCACAGCACGGCGCCGACCAGTTCGTCTCCGTCACGAAGGTTGACCGCGACGATGCCGCCCGAGCGGTTGGAGTCGAAGTCCGTCAACTTGGACTTCTTTACCAGGCCGTTACGGGTGGCGAGCACCAGGTACGGAGCGTCCTCGTAGCTCTTGATCTGAATCACCTGGGCGATGCGTTCCTCGGGCTGGAAGGCCAGCAGGTTCGCGACGTGTTGACCGCGGGCCGTCCTCGACGCCTCCGGCAGTTCGTAGGCCTTCGCCCGGTAGACCCGGCCCTGGGTGGTGAAGAACAGGATCCAGTCGTGGGTGGAACCGACGAAGAAGTGCCGAACTATGTCGTCCTGCTTGAGGCCTGCGCCCTGGACCCCCTTGCCGCCGCGCCTCTGACTGCGGTAGAGGTCGGACTTGGTCCGCTTGGCGTAGCCGGTCTCGGTGATCGTGACGACCACCTCTTCGCGGGCGATGAGGTCCTCGTCGGCGACGTCGCCGTCGGCCGGGATGATTCGGGTGCGCCGGTCGTCGCCGTACTTCTCGACGAGCTCCGCGAGCTCGTCGTGGACGATCGCACGCTGGCGCTCCGGTTTGGCCAGGATGTCCTCGAGGTCGGCGATCTCCGCCTCGATCTTGGCCAGATCGTCGACGATGCGCTGACGTTCCAGGGCGGCCAGGCGCCGCAACTGCATGTCGAGGATCGCCTGGGCCTGGATGTCGTCGATGTCGAGCAGGTCGATCAGGCCCGAACGCGCGACGTCGACGGTCTGCGAGGCGCGGATCAGGGCGATGACCTCGTCGAGTGCGTCGAGCGCCTTGACCAGGCCGCGCAGGATGTGGGCGCGCTCGTTGGCCTTGCGCAACCGGTAGGTGGTCCGCCGGACGATGACGTCCAACTGATGCACGACGTACAAGCGGATCAGCTGGTCGATCCGCAACGTGCGCGGGACACCGTCGACGATCGACAGCATGTTCGCGCCGAAGCTGGTCTGCAGCTGGGTGTGCTTGTAGAGATTGTTCAGCACGACCTTCGCCACTGCGTCACGCTTGACCTCGACGACGATTCGCAGCCCCACGCGGTCGCTGCTTTGGTCCTCGATGTTGGAGATCCCCGCGAGCTTGCCGTCGCGAACCTGGTCGGCTATCGAGGTGATGAAGTTGTCGTGGTTGACCTGATAGGGGAGTTCGGTGATGACCAGAAGAGTCCGCCCCTTGGAGTCCTCCTCGACCTCGACGACGCCCCGCATGCGGATCGAACCGCGGCCGGTGGTGTACGCGTCGTGGATGCCCTGGGATCCGACGATCAGCCCGTAGGTCGGGAAGTCGGGCCCCTTGACCCGCTCCGTGACCGCGGCCAACGTAGCCTCTTCGTCGGCCTCGAAGTTGTCCAGGCACCAGAACACCGCTTCCGACAGTTCGCGGAGGTTGTGCGGCGGCATGTTGGTGGCCATGCCGACGGCGATGCCGCCCGAACCGTTGGCCAACAGGTTGGGGAAGCGGCTGGGCAGGACGGTGGGTTCTTGCACCCGGCCGTCATAGTTCGGGATGAAATCGACTGTCTCCTCGTCGATTTCACGCAGCATCTCCATCGCCAGCGGCGTGAGACGTGCCTCGGTGTTGTGACTTACGAAACCATTGGTGATGAAGCTGTGGTCGTCGGTATCGACGCGCAAGCTGTAGACCGGTTGCACGCCGGCATCCGTGACGTTCGCGACGCGGGCGTAGTAGAACCGGCCGTCCGTCAGCTCGCTCGCGATTGTCTGGGCGTCGGGATCATCGCCGTGACGCTCGAGGAAGCTTGCCAGTCCGGGGACGTCGACTGTGGGGCTTGTCGTCGAGTTCTTGGCTGAACTACGTCGGGAATCCACACACTCGGCGCGCACAGTCACGACGTCGCCCTGGCGCAGCTCTTCAATCAGCTTCCACAGCAGTGTCGGGACGCCTGCGACGTCCACGAGACACAGCAGCGGATGGTTCGCCGTACCCGTGACCGTCTCGCCGCCCGCAATCGTGACCGTATGGGTCCGATGTTGGCCTGAGTGGAAGAGCCGGTTTGCGACGACCGGGTTTCCGTGTCGGTCAAGCACTTTCAGATCAATGACGTTGTCACTGTTGGGCTTCGCGCCAGGTACGACATCACCGATCCGGATCGACTGACCTTCGGGCAGGCTCACCAACGCATCACCGGTGACGCAATACCTCATCGCCGCCGGTGGGTCGTTGCCCGGCGAACCGAAGTTGCCCTGCCCGTCGACTAGGGGGTAGCGCAGCGACCACGGCTGCGCCATCCGGACCAGCGTGTCGTAGATCGACGAGTCGCCGTGGGGGTGGTAGTTACCCATCGTCTCGGCAACGGAGCGAGCCGATTTCGCGTGACCGCGGTCGGGTCGGAACCCGGAGTCGTACATCGCGTAGAGCACGCGACGGTGCACGGGCTTGAGGCCGTCACGCACCTCGGGAAGCGCACGCCCGACGATGACGCTCATCGCGTAGTCGATGTAGCTGCGCTGCATCTCCTGCTGGATGTCGACCGGTTCGATGCGGTCGGTGATGGCGCCGTCGTCGCCGGGAGGAAGGGTGGTGTCTGTCATGTGCTCCTCGCTCGTCTATGAGCAACTCGGGATTGGTTCGAAGGATCAAACGTCAAGGAAGCGGACGTCTCTCGCGTTGCGAGTGATGAAGCTGCGACGGGCTTCGACGTCCTCACCCATCAGGATGGAGAACAGTTCGTCGGCCGCGGCGGCGTCGTCCAGGGTGATCCGACGAAGAACCCGGGCGCTGGGATCCATGGTGGTCTCCCACAGTTCCTTGGCGTCCATCTCACCGAGGCCCTTGTAGCGCTGAATGCCGTCCTCGGTGTTGATTCTTCGGCCGGCGGCCCGACCGGCCTCCAACAGTCCGTCGCGCTCGCGGTCGGAGTACGCGAACTCGGGTTCGCTGCGCTGCCACTTCAACTTGTACAGCGGAGGCTGCGCCAGGAAGACGTGCCCATTCTCGATGAGCGGCTTCATGAATCGGAACAACAGCGTCAGCAGCAGCGTCGAGATGTGCTGGCCGTCGACGTCGGCGTCGGCCATCAGCACGATCTTGTGGTAGCGCAGCTTGGTGATGTCGAACTCGTCGTGGATGCCCGTGCCGAGGGCCGTGATGATCGCCTGGACTTCGGTGTTCTTCAGCACGCGGTCGATGCGGGCCTTCTCGACGTTGATGATCTTGCCACGCAGGGGGAGGATCGCCTGGAACATGGAGTCGCGGCCGCTCTTGGCCGAACCACCGGCCGAGTCGCCCTCCACCACATAGACTTCCGACAGCCGAGGGTCCGTCGAGCGGCAGTCGGCCAGCTTGCCGGGAAGGCCGCCGATGTCCGTCGCGCTCTTGCGGCGTACCAACTCTCGCGCCTTGCGGGCCGCCATCCGTGCCTGCGCCGATGAAACCGCCTTGTTCACAACGGTCTTCGCCTCGGCGGGATTCGCTTCGAACCAGTGACTGAGCTGCTCGTTGCAGATCTTCTGAACGAACGACTTCACCTCGGTGTTGCCGAGCTTGGTCTTGGTCTGTCCCTCGAACTGGGGGTCGCTGACCTTCACCGAGATCACCGCCGCGAGGCCTTCGCGGATGTCGTCACCGGTGAGGTTGGGGTCCTTCTCCTTGAGAATCTTCTTGTCCTTGGCGTACTTGTTGACCACCGTCGTCAAGGCGCTGCGAAAACCCTCTTCGTGCGTGCCGCCCTCGTGGGTGTTGATGGTGTTCGCAAAGGTGTGCACCGACTCCGAGTAGCCCGCGTTCCATTGCATCGCGATCTCGACCTCGTGGCCCGGACCCTTGCCGTCGAAGTCGATGATGCTCTGCTGGATCGGCGTCTTGGTGCGGTTGATGTGCTTGACGTAGTCGACCAGGCCGCCCGGATAGTGGAACGTGCGGTGCTTGACCTTGTGCGGGGCCTTGGCCTCCGCCTCCTTCTCGTCGGCCGACTTCGGTGCTTCCGCAGTATCGCTGACCACCTCGTCGACGACGTCCTCGGCGGTGACCCGCTCGTCGATCAGGTCGATGGTCAGCCCCTTGTTCAAGAAGGCCATCTCCTGGAGGCGCCGTGCCACGGTCTCGAAGTCGTAGACAGTGGTCTCGAAGATGTCGGTATCAGCCCAGAACCGGATCGTGGTGCCCGTCTTCTTGGACGTCCCACCCTGCTTCAAGGTGCCGGGGATCGATCGGTCGTAGTACTGGAACCACTCGTGGCCGTCACGGAGAACTGTGGCCTCGAGCCTGGTCGACAAAGCGTTGACCACGGACACTCCCACGCCGTGCAGACCACCGCTGACGTTGTAGCCGCTGTTCTCGCCACCGAACTTGCCGCCGGCGTGCAGCTGCGTCATCACGACGTCGATCGTCGGAACACCCGTGGAGTGCATGGCGACGGGGATGCCGCGGCCGTCGTCGGTGACCTGGACGCTGCCGTCGCCAAGAATCTTGACGTCGACCCTGGTGGCGTAACCGGCCATGGCTTCGTCTATAGCGTTGTCCACGACCTCCCAGACGAGGTGGTGCAGGCCCCGCTCACCGGTGGATCCGATGTACATGCCCGGACGTTTGCGGACTGCCTCGAGACCCTCGAGAATGGTGATGGATTCGGCGCCGTACTCCTTGGGAGCACTCTTCTTCTGGGCAGGCACGTTGAACGCGTCTCCTTGTTCTTGAGGCTGGGAAGCCAGCTAGGGCGATAGAGCGCCCCGCGAGTCTCTGATCAGCCTACCGTCACCCGCTGTCAGGACTGACTCTGAGGCGGCGTTTCTACGCACCTAAATGACCCGTGCGCGGAATTTCTCGCTCACCGATGCGTCCCGAGGACCGATCAGCCGCCACCAACCGTTGTCGGCGCTCTCAGAACCAACGCCGCGACCGTCATCCGTAGGTGTCCCGCGGACCTCTGCCCGGCACGTTGTATCTACCCTTGCGCCACGTCGGAGCGGCCGGACCGATGATCTTCAGGCTGGTGACCACACCGTCGCCGACGGCGGCCGCGATCTTGGCCAACAGTTGAGCCTGAACGAGCCGCAACTGCGTCGCCCACGCCGTCGACTCGGCCTCCACGGTCAATACCCCGTCGCGCAACGCGGCCGGGTTCGCGTGTTCGGCGATCTGGTCGCCGACGACCGTCGCCCACTGTCCGAAGACCGATCCTTCTGCCACACGCGGTGACCACCCGCGGCTCTTGGCGAGTTCGGAGGTCGCCTTTCCCAGCGTCTGCGGATCACGTGAGTCGGGTCCGGGCCCGGACCACCGTCTGCGCGCACCCCGTGCCGGGACGTCCTTCGTGGACGACGTTCGGCCGCGCCCCACGTCCTTGCCCTGACTTCGCGCGGCACCCCGCGCCTCCTCCAGGGTGCGCCGGACCAGGTCCATGCCCCTCAGGTGGGCCAGCGCGGCCGGCGGCTCCACTGGTGTGTCGTCATCAGTCGAATCCGTCACTCGATCACCTCCGACAGTCGACCCGAGTCGTCATCGCGCATGCCGATCACCATTCTGCGCGCATCCCAGTCCTGGGGGATGTCCTCCGCGACCGCCGCCGTCACCAGAACCTGCTCGGCGGATGCCGCCACCTCGACCAGCGCACGCCGCCGCGCGTTGTCGAGTTCGGCGAAGACGTCGTCGAGAAGCAGCACGGGGTCGGTCCCCTCGGACCGAAGCAGTTCGTAGGCAGCAAGTCTCAGTGACAAGGCCATGGACCACGACTCACCGTGGCTTGCGAAACCCTTGGCGGGCTGATCACCGAGCCGGAGTTCGACGTCGTCGCGATGCGGCCCGACGAGACACACCCCGCGCTCCAGTTCGGCCGACCGCTTGCGCGCGAGCTCATCGAGGAGTCCGGCTTCGAAGATCTCGGTGTTGGCCGCCGCACTGGCCGTTTCCACTTCGACGGCCTCCACCGAACTGCGGTACCTAACCGACGCCGGACGGGACGCGGGCGCCAACAGCTGGTACGCCTTCTGGATCTCCGGGGCCAGCAGGTTGAGCAGGTCGACCCGGGCGGCGATGAGTTTGGCACCGTGGCTCGCCAGGTGACCATCCCACACGTCCAGTGTGTCCAGCGCTCCTGAGTCACCGCGAAAGCGTGATCCCGCAGCGGTTTTCAGTAGGGCCGAGCGCTGCCTAAGCACCTTGTCGTAGTCCGCGCGTAGACCAGCCACCACTGGACGTCGAGTGGTGGCGAGCTCGTCGAGATAGCGGCGACGCTCGCCCGGCTCACCCCTGACCAGCGCGAGATCCTCCGGCGCGAACAGCACCGTGCGCAACGCGCCGAGGATCTCGCGCGCACTGCGCACGGGGGACCGGTTCAACCTCGCCTTGTTGGCGCGGCCCGCGGTGATCTCCAGGTCCACCGCCAGCTCGCGTCCTTCGTTGACGACGATCGTCGATACGATCGCCCGTTCAGCCCCGGTACGAATCAGCGGAGCATCCGTCCCCACCCGATGAGAACCGAGGGTGGACGAATACCACAGCGCCTCAACGATATTCGTCTTACCGAATCCGTTGGGCCCGACGAACACCGTGCGCCCTGGCTCCAGCTCCAGCTCGAGTCGCGACCAGGAACGGAAGTCTGTCAGGCCCAGTTGCCGTATGTACACCTATCCGGATTCACTGATCCTTTGAACCGCATGGCCACCGAACTGGTTGCGGAGTGCGGCCACCGCCTTCATAGTCGGCGAGTCTTCTTGTCGAGAAAGGAATCTGGCAAACAGCGAGGCTGCGATGGCCGGCACGGGAACCCGTAGGCGAATGGCTTCCTCCACCGTCCAACGTCCTTCACCCGAATCATCGGTGTAGCCCCGGATCTCGGCGAGCTCGGGATCCTCCCTGAGCGCCTTGGCCAGGAGCTGCTGCAGCCACGACCGAACGACGGTGCCGTTGCTCCACGCTTGGTACACCGCCTGCGGGCTCTTGATGAGGTCCTCGGCGGCCAACATCTCGTAGCCCTCGCCGTAGGCGGTCATCATGGCGTACTCGACACCGTTGTGCACCATCTTGGCGAAGTGACCCGCGCCGACCGGTCCGGCATGAACGAACCCGTCCTCCTGGGGTCCCGGCGGGCGGAGGGTGTCGAAGATCGGCATCACCTTGGCCACGTCGGAGTCACTGCCACCGACCATGAGGCCGTAACCCTCGGTGAGACCCCAGATGCCACCGGAGACGCCAGCGTCGATGAAACCGATTCCCTTCTCCCCCAACAGCGCTGCGTGGGGCGCGTCCTCGGTGTAGCGGGAGTTGCCACCGTCGATGAGCAGGTCACCCGAACTGAGGACTTTCGACAGACCGACGACGGTGCTGTCGGTGACCACTCCAGAGGGGACCATCACCCAGACCACCCGGGGCGCTGTGAGAGCCGCCGCCAGACCAGCGAGGTCGCGGACATCCGTCACCTCGGGTCGAGGGTCGTATCCGATGACTTCGTGTCCACCCTTGCGAAGGCGTTCACGCATGTTGAAGCCCATTTTGCCGAGACCGACCAGCCCGAGTTGCATGTGCGCCTCTTTCATGGCGATAAGGCCGGTCAGCCCGGGAGCCGCACCGGCATCAACAGGTAGACGTAATCGGTCTCGGCGGCCGGAAAGGGACCGCTGGCACCGACATACGCATCATCATCTTCACCCGCTGGCCGCAACACTGCGGGACGGCTGGATGTCGTGAAACCGAACGTCACCTTCGACGAGTGCAAGGAACCAAGACCGTCGGTCAGATACGTGGGGTTGAAGGCAATGGTGAGGGGGTCACCCGAGAACTCCACCGGCAGGTCTTCCTCGGCCCGCCCGACGGCGTCCTCACCGCCCGCCGAGAGACGCAGCGAATCCTCGGAGAACTCCATTCGCACCTGCGCACCTCGGTCCGCGACCAGGGCCACGCGCTTGATGGCCTCGGTCAGCTCGGCGACGCCGACGGTGGCCACCGCGGTGTGCTCGGCCGGCAGGAGTTGACGAAACTTGGGGAACTCGGCATCCAGCAACCGGCTCGTCGTGCGCTTGCCGTTGCTGCGAATACCCAACAGCCCATCCTTGCCGACGGATGCTCCGGCGCCGAGAGACAAGTGCACGTCGGCTCCATCGCTACCTGCCCTCGCCGCCTCGGCAAGCGTCTTCGCCGGAACGAGGACGGCGGCTTCGACGTCTGCGGAGTCCGTGGACCAGGTCAGTTCACGCACGGCGAGACGGAACCTGTCGGTAGCCGCCAAGACCACCTTCTCACCGGAAATCTCGACGCGAATCCCGGTCAGCATCGGCAACGTGTCGTCGCGTCCAGCGGCGACGGCCACCTGGCCGATGGCTTGCGCGAACAGGTCGGAGGCCACGACGCCGGTTTCATCGGGCAGCAACGGCAGCGTCGGGTAATCCTCGACGGCCATCGTCGGTAGCGAGAACCGGGCGCTGCCACAGCTCAGCAACACCCGGGTGCCCTCGACGCTGACGTCCACGGGCTTGGCGGGCAGCGACTTGGTGATGTCGGACAACAGGCGACCGGATACCAGAACGCTTCCCGGCGAGGCAATTTCAGCTGCTACTCGGACCTCGGCAGAAACCTCGTAGTCGTAACCGGAGATCGTCAAACCCTCGTCTGAGCCGGTCAGGAGCACGCCGGAGAGGACCGGCACGGTGGGCCGGGTCGGCAGAATACGGGCGACCCACGCCACGGCGTCGGCGAAGTCTTCGCGCACCAGGCGAAACTTCAGGTCGGTACCAAGCGTCGTCGTCGCTACGTCCACAAGCGTCCCCTTCGGTGAAACCCCAGCTATCAGCACTAGCAGCGGATCTACGGGTGCCTCACGGACGTGTCACCACGCTGCGGTTCGACGACCGTTCCGGTTGTCGAAGACCCACCGTAGAGCCTTCGGCGTCAACTTGAAAGCTAATCGATCGGAGTGACAAACGTCCCGTGAGGCCGGCAGTTGGGACGCCCAACAGGGCACGTTCCCCAGGTGCTTCTTTTAGTAGAGATCCTTGATGAATAGATGAGTAACAGTATTAGGTGCTGTGGAAGCTGTGGATCGCAGGGCACTTTCGCTGGTCGGGTGCGGTGCGAACTCGTGGGTTACTCGTGCACAACCGATGCGTGTACTTCGGCGAGCTGGGGACGGCCGGCTGTCGTGTGCACGGGCGCGGTGGCGGCGATCGGTTCGTCCACGAACTGTGCACGAGTAGTCCACGAGGTCTTGGTGTGACTGGTGATGCGGCAGGGTCAGAAGATTCTCGAAGAATGTGAGCACTAAGACGCCGGCGTGGGCTGGAAGGCAGTGGTGCGGTGAGAGACGGTCAGCGCTTGGAGCGCTGACGGATCCGCGTGGTGAGTTCCTTGACGTGATCGAAGACTTCGCGCCGCTGCGCCATCTCGCCACGGATCTTCCGCTCGGCGTACATCACGGTGGTGTGATCGCGGCCGAACGAATGGCCGATCTTGGGAAGAGAGAGGTCCGTGAGCTCACGGCACAGGTACATCGCGATCTGGCGGGACTGAGCCAGCGCCCGGGTCTTGCCGGGGCCGCGGAGATCGTCGATCGTGGTCTCGAAGTACTCGGCCGTGGCGGCCATGATCGTCGCGATGCTGATCTGCATCGTGCTGGCGTCTGAAATGAGGTCGCGCAAAACGATTTCGGCGAGCGACTTGTCGATCGCAGCCTTGTTGAGCGAAGCAAACGCCGTTACGCGGATGAGAGCGCCTTCGAGCTCGCGGATGTTGCGCTCGATGCTGCTGGCGATGAGTTCCAGGACGTCGTCGGGGACGTCCAGCCGGTCCATCTGCGCCTTCTTGCGCAGGATCGCGATGCGGGTCTCGAGTTCCGGTGGCTGAACGTCGGTGATCAGACCCCATTCGAATCTGGTTCGCAGCCGGTCCTCCAGGGTGGCGAGCTGCTTCGGGGGCCGGTCGGAGGAGATGACGATCTGCTTGTTCGCATTGTGCAGCGTGTTGAAGGTGTGGAAGAACTCCTCCTGGATGCCTTCCTTGCCTTCTATGAACTGGATGTCGTCGACCAAGAGTACGTCGATGTCCCGGTAGCTGCGCTTGAAAGAAGCCTTGCGGTCGTCGCGCAGCGAGTTGATGAAGTCGTTGGTGAATTCTTCGGTCGAAACGTACTTGACCCGCATGCCAGGAAAGAGTCGCTGCGCGTAGTTCCCGGCCGCGTGGAGAAGGTGAGTCTTGCCGAGACCGGATTCGCCCCAGATGAAGAGAGGGTTGTACGCGCGCGCCGGTGCCTCGGCGATGGCCAGGGTGGCGGCATGGGCGAATCGGTTGGAGGCGCCGATGACGAACGTGTCGAACGTGTACCGGCGGTTCAGGCTGACGTCACTGGTGGCGGAGTTCTGCGCCCGGTTCGTGAAGTAGGTCGGCCAACTCTCCTCGGCACTCGCGAGTGCTTCCTTGTCGTCATCGACTTCGTCGGGGTCCGGCAGTGACTCGGCTCGAAGTTCGTCGTCGCGAGCGGAGTCGGGGTCGGGAGTCGCAATGCGGACGCCCAGCTCGACGCGCTGGCCGAGCCGCCGGCTGAGACTGGAGATGATCGGCTCGCGAAGGTGTCGTTCGATCTCGTTCTGGACGAACGGGGTGGGAACAGACAGGAGGGCAAACCCCTCGGCGATGACGAGGGGCTTGACCAGCTTCAGCCATGCTCGTTGCTGGGGGGTGAGAATTGGTGCCGCGAAGCCGGGCGCTGCGTCGGGCGCCATGTCACCGTTGAGTTCCGCAACGACGTCGTTCCAGATTGCGACGAACGGCGGGTCGGGGTCTGCGGTCAACGGAGACGTTCCCCCTCTGGGCCAGGCAGGGTTGGCCGAATGGCAATGACCGGATGTCCACATGGTTATCCACAGACTGTGGATAACCGACACCGGTCGTTGTGTCGTTGCGTACACGTGTGGAGGCAGCGGTCCCGGAGCTCGTCACACTGCTCGATGCACCGTGGGCTGGCGGTCGCGCGGCCGTCCTCACTTCTTCGTCCAGCGCCGTCTCTTCTGAGATGGCCTTGGCAGAAGCTAACAGTTTTATTGCCGGGTGCCAACAGTTCTGCAACATTGAGCGGGGCTGCCGCGGGCTCCCGTGTTGAATGGTGACTGGTGTGAAGAATGAGGTGGATTCGTCACCGGGAGAAGCAGGTTTGACCTAGGGAAATCTCGTCAGTACCCTCAAATAGTCGCCCGAACGTGGCGGCACGGCTGCGACTCGGATCATCGGGTTCACGCGCCGGGGCTAGCAAGCGAGACGAACGAAGCGTACGTACCGCGGCTGCTTCCAGACGGACATGAGTTTCATGTGCGCGATGGGGGTGGGCGCAACCTTCATTGAGGAGAAACAGCCGTGGCCAAGGGCAAGCGGACCTTTCAGCCCAACAACCGGCGCCGTGCCAAGGTGCACGGTTTCCGGCTGCGGATGCGCACGCGCGCTGGCCGCGCCATCGTGTCGGGCCGGCGTAGCAAGGGCCGCCGCTCTCTCACTGCGTGATTCGACGCAGGATTTAGCGCGGTGCTTCCGGCTCAGTACCGGATGACGCGGTCAACGGACTTCGGCCTCGCCGTCAGTCGTGGTGTGCGGGCAGCGCAACCCGACCTGGTCGTGCACGCGTTGAAGGCATCCGACGGCGGGTCTGGCGTCCCGAAGATCGGCCTCGTGGTGTCCAAATCGGTCGGCACGGCGGTGCAGCGGCATCGTGTCTCGCGGATGCTGCGTCACGTGGCGCGTGAGGTGATCGAAGATCTGGGGCCAGGCGACAAAGTAGTGATCCGGGCTCTGCCCAGCAGCCGTCACACGATATCGGCCCGGCTCGAACAGGAAGTGCGCACCGCGCTTCGGCGAATCAATGCGAATTCTGAAGTCCGACGATGAGCCGCGGTGGTATCGCCGGCGTTCTCGCGCGCAGCGTCATCTACGTCATCGAGCTCTACCGCACGATGATCTCTCCGCTACGACCACCATCTTGCCGGTTCACGCCGACGTGCAGCCAGTACGCCGTCGACGCGCTCCGGGAGTTCGGATTCGTGCGGGGGAGTTGGTTGTCCTTGGTACGCCTGGCCAAGTGTGGCCCGTGGCACCAAGGTGGATGGGACCCAATTCCGGAGCGACGTGACGTGGCTGTGGATGCCGCGACGCTGAGGAGCGATTCGTTTGTTTAACTGGTTCAGTCTCGACGTCATCTACTACCCGGTCTCGGCGATCATGTGGGTTTGGTACAAGGTATTCGCCTTCATCCTGGGCCCGGACAACTTCTTCGCGTGGGGCCTGACGGTGATGTTCCTCGTCTTCACCCTGCGAGCAATTCTGTACAAGCCGTTCGTCCGTCAGATCCGGACGACCCGGCAGATGCAGGAACTGCAGCCACAGATCAAGGCACTGCAGAAGAAGTACGGTAAGGACCGTCAGCGCATGGCGCTCGAGATGCAGAAGCTGCAGAAGGAACACGGGTTCAACCCGATCCTCGGCTGCCTGCCCATGCTCGCGCAGATTCCGGTGTTCATCGGTCTCTATCACGTGCTGAACTCCTTCAACCGGACACAGACCGGGTTCGGGCGCCTCGGGCTGACGGTCGAGGAGAATCGATCGCTCGGGAACTACGTTTTCAGCGCCACCGACGTCGGGCACTTCCTGGATGCCCATCTGTTCGGCGCACCACTGGGCGCGTCGATGATCCAGACCGTCGGTCTGGGCGCATTCGAGGAGTTCAACCGGATCGCGGTCATCGCCGTCGGTGTGCCGCTGATGATCCTGGCCGGCATCGCGACCTACTTCAACAGCCGCGCGTCGGTGGCCCGCCAGAGCGTCGCGGCCGCCGCCAATCCTCAGACCGCGATGATGAACAAGCTTGCGCTGTACGTCTTCCCGCTGGGCGTCGTCGTCGGCGGGCCCTTCCTTCCCCTTGCGGTCATCTTGTACTGGGTGGCCAACAACATCTGGACCTACGGCCAGCAGCACTACGTGTTCGGCCGCATAGAGAAGGAAGAGGAGCTCAAGAAGGAGGAGGAGCTCGCGCGCCGGGCGTCCAACGCTCCGGTCCCCGGTTCCAAGCCCAAGGTGAAGCGCAAG
The DNA here is from genome assembly GCF_035633495.1 of Mycobacterium sp. Lineage (GTDB taxonomy): Bacteria > Actinomycetota > Actinomycetes > Mycobacteriales > Mycobacteriaceae > Mycobacterium. The sequence goes on along the minus strand of NZ_DASQEU010000150.1, from coordinate 67,938 downwards.
CGGCCACCGACGAACGGCGCCGGAGGTGGGGAGAAGTCCACGCCGCCCGCCGAGCTCACGGAACACGGCGGACAGGAAACCGTGGACGACGCCAGTACCGAACCCGCGTCGAAACCCGCCCTCGGTTCGACTTCCACACCAAGCTCGAACGGAAAGCCCACTGCATCCAAAACCGGCGGCGGAGCGAACCGTGGGCCCCGCCGCACCAATAATCGCCCCAAGAAGCGAAGGCCCTGACAAGTCCCCGATTCAGGTCGGCCCTGGGTGGCCGCTGATGGATGAGAAGGCAAGGAAGTAAGGACGAAAATGACTGACGCCGATACGACCGAACGGACCGAGATCGAGGGCGAAGCGCCCAAGTCGGTGGACCTTGAAGATCGCTTGGTCGCCGAAGGTGAGATCGCTGGCGACTACCTCGAGGAACTCCTCGACCTCTTGGACTTCGACGGGGACATCGACCTGGATGTCGAAGGTGACCGCGCGGTGGTGAGCATCGACGGAGGAAGCGACCTCGCGAAGCTCGTCGGTCGCAAGGGTGAGGTGCTCGACGCGCTCCAGGAGCTGACCCGGCTCGCTGTGCACCAGAAGACGGGGGAGCGCAGCCGCCTGATGCTGGACGTCGCTCACTGGCGACGCGGCCGCCGTGACGAACTGGCGGCTCTGGGCGACAAGATCGCTCGTCGCGTGCTGGCCAGCGGTGAGCGTGAAGAGCTCGAGCCGATGACGCCCTTCGAGCGGAAGATCGTTCACGATGCGGTGTCGGCGATCGACGGTGTGCGTAGTGAGAGCGAGGGCGCTGAGCCGTCGCGGCGCGTTGTCGTCCTGCCGGTCTGACGCCCCGAGTTACATCGATGTAGTTCCAGCCCATCGTGGCCTCGGATTCGGAGGATGTTTCACGTGAAACATGGTGAAGCGCCCCCAGCGCCTGCCGCCGCCGCCGGCGTCTTCGGTGACCGACTGGAGACTGCTGCACGGTATGCCGCGCTGCTTTCCGGCGCTGGCATCGAGCGCGGCCTCATCGGCCCTGGAGAGGTGGCGAGGCTGTGGGACCGCCACATTCTGAACAGCGGTGCGGTCGGTGAGCTTCTCGCGGCAGGGGATCGTGTCGCCGACGTCGGTAGCGGCGCCGGGCTGCCCGGCATCCCGCTGGCCATCGCGCGCACGGACGTGAGCATCACACTCATTGAGCCCCTTCTCCGTCGGGCCGACTTCCTCGCCGAAGCCGTCGAGCTCCTCGACCTCCCGATCACGGTCATTCGGGGTCGCGCCGAAGAGCGCTCAGTACGCGACGCGGCGGGGGAGATCGACGTGGTTACGTCCCGCGCCGTCGCATCACTCGATAAGTTGACGCGGTGGTGTCTGCCATTGCTCCGACCGGGCGGCCGGATGCTCGCCATGAAGGGCGAGCGAGCAGGCGCGGAGATTGAGGAACACCGCCGGGTGATGAGCTCGCTGGGTGCTGTCGACGTGAAGGTGATGGAATGTGGCGTGAACTATTTGACTCCGCCCGTAACCGTGGTCGTAGCGGTCCGGGGGAGCCAGCCGGGGGGAGTGCGCCGGCCGTCCGGGTCAGCGCACCGGAAGCCGGCCCGCACCCAGGATCGACGATCATCACGGCCCAACGGGCCGACGAGGAGGAGCAAGTGACGCCACCGCCGACCGGCGAGGGGAACGCTCCCGGAGCCACGTCGCCAACCCCGCCCCCCAATGTTTCACGTGAAACATGGCAGCCGCCCGCCGACGAAGCGTGGAAGAACCCGGCAGTCGCCGACACCCCCATTGGCGCCGAAGCCGAACGCGCGGTCCGTGTTCTGCACGGCGCGAAGGGCCAACAGCTTCCGAGGCCGCCCCGCCAACGAGTGTTCACGATCGCCAATCAGAAGGGCGGCGTCGGTAAGACGACCACCGCCGTCAACGTAGCGGCGGCGCTGGCGCTGCAAGGTCTGCGGACTCTCGTCATCGATCTCGACCCGCAGGGCAACGCCAGCACGGCGCTCGGCATCGAGCATCGTCCCGGCACACCGTCGTCGTATGAGGTGCTGATCGGGGAGATCACCCTCGGGGAGGCGCTGCAGCAGAGCTCGTACAACGAACGGCTGTATTGCGTGCCCGCGACGATCGACCTCGCCGGCGCCGAGATCGAACTCGTCAGCATGGTGGCGAGGGAAGGTCGACTGCGGAATGCTCTTGCAACTCTGCAGGAGCACGACTTCGACTACGTCTTCATCGACTGTCCGCCGTCGCTCGGCCTGCTGACGATCAACGCCCTGGTCGCTGCCCCCGAGGTGCTCATCCCGATCCAGTGCGAGTACTACGCCCTCGAGGGCGTGGGGCAGCTACTTCGCAACATCGAGATGGTGAAGTCACACCTCAATCCACACCTCGACGTCACGACCGTCATCCTCACGATGTACGACGGCCGAACGAAGCTCGCCGATCAAGTCGCCGACGACGTCCGCTCCCACTTCGGCGCGAAGGTGCTGCGGACGGTGATCCCCCGAAGCGTCAAGGTGTCCGAGGCGCCGGGGTACGGCATGACGATCCTGGAGTACGACCCCGGATCGCGGGGAGCGATGAGCTATCTCGACGCCAGCCGTGAAATCGCGGAACGCGCCAAGAGAGGGAAGGAACAAGCATGACCCCGCCACCCAAGCGATCCGGTCTCGGCCGCGGGCTCGCCTCGTTGATCCCGACCGGCCCGAGTGACGGCCCCGGGAACATGAGCCCGGCGATGGGCGACGCCGCGGCGGACGTCATGTACGGCGGCGCGCCGACGACCTCCGCCCCAGCGGCCGACGACGTCGGCGCCGTGTACCGGGAGATCGAACCCTCGACCATCGAGCCGAACCCGAAGCAACCGCGGCAGGCCTTCGACGGGGACGCGCTCGCCGAACTGGTGCACTCGATCCGCGAGTTCGGTCTCATGCAGCCCATCGTCGTGCGCGCGCTCGAACCGGTCGGCGGGAAGCTGCGCTACCAACTCGTCATGGGGGAGAGGCGGTGGCGGGCCGCCCAGGAGGCCGGTCTGACCGCGATCCCCGCGATCGTGCGCGAGACCGCTGACGAAAGCATGCTCCGCGACGCCCTGCTCGAGAACATCCACCGCGCCCAGCTGAACCCGTTGGAAGAGGCGGCGGCGTACCAGCAGCTCCTCGACGAGTTCGGGGTGACGCACGAGGAGCTCGCCGCGCGCATCGGGCGGTCGCGTCCGGTGATCACCAACATGATCCGATTGATGCGGCTGCCGATCGCAGTGCAACGCCGCGTCGCGGCGGGAGTGCTGTCCGCCGGTCACGCGCGCGCCCTACTGGCACTCGAGAGCGGACCCGACAAGCAAGAGGAGCTGGCGGCGCGGATCGTCGCAGAGGGCCTGTCGGTCCGTGCGACGGAAGAGGCCGTCACCTTGGCCAACCGGGACGGCGTTCACGACCCGTCGCCGGCCCAACGGCGGAAGCCGATTCAGATGCCAGGTCTCCAGGACGTTGCTGAGCGACTGTCTTCGGCGTTCGATACCCGGGTGACGGTCAGCCTCGGCAAACGCAAGGGCAAGATCGTCGTCGAGTTCGGGTCCGTCGATGACCTTCAACGCATAGTGGACCTGATGAACGCGTCGAAGGCATGACCTACCCATAGGCGTAATTACGTCACTGTGACACATCGATGCCCCCAGCCCGGTGTTGTCGTCATCCAGAGGAGCTAAGCCCTTGTGCAGCAACGTGTTACGGCAGAGGTTCATCTCAGCGTGACGTTCCGATGCGAAGTCGAGCCGCACTCGTCGCGCCCTCCTATCCTGGAGTGGCGGCCACGGCCGTCAGGTCCATCAGAAACGCGGGGAGTCTAGTGTCAGCACGAATCACGCCGCTGCGGCTCGAAGGCTTCGAGCAACTGCCCAAGCACGCGCGGCGATGTGTGTTCTGGGAGGTGGATCCGTCGACCTTGCCGGGCGACGATCACCTGGCCGACCCGGAATTCGAGAAGGAAGCCTGGCTGTCCATGGTCATGCTCGAGTGGGGCTCGTGCGGACAGATGGCGGTCGCGTGCGAACCGGATCAAGCCGGCTTCGCCGCATCGGCAACCAGCGGTGACGAACCCTGTCTCGGGTTCGCGTTCTACGCGCCGCCGCGTGCGGTGCCGCGTGCCGCGCTCTTTCCGACGGGACCCGTCAGCGCCGATGCGGTGTTGTTGACGACGGTCGGCGTGGAATCGGGAGATGACGGCGACGGGCTCACTCGCGCGCTGATGGCCGCGGTCATCGGGGACCTGGTGCGGCGCGGTGTCCGCGCGTTGGAAGCCTTCGGAAGGACGGCTGAGGTAGCCGAACTCGCCGACCCGCAACTGGTCTCGCCCGATCTACGGTCAGCGGTCGCGACGCTCGGCGACTGCTCGGTCGAACAGTGCGTCATCGACGCGGACTTCCTCGGAGACGTCGGATTTCAGATCGTCGCGCCGCATCGGTACTTCCCACGCATGCGACTCGAACTCGAGCAGGGACTCGGCTGGAAGGCCGACGTCGAGGCGGCATTGGAGCGGCTACTGGTGAGTGCCCAACTCCAGCAGCCAGTGGGAGCCGGCGCGAACCCGTGTTCGTGAGGCGGTCAGCCCTGGGCAGCGCGTCCGCCAGCCTGCTCGACCGACCGTTCGTGGGCGAGTAGTTCGGCAAAGGTGAAGGTGCCCGTCGGACGGTCGTTCTTGCCGAGCAGGTAGAGCCGCTTCACGGCCGCGAGGATTCCCTCGGAGAGTGAATCGCGTGCCTGAGGCGACACCAGCAGATCGCGGTCGTGGGGGTTGGTGATGTAGCCGACGTCGACCTGGACGGTCGGCATGCGTGTCAGGCGCACCAGATCCCAGGTGCGGCCGTGGGTGCGGCAGTCCCGTAATCCGGTTCGCGCCACCAGTTCTCGCTGAATGAAGTCGGCAAGGTTGCGGCCGATGGTCGATACCGAGCCGTGGGAGTTGCCGAAGTGGAACGACGCGACGCCGTTGGCGGGGGAGCCGGGAAGCGCGGCACATCTCAGGCTGATCATGAGGTCGGCGCCAACGGTATTGGCCGTCTCGGCGCGCTCGGCATCCGACGGACTACGCCCCACCGGTCGAGACAGGAACGTCTCCATGCCGATGGCCGTCATCCGTCCCTCGAGACGACTTGCCAAGTCCCACAGGATGTCTGCCTCGCTGATGGGTCCGGCCGGCGAACTCATGATGGGCCCGTGGTCGTCGCCACCGCGGCCCGGATCGATGATGATGCGCTTGCCGGACAACCGCGGGCCGGAGCGGCGGACCAGCTCCTCCTCGCGAATGGCGTGGAGCGAGCCACCGGTTACCCGCGAGCCGAGAAAGTACAAGGAGCGCAACGTCTCTGGGCCGCAGATGCCGTCGGGATAGAGACCGTACTCCCGCTGGTAGGACATCAGACCATTGTGCGTCTGTAACCCGAAGTGACCGTCGACAAGGTCGGTGTAGAAACCGAGGTCCTGAAGTCGTGCCTGAAGGGTAGCGACGTCGTCGCCGTACATCGGCGCACCGAACTGGTGAGCCAAGGGGCGTGCGCCCAGCCGGTAGGACGCTTCCTTGAGCGCGCGGTAGGTGGCCTCACCCACGACGCCGTCGACGAGAAGCCCGCGATGTTGCTGAAAGGCACGTACGGCCTGATCGAGCTCGTCGTCGAACGCGTCGAAGGCCACGTGCTTGCCGGTGGTCAGATCGTCGTCCGGGCTGTTTAGCAGGCCCAACGCCGCCAGCGCCGACCGAATCTCGACCACCGGGGCTCCCCGGTCGCCGCGGCGCACACTAGACATAACCAGAATTGTCGCAGACGGAACCGAAAATTCAGAAACCTCCAGGCCGGTCGGAAGCCGTTCGGTTCCGATCGGGAAAGGACGTTTAGACGACGTCAGACAGTTCGCGCAGCAGCGCGGCCTTGCCCTTCGTCCCGACGATCCGCTTCACCGGCTGGCCGTCCTTGAACAGGATCAACGTCGGAATCGACACGACCTGGAAGTCGCGGGCCGTGCCGGGGTTGGCGTCCACGTCGAGCTTCGCCACGGTCAGCGCGCCGGCCTTCTCGGTGGCGATCTCCTCCAACACGGGGGCGATCATCTTGCACGGACCGCACCACGTCGCCCAAAAGTCGACCAGCACGGGCGTGCTGCTGGACAGGACGTCGCTGGAGAAGGAGTCGTCGGTGACGGCGACGGTGGCGCTGGTGGTTTCGCTCATGTGGTGCTCCTCGGGTTAGGAATCGGTTGCAGCGGGTGGGTTGAGTTCTGGGTCGTCGCTGTCGGCGAGCCAGCGCTCGGCGTCGATCGCCGCGGCGCAACCACTGCCCGCGGCGGTGATGGCTTGCCGGTAGGTGTGGTCGACGAGGTCACCGGCGGCGAACACGCCGTCGATCGAGGTGCTGGTGGCGCGTCCCTCGACCGCGACGTAGCCCTCGTCGTCGAGATCGACCTGGCCGCTCACCAACGACGAGCGCGGGTCGTGGCCGATCGCCACGAATACACCCGTCACGGCCAGCTTCGACTCTTCACCGGTCACGGTGTCCTTCAGGCGCAGCCCCGTCACCTTCGGCTCACCCTCCACCTCGGTGACCGCGGTGTGGGTGAGGAAGGCGATCTTCGGATTGGCCTTGGCCCGCTCCAGCATGATCTTGGAAGCGCGGAACTCGTCGCGACGGTGGATCAGGGTGACGCTGCGCGCGAACCGGGTGAGGAAGGTGGCCTCCTCCATCGCGGAGTCGCCGCCGCCGACCACGGCGATGTCCTGGTCGCGGAAGAAGAAGCCGTCGCACGTCGCACACGTGCTGACGCCGGTGCCGATGCGCTCCATCTCACCCGGCACGCCGAGCTGCCGGGCGGCCGCGCCCATCGCCAAGATGACGGCGCGGGCGTGGAACGTCTCGTCGCCGACGGTGACCGTCTTGACCGTGCCGTCGAGCGAGACCGCGTCGACGTCCTCCATGCGGAGGTCGGCACCGAACCGCAGGGCCTGCTCGCGCATCTCCTCCATCAGCTCGGGTCCGGTGATGCCCTCCTTGAACCCGGGGAAGTTTTCCACCTCGGTGGTGGTCATCAGGGCGCCGCCGAACTGCACCCCTTCGAACACCAACGGTTTGAGCTGTGCACGTGCGGCGTACACGGCCGCGGTATAACCAGCAGGGCCGGATCCGATGATGATCAAGTCGTGGACGGTGTTCGAGGAAGTCATTTCCGCCTTTCTGCGTACGCCTATAACACCAGGGTAGGCCGGGCTGTTCCACGAACGCTCCCGGGACGCGTCATGGATGGTCGACGACCCCGCTGGCGCGCAATCCCGTGTCGACGGAGTTGCAGTTCGGCGCCACGACGACGACGTTGAACCGCCTCGGCGTGTCGCCGGGGAGCAGGATCAGCACCTCGGATGTGCCGTTCCAGTCGAAGGGTCGAGCACCGAGGAGGGGCGTCGACGTCGGCAGGCCCAGACCGCTTGGACACGACACCCCCCGCCCTGTGTCGCCGAGGTCGGGGGGTGACAACTGTTGGCCGGATAGTGAGCCGTAATGATCGATACTGTGTTCTAGCTAGTGGGTACGCTCGTGGTGTGAATCTGGCGGAGTGGGCACGGTCTGAGGGTGTGCATCCTCAGACGGCGTACCGCTGTTTCGTGAGGGCACGTTGCCGGTGCCGGCGGTGCGGGTGAACCAACGCACTGTTCTGGTCAACCCGGGAGGCGGTGATGGGCCGGTTGGTGGTGTGGGTTTGTATGCGCGGGTTTCCTCGCATGATCAGCGTGCGGATGTGGATCGGCAGGTGGGCAAGGCGGATGCCCCGGTGGTGCGGGTGGAGGCTGAGGTCGGTTCCGGGATGAACGGAGCCCGCCGTAAGGTGCGCCGGTTGCTGGCTGATCCCAGGGTGACAACGCTGGTGGTGGAGCATCGGGATCGGTTGGGGCGGATGAACACTGAATCGGTGGAGGCGGCGCTGTCGGCACACGGCCGCCGGCTGGTGGTTCTCGATGGTGCTGAGGTGACCGACGATCTGGTCCGCGACATGGTGGAGGTCTTGACCTCGTTGGGCGCGCGGCTCTACGGGCGTCGCTCAGCCCGTAACCGGGCGATCAAGGCGGTGGGCTGCGCGCGGCGTGATGTCGGCCCGGCCGCTGTTGTCGGTGGGGTCGGTCAGGATGTCGTGCATGGGTGAGAGTCGACCTCTACGCCGGATCAGTGATCCGGTGGTGGCCGCCGGGCCTGCGGGGGTGCGGATCCGGACCCGGATTCATCTGAGCAGCGATGAGGCCGAAGCGGTGGCGGCGATCGGGTCGTTTCTGGGGTCGGTGTACCGGGCCGAGCTGGCGGGCCGGGTAGCACTGGGCCGACTGGATCGACCATCGCACGCGCGGTGGCGGGCCCGGCGTAAACAGGCCGTGACCGCGGTGGCGTCGTCACGCTGGGCCGGAGCGATCACCCGAGCCGTCGAGATCAATACCAGTTGGGCGTGCGCGGCCTGAGCGCCCAAGTGGCCGATTTGCGGCGGGCCGTGGCGGTGCTCGAGCAGCGGTGTGCGCTGCGGCCCGGTCAACGGGGCGGCGATCGCCATCGTGGTAACCGATCGGCCAATGAGAGGTTCGCGAAGACTCGCCGGCTCGCGGTGCTGCGGTCCCGGCTCATCGGCGCCGAGGACGCCTTGGCCTCTGGGCGGCCGTCGATCACCGTGGGCGGGAAACGGCTGTGGCGCAACCGCGGCCATCTCGACGAGGCGGGAATGAACGAGGAACAGTGGCGGGCAGGCTGGGATGCCGCGCGGACGTTCCTGACCGCCGATGGAGAATCAGGCAAGGCCGGTGGGAACGAAACCATCCGCGTCGACGAGGCGGGCCGGCTACGCATCAAGGTGCCCGCCGCCCTGGCGGTCCAGTTTGGGGCGCATCTCGATGTTGCGGCGCCGGTGTCGTTTTCGCACCGCGGCAGCCAGTGGGCCGGCCGGGTAGCAGGTCGGCACGCGGTGCGTTACGACATCACCTTCGACCCGGACAGGGACCGCTGGTACCTGGATGCCTCCTGGAGACAGGATGTGGCCACACCGGCGCCCTCGATCGACGCGCTGCGTAACGGCCCGGTGTGCGGTGTCGATCTCAATGCCGATCACCTCGCCTGCTGCGTACCGGACGGATCGGGGAACCCTGTCGGGGAGCCGGTAACGATCCCGGTCGACACCGCGGGTCTGCCGGCATCGCGGCGCGATGGGCGGGTCCGCGCGGCGATCACCGCTCTACTGGATACCGCGGCCCACGCGCGGTGCACCGCGGTGATCATCGAGAACCTCGACTTCGCCGATGCCCGCGCTACCGGACGCGACACGATGGGCCGCGGCCAGCGTGGGAAACGGTTCCGCCGCGCGGTGGCTGGTATCCCCGCCGCGAGATTCCGTACCCGCCTCACGGCGATGGCCGCCCGCCGCGGTATCGCGATCATCGGGGTGGACGCGGCCTACACCAGTAAATGGGGTGCTCAACACTGGGCCAAACCCCTTCGACAGCAGACTTCCGAACCGGTCACCCGCCATCACGGCGCGGCGACCGCGATCGGCAGGCGTGGCCTCGGACTGACGATCAGGCGACGGCCGGCAGGACCCCGCAACGGACAGAGGACCCTTGCGGGCACACCACCGGCCAGGCCCGATCGGCAACCGAACCACGATGGCAGGCACGGCAGTCCCGGCCCACCGCGACGCACACGATGCACACCGGTCTCCCGGACAACACCCGCCGCCAGCGGCCAACACCGTTCGGGCCGCAACCGAACAGCACTCACTGCTGCTCACTCATAAGGAACGGTTTCGAAGCACGATGATCGTGCCCACGGCACCCGCGGCGACCATCGCCGTGACCCCCACCGCAGCGGCGATACGGCGAAATCGGCACGGCGATGCGCGTGTCGAGTGGCTGGCCCCGGGCGGAGGCTGTGAGCGGAGCGCGGTGCCGATGCGTGCCGTGACGGCGGCCGGGATGTCGGGAGCCGACGTCGCATCGGTGCCGAGATCGGATAAGCCTTGGCGGACGCGGTCCAACGCAGCGAGCTGACGCGCGATGCCTGGTTCGGTGCGTGCCCTCCGGCGAAGGTGGGCCGCGATCTGATCATCGAGCAGACCGGCCTGGAGCTCGGCGAGCAGCTCGACCGTCACGGGGCCGTCGAGGCGGTCGTCGGAATCGCCTTCGTCGCTGTCCACGGGGCCAGTGTCGCACCGGGCCCCGTCGGGAATTCCTGGGAATCCCCTTTCGTTGTGCCGCCAGAAGAGGACGCTTGGGCTACGCGGCCCACCATTGTGCCCAGCCCAACTCGTGAACGAGGCCCACGCCATGCGCCACCTGCATCGACTGCTCGTCACCGGTGCCTTCGGGATCGCCTCGGCTTCCGGGCTGGTGGCCTTGGACACCGTCACCACACCTCAGACCGACGTCCTGGCCTGCGACATGAACGTGGTGCCGTTCGACCCGTACCACCAGACCTGCGGCATCCCGAACCGGATTCCGACGGCGCCCGGCCAGGCACCGGGGGCGGGGGCCATCATCGCGTGCCGCAACATCCCGGGATGCCTGTCGCAGGCGGTCAACGGTCCTCAACTGGTAGCGGTGCCTCGCCCCGACACCAGGGTGCGCCAGAGCCCGTAGCCGTCAGCGGGCCTCACCCCGGACGATCGGGACGTCGTCCTCGAAGTACTCCAACGTCTTGGCCAGTTTGGCTCGCGCGCGCGAACAGCGACTCTTGACGGTGCCCTCCGGAACGCCGAGCAGGCGCGCGGTCTCGGCGACCGAGTAGCCCTGCATGTCGACCGCCACCACGACGGCCCGCTGTTCGAGGGGGAGCCGCAACAGAGCCCGCTCGACGACGAGCGTCGTATCGACGCGTGGCATCGGGTCGCCGAGATGGCAGGCACCTTCCTCGAGTGGCGTCGAGGCGTGAGACTTGTTGCGGCGCAGGCGATCAAGGCACGCATTGACCACGATGCGATATAGCCAACTGCTGACCGACGCGTCGTGACGGAAGGCCGGTGCGCTGCGGTGCGCGGACAACATCGCGTCCTGCAGCGCATCCGCCGCGTCGTCGGGATTGCGGCTGGTGATCTGAGCGAGCCGGTAGAGCTGTCGGTGATGGCGGTAGAAGAGCTCTTCGAAGGCGTACCGATCGCCGGCGACGTGCGCGACGAGCAACTCTGCGTCCGTCCGCTCTGGATCAGCGATTCCCCCGAAGCTCCCCATAAACGAACACTAATCAACCCAGGACACCGGTCCCGACACTTGTTCTCCGGCCCCCGCACCGCCGGTGGAATCACGCCACCGAGATGCACGAACGGGCCCTGAAGCCGTGCGCACGGCCTGGGGATGAACTGAGGGGCGCCGTCAGGAGGCGGGCTTGAGCGTGATGTCCGAGATGGCCGTCTCGCTCTTGCCGTCGACGCTGCCGAGCGTGGTGATCCACACCAGCACGTTCGACACCGGCTGTGGGTTGTTGATGTTGATGGTGTTCGACCCGGTCTTCATCGGTGTCGGCGGGCTCAGCTCGGTGGTGTCGTCGAGCGTCGTGGGAGTCGCCGACTGCGCGGAGCGGATCTGGATGGACGTGCCCGTGCTGTTGAGGTCGAGCGACACCGAACCGATCGCGGTGGGCTGCGGCAACTGCAGGATCAACCCGACGCCGTTCTTGAAGTTGGGGAACGGAACCGCATCACTGTAGGTGTCGGTCTGCCACGCCGTCGCAGGGTTTCCGTCGATCGCGTTCTGAGCATCAGCAGGGTTGTCGGCTTCTCCGCCCGGTGAGAACACCGTCGCCCGAACGGGTTTCACGTTGCTCGCGTTCGGGTTGCCGCTGGTGCTGCTGGACGGTGCGTTGAGGCCCAGTTCGTCCTTGTCCAACGGACCGCCGACGTCGCTGAACACGCCGCGCAAGACGGTCGCCAGCACGATGAGGGCGACGACGAGGATGGAGCCGGCGACGGCGGCACCGATCAGCACACCCCTCTTGCGGGGGGCCTTGGCCTCGGGATCGTCGTCATCCGAGCGGTCGCGTTCGCGCGGAGAGTCGCGCTCGTGGATCGGTGCGATCAGCTCGGTGCGGTCGGCCACGGCGGTCGCCTGTTGCAGCAGATTGAGCAACGTCGGTGCCGACCTGATCCCGCCGTTCTCCTGTACTGCGCGGACGGCGGCCGCAGAGATCTGGAAGGGGATGGCGCGGTCCATCGCGCGAGGCTCCACCGGTTCGCCTGCGGCGTCGACGTCGGCGGGCTCCAGGCCGCTGCGCACACCGGGCTCCGGTAGCGGCCAGCGATTGACCAGCAGCGCGTACAGCGTTGCACCGATGCCGCGAATGTCGTCCTCGGGTGTCGCCGAGGGCAACGTGGCGGGGAAGGCCAGGGCGACGTCGCCCTCGATGCTGACGCGTACCCGACCCGGGTGGTCGATCGACAGCGCCACCCCCGCGCGGTGCGCAGCCTCGGCCGCTGCGGCCAGTGACTGGACGGCACGCGCGCCGCCGATGGCCGACGGGGCCGTCTCGGCGACCTCTGCCAGCGAACCGCCGCGGATCCACTCCGACACGACCAACCCGCCCGAGCCGGTTTGCGCGACGTCGAGCACGCGGGCGATGCCCGGTACGTCGAGGGAGCTCAAACGCATCGTGCGCGACAGGATCTCCGCCAGCTCGCTGTCCGGCAGCACGGCGTCGGGGTCGATGAAGGTCAGGGCCACCTGGCGGTCGAGGACGGTGTCCATGGCATGCCAGAACTGCAGATGCGGGGGGCCGCCGTGGAATACCAACAGGCGGTAGCGGCCACCGGCGATCGTCGCGCCGGGAATGAGGTGGACGTCGTCGTCCGCGGTGGCGGCTTCGATGGCCGGTTCGTTCGGCATGCCGGAGGACAGGGCTTCCCGGGTGGGGTCGCCACCGTAATCGGCGGGTGGTCGGCCCGAGGGCGGCAGATGCGACTCGCCGGGCACGTCGGGCTGAAAGTCGTCGACGTTCTGCCGCGGGATGCGGGTGGTGGCGCCCGCGTCGGGCGCGGAACTGCCTGCGGGGTCGTCGGTCACCGCTGGTCCTTTCCGAAGCCCGACTCCGGCAACTACTGCCGGAGGTCTACCGCTGAGGGCCGGGTCGTATTGACGCGGCCGAAACGGAGGCGAATCGCTCCGATCAGCGTACGTGAGCGGCATACCCCGACGTGGTGGGTCGGGAACCCTCACCGGCGGCGCCGTCGGCGGCGCTACCGGGCCACGACCGAGCCGCCGCCGGATCGCCCGTGCCGCGGCCTGCGCGTCGGGAACGCGGGCCATCAGCAACACCGTCGCGATGATCGGCAACATGATGAGCCCAAGGATCAGCAGACGGAGTATCGAACCGCCGCCGCCGGCCTTCTCGGTCAGGGACTCCAGACCCAGCAGCCGATCGGCGGTGTGCGCGACCAACGCGGCCGACAACGACGCGGCGATCGTGACGAGGATCGTCCGCAATACCTCAAGCCCGATCAGCCTGCCGCCGGGCGGTTTCAGGTTGGCGCGCAGCACGAGGTGGCCGACGATGGCACCGGCGAGGAACCCCAGACCGTTGGCGAGGCCGAGGTAGCCGGCGATGAGTTCGGGGTCGTCGGTCACGAACGGCGTCGCCAGAGAGGCGATGATCTTGACCGCCGTGATCACGACGATCAACAGGAGCGGGGTCCACGGTTGCTCGCGCGCGTAGAACACGCGCAACTGCAGCAGCACCATCGAATAGGGGATCAGCGTGAAGGCGGACAACGTGATCGCCATGCCCAGATACCCGGCGTCCACGTCGCCGAAGTTGCCGTACGCGAACAGCGCGCTGCCGATGGCGGGGCCCGCGACGGTCATGAATGCGACGACGGGAATGAGCGTCACCATGGTCAGCCGCGTCGCGAAGGAGAGGTCGGCGAGCACTGCCGGCTGATCGTCGGCGGCGGCGTTGCGCGACAGTCGCGGCATCACCACCGTCAACACCGCCACGCCGATCATGCCGAACGGCAGCATCAACACGAGCCACGTGTAGTTGTAGATCGCGGGTCCGGAAGCGGCTGCGGTGCTGGCGATCTGGTTGCCGACGACGAGACCGGCCTGACTGATCAGGACGTAGAGCACCATGGCGCCCGCCATCGTCCCGAACCTCTTGATCCTGGCGTCGAGGCCCCACAGCGGGCGCAGACTGACCCGCTCCCGCCGGATGGCGACGAAGAGCACGGCGGTCTGGGCGACGACGCCGAGCGTGGTGCCGATGCCGAGGACGAGCAGCTTGCCGTTGCCCATCTCGACTGGATCAAACGAAAGTTCGCCCGGCACAAGAAGATACAAACCCAGGGTGCCGATCGCGACGATGTTGTTGACAACCGGCGCCCACGCGGGCGGCCCAAACACGTTGCGGGTGTTGAGGATTGCCATGAAGACCGACGACAGGCCGTAGAAGATGATCTGCGGCAGCAGCAGATAGGCGAAGGCGGTGGTGAGCGACCGGTCGACCTGCGGGTCGTCGCCGAGCATCAGGTGGACCAGAAGGGGTGCGGCCACCACCGAGATCACGGTGGCGACGAGCAGCAGGGTGGTCGCCAAGGTCAGGAGCCGTCGCACGAACGCGGTGCCGCCGTCGGCGTCGTCACGCTCGGCGCGGGCCAGCACCGGCACGAAGATCGCGGTGAACGTCGCCTCTAGCACCAGCGCGGCGATCATGTTGGGCAGCTGGTTGGCCACCGAGAAGGAACTGGACAGCGCCGCGCCGAGGATTGCGGCGAGCAGCACGATGCGGAAGAACCCGGTGATGCGGCTGACCAACGTGGCCTGCGCCATGCCCCACGAACGCGAGACCACCGCGGCGTCGGTCAGCTCGGGCTTGCCTGCGCGCCGACGGGGAGCCGGGTTCTGGGGGATCCGCTGGGGCGCGCGTGGGGGCACGCGGGGTGTTCGAGGTGCGCGCGGTGGCTGCGGCGCCGTCGGCGGCGGCCCTGGCGGCCGCATGGTGCTCACGTCTCGTCCGGGGAATGAGCGAGCGCGACGTCGAGCGGATCCGGTCGGGCCCCGCCGTCCCGGCGCGTGGGACGGTCGAGGTCGGCACGGTCGGGTTGCCCCCGGAACCGGTGCCACAACCGTCGACCGGCAAGGAGCACGAGCACCGCGCCGGCGGACAGCGTGATGAAGAACAGCACCTTGCCGTAGGCGTTGGAGTGCACCGAGAGTCGCACCGGCTCGCCGAGCGGAAGTCCGTCCGTGGTCTGCAGTGCGACGTCGACGGCGACGCGCTGGGTGAAGTGGACCTCGATCGGTACGCGCAGGGGAAGATATCCCGGGGGCAGCTCGATCTCGCCCATGTCCGTCACCGTCATCCCCGGCGGGGCGTCGACGTCGAGCCGCACGCGGATGGGCACGGGGAGGTCGTTGCGCAGTGCCAGCGGCAGCGGGCTGCGTTCGGTGGCCAGTGTGTAGGAACCGCCGGGGTTGACGATCGTGACGGCACGCAGCAGATCTCCGACGGTGTCGTCGACGACGCCCACCCGCTGGGCGGCGAGCCCGTTGCGGGCATTCGGCGGCACGGACTGGCTGAGCGCCCGCAGCATGTCCTCCCGCAACGGGGCGGTGTACTGAGTGCCGGTCAGACCGGTGCGGGGGTCGACGGTCAGCGCGGCGGTCAGTCCCCACAGCCTGCCGGTGCCGTTGGCGATGCTGGCCGTGACGCCCGCATCGATGTAGGCGCGGGGGTTGCCGAGGGTGTCCGGGGGCGGCGGTTGCACATCGGACGGAGGGACGGCGTTGCTCTCGGCGAGTACGGCGGTGAGGGGACGCGGCACGGCCAGACCGGAACGGATCGACGAGGCGAGGGTGGTGAGGATCGACTGCGCCTCTTCGGGCGGCAGGTTCCAGGCCAACGGTGGGACGAGGAGTTCGGTGCGGGGCTCGCTCTGCGGCCGCAGCGCACGCCACAACACGGCTGCCAGGGCGTCCTCGCGGCGCGCGATGGGGGAGTCGTGCGCGAGGGGAACCCCGAGGGACGGGTCCAGATAGGACGGCGTGAGGGGCAGCGTGCCCGCACCGGCGAGCGCCGCGCCCACGGCTGGGTCGAACGGAGCGGTCACCACGTTGGCGTCGGACCGGCGGGGAGTGAGGTCGACGGTCGAGGAATTGCCTGCCGTCGAGTCCTGGGCGACGGAGACGCCTGCGGCGATCGCCACCGTCGGGCCTTGCGCGGACAGCAGCCGCACGGCGGGCCCGGTCAGGGGTCCGTCACCGACGATCGTGGCGCCGCGGGTCGAGGCGACGCCGAGGATCTGGTCGACGATGTCGCCTGCGCCCTTGATGGCGATCGTGGACAGCCCGTTGTCGCCGACCCGCGCCAGCGCATCGAGGTCGGCCTGCGCGTACACCGTCGGCGTGACGCACGACCGCTGTGCCAGCGCCCTCAGCCTGCCGAGCCAGTTCACCGCCGCGTCCTGGCCGGTCCCGGGGCGCGTCGCCGAGTTGAGCCCGCCGTCGGGATCGTCGTTGACGACGTAGCCGCCCGCCATGGCGTTCACGGTGATCAGCAGATCGGGGTCGACGGCCAGACACAACGCGCTGCGCGTCTGCCCGCCGGGATCGATCGCGGGGCTGGTCGCGAAGTCCGCCGCCGACAGCAGTGTGTCGAGACGCCCGCCGGCGGCCAGCGACGTCGCCAGTTCGTCGTCCACGAGCCGGACCGGGGTGCTGCCACCAGGAACCCCCGCCGCCAGCCGCGGCTTGTCCGCCAACGGCCACAGCATCGTGATCCGCACGGGCCTCGACGTGTCCGGGGGGACGACGGCGGATACCGAGTCGTCGATCTGCGTGGCCGGGTCGGGCGGCACGCCGAGGACGGGCAGCAGGAACCGCGCGTCGTCGAGGCGGGCGGGCGCCCCGTAGTCGGGGGTGCCGTTGACGTTGACGAGGGCGGGATAGATGCCGGGCTCGTCGATCCGTAGCGAGGGTAGTTCCGCCGAGCGCACCGGGTAGGAGAGCGAGAACGGCACTTGTTGGCCCTGCGCGAGTTCCGGTGCGACGGTGACGAAGTCGGCGACGGGCTGATACTGCTCGACGCTGCCGGTCAGGTCGGTGCGCAAACCCGTCGACGACGTGACGGCGGGGGCATGTTCCAGGCGCACCACGATGTCGCGCACGGGTCGGTCGCCGACGTTGGTCACGGTGCCCGTAACGGTGACGATGGGCTCGCTGGTGGTGGTGACCGTGTCCGGGGTGATCGTGTCGATGTGCAGCTGCAGGAAGGGCCGATCTCCTGGCTCGCCCGCAGCGGCGCGCGGCACCAGCGCGGGTACGACGATCAACGTCACCAGGGCGACGGCGGCCAGCAAGCGCGACCCGACGATCCAAGCCGCCGGGCGCCTCATGGGCCTTGGCCGCAGCCGTTCGCCCGCCGGCCGGGTTGCGGTTCCTTGGACTCGTCCACCCGACGGTTGCGAGTGTGCGAGTGCGTCTGGGGGCGGCGGCGCGGCGAGTTGTGCGGCAACGGTGGAAGCGAGTTTGGGCCGTCGGCGTGGAGCTTGTCGATCAGCTCGCCTGCGACCTTGGCGAGTCTGCGTTCGTCGGCGTAGGCCAGGCGGGACGGCAGATCTCCGAGCGGCACCCACGCCGCTTCGGTCACCTCGACGTCTTCGTCGGACAGCTCGCCGTCGAGGAATCTCATGAGGTAATGGTGCACGGTCTTGTGGACCCGGCGGCCCTCGGTCACGAACCAGTAGTCGATGCTGCCCAGCGCGGCAAGCACGCTGCCCTGGATGCCGGTCTCCTCGGCGACCTCGCGGATGGCGGTCTGCTCTGCGGTCTCGCCCTGTTCGATGTGCCCCTTGGGCAGGGACCAGAGCATCCGCCCGCGCCGGTCGACGCGGCCGATGAGTGCGGCGACCTGGCCGTCCTTCGGACCGTCGATGCCGTCGATGACCAGACCGCCCGCGGAGATCTCGTGGACGGTGCGCAGTCGGTCGGGAGAGCGTCGGCCCGGACGGTTCTGAGGGGTCTGTGCGGAGGCGTCGACGTGGTGACCGGGCGAGGGACCGGGAAGGGGTGCGGCGACGGGGCTCGTGGTGCTCGGAGTGCCGGCTTCCGGCGGACCCGCAGAGCGTCGGCCGCGGCGCCGTCCTCGGCGCCGTCGTGGTTTGGCACGTTCGCCCTCCGACACCCAAGCGATAGTAGCTGCCACTTGGTTTCCGGCTCCTACGCACTCACCGTCGTGGTCGGCTTGTCGCCGGGTCGTTACGGACCCGTGAGCGCCCGCTAGGCTCATCGAACGTGCCGAACGATCCCTCTGCCACCGACGAGTTGTTGACGGCCGCAAAGGCGCTGCAGCAGCACACGCCGGTGCTGCGCGAGTTGGGTCAGATGTTCGCTGACGCCGGCCACGAGCTGTATCTCGTCGGCGGCAGTGTGCGCGATGCGCTCCTCGACCGCCCGGTGACCGATCTGGACTTGACCACCGACGCCCGCCCGGAAGACGTGCAGCAGGTGGTCCGGCGTTGGGCCGACGGGTTGTGGGACACCGGCATCGAGTTCGGCACCGTCGGCGTCGCAAAGGGCGTCGGCAAGGAGATGGTGCGTCTCGAGATCACCACCTTCAGGGCGGACGCCTATGACCGCGTGACACGGAACCCGGAGGTTCGCTTCGGCGACCGGCTCGAGGACGACCTGTTGCGACGGGACTTCACCGTCAATTCGATGGCGGTGCGCATCACCCCGGCGGGACTCGGCGAATTCCACGATCCCCTAGGCGGATTGGCCGCAATCCGCGACCGCGTGCTCGACACTCCGTCGACGCCGGAGTTGTCCTTCGGCGACGATCCGCTGCGGATGCTGCGGGCCGCGAGGTTCGTGTCGCAGCTGGGCTTCGGCGTCGCGCCGCGCGTTCGCGAGGCGATGACGCGGATGGCACACGAACTCGGGCGCATCACCGTCGAGCGGGTGGCGGCCGAGCTGGACAAGACGATGCTGGGCGCCGACCCGGTCGCCGGCATCGACTTGATGGTGCAGACCGGCCTTGGTGACGTGGTGCTGCCCGAGGTGGGCGGCATGCGGATGGCCATCGACGAACACCACCAGCACAAGGACGTGTACCAACATTCGCTGACGGTACTGCGGCAGGCGATCGATCTGGAGAAGCCCGCGAGTCCTCCCGACGCGGTGCTGCGGTGGGCTGCGCTGTTGCACGACATCGGCAAGCCGTCGACCCGCAAGCAGGAGAGCGACGGCGGCGTCAGCTTTCACCACCACGAGGTCGTCGGCGCGAAGATGACCCGCAAGCGCATGCGGGCGCTGAAGTACTCCAAGCAGATGGTCGACGACGTGTCGCAGCTGGTGTACCTGCACCTGCGGTTCCACGGTTACGGTGACGGCAAGTGGACCGACTCCGCGGTCCGGCGCTACGTCACCGACGCCGGGCCACTGCTCGACAGACTGCACAAGCTGGTGCGCGCGGACAGCACGACCCGCAACAAGCGCCGCGCCGCCCGCCTGCAGGCCAACTACGACGATCTCGAGAACCGCATCGTCGAACTGGCGGCCAAGGAGGACCTGCAGCGGGTCCGCCCCGATCTCGACGGCAACGAGATCATGAGGATCCTCGACATCCCGGCGGGTCCGCAGGTGGGCCAGGCGTGGAAGTACCTCAAGGAGTTGCGGCTGGACCGTGGGCCGCTCGAGCACGACGAGGCGGTCGAGGAACTTCACAAGTGGTGGAACGCCAGGGAGTAGGTCCGCGTCCTATCGTCATGGACTACTGCCTGGGTGACGGTGACGGGTCGGCGACGATCTGGTCGGCCGAGATGAACGTCGACACCGACGCGGACGGCGTGTTCGACGCGCTCGGTCTGGACTTCGACGCCGACGGCAGGTTCGACGACGCGCTCGCCGACCTCGACGGTGACGGGACCGCCGACCACCTTCTGCTCGATCTGGACGACGACGGCCGGGCCGAGGCGTCGTTCACCGACGACGGTTCCGGCACCTGGGCGATCGGCGTCGACGCCAATGGCCGGGCTGGTCAGCTGCGCTGGCTGGGCCTCGACGGGGTCGAGCTGACGGGCGGACCGCTAGTGGACTTCGACGGCGACGGTCAGGTCGACGATCGCCTGCTCGACGTCGACCGGGACGGCCTCGCGGATCGCGTGCTCGCCGGGGACGAGGCGTATGTCGACGCCGATGCCGATGGGCGATGGGACGTGAAGCTGTCCGATGCCGACGGTGACGGCGCCGCGGACGCGGCGACCCAGCTGTAGTCGAGCCATCGCCCGGGTTTGATGGGGCTCTTCTCTTCGTTCATCGCCCGGGCCCCGGCGGGCCCGCGAACGCCTGCGCGATCGTCAGCCACGCCGCCGCGTCGTCGCCGACGGCCGTCACGTCGAGTTCCGCGGGCGGGCGGCGTTGCGTCACCAGCATGCAGAAGTCCTCCGCCGAGCCCGTCACCCGCTGGCCGGCGTCAGTCGGCCCCCATGACCACGTCGAGCCGTCGGGGGCGCGCAGCTCGACCAGGAAGGGCTCGGTCGGCACGGGCAACCCGTGCACCGTGAACGCGAAGTCCCTGGTGCGAACGCCGATGTGGGCGATCGAGCGCAGCCGCGTCGTCGCGGGTCGCTTGACCCCCAGCGTGTCGGCGACGTCCAGCCCGTGCGCCCAGGTCTCCATGAGCCGCGCGGTAGCCATCGAGGCGGCACTCATCGCAGGCCCGAACCATGGCAGCTTCCTGCCGTCGGCCACCTCGAGTAGTTCGTCGTGCAGGCGTGACCGCGTGTGCCGCCAGTCGGCGAGCATCTCGGCGGGCGGCGTCGTCGCGAGCTGTTCGGCGCCCTCGTCGACGAAACCCGTGGGGTTGGTCGACGCCTCCTTCAGGATCTCGGCGAAACCGGCTTCGTCGGTGACGGCGACGACGGACACGCGGTCGGTCCACCACAGATGGGCGATCTGATGGGCGATGGTCCAACCGGGCGCAGGTGTCGCGAGCCGCCAACCCGCATCGTCGAGGCCGGCGACGAGTTCGTCGAGCGCATCGCTCTCGGTTCGCAGGTCCGCGATCACTGCATCGGCTCCGGCCATGGCGTCACCCTAGTCCGATGGCGTTGCGCCCCTGCCGATCGCGGCGTGCGCGGCCAACCCGAGCAGATAGACCACGGACCCGGCGATCACCAGCCCCGGCGCGTCCCCGTCGGCGGGAATGACGGCTGCACTTACCGTGACCGCGGCGACGAACGATACCCAGAACATCGAATCCTGAAGCGTGAACACGTGACCGCGCAGCGCGTCGTCGACGTCGAGCTGCATGGCCGAGTCGGCACACAGCTTCACCATCTGACCGGCGGCGCCGACGAGGAACCCGCAGGTGACCATAACGGGAAGCTGGAGTCCAGCCGCCCCGAGTTGGATGACTGCGGCCAGCGCGAGCGCGACGTTCGCGGTCGCGTACCGACCCCAACGACGCACCGCGGCGGGGGTGAGGAAGTTCGCCAGAAACGCGCCGACCCCGGCGCTGGAGGCGAAGAGCGCAACGACGCCGAGGCCTGCGACGCTGGCGGAGCCGGTGTGCCGGACGAGCACCAGAATCACCAGCGTGTTGATGCCGAACACGACGCGGTGCGCGACGACGCCGGACAACGTCGCGGCCACGCTCCGCACGCCGAGCACCGTGCGGAGTCCGTAGCCCCAACCGGTGGCCACCGCGTAGGCCACCGACCCGTGGACGGCCCTCGCCGTGTCTTCGGGCCCGAGCACCCGAGGTGCGAACCGCACCGACAGGAACAACGCCACCGCCACCGCCGCCGCGGCGAGGAAGATGACTGCCGCAGAACCGCTGTCGCCCGCTCCGAACAGCCAGCGCGGCACCAGCATGAAGATGGCCCCGAGGAACAGTGCCGCCGCCCCTGTGGCGTTCTGTACCGAGTTCATCGCGACCACTTGATCGCGGGGCACGACGTGCGGCAGTGCCGCCGAGAGTCCGGACGACACGAATCGGGTAAAGCCGTTGACTACCAATGCTCCGAGCAGGATCCACCCGTGGCCCGCGCCCAATCGCAGCACCATTGCCACCGCCACCATCAACATCAGCCTGCCCAGGTTGGCGCCGATCAGCACGCCACGGCGGTCCCACCTGTCAAGGAGTGCTCCGGCGAACGGACCGAGAAGCGAGTACGGCAGGAAGAGCACGGCGAAGTCGCCCGCGATCTCCCATGGACTGGTTGCACGCTCGGGATTGAAGAGCAGTGCGCCCACCAGGCCGCCCTGGAACAGTCCGTCGCCAAGCGAACTCACGGCGCGAAGTTCCAGGAGTCTGCGAAACTCGGGAAGCGCACGGATCGACCGCCACAGGGCGACGTGTGCGCGCGGGCCAGCCACGTATATTCCGATCTGGTTGCTGGGTGTTCGGTGGTTTTCGGGCGACCAAGCCACCCTACAAAGATTCGCAAATCCAATCGGCGTGGCCGCGCCCGATCGCCACCGTATCCCCACGCTGGTGACATGATGGATGGGTGGCGCAGTCAGAGGACCCGGAGGACCGCTTCGCTCCTGCGACGCACCGGGTACGAGCCGGAACGCTGCTGCTCGCCAACACCGATCTCATGGAGCCCACGTTCCGTCGCAGCGTGATCTACGTGGTCGAGCACAACGACGGCGGCACCCTCGGTGTGGTGCTGAACCGGCCCAGTGAAACCGCGGTGTTCAACGTGCTGCCGCAATGGACCAAGCTCGCCACGAAGCCCAAGACGATGTTCGTCGGTGGCCCCGTGAAGCGGGATGCAGCACTGTGCCTCGCGACGTTGCGCGCCGGGCTGCAGCCCGCCGACGTGCCGGGGTTGCGGCACGTGCAGGGGCGCATCGTGATGGTGGATCTCGACGCCGATCCGGACACGATTGCGCCTGCGGTCGAAGGCGTCCGGATCTACGCTGGGTACTCCGGGTGGACAATCGGCCAGCTCGAGGGCGAGATCGAGCGACACGACTGGATCGTGTTGTCGGCATTGCCGTCCGACGTGCTGGTCGAGCCGCGGGTCGATCTGTGGGGGCGGGTGCTGCGACGTCAACCGATGCCGTTGTCGCTGTTGGCAACTCACCCCATCGACGTCAGCCGCAACTAGCCGCCTTCACGAAAGGCGTTCGACCGCAACGGGGTCCGGCGATCGTCAGTGGCATGACAGCGTGCATGACGCGCACGATCCGGCGCAGCCCGCGTCGGCCGTGTTTGCTTCCCGCCGGGCCACCGCCTTGGCGCTCTGATAGCAGCCCGCTGCCACGGTGCCCACCGCTCCGACGACGCAGACCACCAGTGCCAGCACGCCGGCCTGTCGTGGCGCCGCGAGTGCGACCACACCGCCTGCGCCCAGCATCACCGCGGCCGCCAGTTGGGTGGGCACGACGGCCCGCAGGACCTGCTGGACGGCGTCGGACGAATGCGGCCGGGCCATCGACCACAAACCCATGGCGGCGGTCGCCACGGCAGCGCACAGGCACAGCACTGCGGCGATCAGCATGACCTCACAATACGAGGCCCGCCGCTCGTACGTGGCCTGGGGCTACCTAGGCAGGCTGAGGGGTTGAGCGACCGCGGGGAGCGTGGCAGGTCCGGCAGTGGCCGGTGCTGCGGGAACCCCGGGAACGACGGCGGCGGGCACCGGCGGAGGCGCGTCGGGTGAGCCGACCTTGAAGCCATTGATGATGGCGTCGGTCGCCGACCCTGCGGCGACGGACACCTGGGCGCTGGTGGTGACCGACAGCGACACCAGGTACCTGTCCGGGCCCGACGGCGCGATGGTGTGGCGGCGCGTGGTGTTCAGCGTCATGTTGTTCTGTCGGTACGTGCCCTCGATGAGCGCCGACGGCATGCCGCCGAAGTCGGCGAGCGACCCATTGGTGGCCCGCCAGGCGGGTAGTTGCTGGGTGTCGATGAGGCCGTGGCTGATGGCTTCCTTCGAGTCGAAGTCGCCGACCAGCTTGTAGACCTGAACTGCGGCGTTCGAGGTGTAGAGCCCGTCGCCGCCGACGCGGTCGGCGATCACCGCGAATGCGTCGGGAACGTTGGGGTCGGGCACCTGGCTCCAGCCGGTGGGCATCGGCAACACGACGGTGAGCGCCTTGAAGTCGGCGGCCCTCTGCGGCTCCATCGCGACGTTCTTCTCGCTGAAGAAGTCGGCGAGGGTCCCCGAGGCGGCGGGGACGATCGTCGATACGGGCGTGGCGGGAACGGCGGGTACGGCGGGCGCGGCAGGAACGGCGGGACTGAGGCCGGAGGCCTGCGGGCTACCGGCGACGGGCGTGGCGATCAGCTGGTTGGGGCCGATCGCGGCCGCGGCGGGCACTCCGGCCTGCACGGTCACGGTCTGCGTCACCGTCGCGGGCACGGCAGGCAGCGGGAGGGTGGGCTCGGCAGACGCGGTGGTGCCGGCCAGGCCGAGGACGCAGGCCGTTCCGGCGGCGAGTCCTCCTGCCAGAAGTCCCCAACGACGGGCATTCTCGAACATCTAACGTCCGTCCTTCCGGATCGTGCGGGTCTGGCATCAGACGGGTGCCCGTGGCCAGGCGCCGACTGTATCCACGTGGCAGCAATTGCCACTAGGTCCGGAACCGACCTGCAACCATGCCCTGACCCCTCCGCAACGGAACCGATACCAAGCCGTTGCCCGAGGTCCGCACCAGGACCTGCCGTGCGGTCCCGAAGCGTGGCGTTGACTACCCTGTTCACGTGATTGAAGGGGAAGGCGGCGCGGACGCCTCGGGTACCCCGCAGCACCGCTACGACGCGGCGCTCGCTGGGGAGATCGAACGTGCCTGGCAGGAGACGTGGGCTCGGTTGGGTACGTTCCATGTGCCCAACCCGGTCGGATCGCTCGCGCCTGCCGATGGCGCGCCCGTTCCCGCGGACAAGATGTTCGTCCAGGACATGTTCCCCTACCCGTCAGGCGACGGCCTGCACGTCGGTCACCCGCTCGGCTACATAGCCACCGACGTCTACGCGCGCTACTTCCGCATGACTGGCCGTAATGTCCTGCACGCGTTGGGCTTCGATGCGTTCGGCCTCCCCGCCGAGCAGTACGCCGTCCAGACGGGCACGCACCCGCGGACCCGCACCGAGGCAAATATCGTCAACTTCCGTCGTCAGCTCGGCCGGTTGGGGCTGGGCCACGACGCCCGGCGCAGCTTCTCCACCACCGACACCGACTTCTACAAGTGGACGCAGTGGATCTTCCTGCAGATCTTCGACTCGTGGTTCGACGTGGCAGCCAACCGGGCACGGCCGATCAGCGAACTGGTCGACGAGTTCGAATCGGGTGCCCGGACCCCGGATTCCGGTGGTCAGTGGGCGGCCCTGTCGCCAGGGGAGCGCGCGGACGTCGTCGACTCCTACCGGTTGGTGTACCGGGCCGACTCGGTCGTGAACTGGTGCCCCGGGTTGGGCACGGTGCTGGCCAACGAAGAGGTGACCTCCGACGGCCGCAGCGATCGCGGCAACTTCCCGGTGTTCCGGAAGCGGTTGCGGCAGTGGATGATGCGCATCACCGCGTATTCCGACCGGCTGCTCGACGATCTCGACGTGCTGGATTGGCCGGACAAGGTCAAGGCCATGCAGCGCAACTGGATCGGCCGGTCGACCGGTGCCGAGGTGCGGTTTGTCACGGACGTGGGCGACATCGAGGTCTTCACCACCCGGCCGGACACCCTGTTCGGCGCGACCTACATCGTGTTGGCGCCCGAGCACGGTTTGGTCGATGCCCTGGTCGCCTCGGCGTGGCCAGAGGGAACCGACGAGCGGTGGACGTTCGGCGCTGCCACGCCGCCTGAAGCCGTGGCGTCCTACCGTGCGACCATCGCGGCCAAGTCCGACCTGGAGCGCCAGGAGAGCAAGTCGAAGACCGGTGTGTTCACCGGCGCGTACGCCACGAATCCGGTTGACGGGAAACGGGTTCCGATCTTCATTGCGGACTACGTCTTGGCCGGTTACGGCACGGGTGCCATCATGGCGGTGCCGGGGCACGATCAGCGCGACTGGGAGTTCGCCACGGCGTTCGGGCTGCCCATCCCGGAGGTCATCGGCGGCGGTGACGTCTCGACGGGCGCCTACACCGGGGACGGCGAACTGGTGAACTCCGGCTACCTCGACGGGTTGGGCGTCGAGTCGGCCAAGGAGGCCGTGACGGCGCACCTGGTCGCCGACGGACGCGGCCGAGCACGGGTCGAGTACAAACTGCGGGACTGGCTCTTCGCCCGCCAGCGGTACTGGGGCGAGCCGTTCCCGATCGTCTACGACGTCGACGGTCGGGCCCATGGTCTGCCGGAATCGGCGCTGCCGGTCGAGCTGCCCGACATCCCGAACTACGCGCCGGTCCAGTTCGATCCCGAGGACGCCGACAGCGAACCGTCACCCCCGCTGGGGAAGGCGACCGAGTGGGTGCACGTCGACCTCGACCTCGGCGATGGGCTCCAGCCGTACAGCCGCGACACCAACGTCATGCCGCAGTGGGCGGGCAGTTCGTGGTACGAGCTGCGTTACGCCGACCCGCACAATTCGGAGACGTTCTGCGCCAAGGAGAACGAGGCGTACTGGATGGGGCCGCGGCCAGCAGAGCACGGTCCCGCGGACCCCGGCGGTGTCGATCTCTACGTCGGCGGTGTCGAGCACGCGGTGCTGCACCTGCTGTATTCCAGGTTCTGGCACAAGGTGCTCTACGACCTGGGCCACGTGACCTCCCGCGAGCCCTACCGGCGACTGGTCAACCAGGGCTACATCCAGGCGTTCGCCTACACGGACGCACGCGGTTCCTACGTCCCAGCGGCGGAAGTCGTCGAGCGCGAGGGGAAGTTCTACTGGCCGGGCCCCGACGGCGAGATCGAGGTCAACCGCGAGTTCGGCAAGATCGGCAAGAGTCTGAAGAACTCGGTGTCACCCGACGAGATCTGCGAGGAGTACGGGGCCGACACCTTGCGCGTCTACGAGATGTCGATGGGGCCGCTCGAGGCGTCCCGGCCGTGGGCCACCAAGGACGTCGTCGGCGCCTACCGGTTCCTGCAACGGGTGTGGCGCACCGTCGTCGACGAGACCACCGGCACCGAGCGGGTCGCCGAGCACGAGCAACTGACCGAGGCGACGCTGCGCCTGCTGCACAAGACGATCGCCGGTGTCGCGGAAGACTATGCGGGACTTCGCAACAACACCGCGGCCGCCAAACTGATCGAGTACACGAACCACCTGACCAAGGAGGACGTCACGGCACGCGCCGCGGTGGAGCCCCTAGTGCTGATGGTCGCGCCGCTGGCGCCGCACCTGGCCGAGGAGTTGTGGCGCCGCCTCGGCCATGACTCGTCGCTCGCACACGGCCCCTTCCCGAAGGCCGATCCGGCGTACCTGGTGGAGGACACCGTCGAGTACCCGGTTCAGGTCAACGGCAAGGTCCGCGGACGGATCACGGTGGCGGCGGATGCGACCGCCGACGCCATGGAGTCCGCCGCGTTGGCCGACGAGAAGGTGGTGGCGTTCATGGCGGGCGCGACGCCGAAGAAGGTCATCGTGGTCGCGGGCAAGCTGGTCAACGTCGTCATCTAGACGCCCCCTCCGCGATTTTGGCGTGCACAGTCGCGGCCACCGCGACTCAGCACGCCGAAATCACGCGGTGAGCGGGGCGGCGACGTGCGGCGTGGGGTCAGCTTCTCCACCGCGGCGGCGTAACGAAGCAGTGCTACGTCGTCGTAGGCCCGGCCCGCGAACGTCAGGCCCACCGGCATGCCGATGTCTGCCATCATGCCCATCGGCACTGTGACCGTCGGGATGCCGAGATGGCGAATTGCCAAGTTGCCGTTGGCCACCCACACACCGTTGCGCCAGCCGAGATCGGCCGACGAGGGATTGACGTCCATGTCGGCGGGCCCGACGTCCGCGACCGCGGGGAAGATCACGGCGTCCAACCGCAACCCGTCCATCCACTCCTCGAGGTCGAGTTGCCGCGTGCGCTCCAGGGCGTGCACGCCCTCGGGGATGCTCGGGATGGCGAGGAAGGAGTCGATCGGGTTGTCCCGGATGAACGCGGGATACTCCGCGATGTCGTCGAAGCCGTCGTACCGGTCGGGCAGGGCACCGTGCGGCGGCGGGAAGATCCGGCTGTCGTCAACGTCGGCGAGCCGATTGAGTACGGGATCTCCGTTGGCGGCTAGGAAGTCGTCCCACGCCCACGCCGACAGGTCGACGATTTCGCGCCGCAGGTACTCGGGGCTGACCAACCCTCGGGTGGCGATGGTCGGGGCACCGGCCCGGTCGCCTTCGTAGTTGCTGACGACGGGGAAGTCGACGTCGACCACCTCGGCTCCCGCGCCGAGCAGGCCGCCTCGCACGGCGTCGAACAGGTCCACGACCGAAGGGCGGGTCTCGATGCGCCGGCCGGTGGGCCCGCCGATGCCCGTCGCCCCGACGCCCGCCTCGGGATCGGCGTTGACGTACATCCGGGGCACGCCGAACCGCTTGCCGGCCAGCGTGTCTGGGGACCCCAGCAAAGCCGGGTAGGAGACCGGCCGCACCTCCTCGACGCGTGGCACGCGCACCCACGGCTGCAGCCGCCAGAAGTCACCGCGGGCGTCGGGGTCCTCGGCGACGACGACGTCGAGCACCTCCAGCAGGTCGGCCACCGAGCGGGTGTGCGGCACGACGACGTCCATCGTCGGCACCAGAGGCCAGCCCCCACGCGTCGAGATGACGCCGCGCGACGGGGTGTAGGCGCACAGCGCATTGTTGGACGCCGGGCCACGGCCCGACGACCAGGTTTCCTCGCCGATCCCGAAGGCGCAGAACGATGCTGCCGTCGCCGTGCCGGAGCCGTTGGACGAGCCGGAGGCGAACGGGGCAGTGAGATAGTCTGCGCTGTAGGGGCTTTCGGCCCGGCCGTAGAGCCCTCGCTGCATGCCGCCGTTGGCCATCGGCGGCATGTTGGTCAACCCGATCAGGATCGCTCCCGCCGCACGCAGGCGCTCGACGACGAACGAGTCGCGCCGAGCCACCAACTCTGCGAACGCCGGGCTGCCCGCGGCCACGGTGAGTCCACGCGCCTGATAACTGTCCTTGGCCGTGTACGGGATGCCGTCCAGCGGACCGTACGTGCGGCCCGACGCCCGGCGCGCGTCGGAGGCCTCTGCCTCGGCACGGGCTTCGGGGTTGGGCACCACGATGGCGTTCAGCGCGCCGTCGAAGGCGCCGATGCGGGCCAGATAGCACTCGAGCAGTCCCAGCGCGGTCACGCGTCCGCCCTCCAAGGCGGCGCGCACCTCGGCGATCGACGCCTCGTGAACCTCGAAGTCCTGCGCCATCGCTACCGGGGCCGGACGACGATCTCGTGCACGTGGGCATCGGGCGGCGTGGCGACCGCCTGCGCCACCACGGCTGCCACCGTCTGCGGCGACAGGAACTGCTCGGGCACGTAGTCACGCTCCTCGTAGGCGATCAGGTCGCGCTGCATCTCGGTGTCGATCCGGCCCGGGTGTACCGAGGTGACGCGGAGCGTGGGCTCGTCGGTGCGCAGCGAGTCCGCGAACGACCGCAGGGCGAACTTGCTCGCCGAGTAGGAGGCCAGCCCCGGTGACGCGTTGATCCCCGCGCCCGAGTTGATGAAGATCACCTGCCCGCGCGCGCTGCGCAGGGCGGGAAGCAGTGCCAGGGTCAGCGCGACCGCACCGACGACGTTCACCTCGAAGGTCGCCCGCCACTCGTCGGCGCTGGACTCGGCCACCCGGCCGGGGTAGGCGACCCCGGCGTTGTGGATCAGCACGTCGAGGTCGGTCAACACTTCCGCCGCGGATTCGAGGGAATCGGCGTCGGCGAGGTCGAGTGGCCAGGTCGGAGCGCCCAGACGCGCGGCGAGGGCATCGAGTCGGTCGGACGGGCGGCCCGCCAGGAGCAGTGTGTGGGTGGGCGCCAGCGCGTCGGCGATGGCTGAGCCAAGCCCGCCGGCGGCGCCCGTGATCATCGCAGACGGCACCCGGGCAACCCTACCGACCTGCGCGCTTGCCGCCGACGTCGCATGATTGATCCGATGCCTCCCGATTCGAGCTTCGCGCCCACTCAGCTAGCGGCCCGCGCCGCGTATCTGCTGCGTGGCAATGACCTCGGCGTGATGACCACCGCCGCACCGCTGCTGTACCCGCACATGTGGAGTTGGGACGCGGCATTCGTGTCGATCGGGCTCGCCCCGCTGAGCGTCGAGCGGGCGGTCGTCGAGCTGGACACCCTGCTGTCTGCGCAGTGGAGCAACGGGATGATCCCGCACATCGTGTTCGCCAACGGCGTCGACGGATACTTCCCAGGCCCCGCACGGTGGGCGACGTCGGCGCTGGCGGTCAACGCGCCGCGCAGTCGGCACACGTCGGGGATCACGCAGCCGCCGGTGCACGCGATCGCGGTCCAACGCATCCTGGACCGCGCCCGTACGCGGGGCCGCTCCACGCGGGCGGTGGCAGAGGCGTTCCTCGACCGCCGCTGGGGCGACCTGGTCCGCTGGCATCGCTGGTTGGCCGAAGCGCGTGATCCCGATTCGCGCGGCCGCGTCACGATTTATCACGGCTGGGAGTCCGGCATGGACAACTCGCCTCGGTGGGATGCGGCGTACGAGAACGTGGTTCCCGGCGTCGTGCCCGAATATCAGCGCGAGGACAACACCATCGTCACCGACGCGTCTCAGCGCCCATCGGACGTGGAGTACGACCGGTACATGTGGCTCGTCGAGGAGATGAAGTCGGTCAATTACGACGACCAGCTGCTGCCCAAGGTGATGAGCTTCGCCGTCGAGGACGTCTTCGTCTCGGCGATCCTGTCGGTTGCCTGCACGGTGCTGGCAGAGATCGGCGAGGACTACAAGCGCCCGCACGCCGACGTCCGCGACCTCTACGCCTGGGCCGAGCGGTTCCGCAAGGGCGTCGTCGAGACGTCGGACGAACGCAGCGGTGCGGCAAGGGATTACGACCTTCGCGCCAAGAGGCGGATCTCCACCGAGACGGTTGCGCAGTTCTCTCCGCTGCTGTGTGGCGGCCTGCCGCACGACAGGGAACGCGCGCTGTTGCGACTGCTCGAGGGTCCGCGGTTCTGCGGACACCCCGATCTCAAGTACTGCCTGATCCCCTCGACGTCCCCGGTGTCGCGCGACTTCCGGGCGCGTGAGTACTGGCGCGGCCCGGTCTGGCCGGTGGTGACGTGGTTGTTCTCGTGGTGCTTCGCGCGCCGCGGCTGGGCGGAACGCTCGTCGAACCTGCGACGGGAAGGACTCCGGCAGGCCAGCGACGGCACGTTCGCCGAGTACTACGAACCGTTCACCGGGGAGCCGCTGGGCAGCATGCAGCAGTCGTGGACCGCCGCGGCGGTGCTGGACTGGCTGGGCTAAATCCCGAAGAGCTAGCCGCCCTGTTCGGCCAACCGCGCCAGCGGCGCAAGGGCATTGGCCAACGTCTCGCGTTCCTCCGGGCTGAGCTTGCTCAGCATCGCTGCGATCTGGGCGCGCCGGGTGGCCAGTGCCTCGCGGTGCTGAACGAGCCCGCGGGGGGTGACGTCGACCAGGACGGCGCGCAGATCGGAGGGATCGCGAGACCGCTTGACCAGGCCCAGCTTCTCGAGCCGACGGATCGCGACCGTGGTCGTCGGCGTGCGCACGCGCTCGTGTGCTGCGAGTTCCGTCATCCGGATCGGACCGAGGTCGAGCAGCGTCAAGAGGATCGACAGCTGCGCCAGGGTCAGGTCGGCACCGCCCTCCGGGGTGTTGCGATTGGAATCGCCCCGACGCAGGACGGAGAAGAGCTTGGAGAGCACCTGCTGCAGCTCTCCGGCCAGCTCAGTGACCTGCGGTTCGGTCTCTACCATAATTCGCTAGTCTAACCTGTCACGGTCTGTCACAACCTCGACATGCGGTGATTTAACTGAACTGTCGCGGATGGACACCTGTCGGTCAGCGCCACGTCATTGCCCGCGCCGGGCCGCTAGAGCACCTGCGACAGAAACTGGCGGAGCCGGTCGGTCTCGGCGTCGTCGAAAAGCCGCTCGGGCGTCCCGCTTTCGACAACCTTGCCGTGATCCATGAAAACGACCGCGTCCGCGGCGGACCGTGCGAACCCCATCTCGTGGGTTACCACCACCATTGTCATTCCGTCGTCACCGAGCTCGGCGATCAGCGCCAGGATCCCCTTGACCAGTTCGGGATCGAGCGCCGAGGTGGCCTCGTCGAAGAACATCACCTGAGGTTTCATCGCCAGGGCGCGCGCGATCGCGACCCGCTGCTGCTGTCCACCGGACAGGGTGGCTGGTCGGACATCGGCCTTGTGCCGCAACCCCACTCGCTCCAGTTGGGCGAGGCCGAGTTCGCGCGCCGCGTCCGCGTCGAGGCGTTTGAGTCTGCGGGGCGCCAGTGTGACGTTGTCCAGCACGGTCCGGTGGGGGAACAGGTTGAATTGCTGGAACACCATCCCGATGCGCTGACGCAACTCGTCGGGGTTGTCCTTCAACACCGATCGGCCGTCGAGCAGGATGTCGCCCCGATCGGGCTCGTACAACCTGTTCAGCGCCCGCAACAGGGTGGACTTGCCGGATCCCGACGGGCCGATCACGGCTGTAGTGGTGCCGGCCGGTACGTCGAGGTCGATGCCGCGCAGCACGGCGTTTGGGCCGAACGCCAGGTGAATGTCGTTGGCCGCCAGTGAGACTGGCTCGAACTTGGCGGGGGAGCTCACACCATCTCCTGGGCTGCGGCTGGGCTGGCCGGATCCGCGGAATCGGCCGCGGGTCGGCCGCGTCGCAGGCGGTTGTCGATGTAGTTGACCAGGTGCGTCAGCGGGATCGTCAGCGCGAGGTAGAACAGTCCGGCCGCGACCAGGGGTGACAGGTTGCCGGTCTGCGCGTTGAGGTCGCGGCCCACCTGAAACAGCTCGCGCTGGCTGGCGATCAAGCCGAGGAAGTACACCAGCGACGAGGCCTTCAGCAGCGAGATGAACTGGTTGACCAGGGCAGGCAGCACGCGGCGAATGCCCTGCGGCACGACGACCAGGCGCATCGACAGCGAGTAGCTGAAACCCAGTGCACGCGAGGCCTCCAACTGTCCCGCCTCCACGCTCTGAATGCCCGAGCGGAGGATCTCGCCGATGTAGGCCGCCGCCATCAACCCGAGCGCCGCGATGCCCAGCGGGTAGGGGTTGTTGCCGGTCAGCCCGCCCACGATGGGTCCGACGCCCAATCCGATGATCAGGATGATCACCACCTCGGGCAGTCCGCGGAACACGTCGGTGTACACCCGCGCCGGCCACCGCAGCCACCGTGCGCGGGAGATGCCCGCGATCGCGAGGCCCATTCCGAGCACCAGCCCGATGACGCTGGCGCACACCGTCAGGATCAGGGTGTTCGGCAATCCCGTCTTGAACAGGTCGGGTATCGCCTTCTTGTACAACTCCCAGTCGAGGAAGGAGTCCTTCAGCTGTCGCAGAACCGATTTCGGAGCGACGCCGGAATTGTCGGCGGCCGGTTCCCTGCTCGCCGCGATCGCGGCGAAGTCGGGCAACTGGGGTGTGGGCGCCGCCTTCGAGCCGGGCTTCCAGCCGGGCGGCAGGGCGCGTGGCACCCAGTCGGAGTACAGCTTCGCCCACGTGGCGTCGGCGATCACGGCGTCGAGCCCGGCGTTGAGGGCGTCGATCAACGGCTCGTTCTCCTTGGCCACCGCGTAGGCCACGAAGTTGTCCAAGCTGAAGGTGTTCTCGACGATCTGCGCGGGATCACCCGCTTGCACCGTGCCGACCGCCTGTTGCGAGGGCGCCACCCAGGCGTCGATCTGACGGGTCTTCAGACTGGCGTAAACGGTGTTGTAGTCGGGGAACTTCACCGGGTCCAGGCCCAGGGTGTCGACGACGTACGCCTCCTGGACGGTGCCCTGCACCACGCCGATGCGCTGCCCGGCGGCCAGCTGCGAGAAGCCCGTGATCGGCGACCCCGGCGGAACGACGAGCGAGAAGTAGCCGAAGTCGTAGCCGTTGGTGAACCCGACGGTCTGCCGCCGGGCGTCGGTGGTGGTGATCGACGACGAGCCGACGTCGAAGCGCCGCGACGCCACCTGCGCGAGCAGGCCGGAGAAGTCGGTGCCGACGAAGTTCACCTTCAGCCCGAGCTTGTCGGCGACGGCGCGCAGCAGCTCGTTGTCGAAGCCGGTGAACTGGCCTTGGGTGTCGATGCAGATGCTCGGGGGTGCGTCCGAGAGGGTGCCGACGGTCAGCACGCCAGGAGTGCCGAGCCGCAGGGCGTTGACGTCCACCGGCAGGGGCTCGACGTTCGGCGTCGTGTACTTGTCCGCGTCGGGACCCTTCGCTGCCGAGGCCAGATTGGTGGGCAGCGCGCTGGCGCTCTCGACCCCGGGTGGTGCGCACTGGTCGACGTCCGCGCCTGCCGTGGGGGCCAGCCCCATCGTCGCCATGAAGAGAGCTACCAGTGCGACGACGACACCCTTGTACATTCGCTCGCCGGTCATCATCGAAACTTAACGTTCGCGACTCCGGATGCGGGCAGTTGGACTCTTTCAGAACGCAACCGGCGGCTGCGAGGGTCGCAACACCCTGCGCCGGATCAACTCCGCGAGCATGATCCGACCCATCACCTCGGCCCGGCCGGCGCAGGCCGCCCGCGCCGCGTCGGGGTCTCCGTCGCCGATCGCGGCGGTCTCCGTGACGTAGAACGGGAGCAGTTCGTCGTGACTGCCCAGGTACGCGGTCCAGAACGTCCGCGGCATGAACGTGGTGGAGGCGCGGATGGCGGCCTTGAGGCGGGGCCCGGCGTACTCGGCGTTGACGGTCTCGCGGTACCGCCACGTATGTTCGTGAAACGCGCGAGACTCCCTGCTGGTGCGCAACGCGTCGAGCGTGGCCCGAAGCTCGTCGACGATCTTCGGCCGGTGATCGCGGGCGGCCCGGGCGGAGGAGACGCCGTTGAGCACGCCGTAGATCTCGTGGTGCTCGCGGATCACGCCTTCGTCGAAACGTTCGACGAAGGCACCGCGGTGGTACCGCGTGGACACCAGGCCGATCTGCTCCAGTTCGGCCACCGCTTCTTGCACGGGAACCCGGCTCAGCCCGAGCTGTTCGGCGATCTCGTTGCGGTCCAAGCGATCTCCGGTGCGCAGCTTGCCAGTGAGGACCTGGTTCACGACATGGGAGACGACCAGGTCCTTCTCTTTGACCCCGTACTTCTTGGGCATGGCGCGGTCAGTTTCTCACGTCGCCGCTGGTGCGGGACGTGTTCGGCCGCTTAGGGTCAGGCGCGTCCATCCCGCCACCGGCATAGCGCCTCCGCGGTGCCGAGGTCGTAGTCGGGGCCGTTGACGCCGACGGTCAGCAGGCTGACCCCGAGGCCGACGAGTGCGTCGGCGTTGGCGAGCAGGGCGTCGAGGCGCTCGCCGCGCGCGACGCCGCTGGTGTTCTCCACGCCCGCCGAGCGCTCGATGCTCGAAGCGTCACGACCGAGTTCGGCGCAGTGCCGATCGAGGACCGCGGCCTTGCCGGGGTAGGTCTCGGCAGTGGTGAACCCGTGCCACATGTGGGCGTACTCGGCGACCAGACGCAGGGTCTTCTTCTCGCCCTGCCCGCCGATGAGGATCGGGATGTCGCGCAGGGGTGCGGGATTGAGCCTGCCGAGCCGTGACGTGATGCGCGGGAGGGCGGACGCGAGGTCGTCGAGCCGGCTACCCACGGTGCCGAAGTCGTAGCCGTACTCGTCGTAGTCTCGTCGCTTCCAGCCCGAACCGATGCCGAGGATCAGCCGGCCGTCGGAGATGTTGTCGACGGTTCGCGCCATGTCGGCCAGGAGTTCCGGGTTGCGGTAGGAGTTGCAGGTCACCAGTGCGCCGATCTCGATGCGCGACGTCTGCTCGGCCCACGCGCCGAGCATGGTCCAGCATTCGTAGTGCGCACCGTCGGGATCGCCGTACAGCGGGTAGAAGTGGTCCCAGTTGAAGGCGACGTCCACGCCCATGTCCTCGCAGCGCATGACCGCGTTGCGCAGATGGCCGTAGTTGGGGGAGTGCTGTGGTTGAAGTTGGACGCCGATGCGGGTGGGGAAGCTCATGGCTTCCACGTTAGGCCCGTCCTACACGCCGATCTTCCCGGAGTCCCGCCACACCGCGACCACCGACGGCCGCGCGGTGCCGTTGTCGCCCTCCGGCCACCGGGACAACGGGTCGTCGAGGCTGTTGTCGTCACTCTCGCCGGGATGTTGTACGCAGACCGTCACCAGATCGTCGGTGACGACCGGGCCGCAGGTCTCCGCGCCGAGCGGCACGGTCAGGAACTGCTTGGTCTCGCCGCGGTTGGGTCCGTCGAGCGCGACGGCGAACAGCCCGTCGTTGGAGTCGAGCGCGTTGCCGTCCGTCGAGATCCACAGGTTGCCGTGGCTGTCGAACGCGAGATTGTCCGGGCAGGAGATGGGACTGACCTTGGTCTTGTCGAAGCCGCCGTAGTACGTGTCCGCCGCCGCCGGATCTCCGCACACGAGAAGGAGATTCCATGTGAACGTGGTGCCCGCGTGCTCGTCGGTGAGTTCCAGGATCTGCCCGCTCTTGTTGTCGTTGCGGGGGTTGGCCGCGTCCGGTCGCGCCTCGCCGGGGACGCCGCGCTCGTCGTTGTTGGTCAGCGCGACGTACACCTTGCCGGTCTTCGGGTTGGCCTCGAAGTCCTCCGGCCGGTCCATCTTGGTGGCGCCGGCCTTGTCCGCGGCGAATCGCGTGAACACGGCCACCTCCTGCGGGGTCATGCCCGCGACGAGGGACTCACCCGTGCCGTTGGGGCCCGATCGCAGCAGCGGAAGCCATGTGCCGCTGCCCGCGAACGCCCCAGCGGCGGGCAGCTTGCCCGAGCCGTCGATCTCGCCTGCCGGGATGTCGCTGGTGAGCTTGGCGACGTAGAGCGTGCCCTCGTCGAGCACGGTGAGGTTGTTCGCCATCGCCGCCGCGTCGCGACCCGGTTGAATCTTCCTGCTGGACAAGAACTTGTACATGTAGTCGAAGCGTTCGTCGTCACCGGTGTACGAGACCACCGTGCCGTCGTCGGTGACGAAGATGGTGGCGCCCTCGTGCTTGAGCCGGCCCATCGCCGTGTGCTTCACCGGCGTCGATGCGGGGTCCCACGGGTTGAGCTCCACGACGTAGCCGAATCGGTTGACCTCGTTGGGTGTCTTGGCTACGTCGAAGCGCAGGTCGAAGGTCTCCCACTTGCGTTCCGAGGCTTCGGGTTTGATGCCGTAGCGCTTGAACTGATCGCTGATGACCGGGCTGGGGCCGGGGGCACCCTCGGTGGCGCCGAAGTAGCCGTTGAAGTTCTCCTCGCCGGAGAGCACCGTGCCCCACGGCGTGACTCCGCCCGCACAGTTGGCGAACGTCCCTGCCACCGTGCGACCGGTGGGGTCGGCAGCCGTCTTGACGAAGTCGGTGCCTGCGCCGGGGCCGGTGAGGGCGAACGGTGTGTCGGCGGTGATCCGGCGGTTGTAGCGACCCATCACCGGCTTGAGCCCGTCTGGCGTGCGTTCGACCTCGACGACGGTCAATCCGTGCGCGGCGACGGCGATGTCGAACTGCTGCCGGGTCGGTTGGTCGGCGTCGTAACCGGGGTGCATGAACTGTTCGGTCGTGTACTCGTGATTGACGACCAGCAGGAAGTGACCGGGGGTGCCCTCGATCGGCAGCAGTCCGGCGAAGTCGTTGTTGAACCCGAACTGTCCGCGTTGCGCCTCGGCGGTCTGATTCTTCACGTCGAATGCCGGCGCGCCGGGAAGCACGGGGTCACCCCAGCTGATGACCACCGACTGCTGGTATCCGTCGGGGATGACAACGACGTCCTCGGTGTTCGGCGCGATCGCGGCGAAGTTCATCCCAGGCGCGGTGACCGGCTTGGCATCCGCGGAGGTCGTTGCGGCATTGGATGATTCGTTACGGGAGCAGGCGGCGAGGGCGGATCCTGCACCTACCGCCAGTACGGTCACGGCGCCAGCGCGTAGGGCCGCGCGTCGGGACATCGCCTGTCGGACCACGTCGCCGAAGTACTCGTTGCCGCTGGTGTTCGGGGCGGGATGTGAGCACGCGCCGGCGCACTTGTAGCGGCATGTCACGCGCTGCCGCGACGACCGGCCGTCATGGGACACGAACAGGTTCAATGGCAGAAGAGCCATGCAGGGTGGATCCTTCCAGCGACTATCCGGCCGGGCTGTGGCCAGATCGTGGCAAACCTACGGAATCCTGGTGATCAGCTGTCAAGCACGAGGTGAACGGAGTCTTACGCAGTCAACCCGCCAGGACTCCTCGCAGCAGGGCGACCAACGCAGCGGGCTGATCGCCCTGCACGGAGTGGCCGGCGTCGGCGACTACGTGGGTGCGCTGAAAGCCGGGGGCGCCCGTGGCGAACGCCTCGGCGTCCTCGTCGTTGACGAAGTGGGAGTTGGCCCCGCGCACCAGCGTGGTCGGCATCGCGATCGAGGGCACGTCGTCCCACAGTCCCTCGAAGCCCTCGCCCTTGCGGAACGAGTCGTAGCGCCACGTCCAGGTGCCGTCGTCGAGCTGCTTGCTGTTGTGGAAGACGCCGCGGCGCAACGAGTTCCGGTCGCGGTGCGGCGCAGCAGCCACGGTCACGTCGAGCATGGCCGCGAAGCCGGGGAAGGTGCGGTCACCGCGGACCAGGGCGACGGTGCCCATCTGCGCCTGCGTCATCTGCTCGTGCCGCTCGGGTGCCGATGGCGTGACGTCGACGAGCACCAGCTCGGGAACGAGTGCCGGCTCGGTGGCGGCGATGCGCAGTGCGGTCAGCCCGCCGAGTGACATGCCGATCACCAGGCGTGGCGTGGGCGCCCAGTCGCGCAGGATCGGCCGCAGAGTCTCGGCGTTGAGCTTGGGCCCGTAGTCACCGTCCTCGCGCCACGCGCTGCGACCGTGACCCGGCAGGTCGATCGCCAGTGCGGGCAGGCCGAGTCCGAGGATGACGGTGTCCCAGGTGTGGGCGTTCTGGCCACCGCCGTGCAGGAAGACGAGCTGGGGCGGCTCGGATCCCCATCGCAGGGCGCTGATGGGGCCGGACTCGACGCGCTCGACGGGCGGTAGCGGACCCGTCGCGCCGATCTGTTCGGCGTTCTCGGGCAGCAGGGCGAACTCGTCCAGGCCTGGCAGTGCGTCGTCGTTGACCACGAATCGGACCTTACCCACCGCGATTCGTGCACCCGTACCCGCGCTCACCGCGGTCGCGGGTGCACAAATCCCGAGACGGGGTTAACCCTCGATGAAGGTTTCCAGCTCGGCGCGCGCGATGTCGTCGGCCATCTGCTTGGGCGGGCTCTTCATCAGGTACGCCGACGCGGCCTCGACCGGGCCGCCGATGCCACGGTCCAGGGCGATCTTCGCGGCACGCACCGCGTCGATGATGACGCCAGCGGAGTTCGGCGAATCCCACACCTCGAGCTTGTACTCGAGGTTCAGCGGCACGTCGCCGAAGGCGCGGCCCTCGAGGCGGACGTAGGCCCACTTGCGGTCGTCGAGCCAGCCAACGTGATCGGACGGGCCGATGTGGACGTCCTTGGCGTTGAACTCACGCTGCAGGTTGGAGGTGACGGCTTGGGTCTTGGAGATCTTCTTGGACTCCAGGCGCGAACGCTCGAGCATGTTGAGAAAGTCCATGTTGCCGCCGACGTTGAGCTGCATGGTGCGGTCGAGCTGCACGCCGCGGTCCTCGAACAGCTTGGCCATCACGCGGTGGGTGATGGTGGCGCCGACCTGGCTCTTGATGTCGTCGCCGACGATCGGCACGCCGGCGTCTTCGAACTTCTTGGCCCACAACGGGTCGCTGGCGATGAAGACGGGCAGCGCGTTGACGAACGCCACACCCGCATCGATGGCGCACTGCGCGTAGAACTTGTCGGCCTCTTCGGAACCGACGGGCAGGTAGGACACCATCACGTCGACCTTGGCGTCCTTGAGCGTCTTGACGACGTCGACGGCTTCGGTGTCGGACACCTCGATGGTCTCGGAGTAGTACTTGCCGATGCCGTCCAGCGTCGGTCCGCGCTGCACGGTGACGTTCACCGGCGGCACGTCGGCGATCTTGATGGTGTTGTTCTCCGACGCGAAGATCGCTTCGGACAGGTCGAAGCCGACCTTCTTGGCGTCCACGTCGAACGCGGCGACGAACTTCACGTCGCGCACGTGATACTTGCCGAACTTGACGTGCATCAGGCCGGGGACGGTCGAGTTCTCGTCGGCGTCGAGGTAGTACTGCACACCCTGCACCAAGGAGGAGGCGCAGTTGCCGACGCCGACGATCGCGACCCGGACTTCATTCGACGGGTTTTCGGACATGGGACGTGTTCTCCTTCTCCTACCAAAAACTTTGGTAACTGCACTGCGGACGGTTTAGGGCTGCTGCTCTGGGTTCTGTTCAGAGCGCCCTGGAGCGGCCACGCGTTCAGCCGCGATCAGATCGTTGAGCCACTTGACTTCGCGCTCGCTGGACTCGAGACCGAGTTGGTGTAGCTGGCGGGTGTAGCGGTCGAGCGAGTTGGTGGCGCGCGCGATGGCTTCACGCAGGCCCTCTCGGCGTTCCTCCACCTGACGACGGCGACCTTCCAGAATGCGCATCCTGGCCTCGGCCGGGGTGCGGTTGAAGAACGCCAGGTGCACGCCGAATCCGTCGTCGGTGTAGTTCTGCGGTCCGGTGTCGGCGACGAGCTCCGTGAAGCGCTTCTTGCCTGCGACGGTGAGCACGTAGACGCGTCGCGCCCGGCGAACCTTGACGGTTCCCACCGGTGCGGCTTCCTCGACGATGAGTCCGTCGGCCTGCATCCGGCGCAGCGCCGGATACAGCGAACCGTATGAGAACGCGCGAAAGGCTCCCAGTAGGCCCGTCAGTCTCTTGCGTAGCTCGTAACCGTGCATGGGCGATTCGAGGAGAAGTCCCAGAATGGCGAGCTCCAACACCGAATCACCTCCTTTGCGCAGTCGCTACGACGCTTCGACACCTCGCAGTATTGTATCGCACCGATATATGCAACGCTACATCGGTGGCGCAGAACGCTCCAATCAGGAGGATCTCCGCAGGTCAGCTGACGGCGCTGTCGATGCGCTTGATGGTGCCGTCGCCCGCGAACGTCACCGCACCGCTTCCGAAGTCGCTGGACACGCTGGCTCGCAGCACGAGTGCGCCGGGGGTCAGCGGATCACGGCTCGGGTCGATATTCAGGTAGGTGCTGTCGGCGCCGACGTCCTTTTGTTGAAGACCGACCGTTTCGGCGGCGCCCCGCAGAATGCCGACGGCGGTCTCGACGTTGAACGCGGCCAAGTCGACCACCACGTCGTCGTTGCCCTTGGTCGACGTCGACGGGTCGTCGAATCCGCCGCGGTAGGTGTAGCTCAGCGTGCGCCGGTCGTCGGAGGGATCGGGTCGGGTCAGCACGGCGTACTCCGGGTAGATGGTGAGGCGGTATCCCATGGTGTCGCCGAAGCGCTGGCGCATTTGCTCGAGCAGGCCGTTCAGCCCGCCCAGTGACTGCAGCTGCTTCGGTGGGGTCAGCACCTTCGCGGGGATGCCGTCGGACTTGGCGCCGGGATCGGAGGTGAAGCTCAGCGGCGAACTCGTGTTGCCGTACAGCCCCCAGCCGATGGCGATGCCGAGCACCACCAGCACGCCGGCGACCGCGGCGCGCATGCCCCACCCACCGCCCACGGTCCCCGAGGCGTTGGCCAGGCGCGAGGGCTTCCTCAGGTCGGGCATCTGGACCGGGGCGTTCTCGGTCTGAAGGTCGTCCACCAGGTGTTGCAGGTCGCCCAGGGTGGATGCCGTCGTCGCCGCGGCCACCCGTGAGCGGTGCTCCTCCATCGACAGTTGTCCGTCGCTGAGCGCGCTGTCGAGTACCTGGCACGTGTTGTTGCGGTCGCTGTCCTTGGCCCGTGTACTTGCCGTCTGTCGCCCAGAGCTTCCTGCCACGGACAAGATCGTAGGAGTTGGCGTGCCATCGGTGCAGACCAGATGCCAAACCGGGCCGGGTCGTGACCGGAGAGGGGCACAGTCGAAGCTGCGCCGAGGCAGGGCCGACGTACTCTGGTCACCGTGCGATTGCAGCGACAGGTGGTGGACTACGCGCTCAAGCGACGGTCCCTGCTGGCCGAGGTGTACTCGGGACGCACCGGTGTCACCGAGGTCTGTGACGCCAATCCGTATCTGCTGCGCGCCGCCAAATTTCACGGCAAGACCAGTCAGGTGATGTGTCCGATATGTCGCAAGGAACAGCTGACGCTGGTGTCGTGGGTGTTCGGCGATCACCTCGGCGCCGTGTCCGGATCAGCCCGCACCACGGAGGAGTTGGTGATGCTGGCGGCCAAGTTCGACGAATTCGCGGTGCACGTGGTGGAGGTATGCCGAACGTGCAGTTGGAATCACCTGGTCAAGTCATACGTGCTCGGCGCACCACGTCCCCCGAAGGCGCGCGGCACCCGGACAGCGCGCTCTGGA
Source organism: Mycobacterium sp. (assembly GCF_035633495.1). Taxonomy (GTDB): domain Bacteria; phylum Actinomycetota; class Actinomycetes; order Mycobacteriales; family Mycobacteriaceae; genus Mycobacterium. The sequence goes on along the minus strand of NZ_DASQEU010000150.1, from coordinate 25,452 downwards.
GCGCGCACGGCCAGTGAATAGCGAAGGGCGACACGAACAGTCGGCCGACGACGTCCGCAAGGGGTCCTCGGCCGGCGGTACGGGCGTGCCCCCGAGACATTCGGCTCCCTCGCCGTCGGACGGCCCGACGCGGGCGATCCCGCAGACCCGCGGCGCGTCGCGCGAGGCCTTTCCGGCCGACGACCGCAGGACGACGATCCTGCCGCCGGTTACCGGCGCACCGCCGCCGCAGTACCGCGACCCGATCGACGTCGTCAAGGCTGCACTGGACGGCACCCCACCGCCGAAGCCGCCGCCGCCGGGACCTCCCACTGGTGGCGGGCCACCCGGGGGCAAGGGACCGGGCCGCCAGTTCCACGTCAACTGGAAGTGGGTGCGCCGGGGATCGCTCGTCGCGCTAGCGCTCGCCATCCTGCTGCCGATCGTGACCTTCGCGATGGCCTACGTGATCGTCGACATCCCGAAGCCCGGAGACATCCGAACCAACCAGGTGTCGACGATCCTCGCCAGCGACGGCAGCGAAATCGCAAAGATCGTGCCGCCAGAGGGCAACCGGGTCGACGTCGACATCGAACAGATTCCGGTGCAGGTGCGCAACGCGGTGATGGCGGCCGAAGACCGTGACTTCTACACCAACCCCGGGTTCTCCTTCACCGGCTTCCTGCGCGCGTTCAAGAACAACATCTTCGGCGGCGATCTGCAGGGCGGATCGACGATCACGCAGCAGTACGTCAAGAACGCGCTCGTCGGCGACGCGCGCTCGGGCGTGGGTGGTCTGGTCCGAAAAGCCAAGGAGCTCGTCATCTCGACCAAGATGTCCGGCGAGTGGTCCAAGGACCAGGTGTTGGAGTCGTACCTCAACATCATCTACTTCGGTCGCGGCGCGTACGGCATCGCCGCGGCGTCCCAGGCGTACTTCGGCAAGCCCGTGGAGCAGCTCAACGTCGCCGAGGGCGCGCTGCTCGCGGCGTTGATCCAGCAGCCGTCCGCGCTGGATCCGGCCGTCGACCCCGAGGGCTCGGCGGAGCGGTGGAACTGGGTGCTCGACGGCATGGTGACGATGGGCGCTCTGTCACCCAGCGACCGCGCCGCGCAGGTGTTTCCCCCGACGGTTTCACCCGACCAGGCCAGTGCGCAGAATCAGACCACCGGACCCAACGGGCTGATCGAACGGCGGGTCACCAAGGAACTGATGGACCTGTTCAACATCGACGAACAGACGTTGAACACCGAGGGCCTGCAGGTCACCACGACGATCGACCCGAAGGCGCAGAAGGCCGCCCAGGACGCGGTGGCCGAGTACATGGAGGGCCAGGACCCGGACATGCGGACCGCGGTCGCCTCCATCGATCCGAAGACCGGCGGGGTGAGGGCGTACTACGGCGGTTCGGACGCCAACGGCTTCGACTTCGCGCAGGCCGGCCTGCCGACGGGATCGTCGTTCAAGGTCTTTGCCCTCCTCGCCGCGCTGCAGCAGGGCATAGGGCTCGGCTATCAGCTGGACAGTTCGCCGGTCGAGGTGAACGGCGTCAAGATCACCAACGTCGAGGGTGAGGGTTGCGGCACGTGCAACATCGCCGAGGCGCTCAAACAGTCGCTGAACACCAGCTACTACCGGCTGATGCTGAAGCTGAAGAACGGCCCGCAGGACGTCGCCGACGCCGCGCACACGGCAGGCGTTGCCGAGAGCTTCCCCGGCGTCGAGCACACCCTGTCCGAGGACGGCCAGGGCGGACCGCCGAACAACGGCATCGTGTTGGGCCAGTACCAGTCTCGCGTGATCGACATGGCCTCGGCCTACGCCACGCTCGCGAACTCGGGCGTCTACCACCGGCCGCACTTCATCCAGAAGGTCGTGCGTTCCGACGGTCAGGTGCTCTTCGATGCGTCCCAGCAGGACGACCCCGGCGAGCAGAAGATCGACAAGGCCGTCGCCGACAACGTCACCTCCGCGATGCGGCCCATCGCCGGCTATTCCAGGGGCCACAACCTTGCCGGCGGCCGACAGTCCGCGGCCAAGACCGGGACCAACCAGCTCGGTGACACCGACGCCAACCGGGACGCCTGGATGGTCGGCTACACGCCGTCGCTGTCGACGGCGGTCTGGGTCGGCACCACCGAAGGCACCAAGCCGCTGGAGAACAAGTCGGGCGGATCGGTCTACGGGTCGGGCATCCCGTCGGACATCTGGAAGGCCACGATGGACGGCGCACTCGAGGGCACCGACAACGAGTCGTTCCCGAAGCCGACGGAAATCGGCGGTTATGCGGGCCCGCCCGTCGCACCTCCGCCGCCCCCACCGCCGCCTCCGCCGCCGCCGCCCTCCGAGACGGTGATTCAGCCGACGATCGAGTTGGGCCCGGGCATCACGATCCCGTTCGGCCCGCCCACCACGATCACCGCGCCGCCTCCGGGTCCGCCACCACCACCCGGTGATCCGGCGGCATCCCCAACCCCGACGATCACTGCGCCGCCGCCTCCGCCGTGACCGGCCAGGAGCCGAGTCCGTCGACGGTGTCCCCCGAGCCGCTGGCCGATGATCTGCGCAGCGACGACGACCGCGACCTGCCCAGCCGGACGGACACCATCGGCGCGGCGCTGGCGGGTGCGATCGGCGGCCCGGTCGGCAGGCATGCGCTGATCGGTAGGGCACGCTTCATGACGCCGCTGCGCGTGATGCTCATGATCGCGCTCGTCTTTCTCGCGCTGGGGTATTCGACGAAGGCGGCGTGCCTTCAGTCGACGGGTACCGGCACCGCCGATCAGCGGGTCGCGGTGTGGGAGAACCAGCGTGCGTACTACGAGCTCTGCTACTCGGACACCGTTCCGCTGTACACCGCAGAACTGCTGAGCCAGGGCAAGTTTCCGTACAAGTCGTACTGGATCGAGAAGGACGCCACGGGTGCACCGGCAAAGCAGTACGACGGCACCCCGGCCGTTCGGTACATGGAGTATCCGGTTCTGACGGGGCTCTACCAGTACGTGTCGATGGCGTTGGCGAAGACGTACACGGCGTTGACGAAGCTGGTCTCGATGCCGGTCGTGGCCGAAGTCGTGATGTTCTTCAACATCGCCGCGTTCGGCTTGGCGCTGGCGTGGCTGGCGACCGTGTGGGCGACGGTGCGCTTGGCGGGCCGACGGGTGTGGGACGCGGCACTCGTCGCGGCCTCACCGTTGGTGATCTTCCAGATCTTCACCAACTTCGACGCGCTGGCGACGGCGTGCGCGGCGGGCGCGATGCTGGCGTGGGCCCACCGAAGACCAGCGTTGGCCGGTGCCCTGATCGGCATCGGGGTGGCGCTCAAGCTCTATCCGCTGCTGTTGCTCGTGCCGATGGTCATCCTCGGGCTGCGCACCGGCCGGATGCGTGAGGTGGGTAAGACGGCCGCCACCGCGGTGGTGACGTGGTTGGTGGTCAACCTGCCGATCATGGTGCTGTTCCCGCGGGGGTGGTCGGAGTTCTTCCGGCTCAACACCCGGCGTGGCGATGACATGGACTCGATCTACAACGTCGTGAAGTCGTTCACCGGCTGGCGGGGCTTCGACCCGAACCTGGGCTTCTGGGAGCCGCCGTCGGTGACGAATGCGGTGACGGCGGTGCTGTTCGCGGCGTGCCTCTGCGGCATCGCCTATGTCGGGCTGACGGCCAAGCAGCGTCCGCGGCTGGCGCAGCTGGCGTTCCTCGTCGTCGCGGCCTTCCTGCTGACCAACAAGGTGTGGAGTCCGCAGTATTCGCTGTGGCTGGTGCCGCTGGCGGTGCTCGCATTGCCGCAACGTCGAATCTTGTTGGCATGGATGACGATTGACGCACTCGTATGGGTGCCTCGGATGCTGTACCTGTTTGGTGAGCAGAAGATGGGCCTGCCGCAGGAGTGGTTCACCGCGATGGTGCTGCTGCGTGACATCGCGGTGATGACGTTGTGCGCCTTGGTGATTCGCCAGATCTACCGTCCCGAGCTGGACCTGGTCCGCCATGGCGGACGCGTTGACGATCCATCGGGTGGGGTGTTCGAGCACGCGCCCGACGCGCAGCCGAGGTGGCTGCCCACTCGTTTGCGGCCACCATTGCCGGAGCCAACCGTAGAACCCGAGCAGGAGCTGATGCGGACATGACCGATCCCGAGTTCAGCGACTCCGTCGTGGTGGACCTCGACGCCGACCGGCTCTATGCGCTGGTCGCCGACGTCACCCGGATGGGTGAGTGGAGCCCGCAGTGCCGCGCGTGTTGGTGGGACGAGGGCGACGGACCGACGGTAGGTGCGTACTTCACCGGTCGCAACGACGACGGGCAACGGACGTGGGAGACGCGAAGCCGCGTCGTGGCCGCCAAACCCGGTCGCGAGTTCTCATGGGTGGTCAACGAAGGTTGGGTGCGTTGGGGATTCACCCTTCAGCCCCTCGAGGACCCAGAAGGTGCCACGCGGCTCACCGAATCGTGGGCCTTCCTGCCCGACGGCATTCGCGGCTTTCACGGACGGTTCGGCGAGCACGCGGACGAGCAGATCGTCATCCGGACGCGGGCGGCCAAGGAAGGCATCCCGGTGACCCTGGCGGCCATCAAGCGCACCGCGGAGGGCGGCTGACCGACGCGCGTCGGTTGCCGGCCGCCCCACGATTTCGCTGCTCAGGCGGTCCTGCTGTAACCTTGCCGGGTTGCCGACGCAGGCGACCCTCCTGCCACGGACTCGCCGTGGCCGCACACGACCATAGGAGGTGATGGGTTCCACATGCGTCCATACGAAATCATGGTCATCCTCGACCCCACGCTCGATGAGCGGACAGTAGCTCCGTCGCTGGAGACGTTCCTTAACGTCATCCGCAAGGACGGTGGCACGGTCGAGAAGATCGACATCTGGGGCCGTCGCCGGTTGGCGTACGAGATCCTCAAGCACCCCGAGGGCATCTACGCCGTCATCGACGTGAAGGCCGAACCGGCCACGGTGTCCGAGCTGGATCGCCAGCTCAGCCTCAACGAGTCCGTCCTGCGGACCAAGGTGATGCGGACCGACAAGCACTAGGCCCCAACAGGCCGTGCACGTCGGAGCGCTTCCGTAGGCTCGCTTGCGACCTACACCGTCCACTACAGGAGGACCCGTGGCTGCTGGTGACACCAACCTCACCATCGTCGGAAACCTGACCGCCGACCCCGAACTGCGCTTCACGCCGTCCGGGGCCGCCGTCGCCAACTTCACGGTGGCGTCCACGCCTCGGATGATGGACCGTCAGACCAATGAGTGGAAGGACGGCGACCCGCTCTTCATGCGGTGCAGCATCTGGCGTGAGGCTGCCGAGAACGTGGCCGAGAGCCTCACCCGCGGTTCGCGGGTGATCGTGACCGGTCGCCTCAAGCAGCGGTCCTACGAAACCCGTGAGGGCGAGAAGCGCACCGTCTTCGAGCTCGAGGTCGACGAGATCGGCCCGTCGTTGAAGTACGCGACGGCCAAGGTCAACAAGGCCAGCCGCAGTGGCGGCGGCGGAGGTGGGTTCGGCGGAGGCGGTGGCGGCGGTTCCCGTCCCCCCGCCAATGACGGCCCGAAGGACGACCCGTGGGGCAGTGCCCCGGCATCGGGCTCGTTCAGCGGCGCCGACGAAGAACCTCCCTTCTGATTCAACTGATTTCCAAGCACTGAGAAAGAGACAGACATGGCCAAGTCCTCCTCCACGAAGAGGCGTCCGGCTCCTGAGAAGCCGATCAAGACCCGCAAGTGTTCGTTCTGCTCGAAGAAGGGCAAGAACCAGATCATCGACTACAAGGACACCGCGTTGCTGCGGACCTACATCAGCGAGCGCGGCAAGATCCGTGCCCGCCGGGTGACCGGCAACTGCGTGCAGCACCAGCGCGACATCGCGATCGCGGTCAAGAACGCTCGCGAGGTGGCTCTGCTGCCGTTCAGCGCGGCGACGCGCTAGACCGGAACGGAAAGACACTCACATGAAACTGATTCTGACCGCTGAGGTCGACCACCTGGGTTCGGCCGGCGACACCGTCGAGGTGAAGGACGGCTACGGCCGTAACTTCCTGCTGCCCCGCGGCATGGCGATCGTGGCGTCGCGTGGCGCCGAGCGCCAGGCCGAGGAGATCCGCCGGGCCCGCGAGACCAAGACCGTCCGCGACCTGGACCACGCCAAGGAACTGAAGTCCGCCCTCGAGACGCTGGGCCCGGTGGCATTGCCGGTGCGCACCGCTGGAGCCGGCAAGCTGTTCGGCTCGGTGTCGCCCGCCGACGTCGTGGCGGCCATCAAGAAGGCCGGCGGACCGAACCTCGACAAGAGGACCGTCTACCTGCCCAAGGCCCACATCAAGGCGACCGGGACGTACGCCGTGGCGGTGCACCTGCACCCCGACGTGAGCGTCGCGATGTCGCTGAATGTAGTCGCCGAGTAATAACGACAGCGTCAATACGCCCGGGTGAAGCCATGATCGATCTTCACCCGGGCGTTGCTGTGTTTCCTGGCGAACATTGATTGATGATCGCGACACAGCGAAGCTAACCAGCTGTTAACCTGACTGGCCCGCAGGCGCAACACAACACGCCCGAGACGGCAACCCCGGGCGACACGCCGAACGAATTCGCATCCACAGATCCCCACCTCCTTTGTGATGCTCTTATCTGCGTAGATGCAAAATAGTCGCGCAGTTGTGCACAGGTTGTCCCCAACGGTTCAACATGGCCGACCCCGCCTATCCACACGCCATCCACGAGTTCACTAACAGGGCGCGCTTGCGCTCCTCCCAGCAACGTCTAGCGTGAGCCGTCGCAGATGTATCCGGCGCCATCGAGGCCGCGGGTCGTCGGGGGGCTGATTTACAGTCGCGGAGTAGACGCCGAACGCATGTTCGACTTTGGTCGAGAGATGTGAAGGGGAGGTGGGACGCTTCGTGGCTGTCGTCGATGACCTGGGCAGGCCGGGTCATTCCGGAGGTCGTTCCGACCAGGACGGTCCGCCAGCCGAGGAGTACGGCCGCCAGCCTCCGCAGGACATGGCCGCCGAACAGTCCGTGCTCGGCGGGATGCTGCTCTCGAAGGACGCCATCGCCGACGTGCTCGAGCGGTTGCGGCCCGGCGACTTCTACCGGCCGGCGCACCAGAGCGTCTACGACGCGATCCTCGACCTGTACGGGCGCGGCGAGCCCGCGGACGCCATCACCGTCTCCGCCGAGCTCGACCGCCGCGGTCTGCTCAAGCGCATCGGCGGGGCGCCGTATCTGCACACCCTGATCTCGACCGTGCCGACGGCGGCAAACGCCGGCTACTACGCGGGCATCGTCGCCGAGAAGTCGCTCCTGCGTCGCCTCGTGGAGGCCGGCACGCGCGTCGTGCAGTACGGGTACGCGGGCGCCGACGGCGCGGACGTCGCCGAGGTCGTGGACCGCGCCCAGGCCGAGATCTACGACGTCACCGAGAGGCGGACCACCGAGGACTTCGTCGTTCTCGAGCAGCTGCTGCAGCCGACGATGGACGAGATCGATGCGATCGCGTCGCAGGGTGGCATCGCACGTGGCGTACCGACGGGCTTCGTCGAGCTCGACGAGGTGACCAACGGTCTGCATCCGGGCCAGATGATCGTCGTGGCGGCCAGGCCTGGCGTCGGGAAATCGACCCTAGGTTTGGATTTTTTGCGGTCGTGCTCAATCAAGCACCGGATGTCGAGCGTGATCTTCTCGCTGGAGATGAGCAAGTCCGAGATCGTCATGCGTCTGCTGTCGGCCGAGGCGAAAATCAAGCTCGCCGACATGCGGTCCGGGCGGATGAGCGACGACGACTGGACGCGTCTGGCGCGGCGGATGAGTGAGATCAGCGAGGCGCCGCTCTACATCGACGATTCGCCGAACCTGACGATGATGGAGATTCGCGCGAAGGCTCGACGTCTGCACCAGAAGGCCGACGTTCGGCTGATCGTCGTCGACTACCTGCAGCTAATGACCTCGGGCAAGAAGGTCGAGTCCCGCCAGCAGGAAGTGTCCGAGTTCTCGAGGCAGATCAAGCTCTTGGCCAAAGAGCTCGAGGTTCCCGTCGTGGCGATGAGCCAGCTGAATCGCGGTCCGGAACAGCGCACCGACAAGAAGCCGATGCTGTCCGACCTTCGCGAGTCGGGTTCGATAGAGCAAGATGCGGATATGGTCATCCTTTTGCACCGGCCCGATGCCTTCGAGCGTGACGACCCGCGGGGCGGTGAAGCCGACCTGATCATCGCTAAGCACCGTGCGGGACCGACCAAGACCATTACCGTTGCGCACCAACTGCATTTGTCGCGATTCACGAACATGGCGCACTGAGTCAGCTGCTGCTGCTTGTAGGTTCTCACGACTCGCTGCAGAATCTCACGACCGACTGCAGATGAACTGCAGATCTGCAGATCTTCGTGCCGCCCAAGCAATTCGTCCACCAGTTTCTCGCCGTCGTCCGGCGTCTGCCACACCTGGGCCAGGTCATGCCAGACGTAATCGGGTCGAACAATCCGACGACGTCACTGACCCAGCTGCGCACCAGCTAAAGCCGATGCATCACCACGTTCACCACGTGGCCGCCGCCCCAGTCGTGCCCGGATTACGTCGACCGGTTCGTCGAAACCCTCCAGCTCGCCCTCAAGCCAGTCGCGGTAGCCCAGGTAGGTCGCCCGGAAGCCGTCGGGCAGCGGGGCACCGAATCCCGGCGGCGACACACATACGACGTCGTCGCGCCCCAGCGCCTCGACGAGCGGGCGCCAAATTGCTTCAGTCTCCGGATTGCCGTGCACCAGAACCACAGTCATGGCCGACATCCCGGCACGGCGCATCGGTGAGACAGAGTCGTTTGGCGGGTCATCGGGCGATCGCTACTGCGGGAGCGGCGGGCGCGTGGCCCCGACTCGTGTGCATCATTTCGGCAATCCGTCTGGTAGCGGAATCCGATTGTCAGCTCGCCCAGCCGCTTCAGACTGACGTTGACAAGGTCGCGAATCACGTTGCCGGCGACGCCGGTTGACGGTCGCGACCCGGTAAGTAAACAAGGGGTTGAGCAGGCGGGCAGGGGGGTCGACGAGGCCGGTGACCTTGAAGAACTGGCCAGCGACCACCGCATCGGACTCAGCAGCGGTCAGTACCCAGTCCGCAAGCCGGTTGGTGACGCGCATCGACGCCCTCCGGCGCCCTTCGGCGTCCGGGAAAGCCAGGTCAGAACCCGCCCCCATCTGCCACGCCACACGAATCGCTTTCGCCGCGGCGCGAAAGTATCGCCGCGGCAGGTCGGTCACGCCACGACGCAAACAGTCCCGCAGGGCCACCGCGTCCAATGCGGCGACCGACATTCCTTGCCCGTAGATGGGGTTGAAGCTGCATATCGCATCGCCGCAAACCAGCAGGCCGTCCGGGAATCGCCGCATCTTGTCGTAGCGGCGCCACTGGCTGGACGGCATTCGGTGTTGCACCGACGGTCCGATTGGTTCGCCGGCCCGCACTGCCGCAAGCAGGTGCGCTGGGGTGTACTCCTGGGCGAACGCCAACATTCCCGCCAAATCGCGGGGCGGTTCGTGCCCCACCATCCCGAAGACCGTGAAGATCCACCCGTCGTTCTCATAGCCAGTGAGAAACATCCCGGTTGGTCGGCCGGGGGCAGGGCTGATGAGAGTCAGCATTTCCTTCAGGGTGCCCGGCGGGATCCGCAGCAGTTGGCTGACGTAGGTGGTGTGCATGACGATGTGGTCCTCAAAGGGTCGCCCATACCCGAGGCTCTCCAGAAACGCCGGGGTGTGCGCGGCCCGACCCATGGCGTCCACGACCAGATCGGCCGTCAACTCCTGCTCGGGGCCGCCGTCGCGGCCGACCACCCGCACCCCGGTAACGCGAGTGCGATCCGCCGTCGATGTCAACTCGGCCACGTCCTTTCCGCCGAGGATCGTGACGTTGTCAACCGCTTGCAGGCGCCGTCGGACATGGCATTCCAGGAACGGCCTGCTCGCCATGTACATCGCTACTGCTTTGTGATCGCCGGGGAACTTGCCGGACCGGACCACTTCGTGGCCGCCATAGGACAAGTAGAACTTTGAGAATTCCCCGTCATCCCAAACCGGGGCGCCGTCGGCGACCAACTCATTGAGGATTCCGGGAAAGAACTCGTCCACGATCTGAGCACCGCGCGGCAGCAGCGCATGGACATGCCGGCCTTGCGGTACGCCGCGCCGGTTGGCGGGTTCGTCAGTCAATGTGTCTCGTTCGACGACTGTCACCGTTCGGTAGAAGTCGGCAAGCACTCTGGCGGCCAGCAGCCCGCCCATGCTTCCGCCGAGTACCACCGCGTGCTCGGCGATGGTCACCATCGCGGCGCTCGCTCGGCATCTGTATCTGAGGAGAAGCCGCCAGCGCCCGATCTGCCCGCGGCATTGAGGCTGCACGTCATTGCGTCGACCATGCCGTCAAAAATCCAATACTAGACGGGTCGGAGCATCAACCAAACGGATGGTATTGGACTAATGTCCTCTAACAACCTCACAGGGGCGGGTGGGTGTCATGGTGGAGGCAGCGGACGACAAGAGCCGGTAATGGTCACGATCGATGAGTTTTCGCGTGTCGTTTCTGAGATCTACGCGTCGTCGCTCAGTCCAGAGAATTGGGCGACGGCTCTGGCCGACATCAGTCGCATCCTCGGCGCAACCGGCTGCGCAATGTATATCGGTGCCGGAACAAACCGCTCCATGATGAGCGCCACCGTCCCTTCGGAGGTGAGCAAGTCTTACATTGAGCACTTCCACACGATCGACTACGTAATCGATGCCGTCGAGAAGAGCCCTGGCGGTCTGATCCACGGCGGCCAGGCACTCATTGCGCTCAAAACCCATTCAGAGTTCGAGACTGATTTCATGCGTCCGTTCGAGCTGACCGACGGATTGTTCATGCGACTGACAGTGGGTTCGACACCCACGAGCTTTATCGCCCCGGCGCCGAAAGGCCGCGCACCCTTCGATACCGCCGAGCGCGTGAAGTTTATGGGCGCGCTGATTCCCCATCTGGAACAAGCGCTTCGCACCCAACGCCATCTCGTCGAGTCACGCAAAAGCGCTGGTGATATCACGGCGGTAGTCGACGCCATCCGACACGGCATCGTCATCGTCGGGACGGCACGAACTGTTGTGCAGTTGAACTCCGCGGCCGAGAAGATTCTGACTGCCGGTGATGGGCTGTGTATGCGCTCCGACCGCGTGGAGGCCACCCGCACATCCACCAACGAAGAGTTGCAGGGCAGTATCACTCGCGCTTGTGTGGAACAGCGAAACGGTTCTCGCAGTGGTGACTCGTTCGCGTGTAGCCGCGCGTCGGGGAAACGTCCCTACGTCATTCACGTATTGCCGGTCGCAACAACCGAAGACCCCTCTGCAGGGAGGGCTCTGGTGATGATCATCGACCCCGAACAGGAAACCGAGCCACCAAAGGTGTTGCTAAACCGGCTCTTTGGCTTAACCAGCGGAGAAGCCGACGTAGCGCTACGCATGCTGCGCGGTGACGGTCTGAAACCAATCGCTGCAGATCTCGCCTTATCGATGGCCACGATCAAGACTCACCTCCACCACATCTTCAACAAGACCGACACGCACCGGCAAGCCGAACTGGTGCGTTTGCTGCTGGGAATTATCCCGTAGTACGCCACCCCGAGGCGCGCCAATTGCCATGGCGGTTCACTGTCCCGCACGCCACCGACCAGAGGCCCTCGCCCGATCTCCCATTTGCCCTGCAGCCATCCTGGATCGAGTGGCAGTGACCGGACTCGTCCCGCGAGCGGTACGTCACCCGTTCGACGCGCGGGTTGGGGTTGCGTACACCACTCTGCTAAAGCAACCGTGTGAGATTGTTGCCGACTCCAGTTTCAGTGCAAGATCAACCGTTCGGATGAGGCTTCTGACCGCTCTGTACTGGTCTATTTACGACATGGTGAACTCAGCGACGCCGAAACTCGGTGAACATGCTGTCGTTGTAGGCCCAAACATGGGCGGGGTGTTGGCTGCCAGAGTGTTGGCCGACCTCTACGGAGCTGTGACTGTAGCCGAACGGAATGTGGTGCCCGCTGATCCGTTGAACCGGCGGGGTGTTCCCCAGGGCAGGAAGGCCCATGTCCTACTGGCCCGGTGTTGGCAGATCTTGGGCGAGTTGTTCCCTGGGCTTCTCGATAAGGCTGTCGCCGGTGGTGTGTCCGTTTGGGATGGGGATTGTTGGAAGGTCAACGGTTCCGTCGGGGGACACCAGCTAGCCCCGCCAACGACAACAGCTGTCCGCGAAGTCGATAACTGAAATCCAAGAGTCAAATAACAAGGCCTGTAGGTAAATTCGTCGTCAAGGCTTGCTGCTTAGGAGTTGACATGGTCGAGATGGTCGAGAGATCCGGCGTTGCGGTACTGCCGCTGGCGCCGAAGAATCCGCTGCCGTATTGGCAGAGGGTGCGCGCTGTCAGGTCTTTACACACGGGCATCGATAAGTTGCGTGATGCGGGCGGGCCGGTAACACGATTCAGTTTCGGCCCCAGGTGGCTCATGCCACCAATCGTGCTGGCGGCCTCGCCTCAGGGCATCCGCGACGTATTGGGCCGCAAGGACAACTTCGTGGAGAAGACCATCGTTCATCATGAGATGCGCCACCTGCTCGGGGGCAACCTGTTTGACCTCACACATGACGAGTGGCTACCCCGCCGCCGCGCGCTGCAGCCAGTCTTCACCAAACAGCATGTGCGCCAGTTCGGTGGCCACATGTCCCAAGCCGCGAAGATGGTTGCCGCCAGCTGGCCCGATGGAATCCAAATCGACGTCGACGCGGAGTGCCGGCGGCTGACCCTGCGCGCGTTGGGCCGATCAGTGCTTGGACTGGACCTCGATGAGCGCGCCGATGCGGTGGCCGAGCCGATTCAGGTCGCGCTGAAATACATCGCCGACCGCGCATTGCGACCAGTGCGCGCCCCGACCTGGTTGCCGACGCCCGCGCGTCGCCGCGCCCGTGCAGCTAGCCGCACCCTGCGTCAGCTCGCGGCAGAGATTCTGCGCGCCTGCCGCGATGATCCTGCCCGCGACGCTCCGTTGGTGAGGGCACTGATGGCCGCCACCGATCCCGAAACAGGACAGTCGCTGTCGGACAGCGAGATCTGCGACGAACTGATTGTCTTCTTGATCGCGGGCCACGACACCACCGCGACCACGCTGTCCTACGCGTTGTGGGCACTGGGCCGCCATCCTCAGTTGCAGGACCGGGTCGTCGCCGAAATCGCTGCACTGGGTGATCACGAACTCACGCCCGATGACATCCCACACCTGAGCTACACGGTCCAGGTTCTGCACGAAACTCTGCGGCTGTGTCCACCCGGCGCCACCGGGGCTCGGATGGCGATGCGGGACGTCGAGATCGACGGTTACCGAGTCGAAGCCGGCACGATGCTTCTGTTCGGGATCATGGCGGTACAAAGGGATCCCGCTTTATGGGACAGCCCGCTGACGTTCGATCCCGACCGGTTCAGTCCCGAGAACTCCAAAGACCGCGACCGCTGGCAATACCTACCGTTCGGCGGCGGCCCGCGATCGTGCATCGGCGATCACTTCGCCATGCTGGAAGCCACCCTGGCGTTGGCCACCGTCATCCGGCGGATCGAAATACACTCCCTGGACGACGACTTCCCGATCGCCACGCCGTTCACGACCGTCGCCGCCGCACCGATCCGCGCGCGAGTGCAGGCCCGCACCTATGTCTAAGGTCGGTTTGGCCGAGCAATCGAACGTGCCGATTATGCGTCGACACTGTCGAAATGCAACGAAGATTGACAAAGCGGGCTGTGTTGTCCGACTAGACCCATTTGTCGTTACAAATGCCGGCATGCACAAATGGCACCACGTCTCGATGGCCGGGCGATGGGCGCCGTTCTGGGGTGCTCCAAACGAACCCCGCTGGAGCGGCCGAGGTGCTCACCCTGATCCTGTGTCGGGGCCGTTCTAGCTAGTGGTGACCTGTTGCCTCGAGAGGCTGCCCCGCGGTTTCGCCCGTGGGCTCGAGGTCGGTCAATGCCCGCGACAGCACGAGGACGGTCGCCACCGCGAGCCAGATCGCCACGACGGCCAGTCCCGCTGCGATAGGCGATCCGTACTCGGCGACGACTCCCGTGAGGCCGATACCGGCGGGGGCGGCGACCTGCAGGCAGGCGTTCTGCATGCTCAGGACGCGACCGCGGACCTCATCCGGTACCCGTTCGGCCTGCAACACGCCCAGTACCGCTCCCAGCACGGCGTTGGCCCCGCCGCAGAGGGCCGCGCCTGCGAACACCACCGCCGGCGAGGCCAGCGATGCGATCAACGAGAAGCCCACCGTCGTCCCGATTAGGGCGGAGGTCATCCAGATCCGTCGCGAGAGCTGCGCGGAGATGGCGGCGAAGATGCCTGTCCCGCAGAGCATTCCGACAGCCAACGCGGTCAAGACGAATCCGAGCAAGTCTGGTCGCGACATCGTACTGAAGTACAGTGGAAACACCAGGCCCTGCAGGCCGCCGAGCACGACTACCACGCCCACCGTCAGAGCCATCGTGCCCGTGAGGACCCGGCTGTGGCGTAGCACCGTTGCTCCGGCCGTCAGCTGCGTCCACAGCGAGTCGCGTTGCGCGGAGTCGGGGTCGACGCCACCGAGACGACGCGGCAGCCCGACGGTGAGCAACGAGGCGGCAGCCGAGGTCGCCGCGGTGGCGAACAGGACGGTGCTGCCGTCGAACATCGAGAGCAACGTGCCCGCGGCCGCGGGGCCGATCACGAGCGCCATCGACGTCGTCGACTGACGCAGGTTCACCAGCCGCTCCAGCGGCATGCCGGTATGCCGGGCCACCGCCGGGAGTAGTACCTGGCGCGCGGTCATCCCCGGTACGTCACCGAACGCGCCGAAGATCGCGAGCGCGATGAACCACCACATGTTCAAACCCACGATCAGGTCGACCAGCGGGATGGCGGCGATCGCGCCAGCCGACACGACATCGGCAAGCATGGAGCAGGTGCGGCGATTGACCCGGTCGAGCACGATGCCGGCGCACAGCCCGACGACGAGCGCCGGAACGGCGGTCGCAGCCGAGACCGCTCCGACACTCAACGGACTGCCCGTGTTCTGCAACACGATCAGCGGCAGGGCAACGGCGGCGAGTCCGTTCCCGAGCAGGCTCAAGAAGTGGGAGCCCAGGTAGGCGAGGGCAACGGGCGGCATGTCACCAGCAGAAACCGTGACGCTGCGGCGCAGTCAAGCACTTGACTATGCCGCTGGGTCACGGTGTTCCATCAAGTGGTGACGCTCAATGACACGACTCAGACCGAATTTCACCTGACGGACGCCGACTATGCGCGTGCCGAGCAAATGCTCGCCCCGTACCGTGCGCAACGGGTGCCCGGGGGTTCGTTACAACCAAAATGGCTTTCGGAGGGTCGCCGGTTTTGGTACCAGGCGGGGAGTCGCTTCGTCGTCGCGAATCCTGACGACGGTAGCCGCCGCGACGCGTTCGACCACGACCGTTTGGCCGCCGCGCTGTCCGTCGCATCAGGCCATGCCGTGAGTGCCGCAGATTTGCCGATCAGCGCCCTTGATATCGGAGATACCCTGCGATTCAGCGCATTCAAGTCGCGGTGGGAGTGGTCGGATGGCGCAGGCACGTGCGTCCGGGTCGACGACGACGAACCGGACCGGTTCGGCGAGGTGGTGTCCCCGGACAAGTCGTGGGTGGCGTTCCGCCGGAACGGCAACATCTGGGTTCGGAGGGCAGGAGCGAAGCGACTCGGGGAATGGGTCGAGGGGCGTGACTGTGGAGAGGAGTTCGCGCTCACCGACGACGCCGAGCCGGATTTCGACTACGGCGGACTGCCCGATGCCAGCGGTATGCGGGCCCTGATGCGACTGCTCGGTCTGCCACCGCTGTTCCACGTCTCATGGTCACCGGACTCGACCCGACTCCTGGTGCAGCGCATCGACCAACGTGACCTCCCCGAACTGGTTCTCGTCGAATCCTCTCCCCGCGATGGCGGCCGCCCGGTGGAGCACCGCACTCGCTACCCGATGCCCGGCGAAGAAGCGCAGGCGACGATGTCTTGGACCATCCTGGATGTCCGTGACCGCGCGATAGTCCGCCAGCAGGATGAGCCGACGACGATCACGCACCCGACCGCCATCGTGTACGCGTGGTGGTCGGGCAAGTCCGGTGAGGCCGTTCACTTCCTGCACCAGTCCCGCGATGCTCGAACGCTGGAGCTGAGGCGCCTCGATCCGGCCACCGGCGCGACCACCACGTTGCTCAGCGAGACCGGCGAGACCCGCGTCGACCCCACTCCGCAACTGGGTGACCCGCCGATGGTGCGGGTGCTGGACTCCGGCGAGATCCTTTGGTGGTCGCAGCGCGACGGGTGGGGACACCTCTACCTCTACTCGGCGGACGGACAGCAGGTCACGCAGGTCACCATGGGGCAGTGGCTGGTACGCAACGTGCTGTGGGTCGATGAAGACCGTCGGCAGGTGTGGTTCGTCGCCGGTGGGCTCGTGGAGCGCGACCCGTACGTCCGCCAGATCTGCCGGATCGGTCTCGACGGCTCCGGGTTCACCCGACTGACCGACGACGGCCTCGACCACGACGCGGTGAGTCCACCCGAGGGCGGCTACCTCGTCGACCGGGCATCGACGTCGAGCCAACCGTCTCAATCCAAGGTGCTCGATCGCGACGGGCAGGTTCTGGTCGAGCTGGAATCTCCCGGCGTCGCCGCGCTGGAGGAGTTGGGCTGGAGTCCACCCGAGCGGTTCCGTGCGACCGCCGCCGACGGCAAGACTCCGATCTACGGTCTGCTGTGGCGACCGCACGGTTTCGATCCGCAGCGGCGTTATCCGGTGATAGAACACATCTATCCCGGGCCGCAGAACTACCGGGCCGGTCCGTCGTTCGACGAGATGCACTACGGCGAGCCGGAAGCGTATGCGGCGCTTGGCTTCGCCGTGGTGGCCGTCGACGGGCGCGGTACCGCCGGGCGTAGCAAGGCCTTTCACGACCACTCCTACGGTGACCTGGGCAACGCCGGGGCACTGGACGACCACATCGCCGCGATCCGCGAACTGGGCTACCGGTATCCCTGGCTCGATACCGGGCGGGTCGGGATCACCGGTCAATCCGCCGGCGGGTTCGCCGCCGCCCGCGCCGTGCTGATGTATCCCGAGTTCTACCGGGTCGCCGTGGCGGTGTCGGGCAACCACGACAACGGGGTGAACCTGACCATGTGGGCCGAGCACTACCACGGTGACGTCAGCGAGGAGGGGAAGCGAGCGATCTCGAACGTGCCCCTGGCCGCGAATCTGGAGGGGAAGTTACTGCTCATCCATGGGGAGCTGGACGACAACGCGCATACCCATCAGACGATGCGCCTCGTCGATGCACTCATCAAGGCGGACAAAGACTTCGACATGGTCATCATCCCGGGAGCCGAACACGCCCTGGTCGGCCGCCAGCATTACTTCCTCCGTCGTACCTGGAGCTACTTCGTCCGGCACCTGCACGGCACCGAACCGCCCAGCTACCGGCTTGCACCGTTGCCAATGCCCGCGCTCGGGGGTTGACCCGCGGAAGCGGCCGCTCCCATCGCACACCCACCTCAGCGACACCAGGAGCGCACACATGAACATCCTCGTCTCGGGGGCCGGCATCGCCGGGCTCGCCTGCGCACTCGAGCTCGGCACTCGAGGCCACGACGTCACCGTCGTCGAGTACGCCGGCCACCTCCGGTTCACCGGCACACCCATCGACGTCCGCGGTGATGCGATCGAGGCCGTGGACAGGATGGGACTGCTGGCGAAGATCCAGCAGCAACGGGTCCGGATGTCCGAGCTCACCCAGTTCGTCGATGGCCGAGGCGAGCCGGTGGCCCGGATCCCGATGGCGGAGATCAACGACTCCGACGACGACGTCGAGCTCCTCCGCGAGGACCTCGTCGGAATCCTCGCCGACGCGCTCCCGGACACCGCGTTGATCCGCTTCGGCGACTCGATCGAGACGCTGACCGACGTCGGCGCTGGCGCCGACGTACGTTTCGCATCGGGCCGCACCGGGCGTTACCACCTGGTGGTCGGCGCCGACGGCCTGCACTCCGCGGTCCGCACACTGGTGTTCGGACCCGAGCGGAAGTTCCTCCGGCACCTCGGTGTCTACTTCGCCCTGGCCGAGCACCCCGGTGAGGCTCGATTCGAGGGCTTCAACTCGATCTACAACGTGCCCGGGCGGATGGCAGGGGTCTTCCGGTACGGCGGCAAGGCCGTTGCGGTCTTCGAGTTCCGCTCGGAACCAATCGATTACGACCATCACGACCTGGACGCCCAGAAGAAGATCCTGATCGACGCCTTCGCAAGCTACCAATCGTGGCGGATCCCGGAACTGCTCGATGCGGCCCGCGCCGATCCGCGTTTCTACTTCACCTCCGCAAGCCAGATCCACCTGCCCTCCTGGCACCGCGGTCGCGTCGTCCTCGTCGGGGATGCCGGGTACAGCCCTGCCTTCCTGTCGGGCCGGGGCACCTCACTCGCGCTCACCGGCGCCCGCTTCCTCGCCGAGGAACTCGAACGGTGCGGCTCTCACGACGCGGCCGCCCACACCGCTGCGTTCGCCCGATACGAGGCCCGACAGCGCCCCTACGTCACCTTCGCCCAGGGGCGTGTCGAGAACGGTCGCGACCGCATGCTGCCGGCCACCTGGGCCGCCATCGCCGCCCGCAACGAGGCGCTGCGCGCATGACCGACACGCTGGAAACGCCGGCCGCCGTCGCCCGCGAGCACCGCTGGAGTGCGCGGCTCATCCTCTGGACGGCCGTCCTCATCCTCGCCAACGTCCTGGCCGACTTGACCATCGGCTCGCCCATGATGGTCCTACCCCAATTGCTGGAGCATTTCGACACCGACCAGGCCGCGTGGCTGAGTACCAGCGCGATGCTCGCCGGGGCCATCTGGTCGCCGCTGCTCGCGAAGAGTTCCGACGTCTTCGGCAAGCGCCGGATCCTCGTCGTCACGCTGCTCCTCGCATGCACCGGAGCGCTGGTCTGCCTAGCCGCCCCCAACCTCTGGATCTTCCTGGTGGGCCGCTTCCTGCAGGGCGCCGCCTTCGCCGCGGTCTTCCTCACCGTGGCCCTCGTCCTCCAGATCTGCACCCCCGTCGTGGCGATGGCCATGGTCGGGCTCGTAACCTCCGGCTCGTCGATCGTCGGAATCGTCGAGCCGTTCCTGCTGAAACCGGTCATCGACGCGTTCGGCTACCGAAGCGTGTTCGTCGCAGCGGCGCTGCTCGCCGCGGTGGCCGCGCTCTGCGTGCGTGCCGTCATCCCGGAGTCGCCGATCCGCAGCACGGGGAGGATCGACGTGGGCGGGGCGTTTCTGCTCGGCGGCGGCCTGGGCGCGGTGCTCGCCTACGTCAGCCTCGGGAGAGACCTCGGATGGCTGTCCTGCGGCATCACGCTGCTGTTCACCGGTGCCTCCGCACTGGCCGGGTGGGCGTACCTCGCGCTGCGGGTCGACGAACCCATCATCGACATCCGGGCGTTGCGCCGTCCGATCCTGCTGACGCTGCTGGCTTTGGTCCTGGCAGCCGGCTCCTTCCGGAGCATGCTGCAACTGACGAGCATCGTCGCGCAGGTGCCCCCCGAGCTAGGGCTCGGTTACGGGCTGGGCAAGGGCGAGGCGGTCGCGGTGCTGCTCGCCGCGCCCAACGTCGGCATCGTCATCGGCGGCGTGTGCGCCGGCTGGATCGCGGGCCGGTTCGGTTTCGCGTTGCCCCTCCTCGGCGGCATCACTGTCGGGATAGTGGCGACCTTCGCGATGCTGGCCGGCGCGATCGGGGCCTCCGGCTACAACCTGGCGACCAGCATCGAAGCGCCCGAGCGGCAGGGCACGATCGCCGGTCTGGTGTCGGTCATGATGGCCCTCGGCTCGGTCGTCTTCAGCTTCGCCGGGGGCGAGGTGCTCAAGGCGACCCAGATTCCCGGCACCTCTGCCGGCGGTGCCCCGGTCAGCACCGCGACCGGCGTGTACCTCTACGTCGCGATGGCGGGAGTGCTCTTCGTCCTCGCTGCGGTGCCTGCGATCCTGCTGACACGCCGACCCGCCACGCCTGGCTAACCGTGCACGATCTTCTGCGCCCGGCGAAGGATGTCGAGTTGCGCCGAGTTGTATAGCTCCGACATCGCTTCTGCGATGGTCGCTTCGGCGAAGCGGGCCCCGCCAGGGGCATCCGTTCGCGATTCGGCCAGACCGGGGTGTGCCGCGTTGATCGCCCGGATGTAGGGGACAAGTCGTTCGGCGATGTCCTGCCGAGTCGTCTCATCGGTGTCGGCCGGTAGGTCGTCGAAGATGGCCACCGCGGGCTCGACGGGACTGTTCTCCAGAAGCTCGGCATAGGTCTGCAGGCCCTGCGGTCCCAGTACGCGGGTGAGCACGACGACCAGGGATCGGTCGGCGTCGGACAAGTTGGCCACTGCGTCCGGAGCGACGAACTCCGGCGGGAGGTCGGTCCGCGCCGAGGTCTCCAAAATCATCGCCAATTCGACACGCGCACGCTGTAACCGTTCGATGGTGGCCGCGAGCTCGATGTCCAGGGCCTTGAGCGCCTCTTCCGGATGATCGTCGGTGTCGCCCATGGCGGTGATCTGGGGGAGTGTGAAGCCAAGATCGGTGAGTCGTTTGATCCGCACCAGCCGAACGAGGTGGGCGACGCCGTACTGCTTGTAGTTGTTGCTGCGACGTTCAGGCTCGGCCAGCAGGCCGACCTGGTGATAGTGCCGCACCGCCCGCAGGCTGGTGCCTGCAAGCTCGGCGATCTCACGGGTACTCCATGCCACGTGTTCCAGTGTGGCCCACATCGGGCGGACGTGACCGTGCGGGACGGACGGGGTTGTCGATACGCCGTCGAGCGCCGAGAACGCCGTCTGCGAAGCTGGTGAGCATGCCCGGGCGCGAGCGGAATCTGCGCGGCCAGGGCAACCTACTTCGCACCGAGCTTCTCGCCGCCGTCGACCGCCTAGACGGCTGGGGTGAGGTGGGTGAGCACGACGTGGAGGCGGTTGACGGTTTGGGTGCGGGTCTTGACCAGGTCGTCGCGGTGCTCGACGATCGCGCGGAGCGCAGTGATGGTCCCGTCGGCGGCCGCGGAGTTCAACCTGGGTGCTGTGCGCGCGGCGATCGCCACGCTGACGGCGTCGGCATCGTCGTTCTTGCGTCCGTGGCCGGTCGAGAGCATTCGTACTCGGGCGGCGAGCTTGGCGGGTCAGGGCATCGCCGGACATGAAGTCGTGGCGGCCTCCGAGGAACAGGTGCTCGTAGGTGCGGTCCGGGTAGGCACGGACCCCTTCGAGCCGACAGGCGTAGGCGTTCGCCTTCGCGATCGCGTCGCCGATCTCGATGCCCTCGTCCAGCAGGGCTCGCATCCGCTCGTCCGGCTCGAACGGTCGTCCCTGCTCGATGCCGATCGCCTTCAGCACGCCGAGCTGGTACGGGGTGAACGCACCAGCGGGCTCGTACTGGACGATCTCGGCGAGTCGCTCGTAGAAGCCGACATCACGAACATGGGTCGTGCGCAGGTGCTGCTGGGAGAACGGCACGTAGGTGGCGTCGGGGTCGGGGCCGGCGGCCAACGGGTAGACGCGGAAGTGCTCGCGGTACCAGTTCAGTGCGCTCTCACCCTCGCCCGTGTCGGCGACGAAGGCGCGGGCCATGACCCAGTTCTTGTAGGTCGCGGTTCGGAACACGAAGTGGCCCCCCGGGAGCTCACCCCGGTAGTCGTCATGCACCAGCAGGAACGACCCGCCCTGGCCCTGGTCGGGCCCGACGTTGCCGACGTCGGTGACGTAGCGCATCCACCCGTCGTCGATCACGCCCAGGATGCTGGGGGGCGTTTCGACCACGACCGGGCCGTCCTCGACGTTCACGCACGCCGAGCAGTAGATGCTCTCGGTGTTGTAGGTGAGCCCGACCGAGTTGACCTTGCCCTGCGCCTGGTAGTCGAACACGCCGACATCGCGGTTGTCGCGCATCCCGCTCTCGCGCTCGTGGCTGTCGAAGATCGCCTGCTGCGACATGAACGGCATGAACTCCAGGTACACCTGCGTGGCCCGCTGCAGATCGAGCTGGTCATAGGCCCGGCGGACTGTGTCCTCGGTCGGGTACCCGCCGACGTAATCCAGCTCACCGATCCCGGTCCGGACAGTCCTCGTGGTGTTCTCGTAGTCGTTCGGGTTCGCTGCCATCGAAGGAGTCGCCTGCTTTCGTTGGTCTGGACGTCGTTGGTCCTTGCTCGCGTTCGAGTGTTCTGTTCAGTTGAGGGGCTCGATCTCGCCGGGTCGCCAGGTCTTGTCGAAGAACGACGGCAACGGCGAGTACAGCCGCAGGAGCTGGAACCAACCCTTGTCGGGGTCGGTCTGCACCCAGTTGCCCTCGGCGACGCCGTCGGGTCGCCGCGGACCGAAGTAGATGGTCGTCGAGCCGTCCGGGTCGGCGGTGGCCGCGGGTGTCGGGTAGTCCTGGCTGCCGGCGCGGGGAAAGCGCTGTGGGGTGCGCAGCATCGACCGGGTCTGGTTGTCGTAGACGGTGGTCGACCAGAACGCCGCGGCGGGGATGCCGGCGGGCAGGACCATCCGGTAGGCCTCGGCGCCGTCGAGCGGCTCGCCGTCGCAGTCGACGTTGGCCGCGAGGTACTGCGAGCCGATGTTCGCCAGGCGCATGCACATGGCCGGCGTGATGAGGGTGGCCACGTAGTGCATGGACGTACGGGCGTTCAGCCGGCGGGTGTGCAGGCTGGGATACGGCTCGACGGTGCCGTCGGCGGTGATGTTCGGTGGCGGGTCGAGGAACTCGAAGCCGCCTTCGAACAGCATGTTCCACCAGGCGCTCGGTTCGTCGTAGTACCGCCACCGGTCGTCAGGATGTGCACCCACGCCCACCGTGCGAGACGCCGCGTTGCCCGTGGCGACGGCCTCCTCGAGGATGGCGCGCAGGCGTGCATCGGGAGCGAATGGCTCGCCCTTGCGGATGCCGATCGCGGCGAACAGCCCGGCGAGCTCTGGCTCCAGCGCCTCGGCCGGCTCGTGCTGGACGAGATCGTCGAGCATCTCGAAGTGGCCGAAGTCGTTCGGCGCGATGGTGTTCATGCGCAGGCCGGTTCCTTCGACGAACCGGGGCGTCTGTGGTGTGGCGTGCGGTCCGAGGGGACCGTTGCCCTGGAGGTACTGGCCGATGCTGCTCCCGAAGCCGCCCGGTGCGTACGGGTACAGCTTGAGGTGCTCGCGGATGTTCGCGACGGCCGGAGCAGGGTCGCCATCGACGAGGAACGCTCGCCCCGCCACGGTCACGAGGTCGGTGCGCGACCGGTACACGAAGTACCCACCCTCGGGCAGCGGGCCGTCGTACGCCTGTGGCACGAGGAGGTAGCGACCTCCCTGGCCGCGGTCGGGGCCGGGCGCACCGAAGTCGCCGACCCACCGGAACCAGAAGTCGTCGATCACGCCGAGGACACTCGGCGGGATGTCCAGCACCATCGGGCCGTCGGCCAGGTTCACGTTGCCCCAGAAGTACACCGTGTCAGCGTTCGCGGTGAGGAACAACGACTCCGAATCCATCAACTCGGAGAACAGGATGAAGTCGTTGTCCGCGACGCCCACGTCGGCGAAGCCCTTGCGGAGCGCCCACAGCGACACGCCCTGGATCGAGCTCATGAACGCCTGCACACCGTGCAGGTAATTCAACTCGTCCCGCAGCCTCGTGGCCGTCTCGTCGGTGGGGTACCCGTCCGTGAAGTCGAGGCGACCGATCTTGGACTCGACCACATCGGGTGTGGTGATGCTGCTCGGAATCTGCCCGTGATCGTGACTACCCATGATCGAGAGACTAGTGGGGAGAGGCACCACCCGGGTCCGAGTCAGGGGTTCACCTGACGCACCTACAAAAGGCATGAGGGCAGGGCAGGGTTCCCGACGATCCGCGACACGCGCTCACCACCGCCACCGAGGCGTGAGGCGACGGCCAGACCGCATGACAACCGAGGTCCTACTCTTCTTCGATGTGCTCAGGTGCACGAGCATTCCTGGCCCGCAGCCTTCGGCCGCGGACCGTCAAGCCACACCGTGTCCACTCCATCGGAGCGACCCGCGCAGTGGATGTTCACTGGTCGACGGGTTCGAGCTCGGGCACCCGGTAGTCTCGCATCCTGTCGACGTCGGGTCGGTAGGCCCGCAAGATGCCGTTCCAGCCGTCCTGCGGGGTGTACAGGTAGTTCGCTCCCTCGCTCGCCGCGAGCTCGCGAGCGTGCGCACCACCAAAGACAACGTCGAAGCCGCCGTCAGGCCGGGTGAGAAAGTCGGGGCGATTCGACGAGACGATGTTGTGGTCGGCAGACATGAGGAAGCGGTCGGCGCCATACACGGTCAGCGAGAAGAACGCCTGTGCCGGAACCGCGTCGAACGAGGCACGGTAGGTGACCTCGCCGCGGGTCCCAGGCGGCGCGAACGTCGGATACATCGCGGTGTCCTCGGGGCTGAGCCCGAACGTACCGGCCACCGCGTACGTCCACTTCTCCCAGTCGCTCACCGCTCGGATGTCGTACTTGACCGTGTCGAACGTGTCGGTCAGGCGCTCGTACTGCGGCACGAGCGCCTCGCGTACACGGTGCGTCGCGGCGGGGTCGAGGTGCGACTCGAACGGGATCGCCGATGCGGCCAGGATCGCCGCCTGCGGTTGCAGGTACTCTCGGATGAACGCTTCGTCCTCATCGGTGCCGTTCGTCGCGATGCGAAGCCCGGCCAGCACATAGTCGGTGTCGACGTCGCCCGCGTCGTAGCGGTGGGTCCCGGACGTCCACGAGTAGTCGACGAATGTGTGGTTGAAGTCCTGGATGTGCAGCGAGACGAACCGCTCACCCATGTCCGGTACCTCGACACTGAAGCCGGCTCGTGCGTCGACGACCGCGACCGAGTACACGGTGTCGTTGTTCACCGAGACGACCCAGTTGTCACCGAACCGGGTCAGTCCCGGAAAATGGAACAACTGGTTGACGCCGCCTGCCCGCTGCTGGAACGCTGACATCAGCAGCTCGGCCTCACCGCGTTCGTAGTCCATCGCGGTCATCCCGTGTACGACAGGGTCGACGGCCCACCCCGACGAGTCGATCGACGCGATCACCTCCTCGGCGGTTCGTCCGTCATGTGCTCCGATAGCCCGATCGCGATCCTTCGCTTCATGTGTCACTGCTCGACCTTCCCTTGGTGGCGTCCCACGCATGGTGTCACCGCGAGTCGGACGCAGGCACGTTCGTCCGCCCGGCCCTGCGCCGTCCACACCATCGTTCGTCTCCAATTGTCTAGCAGAGGTGGTTGTAGTCGTGCTTCCAGTCGCCGATGACCACCCGGGCGTGCGCCAGTGACCAGAAGCTGTTGATGTTCAGACACTCGTCGCGGATGCGGGAGTTAAACGATTCGACG
>NZ_DASQEU010000149.1:0-94791 GCF_035633495.1 Mycobacterium sp. | reverse complement strand
TCTAGGTACCGACTCGCTAGTGCCGCGGAACTCATCGCGCCTCGCCCGTGGAATGCTTCATTCGGGTGGAGTCAGGGCTGCTTCTGCCCGGGGATTCCCTCGTAGGCGATGTCGCCGGTCTTGAGGTTCTGAGCGGTCAGCTCACTGAGGCCGGCCAGGAACTTCGCGCGCTCGCTCACGACGTGCTGGTACGCCACGTCGACGTTGTCCTTGGTGATCGCGGGCATGAGAGTTGGCGCACGATTCCGTACAGGCCCTCGACCTCGCGTTCGGAGATGGCCGAGGTGGGTTCGTCGAGCATCACGACCTGCGCGCCGGTGCGGGCCGCCTTGACGATTTCCACGATCTGCCGCAGGCCGACCGGCAGGCTACCCATCCGGGCGGTGGGCTAGATGGCCACGTCGAACGCCGACAGCGTCTCCTTGGCCTCGGCGATCATAGCCCGACGGTTGAGGAACGGCCCGCGCCGCAGTTCCCGTCCCACGAAGAGGTTTTCGTAGACCGTCATGTCCTCGATGGAGGCCAGTTCTTGCGGAACGATCGCCACGCCGTGCCGAACGGCGTCGCGCGGATTGCCCAGGGCCAGATGGGTGCCCTGCACCGACACCGACCCGCCGTCGGCGCTGTACTGGCCGCTGACGATCTTCATCCGCGCCACGGTGGCGCCCGCTTCGGCGAGTCCGAACGCGAACGCCCGCCCGAGGCCCTGGTTTCCGCCGGTCACCAGCGCGGTGCGCCCGGTCAGATCGAACGGTGAACGGGTGCTCGTGACGGCACTCTCCTTCATGTCGGGACGACGATCGACTTGAGACTGGCCGGATCGGTGTCGCTGTCCAGCGCCTCACCCACGTGTTCCAGGTCGTATCGACCGGTGACCATGCCGTCGAGGTCGACTGCGCCGGATGTGACGAGATGTATTGCTGCAGGCCAGGTATCGGTGTAGCGAAACACGCCCGTCACGTTGATCTCCATGTTCTGGATGTAGCCGACCGGCAGCGCGACGTCGCCCGAACCCATGCCGACCAGGACGACGTGCCCGGCCGGGCCGACTGCCTTGATGCCGCTCACCACGGCGGGCGCCGCGCCACTGGCGTCGACGAAGGCGTCCACCTGAGGATCGAGCGCGGCGACGTCATCGACCATCGGATCGATCACCTCGGTGGCACCGAAGCGCAGCACACTCTCCCGTCGTGACTCCAGGGGATCCGACACGACGACCCGGGCGGCGCCGAAGGCACGGGCGGCCTGCGCGCACATGACGCCGATGGGTCCGGCGCCCGCGATGAGGATCGAGGTTCCCGGAGCCACCTGCGCCTTGCGCATGGTCGTGATCGCCACCGACAGCGGCTCGAGCAGTGCGGCGGCCTCATCGGACATGGAATCCGGCACCGCATGGGCGAATTCGGCATCGATGGTCACGTAGCCGCAGAATGCCCCGTCGATCGGCGGGGTGGCGTAGAACTCCATGTACGGGCACAGGTTGTAGCGCCCCGCGGTGCACTGCTTGCAGCGCCTGCATGGATGCTGCGGCTCGACCGCCACCCGCTGGCCGACGCGGGTCGGGTCGACTCGTTCTCCCACGGCCGCGATGCGACCCGACAGTTCGTGACCGAGGATCATCGGTTGCTCGACGACGAAGTCGCCGATCCGTCCGTGGCGGTAGTAGTGCACGTCCGAGCCGCAGACTCCGACCGCCGCAACCTCGACCAGCACCTCGTGCGGTCCCGGTGTCGGGACGGCGCGGTCCTCGATCTCCAGCGTGCCGACGCCAGTCATCACACTGGCGCGCATGGTTTCGGTCATATCGCTTCCCTTCGTTCGGAGGCCAGTAGCGCACGGCCGACGACCACCTGCTGGACGCCGGCAGCAGCGCACAGTGGCGCAATCTCCTTGGTGACACCGCCGTCGACGGCCACGGGTAGCTCGGAGAACCGCGTCGTGCAGGCGGTGACGAGACCCAGCCGGTCCAGTCGGCAACGATTCTTGGTGCCGGGCTCGATGAGCATCACCAGAACGCCGTCGGGATCGGCAGGCCATTGCGGATCGCCGAGGCCGTCCCATTCCCGCCACACGGCGATCCAGGCCGCGCCGCCGAGCGCGCGGATCGCGTGAGCGCGTTCAGCGGTGAATGCCTGCCAGGACAGAAACACGACCCCTGGGCGCAGGGCCAGGATCTTCGGCAGCACGGCGTCGACGAAGTCACCGGATCCGGTGAGGTGCACGCCGATCCTCTCTCGATCGACGGCAGCCGAAATCATTTGCAGCTCAGCCAGACTCACACCCGGAGGTAGTCCCTCCGACACGGCCATCACGTCGACGTGCACGTCGAGTCCGGTGTCGGCCAGCGTCTGCGCGGCAGCCACCCGGGAATCGGGCGCCGCATAGACGGATCCGGCCAGCAAGCCGGGAAAGTCCTGGTGCCACGTCGCGAGCGCGGTCACGACGCGCCTCCGCCCTCGAGCATCGGCGACGCCGCAAGTGCCGCCCACCGCTTCCGCAGGGCGTCGACGTTCCGACCGTGTTGGCGAGGCTCGACCCGCGCCCTTGCGTCGGGCAGCCACTGCTTGGCGAGGTCGACGAGCCCGGCACGGTCGGTGCGCGACGCCACGGCGGCCGCCTGGATGCACGCACCGCGTGCGGTCGCCTCGTCGACGTCGGGCAGCGTCACCTCGTCACCGAGTAGATCCGCCAGCAGCTGAAGGGTCGCGGGCGACCGCGTTCCGCCGCCGACGGCCGTTGCGGCGCCGCCGAGTTCGACGCCGCAGGCCACGAGGCTGTCACGTCCGGACAACAGCGATAGCAGCGGGCCCTCGACGAAGGCGCGGGCAAGCTCCTCGCGAGTGGTCAGAGAGGTGACGTCGGCCAAGGCGCCACGCGCGTCGGGCCGGTTGGGGGTGCGTTCGCCGTCCAGGAACGGCACCAGAATCGGGCCCTGGGTGGGGCCGGCCGCCAGCGCCAGTTCGGAGATCCCGGCGAGGTCGGTGCCCAACAGCACGGCTGCCCGGTCGACGACCCTGGCGGCGTTCAGCGTGCTCATCAATGGCAGATACCCGCCGGTCATGTCGGCTACACCATCGACGGCGCCGGTCGTGTCGAACACCGGCCCCCGTGAGGACGTCGCCACGACGCCCGAGGTGCCGATGCCGAAGTACTGGTCGCCATCGGTGAGGCCCAGCCCGAGGTACGCCGCGTGTTGATCACCGCCGCCCGCACCTACCAACACTCCGTCGCCGGCGCCGAGTCGAGCTGCCTGCGCGGGGCGAACGGTGCCGGCTGCCTCGGCGGGGCCGAGGACGGTCGGCAGCTTGGTGGACCAGTCCCGGTCGCCTGCGGCCAGTTCGAGATAGGACGGAATCCACTGTCCTTCAACGGCATCGAAGTATCCGGTGCCGGACGCGCCGGATCGGTCGGTCACCTTCTCTCCGGTGAGCCAATGGGTCAGATAGTCGTGCGGCAGGAGCACCGCCGCCACGCGATCGAGCAGACCGGGCTCGTGCTCGGCGACCCACGCCAGTTTGGCGATGGTGAACGCGGCGGTCGGCAACGTGCCGATGCGCATCACCCAGCGGCGGGCGCCGATGCGCTCGACCAGCCGGGCCAGGTTTGGCGCGCCGGTGGTGTCGTTCCAGAGTTTGGCCGCGCGCAGCACCTCGCCGTTCCCGTCGAGGAGGACCAACCCGTGGCACTGCGCCGCGACGGAGATCGCACGGACGTCGGGCCGCTCGTCGCACCTGCCCATCGCCTGGCTCGTCGCCGCGACGAGAGCGTCGATCCAGTCGTTCGGGTGCTGTTCGCTGCGTGGCGGGAACCCCGGTGGGTGGGGCGCCGAACCCGAACCGAGGAGCCTCCCCGTGGTCAGGTCGCGGATCTCGACCTTGCACGACTGTGTCGACGAGTCGACGCCCATCACCGCGGAAGTCGTCATGCGCCCTGCACCACCGGCGCAGCCTCGTCGCCCGGACGGTGTCCGCGGACGCCGACGCCGCCTGCCGGGTGGCTGTCGATGACGTCTCCGACGGTGTGGCCGCGCATCGACATCGTCACGACGGCGACCGCGTCGCTCCAGGCGCCGACCGCGAGAGTGCTTGCCATGGCGATCATGTCGCCGGGATCTGCGTCGGCAGGCGTCGGTGGGAGGGCAGCCACGCTGCCTGCAGCGACGGCGAACGGCCAGGCGGGGCTCTCGGTCACGGCGACGACGTGGATGCCGCGTCGGCCGAGTCGTTCGACGAGGTTGGTGAGTTCGTGGCTCTGACCGGTCTTGGAGATGGCGACGACCAAGTCGGAGGTGGTGATGGCGCCCATTCCGCCGTGCAGGGCGTCCATCGACGGCAGGTACACCGCGGGTGTTCCGCATACCGAGAGCAGGTGGGCCAGGCGCTCGGCCATGATCCCCGAGGTGCCCGAGCCGGTCGTGACGACCTTGCCGGCGATGCCGATCATCTGCCGGGCGATGGCAACGACGCTCGACTCGTCGGCCCCGACCAGCGCGGAGAGCGCGGCAGACTCGCGAGACAACACGGCGCCGGCCAATGAGGCCAGGCCGGTGTCGTCCTTGCTCATCTGGTAGCCCCGATACTCATGTGTTTCCTTGTGATGTGGATGATGCGATGCATATGCTCACATGTCAACGCCGCTGCACATATGTGCAGAGGCGGGACGAGCCAGCGGCTCAGGATCCGGGGGAGGCGGCCTATGGGACCCGATGAGTCGTTCCAGCGCGCGGTGATCGCCCGTCGTTATTACCTGGAGGGGCGCACCCGAATTCAGATCGCCGGGGAGTTCGGGTTGTCCCGGTTCAAGGTCGCCAGGATGCTCGACGAGGCCGTCGAGTCGGGCATGGTCGACATCAAGATTCACAATCCCGGCGCCATCGACGTCGAACTCTCGACCGCCCTGCAGTGCCAATACGGACTCGAGCACGCGTACGCGGTCGCGGCCGACTCGACCAACACCGCCGACCACGTCGATGCGGTCGCCAGAGCGATGGCCGAACTGCTGCAATCGATTCTGCGCGCCGGCGACGTCGTCGGCGTCGACTGCGGCCGCACCCTGACACACATCGCGCCGTACCTGACGTCGCTACCCCGCTGCGACGTCGTACAACTCACGGGAATGGCAGGTGGCATCACCTCGAACGGCACCGACCTGGTGCGGCGGATCAGTGAGGTCAGTGGCGGCGAGTCGTGGCCGCTCTATGCACCGCTCGTCGTGACGGACGCGCGCACCGCGCAGAGCCTGGGTGACAACCTCCAGATCCGCGAGGCGATCGACCGTCAATCCTCGGTCAGCTGCGCGATCGTGTCGGTCGGTGCGTGGAGCCCCGGTGCATCGCAGGTGTACGAGTCGTTGTCCGCCGAGGAGGCTGGGGCGCTCGCTATGGCCGGTGTGTGCGCCGAAACCTGCGCATTGCTACTGGACGCCGACGGCCAGCGGGTCCCCGGGCTCGACGAGCGCAGGATGGGCATCGACGAACCGGTGCTACGCGGCATTCCGACCAGGATCGCCATCGCTGCGGGCAAGGAGAAGGCAGCTGCCACGAAGGCCGTCCTGAAGTCCGGCCTGGTGTCGTCGCTGGTCACCGACGTCGACATCGCCACCGCAGTCCTCGATTGATCTGGCGCCGTGACTGGCCCGCTCGCAGCTGTCGGGCCGCGTCGTTGCGGACGAAGCCCAACTTCTCGATCGCGGCGTGCACCCGCGCGACCGTGGCCGGCGTGACCCGCTCCGGGGCGTTGAGCACGTTGGACACCGTGCCGACGGACACCGATGCCGCTGCGGCGACCTCGCGGATTCCGGCGGACACGAGGATTACTTGCCGGTCAGGGACCGCGGCGCCAACCGCACCAGTTGCGTGACGTGGTCGGGGTTCAGCTCTTCCAGGCAGGTCACGCCCAGCAGGCGCATCGTGCGCTCGACCTGGCCCGAGAGGATTTCGATGGCACGGTCGACACCGGCCTCGCCGCCTGCCATCAGACCGTACAGGTAGGCGCGGCCGATCAACGTGAACCGTGCGCCCATGGCCACGGCGGCCACCACGTCGGCACCGGACATGATTCCGGTGTCGAGCATGACCTCGACGTCCTTGCCGACCTCGGCGGCCACCGCGGGCAACAGGTGAAACGGAATCGGTGCCCGATCGAGCTGGCGCCCACCGTGATTGGACAGCAGGATGGCGTCGACGCCCAACTCGGTCACCGCGCGGGCGTCGGCGACGGTTTGGATGCCCTTGACCACGAACTTGCCAGGCCACTGCGACTTGATCCAGGCCAGGTCGTCGAAGGTCACCGTGGGGTCGAACATGGTGTCCAGCAGCTCCGCCACCGTGCCCGACCAACGGTCGAGCGACGCGAACGCCAGCGGCTCGGTGGTCAGGAAGTCGATCCACCACTGCGGTCGCGGCAGCGCGTTGGCGATGGTGCGCAGCGTGAGGGCGGGCGGAATGGACATGCCGTTGCGCTTGTCGCGCAACCGGGCGCCCGCGACGGGGACGTCGACGGTTACCAGCAGGGTGTCGTAGCCGGCGGCCACCGCGCGCTCGACGAGCGCCATCGACCGGTCCCGGTCCTTCCACATGTACAGCTGGAACCAGTTGCGGCCCAGGGGGTTCGCGGCCTTGACGTCTTCGATCGCGGTGGTGCCCATCGTCGACAGCGAGAACGGAATGCCCGCCCTCGCCGCGGCGTGCGCACCGGCGATCTCACCCTCGGTGTGCATCATGCGGGTGAATCCGGTGGGCGCGATTCCGAACGGCAAGCTCACCGGCGCACCGAGGACGTCCCACCCGGTGCTGACCTTCGACACGTCCCGAAGGATGGCAGGGTGGAATTCGATGTCGGAGAACGCCTGCCGCGCACGCGCGATGGACAGTTCGGCCTCCGCGGAGCCGTCGGTGTAGTCGAACGCCGCCCGCGGGGTGCGCCGCTTGGCGATGCGGCGCAGGTCCTCGATCGTCAGCGCCTTGTCCAGCCTGCGCTTGGTGGCGTCGAACTCCGGCTTCTTGAACTGCATGAGCGGCGCAAGATCGTGTCTGCTCGGAAACCGTCTCTTCATCGTCAAACCCTTCCGGCCGGAGCCCGTTGCGGCTCGAAACGTTCAGTGGGCAGCGTGGTGGTCATGCTGCCACGCAGATCCTCGAGATCGCCGCGCAACAAGCCGTGTGCGCGAGCCTGAACCAGGACATTACCGATTGCGGTCGCCTCCACGGGGCCGGCGATCACCGGCGTGCCGACGCGGTCGGCGACCAGCTGACAGAGCAGGCGGTTTCTGGCGCCGCCACCGACCAGGTGAACCGTCTCGACCGGAACACCCGACAGCGCGGCGGACTGGTCGACGCCGCGGGCGAATCCGGCGGCGAGGCTTTCGACGATGGTCGAGGTGGAAGTACTCGGTGAGCGGTGTCATCGCCTGGCCCGGCTTAACCCAGCGGGATTCTGAAAGAAGTCGGCCATGCCCGCCTGCCAGCGGCGAAGTCGTCGGTTTCGAGGTAGCCGACGACGAGCCCGTCGTCGGGCCGGACGAACAGGGAGTCGTTGCGCCAGCCTGCGTCGCGCTGGGCGCCGAGCATCGCGGGCCACACGTGGTCATGGGCGGCGACGTACGCGTCGACGCGGTCGGGTTTGAGCCGGAGCACGAAGCCTCGCGATTTCGGCGTGCTCGGTCGCGCTCACCGCAACCGTGCACGCCGAAATCGCGAGGGGTGCGCGCGGGGGTCAGGCGAGGGTGGCGTTCCCGTCGGCGTACACACGGACCTTGACGCCCGCAATGTCCTCGCGGGTACTGGCCTCGGCCTCCGAGGCGTCGATAATGACCGCGAGGGCACGGGTGCCGGCGGGCGTGCGGACGGCGAGGAACACCTTCTCCGCTACGCCGTCTCGGCTGACCGGCGTAGTCCACGACTCAACGGTCCCGACGCCCTCCCAGACGTCCTCGGCGACCCGCGTGGGTTCGGCGTCGACGGCGGATTGCAGCTCCTCCCAACGGAACTCACTGCTCGGCGGCTCGGTGCCGTAGACGCCGAAGCTGTGTTTGGTCAGGTAACCGCCGTTGGCCGTGACGAGGCCGAGCGTGCCGGGCGACGCCGCCAGTCGCTCCGCCATGGTGGCGATGGAGTGCGTGACGTAGTTGTTCCACGGCCCGCCCGCGAAGGTCAGACCGCCCGTCACCGTCAGCGGACGGTCGCCGTCGAGCGGCAGACCGAGCTCGCGTGCGGCGACCTGAACCGCCGAGGGGAAGCAGGAGTAGACGTCGACGAAGTCCATGTCGTCCACGCCCTTGCCCGCCAACTCGAGCGCCCGTCCACCGGCGATCCGGATGGCGGGTGAACGGTCGAACTCGTCGCGCTCGCCGATCAGATAGGTGTCGTGGGCGTCGGTGCCCGCATACGGGAACACCCAGCGGTCGGTCGGAATCTGGAGGTGCGTCGCCTTCTCCGCCGACATCAGGATCAGGGCCGCCCCCTGGTCGACCATGTTGTTGGAGTTCATCAGCTTGGTGTAGGGCCAGCTGATCATTCTGTTGCTCGGGCTAGGCTGCCAAATCTCCTCGGCGGTAACGGGATTGCGGTTCCAGGCGTGCGGGTTGGCCTGTGCGACGGCGCTGAAGCCGGCCCACAGCTCACCGATCCGACGGCGATGCTCGTCGGGCGTCTCCCCCGCCGTGATGCGCAACGCCTGCTCGAACATCGGGTAGACGAACGATGGTCGGTCCAGGTGAATGCGGAGTTCCACGGGGCCGGCCAGTGCGAACTCGTCGTCGGCGCCCTGCGGAACGGGCACGGTGTCGTCCTGCTTGGTGTAATCGAGTTTGCCGCCCGCCGCGCGCACCTTCGTGCGGGTGCGCCACGTCTCGGCGCCAGCGATGAGGATGGTGTCCGCGGAACCGCGTTGGATGTCCAGACAGGCCTGATTGACCAGCGACTGTGGGACGTTGCCACCGATGCTGGTGTACCGACCCTCCGCGTGGGGTGCCCG
The DNA here is from genome assembly GCF_035633495.1 of Mycobacterium sp. Classification (GTDB taxonomy): domain Bacteria; phylum Actinomycetota; class Actinomycetes; order Mycobacteriales; family Mycobacteriaceae; genus Mycobacterium. Next base: position 85,819 of record NZ_DASQEU010000149.1, on the reverse strand, counting down.
GATCCGTTGCGCAAGAAGCACACCGGGATTGCGGTACCGCCAGGACAGCAGGTTGACGATGCGCACCGACTCGACGGCTTCGAGCACCCGCGGATCGGCGGCGGCCCGAGTCGCCCGTTCCATCAGGTCGACGGGCTCGATCGCGGGATCACTGTCGCGTTGGTTGACCTGGCCGTAGCCGACGAGCACTGGTGTTCTGGGGTCCAGCGGCACTGTGAGCCTTTCTGCCGTGCGCGAGCGTGCGCGTTGTGGCGTTCAGCCGCGGCGTGTCGTCCGCAGACACGCACGCTCGCGGCAAAGAGAGAAGTTAGGCGGGGCCGACGCGGTAGATGGACTTCAGCGTCTGATACGCCGCGAGACCCTCCGGGCCCAGTTCGCGGCCCATGCCGCTGGCCTTGACGCCACCGAAGGGCGCCTGCATGTCCAGCTGGTAGTCGTTGACGCCGATCGTGCCGGTGCGGACGGCCCGGGCGATGTCGGTGGCGCGGTCGGCGTCGGTGGACCAGACCGTGCCGCCCAGACCGAACTCGCTGTCATTGGCGATGTCGATCGCCTCGCGGTCGGTGTCATACGGAATCACCGCGACCACCGGTCCGAAGATCTCCTCCTGCGCGATGCGAGCAGAGTTGTCGACGTCGGCGAAGACGGTGGGCGAGACGAACCAACCCCGCGGCTGATCCGCCGGAACCGAGCCGCCCGCAACGACTTTCCCGCCTTCTGCCTTGCCGATGTCGATGTAATTGAGCACGCGTTCGCGCTGGCGGGCGCTGACCAGCGGGCCGACCAGGGTGGTCTTCTCCAGCGGATCGCCGACGGTGAGGCCGTCCGCCAGCGCTGCCACCGCGTCGACCACCTCGGCGTACCGCGAGCGCGGTGCCAGGATCCGCGAGCTCAGATGGCACGTCTGGCCGTTGTTGATGAACGAGGCCGATCGCAGACCCTTGATGGTCGCATCGAGGTCGGCGTCGTCGAGGATGATGGCCGCGGACTTGCCGCCCAACTCCAGGGTGACCGGACGCAGCAGCCGCCCGCACATCTCGGCGATTACGCGGCCCGCCGCAGTGGAGCCGGTGAAGGCCACCTTGTCGACGCCGGGATGCTGCACCAGGTGCGCTCCGGCGACCGGGCCACCGGCCACGATGTTCAGCACGCCCGCCGGCAGGCCGGCTTCCTGGGCGGCTTCACCGAATATCAGTGCGTCCATTGCGGTTTCGGGAGCAGCCTTGAGCACCATCGTGCACCCCGCGGCGAGCGCGGGCGCGACCTTCATGGCCGCGAGTGCCTGGGGGTAGTTCCACGGCGTGATCGCTCCGACCACGCCGACGGGCTCACGACGCACGATGGTGTGCCCGATCATCGCGGGCCGGATCTCCTCCTCGTCGGACTGGCCGATCAGACCCGCGTAGTAGCGCAGCAGCGCCGCGGGGAAGGCCCCGTTAGAACCCCGCGACAGCCGGATCGGCATGCCGTTCTCGCGCGTGCACAACTCGTTGGTGGTCGACGAGCGCGCGGCCAGCGCGTCGGCGAAGCTCATCAGGATCGCGGCGCGTTCGGCCGCGGGGGTGGCGCGCCATCCGTCCAGCGCCGCGCCCGCCGCGGCCACGGCGTCGTCGATCTCGGATTCGGTGGCCGACGAACCGTCGCCGAGGGGCTCACCGGTCGCCGCCTCGATGACCGGTTCCACCTTGTCGGCCTTGCGGAATCGTCCATCGACGAACAGCCTGCCGCCATCGAAGTCCGAAAACGTCGTCATGATGTGCTCCTCGTGTCTGGGCCGGACCATGCGAACAGCACGCCCTCGGCGATCAAGCGGTCGGTCTCGTCGGCGTCCAGATGCAGCACGTCGCCGACGATCTCCCGAGTCTGCTCCCCCGGCATCGGAGCGGGCCGCAGGGGCGCATCGGCGATCCGCCGGAAGGGCGCCGGATGAGTCTCGGCGGGCAGCGGTGCCGCGAAGAGGGGGTGCACGATGTCGGCGTAGAGGTGACGAAAGGCGAGCTGCGGGTCGGCGAGGACGTCGACCGCGCGGTTCATCGGGCCGGCGGGCACACCGGCGTCCTGGACCGCCTCGACGACCTCACCCTTGTCCCGAACCGCTGTCCACTCCGACAGCTTGTCGATGAATTCCGCTCTGCTGCTTGCCAACTCGTCGATACACATTACCTTGGCCAGCGCGACGCGATCGTCGTCCGAGCGCACGGAGATGACGCACCACTCGTCATCGCCCGCACACGGGTAGACGGCGTGGACCGCGTCGTCGTCGTCGACGTCGAGCCCGGCGGCACGCGCGGCATCGGTGACGTAGGACGTAGCGAGCTGGTTGACGGCGGCCTCGGCCTGCGAGATGTGCACGTGCGCACCCGCGTCGGCGTCGTGCCGGTTGACGAGTACCGCCAGGGTGGCGATCGCGGTGATCCTGGCGACGACGTGGTCCGGGAAGATCGTGGTCGAATCGTAGAAACCGGCGTCGTCCGCGTCGTCCGACGTCCACAGTCTGCTGACGCCGGTGGTGGCGCGCACCAGCGGCCCGTAGCCCATCCGACCGCTCCACGGGCCGGTCGAGCCGAAGGCGCTGCTCTCGGCGAGGACGATGCGCGGGTTGAGACCGCACAGCTCGTCGTAGGAGAAGCCAAGGGAGTCAAGGGTTCCCGGCTTGAAGTTGGCGAACACCCCGTCGGACGCCGACACCAGGCGGCGGAAGATCGCGGCACCGTCCGGACGGCGCAGATCGAGACCGAGGCTGGACTCGTTGCGATGGGTCAGCGCCCAGGACCTGCTCATCGGCTGCCCGGGCGAGGTTTGCCGCAATCCGTCGGGATACGTCGCGCTCTCCACCTTGATCACCTCGGCACCGAGGTCGGCGAACAACCGGCCGAGCTCACCACCGGCGACGATGACGCCGAGGTCCAGGAGGCGCAGCCCCTCGAACGGACGGGCCCCCGGTTCGCGGCCCGACTGCTCCGACGGGCGCGGCGCGCCGAGCCACCGGCCGTCGTCGCCGCCCACCTCCGGGCATGGGCGCACGAGGCCCGCCCGGCGACCGTCGATCACGAACGGCCCCGACGGTACCGACAGCGTGGTGTTCGGCGCGACCCGTGTCTCGGTCAGCGCACCGACGCAGCGGAAGTGGTCCGAGGCGAGTGCTTGGGCGGGGCTGAGCACGGCGGCGATGGGGACGCCTCTGCGCTGCCCCTCGACGACGAGGGCGTCCATCGTCTGCGCCTCGAACAGGTCGGCGATGACGGCGTTGAGCTCCCCCGAGGCGGCGTAGCGGGCGCCGATCGACTCGAACTTCGGATCGGAGAACTGTTCGGGTTCGCCGAGCCAGGCCCGCATTCCGCGCCATTGGCGCGCCGACAGCAGGCAGATCCTGACGAACCCGTCGCGGCACGGGAACGTCGGGTAGATCTGTTGATTGCGTGGACGTCCGCGCCACAACTCGGCGGACGGCTTCCGCCCGACGGCTGCCTGCCCCTCCGAGCCGAGCGGCGGATCCAGGCACTGGACGACTGCCTCGAATCGGGAGAAGTCGATGTAATCGCCTCGGCCGCAGCGCAATCGGTGGTAGTAGGCGACAAGCGCGACCCAGGCGGCCTGGACCGCGGCGGTGGCAGAGGCGATCCCGTACGGCGGCAGGACGGGGCGACCCGTGGTGGGGCCCGACCGTGACAGTGCCGTGGACATCGCGTAGAGCACGGCGTCGGTGGCTTGCCACTCCGCGCGAGGACCCGACGTGCCGAAGTCGGTGACCTCGAGTACGACGAGGTGTTCATACCGGGCCGCTAGGTCGGCGGCAGAGGCACCGAATGCCGTGGCGCCGACGGGTCCCTCAGCGTCGACGAGGATGTCGGCCCCGCCGACGAGCTCGGCGAAGCGGTCGCGATCACTCGCCTCGAGCGGGTCGAGCACGGTGCTGCGCTTGTTCGCGTTCTCCAGCGCGAAGGAAACCGATACTCCCGCCACGGTGGGCCGGGCCGTGCGGTGTGCGGCGCCGCCCGGCGCTTCGACCTTGAGCACGTCGGCGCCCAGATCGGCCAGAAGCCTGCTCACGCCGTCGGAACTCGGGCCACCGGTGTCCAGCACCCGCACCGACGCCAGAAGCTGACACGTGTCAAGCATGCGGACCAGTATCGTTCAGCGACCCCCAAGGGTGCTTGGCGGGTCCCTACTCGTTGTCCCCGCCCGTCGCGGCGGTCGCGGCGATCTCGGACGACGAGACGGCGCCGCGGGCGTCGGGCCAGATCCAGTCCCGGACTTCGGGGACGTCGTCACCGTGTATGCGCGTGTACTCGCGGGCCGCGATCCGCGCATCGACCATCTCCTGGCGGAAGGTCGCATACCTCGTCTGCAGCGACGGCACGCGGTCGACGACGTCGATCGCCAAGTGGAAGCGGTCGAGATCGTTCAGCATCACCATGTCGAACGGGGTGGTCGTGGTGCCCTCCTCCTTGTAGCCCCGCACGTGAAAGTTGTCGCTGCCGGTGCGGCGGTAGATCAGCCGGTGGATGAGCCACGGGTACCCGTGATAGGCGAAGATGACCGGCTTGTCGGGGGTGAAGACCATGTCGAAGGCCTTGTTGGACAGACCGTGCGGATGCTCGGTCGCGTCCTGCAGTCGCATCAGGTCCACGACGTTGACGAATCGGATCTTCAGGTCTGGAATGTGCTTTTTGAGAAGGTCCACCGCGGCGAGTCCCTCGAGCGTCGGGACGTCACCCGCAGTGCCGATGACGACGTCGGGTTCCTCACCGAGTCGCTCGGTGCCCGCCCACTCCCAGATGCCCAGACCTCTGGTGCAATGCGCGACGGCTTCCTCCATGGTGAGGTAGTTCGGGGCGGGTTGCTTGCCCGCGACGACCACGTTGACGTACTGCCGCGACCGCAGACAGTGGTCGTAGGTCGACAGCAGGGTGTTCGCATCCGGCGGTAGGTAGACCCTCACGACCTCGGCTCGCTTGTTTACCACGTGATCGATGAACCCGGGATCCTGATGGCTGAACCCGTTGTGGTCTTGGCGCCAGACATGGCTGGACAGTAGATAATTCAAGCTGGCGATCGGTCGGCGCCACGGTATGTGGTTGGTGACCTTGAGCCATTTGGCGTGCTGATTCATCATCGAGTCGATGATGTGGATGAACGCTTCGTAGCAGTTGAACATGCCGTGCCGTCCAGTGAGCAGGTAGCCCTCCAGCCAGCCCTGGCACTGGTGCTCGGACAGCATCTCGACCACTCGCCCGACGCGGGCCAGGTGATCGTCGACCTCCGGAGAGAAGTACTCGGCATTCCACTGTTTGTCGGTGGCATCGAACACGCCCTGTAGACGGTTCGATGCGGTCTCGTCCGGCCCGAAGATGCGAAAGTTGTGGGGATTGAGGCGCACCACGTCGGTGAGCCAGCTTCCGAGAACCCTGGTGGCCTCGGCCATCGTCGCGCCGGGACCGGGCACGTCCACGCCGTACTTCCGGAAGTCGGGCAGCCGCAGGTCCTTGAGTAGCAGCCCGCCGTTGGTGTGGGGGTTGTCGCTCATCCTGAGTTGCCCCGTCGGTGCCAGCTCGGCGATCTCCGCGTTGAGTGTCCCGTTCTCGTCGAAAAGTTCGTCGACCCGATAGGAAGCCAACCAGTCGGCCAACACCTGCAGATGCTCAGGGGTGTCGCGGGCATTGGCGAGCGGAACCTGATGTGCGCGCCAGGATCCAGTGGTCTTCTTGCCGTCGATGTAGGCGGGCCCGGTCCAACCCTTAGGAGTGCGGAAGACGATCATCGGCCAACGCGGTCGCTCTTCCTCGCCGGCGGCGGCCTTCAGCTTGATCTCAACGATCTCGTCGAGGACGGTGTCGAGCAGGGTCGCGAAACGGCGGTGGACGTCGGCATGGTCTTCCGCGTCAGTGCCCTCCGAGTCGTCGGCCACTTCGAAGAAGTACGGGTTGTGCCCGTAGCCGATCATCAGACTGCGCAGCTCCGCTTCCGGAATGCGAGCGAGCACAGTCGGATTGGCGATCTTGTAGCCGTTGAGATGCAGGATCGGAAGAACGACGCCGTCCTGGGCCGGGTTGGTGAACTTGTTCGAATGCCAGCTCGTCGCCAACGCGCCGGTCTCTGCCTCCCCGTCACCGACCACTGCAGCGACGAGCAGATCGGGATTGTCGAACGCCGCGCCGTAGGCGTGCGAGAGCGCGTAGCCGAGCTCGCCGCCCTCGTGGATCGACCCCGGAGTCTCGGGAGCGACATGCGACGGAATGCCGCCAGGGAAGGAGAACTGCCGGAACAGCCGTCGCATGCCCTCGGCATCCGGGGTGACGTCGGAGTAGACCTCCGAATAGGTCCCGTCGAGGTAGGCGTTGGCCACCAGACCGGGACCGCCGTGGCCGGGACCCGTGACGTAGATCGTCGGCTGCTCGCGGGCCTTGATCGCCCTGTTGAGATGCGCGTAGAGGAAGTTGAGGCCCGGGGTTGTGCCCCAGTGTCCGAGCAGTCGGGGTTTCACGTCGTCGCGGGAGAGTGGCGTGCGCAGCAGTGGATTGCTCAGTAGGTAGATCTGCCCGACGGACAGGTAGTTCGCGGCGCGCCACCAGCCATCCAACCGGGCGAGGGTCGCATCGCTCAGCGGATCGGGTGCGGCGGCACTCCAGGCGGTCATCGAGTCGGTCATCGGAACACGCTCCTACGGCGTCGGGGCGACGCCCTACCTGCCATCCAACCGTCGGCGCGGTCTCGCCGCTTGGGCGGGCTCGGGAATTCATCTCCCGGTCACCTGGGTGGTGAGTCGCCCGAACCATCGCTTCTGACCTGGGCAAACCTCCAGACACGTATGCTCATACAGTTATGTCTGACCTCGCCGCGGCCGAAGCGCCACCTCATCCGCTGATCGGTCAGCTGTCGGCTCTGCATCACTTGCGCGTCTACGTCGACATTGGCGTCGTGGTCGTGGTCCTGGCCCTGACGAACCTCCTCGCACACTTCACCACCCCGCTGGCGAACATCGTCGTGGTACCTGCGGCGGCGATCGGCCTAGTGCTCCTGGTGCGGTCCCGCGGTCTGGGCTGGAACGAGCTGGGACTCGGTCGCGACCAATGGCGCTCCGGGGCGTGGTATGCGCTCGGAGCCGTCGCGCTGGTCGGGACGGTCATCGTCGCAGGTGCGCTGCTGCCGTGGACGCGGCCGATGTTCATGAACGACCACTACGCCACGATCTCCGGTGCGCTACTCGCGTCAATGATCATCATCCCGCTGCAGACGGTCATCCCCGAGGAGCTCGCCTTTCGCGGGGTCCTGCACGGTGCGCTCGACCGGGCCTGGGGATTCCGCGGTGTCGCTGCGGCGGGCTCACTGCTGTTCGGCATGTGGCACATCGCGACGTCGTTCGGTCTGACCAGTAGCAACGTCGGATTCACTGATCTGTTCGGCGCGGGCGTCCTCGGCATGACCGCGGGTGTGGTGATGGCCGTGATCGCCACGGGAGCGGCAGGATTCGTGTTCACCTGGCTGCGCAGGCGCAGCGGCAGCCTGATCGCCCCCATTGCGCTGCACTGGTCGCTGAACGGCCTGGGCGCGCTCGCAGCAGCGGTGGTCTGGCACCTCTCGACCTAGCTACCCCGGCGGACGGCGCCTGGCCCGGAACTCGCGGTTCTTCAACTTGTTGCCACACGTCGCCATGTCGCACCACGTCCCGCCGTGGTTGCGTGAGCGGTCGTAGAACGCCCAGCGGCAGGCGTCGTTCGCGCAGGCCTTCATGTGAGTCCAGGTGCCGTCGAGTTGGGCATCCTTGACGACCAGCAGGAGCGACAGCAGTCGTGCGCGCACCGAGTCACCTTCGGCGGCGAGGGATATCCGGCCGCTGTCGTCGAGGTCGGCTCGGATCGCGCTGGACGCGGCGACCGCGCGCAACGGCGCAGTGACCGTCGGATCGGGTGTAGTTCCGCCCGAGTTGTGCATCACCAGGGCACGCAGACCCTCCCTCACGTCTGCGACGAGGCGAAGGTCATCCTGACTCGGGGTGGCCCCAGCTCGCAGCAGGCCGTTGTCGACGAGCCACGGGCGGGCGTCGTCGACGCCGGCCAACCGATCCTGGCCGGATTCCAGGTCGATCGTGTTGATGAACGCCTGGATGACCCGCAAGGGACCCGGCGCCGGTTTGGCTTCGACGTCGCCGAGCCACGGTGTTGACGTCATCCGCCCATGGTATGCCACCGTGACCGGTATTGAGTCTTGACTAGTCATTCGTGACCGGTCTAGCCTCGACGTAGGTCACGAATGAGAGCGATGACGATGACACCACGAAACGGCATCCCGGGCTATGTCACGAGCGCAGCGGCGGCCAGCGCGTCGAGACGGAAGATCCACCCAATCCGGCTGGCCGACGTGCCATTCTCAGGACGTATGTGGGCACGGCTGTTCGCCGCACGCTACGACCAGCAGATCGAGAACGGCGTCGCGATCGCAGCGGGAACTCCCCTGGCTGCGCACTACTCGCGGTTGGCCTCGCGTCGCGAGCGCGAGGACATGGCAGAAGCGCTCACGCACTTGTTGCAGGACGCGGGTCGTATGCCACACGAAGGGCGTGCCACGATGCGGGTGCCCATCCGCGCCGACGCCGTCCGGCAGTCCGCCGAGGTCGTCGAGGACGTGCTGGGACGTCTGGCGGGGCCGCTACCCGTCCGGGCCCGCGGGATGGCGCGACTGCGCATCCTGCTCAGCGACGGCCGCGGCCCGGTCTACCGCGCCGGCCACGGCACGCTCGCCGCCGCAATGCGCGGCGTGTTGGCGGCGATGTAGTCGCCGCGGCGCTACCTCTTACGCACCGCACCGACGATCGCCAACAGGATCACCGATCCGAGAATCGCCGTGAACAGCGTGAACCACCAGCCGCCCCCCGCGGTGTCGAGGAAGAAGCTCAACAGGAAGCCGCCGATGAGCGCGCCCACGATCCCGATGACGATGTTCATCAGGATCCCCGAGCCGCCGCCCTTGACGATCTTGCCCGCGATCCAGCCCGCGAGCGCTCCGATGATGATGTAGCCGATCCACCCCACGCTGGTGAGGGTGCTGGATCGTGCCGCCAGAAACTCCGTTGCCGCAATCATGTTCATGACGAACTCCTGCCTGTCGCCGGCCGAACCAGCGCACCCGCTGGTTCGTGTTCAGGTGTACCCGCGAAGGGTAACGATTGGGCACCCGAAAGGTGCACGTTCGTCAGTCGATTGCGAGCGTCCCGGGTATCAGGCGGGTGGCAGCATCTCCGGCGGAGCGTCCGTCACCGGTACCGGGACACCGACGCCGGGCCGTGGTGCCGGCGCGTTGGGATCCGGGGGCGGTGCGTTCGGGTCCGGCGCGGGTGGCGGCGGAGGTGGCGGCGGCGTGAACGGCCGGATCGACTGCGCGAGCGTGGCCGCGGCAACCTTGTCGACGGGATGGTTCGCCGAGCCCAGCCACACGACGAACCAACGCTGAGGGGTCCGCTGACCGCGCGGCGTTCCCGGGTCGGGCGCCTGACCGACGACGCCTGCCCAGATCTGCCCCGTGGGCTTGGCCGCGTCGGTGAACTTGACCTCGTAGGAGGAGAACGCGCCGGGCATTCCGGCCGCGTCGAGTGGACCGGCTTCCTGGCCCTGGCGGGTGCCCGCGAACGGCATGAAGAACTCGCCCATGTCGGAGGCCAGTCGGGTGGCGGCCTTCGAGTTGTCCGTCTCGGCGCCCGCGAACAGCTTGAGGTCGAGGCGGCCGAGCAACACGCTGGTGTCGGACGGGGCCTCCGCGCCGGCCTCGGGGATCTTCGTCAGCAGCGCCTGGCCGTAGGACAGCTGGGTGTTGTCCGACAGCTTCCAGCCGGCCGGGACCACGTAACTGAACCCGCCTGCCGCGTTGTCGACGCGGCCCGGTTCCGGGGGCGGCGCGGGCGGCGCGTTCGGATCGGCGGGAGGCGGCGGCGGCGCGTTCGGATCGGCGGGAGGCGGCGGGGGCGCGTTGGGGTCGACCGGGGCCGGGGCCGGCGCGGGCGCGGGTGGCGCGGGTGCGGGTGCGGGTGCGGGCGCAGGTGGCGGCGGAACGGGATCTGCGTAGGCGACGGGGCCTGGAAGAGCAAGGGTCACCGCGGTGAGGCCCGCGACGGCGGCCGTGGCCAACGCCTTGGGGATGCTCCTGCGTCGTGGAGGGTGCTGCATGGGGAAGAAACTACCGTGTTACAGCCGTGACGCAAGTGTGAGTTGCTCTTAGAGTGTCAAACTTGGAAGTTGCTGTAAGGCCGAAATTGGTGGCGGGAGCATAGTTCGCCAATTGCTGGCGGTAAGCGGACACGACGAGGTGCCCGCGCGGTGCGCGGGCGGATATTGCTTTGTTGATCGTGCTGGCCGCCACGGCCGTTACCGGGCGGGGTGAATCGACACTTCTTGGGACTTGACCGTGAAGTAGACGCGTTCCCCGGGGCCGAGTCGCAGGTCTGCCGCAGACTCGGCGGTGATGTCGGCGGACAACCCCGGCGACCCGTCGGGCTGTTGGTCGGCCCGGACTCTGATGGCCGGGCCCCGGCTGTCGAGTTCGGCGATGACGACCTCGACGGTGTTGCGTGGGCTTCCGTGTGGTTTGTCGCGGTACACCGCCACGGCCGAGGGGTGGAAGGTGGCGGCGACGGGATCGCCTCGCCGGACGCCGCCGGCGGCGTCATCGAAACCGCCGTGCCAGACCTGCTGCCAGTCGGTCACCAGCGTGGTGCCCGGCCCGGCCCGGCCGCTCACCAGGTTGATCCCCGCGAATCGTGCCCCGAAGCTGCTGCGTGGAGCAGCCAGGACGTTGGCGGTCCGGCCGGATTCCACGATGCGGCCCGACTCCAGGACGATGACGCGGTCGGCGAGGGTCACGACGTCGAGCAGGTCGTGGGTGACGAGTACCGACGACCGGCCGTCGCGGACCAGGACGCGACGCAACACCGCGCGCATCGCCGCGGCGGCGCCTACGTCGAGTCCGGCCAGGGGTTCGTCCAGCAGCAGGACGTCGGGGTCGGCGGCCAGGGCGCGTGCCAACGCGACGCGCTGGGCCTGCCCACCCGACAGTTGGCGTGGCTTGCGGTCTGCCAGGTCCGCCGCCCCGACCTCGGCGAGCCAGTGTCCGACGGCGACTCGGGAAGCCTTGCGCACCAACCGTTTTCCGCTGCGGGCGCCGAATGCCACGTTGGCCGCCACGGACAGATGCGGAAACAGTAGGGGGTCCTGCATCAGCAGTCCGATGCGGCGGTCGTACGTTCCGACCCTTGTTCCGGTGGAGGCGTCGGTCAGCATCCGGTCGCCGACGCGCACCGATCCCAGGTCGGGTGCGACCAGGCCGGCGATGACGTGCAGGACGGTTGACTTGCCCGCGCCGTTGGGGCCCAGGATCGCCAGCACCTCGCCGGGCGCCACCTCAAGTTCGACGTCGACGCGTCGACTCTCGACGACCGCCCTCACCTCGACGCCACTCACGGTCTACTGCCAGCCACTCGCTCCACCCGCCTTGATCCTGCTGCTACCAAGTCCGACGACGACGACGGCGGCGACCGCGACGAGCAGGACCGACAACGCCACCGCCGCGTCCGCGTCGACCTCCCGTTGCAGGTAGATCTCCAGCGGAAGGGTGCGAGTCACACCTTCTCTCGACCCGGCGAACGTCAGGGTCGCGCCGAACTCGCCGAGCGATCGCGCGAAGGCGAGCACCGCACCGGACGCCAGCCCGGGAGCCAACAGCGGCAACGTCACGCGCCACCACACCGCGGTCGGCCGTGCCCCAAGGGTAGCGGCCACCACCTCGTAGTCTGCCCCGACGGTGCGAGCAGCGCCCTCTAGGGCGATGACGAGGAAGGGCAACGAGACGAAGGTCTGCGCGAGCACCACCGCGGTCGTGGTGAACGCGATCTGAATGCCCGCCGCGTCGAGGTACCTACCGAGGAGGCCGAGGCGTCCGAAGGCGTAGAGCAGCGCGATGCCACCCACCACCGGCGGCAGCACCAGTGGCAGCAGGATCAGCGGCCTGGCCCAGCGCACCATGCGGGAATCGCTGCGCGCCAACACCATTGCCATCGGGACGCCGAGCACGATGCACAGCGTCGTGCTCGCGGCAGCGGTCTTGAAGCTGAGCTCGAGCGCCGTCAACGAGGAGCTGCTGGTGATCAACGACCAGAACTGCGGCCAGTCGACCCGCGCCGCCACCGCGACCAGCGGGAGCGCGACGAAGATCGCGCCGATGGCGGCGGGGACGTAGATCCAGCGCGGCAGACCGCCCGAACTCCTCAAGGCTTGGCGAAACCCGCCTGGAGGAGGATCTTCTGGCCCGCGTTGCTCGTCACCAGGTCGACGAACTTCTCGGCCGCCGCTGTGTCGGCCGCACTCTTCAGCACGGCGATCGGGTAGGTGTTGACGGCCGCCGAGGACTCCGCGAAGTCGACCTCGGTCACCTTGTCCCCCGCCCCGAGCGCGTCGGTGACGTAGACGACTCCCGCGTCGGCCTGGCCGCTGGTCACCTTGGTCAGCACGTCGGTCACCGAGGACTCCTCGCTGACGGGATCCAGTGTCACTTTGGTCGCCCGCCGCACTTTCTCGGTCGCCGAGCCGCACGGCACCTGCGGTGCGCACACGACCACGGACAGGTCCGGCTTGGCGAGGTCGGCGAACGACGCCACCTTCTTCGGATTGCCCGGCGCGGTCACGATGACCAGGGTGTTGGACGCGAAGTTCACCGGATCTCCCGACAGCAGACCGGCCGTCGCGGCCTTGTCCATGTTCTTGGTGTCGGCCGAGGCGAACACGTCAGCCGTGGCGCCCTGCGTCAACTGGGTGACCAGGTCCGACGAACCAGCGAAGGTGAAGTCGACGGACCATCCAGGGTTGTCGGTCTTGAACTGCTCGCCGATCTCGGTGAACGTCTTCTTCAACGAGGCGGCCGCGTAGACGGTGAGCGAGCCGCGGGTCGGGGCTCCGCCGCCACTGGTCGTGCCTTGAGAGCCCGACCCGCAGCCGGTCAGCGCGACGAGAAGCAGCACCGAGAGGGCCGAAACGACGCGGTGGGTTCTGGTCACGGTCCAAACCCTAAGTGACCCAAACCTGACTGTCCGTGGTTCTCCGCGTGGCGCGATTCGTCAGCTAGCTACTGTCCAGTAACGTGGACGGCGACTCGCTGGGTTCAGCGTCGAACACGAGGAGGTCGTGATGATGGATGTGCTGCTCACCGGTGGTGACACCGAACTGGGACGCATCATCGCGGAGGGGTTCCGCGACGCGGGGCACAAGGTCGTGATCGCAGGCGCGCGCCGCGACGACCTCGAGGTGGCCGCGAAGGAACTCGACGTCGACTCTATCGTCTTCGACAACACCGACCCGGCCAGCCTCGAAGAGGCCCGCGCCCAGTTCCCCCACCATCTCGACACCATCGTCAACGTGCCCGCGCACCGTGGGGACGGTGGAGATCCCCGCACCTACACGCTGGCCGAGCGCGCCGCGGCCTGGCGCACGGCGCTGGACGCCACCGTGCTGTCCGCCGTTCTGACGGTTCAGATCCTCGGCGATCACCTCCGCTCGGGCGGCTCGATCGTCAACGTCGTCGGCGACAACGCCGGCGAGGGCAGCGCCGAAGCCGCCATCAAGGCCGCGCTGTCGAATTGGACTGCGGGACAAGCCACTCACTTCGGGATCCGCGGCATCACGCTCAATGCCGTGGCGTCGGGCCGTGGGGCCGAGCCGGGTTATGACGGCATCGCACGGACGTCACCGTCGGTGGCCGCCGAGATCACCCGGCTGGCTCTATTCCTGACCACGCCCGCCGCACGGCACATCACCGGCCAGACGCTGCACGTCTCTCACGGCGCGCTGGCAAGCTTCGCCTGAGTCCCGAGTTATTCCCGCTTCGCGGACAGTGAAACGGGATATCAGTTCCGTTTAGTCGTCGCTAGGGTCGTGTGAGTGACGATTCGACTCGGACTTCAGATCCCCAACTTCTCCTACGGCACCGGGGTCGAGGCACTCTTCCCCACCGTGATCGCGCAGGCACGCGAGGCCGAGGCCGCCGGCTTCGACTCGGTCTTCGTGATGGACCACTTCTACCAACTGCCGGGGCTCGGTAGCCCGGACCAGCCGATGCTCGAGGCCTACACCGCTCTGGGGGCCCTCGCGTCGGCGACCGAGAGCGTTCAACTCGGCACGCTCGTCACCGGCAACACGTACCGCAATCCGACGCTTCTCGCCAAGGCCATCACCACGCTGGACGTGATCAGTCAGGGCCGCGCCATCCTGGGTATCGGCACGGGCTGGTTCGAGTTGGAACACGACTCACTCGGCTACGACTTCGGCACCTTCACCGACCGCTTCAACAGGCTCGGCGAGTCCCTGCAGATCATCCTGCCGATGTTGGCCGGTGAGCGGCCGACGTTCTCCGGAAAGTACTACCGCACCAAGGAGGCCATGGCAGAACCGCGCTTCCGCGACCACATTCCGCTGATGATCGGAGGCAGCGGTGAGAAGAAGACGATTCCGTTGGCCGCCAAGCACTTCGACCACCTCAATATCATCGCCGGCTTCGACGAGCTGCCGCGGAAGCTCCAGGTGGTCAAGGAGAACTGCGAGAAGATCGACCGCGATCCAGCGACGCTCGAGACCAGCATGCTCGTCGTCGCGATCATCGACGAGAACGTCACACCGGACGTCATCCCCGAGGACTTCAGGCAGCAAGCGGTGTTCGGGAGCCCCGAACAGGTCGCCGACCAGATCAAGACCAAGGTCCTCGACGCCGGGGTGGACGGCGTCATCATCAGTCCGGTGACGAGCTTCAACGGCTACCAGCCGGGCGGCGCTACGGCAGTCGCGGAGAAGCTCAAGCCGATGCTCGAAGGGTAAACATACGGTGCGGTGGGTTATCTCACCGCGCTACGGGGAACGCCTCCGACTAACCTATGGGTCGTACTGAGTAGGTTTTCGCACGCGAGGAGCAGCAATGAGCCACCCCGGAGCTACGGCATCGGCTCGGCATAAGGTCGTCATCATCGGTTCCGGGTTCGGCGGTCTGAACGCTGCCCAGAAGCTGAAGAGGACCGATGTCGACATCAAGCTGATTGCCCGCACGACGCACCACCTGTTTCAGCCTCTGCTGTATCAGGTGGCCACCGGCATCATCTCGGAGGGCGAAATCGCTCCGCCGACGCGGCTGATCCTGCGCAAGCAGGAAAACGCCCAGGTGTTGCTCGGTGACGTCACCCATGTCGACCTCGCGAACAAGACCGTCACCTCGGAGCTGCTCGGGCACGACTACAAGACGCCCTTCGACAGCCTGATCATCGCCGCGGGCGCGGGACAGTCCTATTTCGGCAACGATCACTTCGCCGAGTTCGCCCCCGGCATGAAGTCGATCGACGACGCGCTCGAGCTGCGTGGCCGCATCCTCGGCGCCTTCGAACAGGCGGAGCGCTCCAGTGACCCGGTGCGCCGCAAGAAGCTGCTGACCTTCGTCGTCGTGGGCGCGGGCCCGACGGGTGTCGAGATGGCCGGTCAGATCCAGGAGTTGGCCGACCAGACGCTCAAGGGCAGCTTCAGGCACATCGACCCGACCGAGGCGCACGTCATCCTGCTCGACGCCGCACCCGCCGTGCTGCCGCCGATGGGCAAGAAGTTGGGGCTCAAGGCCCAGGCGCGGCTGGAGAAGATGGGCGTCGAGATCCAGCTCAACGCCATGGTGACCGACGTGGACCGCAACGGCATCACGGTCAAGGACGCCGACGGCACCATCCGCCGCATCGAATCGGCCTGCAAGGTGTGGTCGGCCGGTGTGTCAGCCAGCCCGCTCGGCCGTGACCTGGTAAATCAGTCCGACACCGAGATCGACCGGGCCGGCCGCGTGAAGGTGCTCCCCGACCTGTCGATTCCAGGTCACCCCAACGTCTTCGTCGTCGGCGACATGGCCTTCGTCGAGGGCGTGCCAGGCATGGCGCAGGGCGCCATCCAGGGCGCCAAGTACGTGGCCAAGATCATCCAGAACGAGGTCGCGGCCAGCAAGCACGGCACCATCCCCAAACCCCGCGAGCCGTTCAAGTACTTCGACAAGGGCTCGATGGCCACGGTGTCGAAGTGGAACGCGGTGGCTCAGGTCGGCAAGTTCGAGTTCAGTGGCTTCTTCGCCTGGCTGGCGTGGCTGGGCCTGCACCTGATCTACCTGGTCGGATTCAAGACGAAGGTCGCCACCCTGCTGTCGTGGACGGTGACGTTCCTCAGCCGCAGCCGCGGTCAGCTCGTCATCACCGAGCAGCAGGCCTACGCGAGAACGCGCATCGAGCAACTCGAGGACATCGCGGCCTCGGTGCGGGAAACCGAGAAGGCGGCCAGTTAGGCCGGTGGTCGCTAGAGCCGTTCGCCCTGCCAGGTGGCCAGGCAACCGCCTGCCGCCAACTCCAGCATCGTGCCCAAGGCGTCGAATGTCGTTTCCGGATAACGCAATTCGCTGACACACGCCAGCGGGGTGCCGAGTTCGTCGTCGGTGACCGACCCGGCGCCGAGTTCGACGCGATGCCGCAACAGCGGTGCGCCATCTACGTCGGCGTGCACTGAGCCCGACCAGAAGCCTTGGCGCTCGCCCGTTCTGCCGATCTGAACGCGTTCGCGTAACCGCACGCTGCCCGCGTCGCCGACGCTCAGCCGGGTCGACGTCACGTGTCTCGCCCTCCCGGCGACGATGGTCGGCTGGGGGTCGAGGTCGAGCACTCCCTGCACCTCCAGGTCCCAGCTGGCCCGGGACTCCATGGTGACCGTTCCGGGCATGGCCATCGTCGCGGCGGTGCTGCGGACGCGCAGGACGGCGCCCGGTTCGACGACCACGCGCACCCTGATGGTGTCCCCGCCCAGCGGCGTCGCGGCGGCCGAGACGAGGTGCACCGTGTGGGTGTCGGTGCGGCGGGCTGCGACCCCGCCTGCGCACTCGAGGCGCGGTGCGCGGTCGGGCGACGCGATGATCAGGACGTCGGAGAGCATTGCGGATCGAGCCCTTACACCGGGACGCGAAGCTGTTCGTGCACCCAGGCCAGTACCGGCTCCGCCGTGGGATCGTCAGTCAGCGAGATCAGTGCGGTCGGGCGGTCGTTCCGTACCGCCGCGGCGTCACGGCGCATCACGTCGAGGTCGGCGCCGACCATGGGCGCGAGGTCGGTCTTGTTGACCACCAGGAGGTCCGAGAACGTCACCCCCGGACCACCCTTGCGAGGCACCTTGTCGCCGCCCGCCACGTCGATGACGAAGATCTGCACGTCGACCAGGCCCGAGGAGAAGGTCGCCGTGAGATTGTCGCCACCCGACTCGACCAGGATCAGGTCGAGCGTGTCGTTGCCGGCGATCAGGTCGTCGATCGCGTCGAGGTTGGCGGTGATGTCGTCACGGATGGCGGTGTGCGGGCAGCCACCGGTCTGAACGGCGGCGATGCGCTCGTCGGGCAGGACGGCGTTGCGGCGCAGGAAGTCCGCGTCCTCGGTGGTGTAGATGTCGTTGGTCAGCACCGCGAGCGACAACTCGTCGCGCAACTGTCGGCACAGTGCGGCCACCAGCGCGGTCTTGCCGGAGCCCACCGGCCCACCGATGCCGATGCGCAGCGGCTCGCCCGCATGGCGGACGCGGCGCGGACGTTCGAGATGGTTCTGGGGCTCACCGTCGAGCAGATGTGGTGGCATGGATGCACCCTTTCTGGAGAGGCTTCACGAGACGAAGAGGGGACGGTCGCGGTCGACGTGGCGTTGAGCCAGCACGTCGAGCAGCGGATCGGACAGGTCGGCGAGCTCCTTGGCGGCCTCAGCGGCGGTCTGGTCGCACAGTGCCGACAGCTCCAAGGTCAGCGCCGCGACGTCACCGGGGTCCAGCGCCAGCAGGCGTTGAGCGGCGGTGGCCGACCCCGTCATCGTCGTGTACACCACCGAGATGGCCGTCTGTTCAGGCATCAGGCCACTGGCCGCGCCGACCGCGCCCGACGCGACGCCGAGGTGCGGTTTGACGCCGACGGCGTCCCAGTCCCGTTCCGGCCACACCTTGCGAGCCAGTCGGACGAGACCTCTCCCCTGAGCCCGTGAGGCGCTGCGGGCCGCGGGAGCCGGTGTCCGCGAATCGGTTTCGCGGTCGGCGTCGGCGAGGCTCAATGTGCCCGCGTGGACGGCGGCCGCCACCGACGCCGTGACCAGACCGCTGGTGCGGATGCGACGGCGCAGGTATGCCCTCAGTGTCGGCAGGTCCATCACGAGACCACTGGTGACGGCCTCCTCGACGCCTCCGGAGTGGACGTGACCGCCGGTCGGCAGCCGGGAGTCGGAGAGGGCGAGCAGCATGGAGAGGTCCGCGAGGCCCGGCATCAGAACAGGAAGTATCTCTGGGCCATCGGCAGTTCGGTGGCAGGTTGCTCTGCCCACACGTCGCCGTCGATGGTCACGGTGAAGGTGTCGGGGTCGACCTCGATGCGCGGGAGCGCGTCGTTGAGCGGCATGTCGGCCTTGCCCACCCTTCGGACGTCGCCGACGGCGACGAGTCGACGGTTGACGGCCAGCCGGTCGGCGAGGTGGTCCTCGATGGCCTGAGGCGCGACGAAGTGCACCGACGTCGCTGCTGCCGCCGCCGGCGCGGCGCCGAACATCGGCCGCGGCAGGACCGGTTGCGGTGTCGGGATCGAGGCGTTCGCGTCACCCATCGCGGCCCAGGCGATCATGCCGCCCTTGATCACCGCGTGCGGACGCACGCCGAAGAACGCCGGCTCCCACAGCACCAGGTCGGCGAGCTTGCCGACCTCGACGGAACCGATCTCGTGGTCGATGCCGTGGGCGATCGCCGGGCAGATCGTGTACTTCGCGACGTACCGGCGAATCCGGTCGTTGTCCGCCGCCCCGTCACCCTCCAGCGCGCCGCGGCGCTTCTTCATCACGTGCGCCGTCTGCCAGGTGCGCAGCACCACCTCGCCGATGCGACCCATCGCCTGCGCGTCGCTGCCGATCATCGAGATCGCGCCGATGTCGTGGAGCAGATCCTCCGCCGCGATCGTCGACGGCCGGATCCGGCTCTCGGCGAACGCCAGATCCTCTGGGACGCTTGGGTTCAGGTGGTGGCACACCATCAGCATGTCGAGATGCTCGTCGAGGGTGTTGACGGTGTGCGGACGCGTGGGGTTGGTCGAACTGGGCAGCACGTTGGGCTGCGACACCACCGTGATGATGTCCGGCGCGTGCCCACCGCCCGCGCCCTCGGTGTGATAGGCGTGAATGGCGCGGCCGTTGATGGCGGCCATTGTGTCCTCGACGAAGCCCGCCTCGTTGAGCGTGTCGGAGTGCAGGTTGACCTGAACCCCGGCCACATCGGCGACGGTCAGGCATGCGTCGATGGCGGCAGGGGTCGTGCCCCAGTCCTCGTGCAGCTTGAATCCCGCTGCGCCAGAACGCAATTGCTCCCACATCGACTCGGCGCTGACGGTGTTCCCCTTGCCGAGGAGCAGGACGTTCAGCGGCCAGTGGTCGAGCGCTTCGAGCATGCGCGCCAGGTGCCAGGCACCCGGCGTGACGGTGGTGGCCTTGCTGCCCTCCGCAGGACCGGTGCCACCCGCGACGATCGTGGTGATGCCGCCGCCGAGTGCCTCCTCCATGATCTGCGGGCAGATCAGGTGCACGTGGCAGTCGATCGCGCCTGCGGTGAGGATGCGCCCGTTTCCCGCGATGACCTCCGTCGAGGGTCCCACCACCAGATCGGGATGGACGCCGGACATGATGTCCGGGTTGCCCGCCTTGCCGATGGCGGTGATGCGGCCGTCGCGAATGCCGACGTCGGCCTTGATGATTCCCCAGTGGTCGACGATCACCACGCCGGTGATGACGGTGTCGGGCGCGCCGTCGGCTCGGGTAGCCCGCGATTGGCCCATGGACTCGCGGAGCACCTTGCCGCCGCCGAAGACCGCTTCGTCGCCCGCCCGTCCGGGGCCGCCGCTGCGGTCATCGGTGATCTCGATGAACAGGTCGGTGTCGGCGAGTCGGATCCGATCGCCGGTAGTGGGGCCGAAGAGAGCGGCGTAACGCGACCGGGACAGCTCGCTCACTAGTCGTCCAACTTTCCTGGAGGGTTCAACGACAGCCCGTAGACCTCGCGGGTGCCGCTCAGCGGAACGAGCGAAACATGCTGGCCGATACCGGGTTCGAAACGCACCGCGGTCCCGGCGGGGATGTCGAGTCGGTGACCGTGGGCCGCCGCGCGGTCGAACTCCAGCGCCGCGTTGGCCTGCGGCAGGTGCACGTGGCTGCCGACCTGTACGGGCCGATCGCCGGTGTTCACGACGTCGAGCTCGAGTCTTTCGGCGCCTTCGTTGAGGGTGATGTCACCGTCGCCGTAGACGATCTCTCCGGGAATCATCGACATGCCTCAGGGAATCGGGTGATGGACGGTGACGAGCTTGGTGCCGTCGGGGAACGTAGCCTCCACCTGAACGTCGTAGAGCATCTCGGGCACGCCGTCCATGACGTCGTCACGGCTGAGCACCTCGCGCCCACTGTTCATCAGCTCGGCGACGGTGCGGCCGTCGCGGGCTCCTTCGAGAAGATGGTCGGTGATCACCGCGACCGTCTCGGGATGATTCAGCCGCAGGCCGCGCGCCTGTCGGCGCCGGGCGAGTTCGGCCGCGTACGAGATGAGCAGGCGGTCCTGCTCGTGCGGTGACAAGCGCATAGGTCGCGATCCTGCCACGGCAGGCGACAGTCAGCAGCGCACGCGTGAAGGCGCCTGCGTTCAGCCCTCGTTCGGCAGGTTCTGCAGCCGAACCTGGCCGCGGGCGACCATCTTGTCGTTCGTGTCGGTGATCTCGATGAGCCAGATCTGCTGGCGTCGACCGCGATGGATGGGGGTGGACACCGCGGTGACCATGCCCGCGGTGATGGCACGCAGGAAGTCGGTGTTGTTGTTGACCCCGACGACGTTGCTTCCGCTGCCCTTGGCCTGCAGCCACGTCGCCGCCGAGACACTGGCCACGCTCTCCACGATCGCGCAGTAGACGCCGCCGTGCACGATGCCGTGCGGCTGGAGGTGCCTGTCGGTGACGGTCAGCTGCGCCTTCGCGCCGTCGGGTGTCACCTCTAGGTAGGTGAGGCCGATCTCGTCGTCGAATCCGCCGCCTACGCCGCTGGGCATCCAAGTCGTCACATCGAAGTGTCTACACGCCCCGGAACTGCTCCGGCGCAACACCCCTCGAAAACGGGCGGGCGGCGCACACGATTCGTGCGCGGGGCCCGCCCTCGAGTGGACCGGGGATCTCTGCAGCCCTCAGGATTCCGCGGCGGTCCGGTGGTTCGGTGGAGTTGAGTTCCCCTTGCCCTTGAAGGTCCGATCGCTGCCGCGAACTGGTGCACCGAAACCGACCAACGCGTCCAGCACGGCCTGGGCGCGACGCATGCTCGTCAGCTCACTGGATCAGGCAAGCAGAGGGGTACAGCTCCCGCAGGCGACGGCTGGACTGATGTAGCGGCAGGGTCCGGGTGATCGACATGCGTGCGATCAGTGGGTCGTCGACGGCGACCCACATGAGCAAGACCTCCTTGTTAGGTTAGCCTTACTATAGTGAGAGCCGCGGAGAGGAAAACGCCTTGTGACTCGACTCACAGCGGGTATCCGACACGGACGGTCGGCTGGTCAGGAAGCAACGAGAACGCCCGCGAGTTGACCCTTCACGGGCTCGCATCCCTCGCGCCGGGAAACTGATACGACGCACGGTAGTAAGCCCGTAGTACCCTGAATCCATTGCTCAGGAGAGTGAACCAAACATGCCCAAGCAGACGCGACTCGGGGAACTCGAACGCGAAGTGATGGACCACCTGTGGTCATCGCACGAGCCCCAGACCGTCCGCCAGGTGCACGAAGCACTGGCGGCGCGGCGAGACCTCGCCTATACGACGGTCATGACGGTGCTGCAACGCCTGGCCAAGAAGAATCTCGTCGTGCAGCACCGCGACGACCGGGCACACCGCTACGCACCGACCCACGGCCGCGACGTCCTCGTCGCCGGCCTCATGGTCGACGCTCTCGACCAGGCCTCGGACTTCGGCAGTCGAGAGGCCGCGCTCGTCCACTTCGTCGAACGGGTGGGTGCGGACGAGGCGGCTGCGCTGCGGCGCGCACTGGCCGAGTTGGAGGCCAAGGAGAGTTCTGCCTCGTCCGGTGGCAATTCGGGCACCGCCTGAGGGACACTTACAGTGTGTCCGCGCTGGCCTTCTCCATAGTCGCGCTTCTCCTCATTGGGCCAGTGCCTGCGTTGTTGGCGCGGGCCACGTGGACGTTGCGCGCGCCGCGAGCGGCGGTCGTGCTGTGGCAGTCGATCGCGCTGGCCGCCGTGCTCTCCGCGTTCAGTGCAGGCATCGCCATCGCCAGCAGACTCTTCGTGCCGGGCCTGGACGGTCGACCGACCGCGACCGTCACCAGTGAGATCGAGGTCCTCGGCTGGCCGTTGTGGCTCCTGTACGTCGTCGTCTTCGCGCTCACGCTGCTGGTCGGTGTTCGCCTCGTGGGTTCCTTTGTTCAGGTGGCGATCGCCACCCGCAGGCGGCGGGCCCATCACCGCATGCTCGTCGACCTCCTCGGCAGGTCGCACGACCCGTCGTTGCGGCGATCCCACGGACTTCGCATCTTGGACGTGGCGCAGCCGTTGGCCTACTGCCTGCCCGGCGTGCGCAGCCGGGTCGTCGTCAGCGAGGGCACGCTGAGCGCGCTGACGGACACCGAGATGGCGGCGATCCTCAGCCACGAGCACGCGCACCTGCGCGCCCGGCACGACTTGGTGCTCGAGATGTTCACCGCCGTCCATGCCGCCTTCCCGCGCTTCGTCCGCAGCGCGAACGCGCTCGACGCGGTGCGACTACTCATCGAGTTGCTCGCCGACGACGCTGCCGTGCGGACGGCTGGCCCCACTCCCCTCGCCAGGGCGCTGGTCGCCTGTGCCTCCAGTCGGGCACCGTCCGGCGCGCTTGCCGCGGGCGGTCCACACACCATCACGCGCGTGCGCCGCCTCGCCGGCAAGCCCAACAGCGTATCCCTCGCGGCAGCGGCGTACGTCACCGCCGCGGCCGTCCTCGTCGTACCCACCTTTGCACTCGCGGTGCCCTGGCTCACCGAGTTGCAGCGGCTGATAGCCGCGTAGATTCAACTTTCAGAATCCCCGTGCGACAACCAATCGACGAAAGGCTGCCTGTGAGCTCGCCCGAAACCAACGCCACGGCTCAGATCGGCGTCACCGGCCTGGCCGTGATGGGGTCCAACATCGCACGTAACTTCGCCCACCACGGCTACACCGTGGCACTGCACAACCGGTCGGTCGCCAAGACCGACGCGCTACTGGAAGTGCACGGTTCCGAGGGCAAGTTCGTGCGCAGTGAGACCATCCCCGAATTCCTTGCCGCACTGGAGAAGCCACGCCGGGTGCTGATCATGGTCAAGGCGGGCGACCCCACCGATGCCGTGATCAACGAGCTCGCCGATGCGATGGAGGAAGGCGACATCATCATCGATGGCGGCAACTCCCTCTACACCGACACCATCCGACGGGAGAAGGCGATCCGGGAACGCGGTCTGCACTTCGTCGGCGCAGGCATCTCCGGCGGCGAGGAGGGCGCGCTCAACGGTCCGTCGATCATGCCGGGCGGCCCGGCCGAGTCCTACAAGTCGTTGGGCCCGTTGCTCGAGGAGATCTCCGCGCACGTCGATGGCGTGCCCTGCTGCACGCACATCGGTCCCGACGGCTCGGGCCACTTCGTCAAGATGGTGCACAACGGCATCGAGTACTCCGACATGCAGCTGATCGGCGAGGCCTACCAGCTGCTGCGCGATGGGCTCGGCAAGACGGCGCCCGAGATCGCCGAGGTCTTCGGCGAGTGGAACGAGGGCGATCTGGACAGCTACCTCATCGAGATCACCGCGGAGGTGCTCAAGCAGGTCGATGCCAAGACCGGCAAGCCGTTGGTCGACGTCATCCTCGACGAAGCGGAACAGAAGGGCACCGGCCGCTGGACGGTCAAGTCCGCACTGGACCTCGGGGTGCCGGTGACCGGCATCGCCGAGGCCGTCTTCGCCCGCGCGCTGTCGGGCTCGGTCACCCAGCGCAAGGCCACCACCGGTCTGGCTTCCGGCACCCTCGGCGCCAAGCCGACCGATGCCGCGAAGTTCACCGACGACGTCAGCAAGGCGCTGTACGCCTCGAAGATCGTCGCGTATGCCCAGGGCTTCAACCAGATTCAGGCTGGCAGCAAGGAGTACGACTGGGGCATCACGCCCGGTGACATGGCCACCATCTGGCGCGGTGGCTGCATCATCCGGGCTAAGTTCCTCAACCGGATCAAGGAAGCCTTCGACGACGAGCCGGAGCTGGCCACGCTGATCGTGGCTCCGTACTTCCGCGAGGCCATCGAGGCTGCCATCGACGGCTGGCGACGCGTCGTGGTGACCGCCACCGAATTGGGCATCCCGATTCCTGGCTTCTCGTCGGCGCTGTCCTACTACGACGCGTTGCGCACCGAGCGCCTCCCCGCGGCTCTCACCCAGGGGCTGCGCGACTTCTTCGGCGCGCACACCTACGGGCGCATCGACGAGGACCCGAGCAAGAAGTTCCACACCCAGTGGAGCGGTGACCGCAGCGAGTCGCCTGCGTGAGATTCCTGGAGGGGCACAACCCGCCCTACGACCTGACCTACAACGACGTCTTCGTCGTGCCGGGGCGCTCCGACGTCACGTCCCGGTTCGACGTCGACCTCTCGACCGTCGACGGGTCCGGTACCACGATCCCCGTGGTCGTAGCCAACATGACCGCGGTTGCCGGCCGTCGGATGGCTGAGACGGTGGCGCGACGCGGCGGCATCGTCGTTCTGCCGCAAGATCTTCCGGCCTCGGCGGTACGCCAGATGGTCGATTTCGTGAAGAGCCGGGACATGGTGGTCGACACCCCCGTCACCCTGTCGCCGGAGGACTCGGTATCCGACGCCACCGCGCTGATTCACAAGCGCGCGCACGGTGCTGCCGTCGTGGTCGATCAGGACGGCAAACCGGTCGGCCTGGTCACCGACGCGTCGTGTCAGGGCGTGGACCGCTTCGCACGGGTCCGCGACGTCGCCGTCGCCGATTTCGTGACCGCACCCGTTGGCACCGATCCGCGCGTGGTGTTCGACCAACTCGAGCACAGCTCGGTCGGGGTGGCCGTGATGACCGGGCCCGACGGCCGCCTGGCCGGCGTACTGACGCGCACGGGCGCCGTCCGGGCAGGCATCTACACGCCCGCCGTCGACGATGCGGGCCGCCTGCGGATCGCGGCCGCGGTCGGCATCAACGGCGACGTCGCGGCCAAGGCCCAGGCGCTGGCCGAAGCGGGGGTCGACCTGCTGGTGGTCGACACCGCACACGGTCATCAGCTCAAGATGCTCGATGCGATCAAGGCGGTGTCGTCGCTGGACCTCGGACTGCCGCTGGCGGCGGGCAACGTGGTGTCGGCCGAGGGGGCGCGCGACCTGATCAGCGCGGGCGCGTCGATCGTCAAGGTGGGCGTCGGCCCCGGGGCGATGTGCACGACCCGGATGATGACCGGGGTCGGACGCCCCCAGTTCTCCGCCGTAGTCGAATGCTCTTCTGCAGCAGGGCAACTGGGTGGTCACGTCTGGGCGGACGGCGGCGTACGGCATCCGCGTGACGTGGCACTCGCGCTTGCCGCGGGTGCCTCCAACGTGATGATCGGCTCATGGTTCGCCGGGACCTACGAGTCGCCGGGTGACCTGCTGTACGACCGGGAGGACCGGCGGTACAAGGAGAGCTACGGCATGGCGTCGAAGCGGGCGGCGGCGGCCAGGACCGCCGGTGACAGCCAGTTCGACCGCGCGCGCAGGGCACTGTTCGAAGAGGGCATCTCGACGTCGAGGATGGACCTGGACCCGACCCGCGGTGGCGTCGAGGACCTGCTCGACCACATCACCTCCGGCGTGCGGAGCACCTGCACCTACGTGGGGGCGGCGACGTTGCCAGAACTCCACGACAAGGTCGTCCTCGGCGTGCAGTCCGCTGCCGGCTTCGCCGAGGGGCACCCGCTGCCGACGGGGTGGTGACCGCCCAGCGTGCTGCGCTGACTCGGCTACGATTGGCCCCATCTCGTCGCCGATCGAAAGGGAACACGTGCCGCAGGCACCCGCCGAGGCCCCGGAACCTGAACGGGCCTCCTCGGAGCCATCCGACGCCGAACCCTCCAGTAGGCAGCCGGGCTCAATGCCCGGCGCCCGTTGTGCGAGGCTCCGATGAGCCTGGTCCTCAGTCTGATCGCCTTCCTGCTGCTGACAGCCGGGACGGCGTTGTTCGTCGCCGCGGAGTTCTCCCTCACCGCCCTGGAACGCAGCACCGTCGAGGCCAACGCCAAGACCGGCGGCTGGCGGGACCAGTACGTCCAGAAGGCCCACCGCTCGCTGTCGTTCCAGTTGTCGGGCGCACAGCTCGGCATCTCGATCACGACGCTGGCCACCGGTTACCTGGCCGAACCCGTCGTCGGCAGGCTGCTGCACGCACCATTGACCGCGATCGGCGTTCCGTCGAGCATGCTCGACGGCATCGCGCTGGCGTTGGCGCTGCTGATCGCCACGTCGGTGTCGATGATCTTCGGCGAGCTGGTGCCGAAGAACCTGGCCGTCGCCAAGCCGCTGCCGACCGCGCGATGGGCCGCCCCGCTGCAATGGTGGTTCTCGCGGATGCTGATCCCGGCGATCAAGGTGACCAACGGCACCGCGAACTGGATCCTGCGCCGGCTCGGCATCGAACCCGCCGAGGAGCTGCGGTCCGCTCGCTCGCCGCAGGAGCTCGTGTCGCTGGTGCGGACCTCCAAGCGCAGCGGCTCGCTGGACGCGAGCACGGCGGATCTCGTCGACCGCTCTCTGCAGTTCGGTGAGCGCTCGGCGGAGGAGCTCATGACGCCACGCTCGAAGATCGAGGCGCTGCACGTCGATGACACCGTCGCGGACCTGGTGGTCAAGGCGATGGAGACGGGCTTCTCCCGCTTCCCCATCGTCGACGGAGACCTCGACGAGACGGTCGGGATCGTGCACATCAAGCAGGTGTTCACGGTGCCGGTCGCCGACCGCGCCCATACGCGCCTGTCGGTGATCGCCCTGCCCGTGGCCACCGTGCCGTCGAGCCTGGACGGTGACGCGGTGATGGCTCAGATCCGCGCCAACGGCCTGCAGACCGCGCTGGTGGTCGACGAGTACGGCGGCACGGCGGGCATGGTTACCGTCGAGGACCTCATCGAGGAGATCGTCGGCGACGTCCGCGACGAGCACGACGACGCCACCCCCGACGTGGTCGAGGTTCGCGACGGGTGGCGGATCTCGGGTCTGCTGCGCATCGACGAGGTCGAGACCGAGACGCCGTTCCGGCCGCCGGAGGGCGAGTACGAAACGATAGGCGGCCTGATCCTTCAGGAGCTCGGACATATCCCCGAGCCCGGCGAGACCGTCCAGCTCACCGAGTTCGACCCCGACGGTCCCCTGGACGATCCCGTGCACTGGCAGGCGACGGTGATTCAGATGGACGGCCGACGCATCGACCTGCTGGAGCTGACCGAGCTGGGCCGCCGCGGGAAACCCGGGAAGGAGGACTGATGGGATCCGACGTCTTCGGTGTGCTGCTGACGGTGCTGCTGCTCGGTGCCAACGCCTTCTTCGTGGGGTCCGAGTTCGCGCTGATCTCGGCGCGCCGCGACCGCCTGGAAGCCCTCGCCGAACAGGGCAAGAAGAGCGCCGTCACCGTCATCAGGGCGGGTGAGCGGCTGTCCCTCATGTTGGCCGGCGCCCAGCTGGGCATCACCATCTGCTCGATCCTGCTTGGCCGGGTCGGCGAGCCCGCGGTCGCCCACCTCCTCGAGGGTCCGTTCGGCGCCGTGGGAATTCCGGACACGGTGCTGCACACGGTGTCGTTCCTGATCGCGCTCGGCGTCGTGGTGACGCTGCACGTGCTGCTCGGCGAGATGGTGCCGAAGAACATCGCGATCGCCGGGCCCGAGTCCACGGCGATGCTGCTGATCCCGCCGTATCTGGTCTACATGCGACTGGCCAAGCCGTTCATCGCGTTCTACAACTGGTGCGCCAACACGACGCTGCGCACGTTCGGCGTGGAACCCAAGGACGAGCTCGACGTGACGGTGTCCACGGTCGAACTGTGGGAGATGATCGCCGAGTCACTGTCGGAGGGCCTGCTCGACCCCGAGGAGCACGGCAGGCTGACGCGGGCTCTGCAGGTGCGCACCCACGTCGTCGCCGACGTCGCGATTCCGCTCGGTGACATCCGGGCGGTTCCGGTCGCGGGTCCGGGGCTGGGACCCACCGTCGCCGCGATCGAACGGGCGCTGGTCGACACGGGCTATTCACGCTTCCCCGTGACCGACGGCGCGGGCGAATACCTCGGTTACCTGCACATCAAGGACGTGCTCTCGCTGATGAACGACCCCGATGCGGTGCTCGACGCGTCGAGCGTGCGCGCCCTTCCGAGGTTGCCGTCGTCGTTGCCCGTGCCCGATGCATTGACCCGCTTGCGGCGCGACAACAGCCACCTGGCCCTCGTCACCACCGGCGAACAGGTAACCGCCGTCGTGGCGTTGGAGGACCTCGTCGAGGATCTGGTGGGGACGGTGCGCGACGGAACGCACCGTGTCTGAGACGGTGCTCGGCGAATCCGACTGGACCGAGCGCGAGCGCCGGTACGTCGAGCGGGCGCAGGACTTCCTCGGGCCGCACCGTGCCCGCGCCCAACGTGGCGAAGCGCATCCGGTGTGGGACTTCCTGTTCAGTTACTACAGTCTGCGTCCCCGACAGTTGCGTCGCTGGCACCCCGGCTTCGGCATCGCCCTCGAGGGTGCCTCGGCGGATCGGTTCGCCGACCGCGCCGCCTACGTCCGAGGGGGCTCCGCGGTCACCGTCACCCGAGCGCACCTGCTCACCCGCATCTACACCGTCGAATTCATCGCGGAGTTGCTGCGGGCCACGGCCGGTCGGCCGGCGCGGCTGAACTGCTTCGGACTCCACGAGTGGGCGATGGTCTACCGCACCCCCGACGTGCGGCACGGCCAGGTTCCGCTCCGGCTCGGCGCGGCGGGCACCGACGCGGTGATCGAATCAAACCCGTTGCGGTGCAGTCACTTCGACGCCTACCGCTTCTTCACCGGGCCAGCCGTGCCGCGCAACGCCGAGTTGTTGAGCCGCCAGACGCAGGTCGTCAGCGAACAACCGGGTTGCGTGCACGCCAACATGGACTTGTACAAGTGGTGCTACAAGCTCGGTGCGCTGGTGCCGTCGGAATTGCTGATGGACTGCCTGGACCTCGCGGCCGACGCGCGGGCGCTGGACATGCGGGCCAGCCCGTACGACCTGCTGTCCTACGGGATCGCACCCATCGCGATCGAGGACGCCGCGGGCCGCATCGAGTACGTGCGGTGTCAACGCGAGATCGCCGAGCGCGCCGCCCCGCTTCGGGTAGCCCTGCTGAGCCGGTGCGACGAGTTGCTCGCGGCGGCGCGACAGGCCAATCGGCCCGCAGTTACCCACGGGTAAGCTGGATCGACGCTTGAGAGAGGAAACCATGACCGATCGCGTGACCGTCGGAAACCTGCGCGTGGCACGGGTGCTGCACGACTTCATCACCAATGAGGCGCTGCCGGGCACCGGTGTGGACGCCGACAGCTTCTGGGCGGGCGTCGACAAGGTCGTCACCGATCTGGGGCCCCGGAACCAGGATCTGCTGGCGCGACGGGACGACCTGCAGGCGCAGATCGACAAGTGGCATCGTCAGCGCGTCATCGGACCGTTCGACCCGGCGGAGTACCAAGAGTTCCTCACCGCGATCGGGTACCTCGAACCCGCACCCGAAGACTTCTCCATCACCACCTCGGGTGTCGACACCGAGATCACCAGCACTGCGGGTCCACAGTTGGTGGTGCCGATCCTCAACGCCCGCTTCGCGCTGAACGCGTCCAACGCACGCTGGGGCTCGCTGTACGACGCGCTGTACGGCACCGACGTCATCCCCGAGACGGATGGCGCCGAGAAGGGCAGCGGCGGCTACAACCGGGTGCGCGGCAACGAGGTCATCGCGTATGCCCGCACGTTCCTCGACGAGTCGGTGCCGCTGGCGTCCGGTTCCTACGTCGACGCCACCGGCTTCAAGGTGGACGAGGGCCAGCTGTTGATCACCCTCGGCGACGACCTGTCCACGGGTCTCGCCAATCCCGAGGAGTTCGTCGGCTACCTCGGTGAGGCGGACTCGCCGACGTCGGTGCTGCTGGTGCACCACGGCCTGCACATCGAGATTCTGATCGACCCGGACTCCCCCGTCGGTTCGACCGACGAGGCGGGTGTCAAGGATGTCGTGCTGGAGTCCGCGATCACCACGATCATGGACTTCGAGGACTCGGTGGCGGCCGTCGACGCCGACGACAAGGTGCTCGGCTACCGCAATTGGCTGGGCCTGAACCGCGGCGACCTGACCGAAGAGGTCAGCAAGGGCGACAAGACGTTCACCCGGGTCCTCAACGAGGACCGCACCTTGACCGCCCCCGACGGCGGCGAGCTGACCCTGCCCGGCCGCAGCCTGCTGTTCGTCCGCAACGTCGGCCACCTCATGACCAACGACGCCATCACGGACGCCGACGGCAACGAGGTGCCCGAGGGCATCCAGGACGCACTGTTCACCGGGCTCATCGCCATGCACGGCCTCAAGGCCGACGAGCACAACGGGCCGCTGATCAACAGCCGCACCGGTTCGATCTACATCGTCAAGCCCAAGATGCACGGTCCCGACGAGGTCGCGTTCACGTGCGAACTGTTCAGCCGCGTCGAGGACGTGCTTGGCCTGCCGCAGGCCACCATGAAGGTCGGCATCATGGACGAGGAGCGGCGCACCACGCTGAACCTCAAAGCGTGCATCAAGGCCGCCGCCGACCGCGTGGTGTTCATCAACACCGGCTTCCTGGACCGCACCGGCGACGAGATCCACACCTCGATGGAGGCCGGGCCGATGATCCGCAAGGGCGCGATGAAGAGTCAGCCGTGGATCAAGGCTTACGAGGACGCCAACGTCGACACCGGCCTGGCCGCCGGCTTGTCCGGCAAGGCGCAGATCGGCAAGGGCATGTGGGCCATGACCGAGCTGATGGCCGACATGGTCGAGCAGAAGATCGGCCAGCCCAAGGCCGGCGCCACGACCGCGTGGGTGCCGTCCCCGACCGGTGCGACCCTGCATGCGATGCACTACCACCAGGTCGACGTGTTCGAGGTGCAGAAGGGGCTCGCGGGGAAGAAGCGGACGACGCTCGACGAGCTGTTGACCATTCCGCTCGCCAAGGAACTCGCGTGGGCTCCCGAGGAGATCCGCGAGGAGGTCGACAACAACTGCCAGTCGATCCTGGGCTACGTGGTGCGCTGGATCGATGCGGGCGTCGGCTGCTCGAAGGTGCCGGACATCCACGACGTGGCTCTCATGGAGGACCGCGCCACCCTTCGCATCTCAAGCCAGCTGCTGGCCAACTGGCTGCACCACGGCGTCATCACCCCCGAAGACGTGAAGGCCAGCCTGCGACGGATGGCCGCCGTGGTCGACGAGCAGAACGCCAAGGACCCCGACTATCTGCCGATGGCCCCCGACCCCGAAGCCAGCATTGCGTTCGAGGCGGCCCAGGAGCTGATCCTGTCCGGTACCGAGCAGCCCAACGGCTATACGGAGCCGATCCTGCATCGCCGTCGCCGGGAGTTCAAGGCTCGCCACGCCAACCAGTGACTAGACTTCGGCGGGGCCGGGTGACAAGTCAGAGCAACGAGTGCAGGGGTTGAGGGATGGGCAGGCATAGCATTCCCGATCCCGAGGACGACTCGGAGGCGGGACCATCCGGCGGGTCGGACGTCGGCGGAGGTCAGCCGGAGCTCGAATACCCCGGTGACGGTGGGTATTTCGACGATCGCGGTGACAACCACGAGGACGCCGACGACGGCTACGAGACCGACGACGACGACCAGACCGACTACGACGACTGGCAGTCCGGCGCCCCCACGGAGACCGGGTATGACTACTCGTATCTCGAGGAGCCGGAACCCGCGACGCAGGCGTTCGCCTCATCGACTCCCCCACCCGACCGGCCACCGGCCTCCGGGCCGCAGCACGGCGGTGACTGGGACGGCGGCGAGTGGACCGGCAGCCACCGCGCCATCGAGACCGGCAGGCGCGGCGTCAGTGTCGGAGTCATCATTGCCCTGGTCACCGTCGTCGTCGTGGTCGGCGCCGTGATCCTCTGGCGCTTCTTCGGCGATGCCCTGTCGCAGCGTTCGGAGGCCAGCGCCGCCCGATGCGTGGCCGGCGAGGTCGCCGTCGCGGTGATCGTCGACCCGTCCATCGCGGACCAGATGACGCCCCTCGCCGACAAGTACAACCAGTCCGCGGACCCCGTCGGGGACAAGTGCGTCAAGGTCGGGGTGAAGTCCGCGGATTCCGATCAGGTCATCAACGGGTTCGTCGGGCCGTGGCGCGGGGAACTGGGCGAGCGCCCCGCGCTGTGGATTCCCGGCAGTTCGATCTCCGAGGCACGCCTCGAGGCGTCGACCGGAGAGAAGACCGTGAGCGACAGCCGGTCCCTGGTCACCTCGCCCGTGATGCTCGCGGTGCGACCCCAGTTGAAGAATGGGCTGGCTCAACAGAACTGGGGCACGCTCCCCGGCCTGCAGAGCAATCCCGCGTCTCTGGACGGCGTGAACCTGCCCGGCTGGGGATCTCTGCGACTGGCGCTGCCGCTGACCGGCGACAGCGACGCCACGTATCTGGCCGCCGAGGCTGTCGCCTCCGCAGCGGCACCACAGGGCCAACCCCCGACGTCCGGTGCCAACGCCATCGCGAGCTTGATGGCGGGGCAGCCCAAGCTCGCCGACAACGCGTCGTCGACGGCGATGGACGCGTTGATCAAGGCAGGCAATCCCGCCACGGCTGACGTGCACGCAGTGGTCGCCACCGAGCAGCAGATCTTCCAGCGGGGCACTCAGCCGGACGCCAAGGGTCAGCTGGCCTCGTGGCTGCCGCCGGGACCGACGGCGCTGGCCGACTATCCGACGGTTCTGCTAGCAGGCACCTGGCTGAGCCAGGAACAGGTAAGCGCAGCAAGCGAGTTCGCCCGTTTCCTGCGCAAGCCGGAGGCGCTGTCGAGCCTGTCGGCGGCTGGTTTCCGTGCCGAGGGCACCACCATGCCGGAGAGTGACGTCACCGACTTCGCCTCGCTGTCGGCGCCGCTGTCGGTGGGTGACAACGGCATGCGTGCCACGTTGGCCAACCTCGTCAGCACACCCGCCCAGAATCCTGCCGTCACCGTCCTCCTCGACCAGTCGATGACCCCCGACGAGGGCGGCAAGTCCAGGCTGGACAACGTCACCGCTGCGCTCAACGCGCGACTGCAGGCCCTTCCACCGAGCTCGGCGGTCGGGTTGTGGACGTTCGACGGCGTGGCGGGTCGTTCCGAGGTGCCGATGGGACCACTCGCCGACCAGGTCGGCGGTCAACCGCGCTCGGCGGTGCTCACCACCAACCTGAACGGTCAGGTGCCCAGCAACGGCGGTGCGGTGTCCTTCACGACCCTGCGGTTGCTGTACCCGGAGGCGGTCGCGAACTTCCTTGAGGGCCAACCCAATTCGGTACTGGTCATCACGGCGGGACCGCACACCGACCAGTCGCTCGACGGCCCTGGCCTGCAGGACTTCATCCGGCAGAACTTCAACCAGGCACGGCCGGTGGCGGTCAACGTCATCGACTTCGGCGGCGACCCCGATCGCGGCACCTGGGAAGCAGTGGCTCAGGCGACCGGTGGCGACTACCAGAACCTGAACAGTTCGGCGGGCCCGGAACTCATCACGGCGCTGACCACCGCGCTCGGCTAACCACTTCCCGCCGAACGTGGATTACCCTCACGCGGATCTCGCGGTTGGCGTGGGGGTAATCCACGTTCGGCGGAGGTGAGCAGGTGCAACGCGTGCTCTGTGAAGACCTCGGGCACCTCGACCTGGGGGTAGTGGCCGACGCCTTCGAGTTCGACGACCTCGGCGGCAGGGCGCAACTCGCGTAGGCCGGCCAGCACGTTGACCGTCGCGACGGGATCGTCCAACGCCCACAGGAACCCGAGTGGTTTCGGCCAGTCCCGCACCGCGCCGTGCCACCGCGTGGCGTAGCGCACGCGCTCGTCGAGGTAGGAGATCGTCAGATGCGTGATCCGATGTCCGTCGTGGTACGACAGCAGCGCCCACTGTGCGTCGGCCTCCTCGGCCGACAGGGGGTGCCCGGCGCTGAACAGCTCGCCGAAGCCCTTAAGGAAGCCCTTGCGGTTGGCCAACCGGGCGGCAACGGGTCCGAGCGGCCCGCGCAGCACCTTCTGCGCCGGCCGCAAACTGGCCCGCTCCAGAATCACGCTGCCGTTGGTCAGCACCGCAGCCCGAAGATCGAAACCCAGGCGGCCGTCGATGTCTCGAGCCAGAAGCTCCGTGGCGACCGACGTGCCCATGTCGTGGGCGATCAGCACCACCGGGCCCGACACCTCTGCCGCGACGATCGTCTCCACCAGATCGGCCTGTTCGAGAAGGCTGTAACGGTGTGGCCGCGGCTTGTCGGACAGGCCGAAGCCCAGGAAGTCCATCGTCAACCAGGCGCGATCACCAAGGTGGGCAACCACGTTGCGGTAGTCGTAAGAACTCGACGGATAGCCGTGTAGCAGGAGCACCGTCGGGCCGGTGCCCGCCGACGCGCGGACGAACACCGAGCCCACACCCGTCTCGACGAAGTGTCCCCCGTCGAGCCAGTCCCGAACGCTACGTGGCAGCATCGGCCAAGGTTAGGCGAAGGCCTCCACCGGCGGGCAGGAGCAGACCAGATTGCGGTCACCGTAGGCGCTGTCGATTCGGCGCACCGGCGGCCACACCTTGGGCCGGAAGCCCTTGCCCAGCGGATACGCCGCCTGCTCGCGGGTGTACGGGTGATTCCAGTCCTCGACGAGCAGGCACTCGGCCGTGTGCGGGGCACCGCGCAGCGGGTTGTCGTCGACCGACCAGTGGCCGGACCCGACCTGGTCGATCTCTGCGCGGATCGCGATCATGGCCTCGCAGAACGCGTCCACCTCGGCCAGGCTCTCGCTCTCGGTGGGCTCCACCATCAGCGTGCCCGCGACCGGGAAGCTCATCGTCGGAGCGTGGAACCCATAGTCCACCAACCGTTTTGCCACATCGTCAACGGTCACGCCGGTGGTCTTGGTGATGGTGCGCAGGTCGAGGATGCACTCATGGGCCACCATGCCGTTCTCCCCCGTGTAGAGCACCGGGTAGTACTCGTCGAGACGGCGGGCGACGTAGTTGGCCGACGCAATGGCGGTGAGCGTCGCGGCCCGCAGGCCGGGCGCACCCATCATCCGGATGTACGCCCACGTGATCGGAAGGATCGACGCCGAGCCGTACGGGGCGGCCGACACAGCGTAGGTGTCCTTGAGCTCGTCGGCCATCGGGTGGCCGGGCAGGAACGGAGCCAGGTGGCTGCGCACCGCGACCGGTCCGACGCCCGGGCCGCCGCCGCCGTGCGGGATGCAGAACGTCTTGTGCAGGTTGAGATGGCTGACGTCGCCACCAAATTTGCCCGGCCGGGCCAGCCCGACGAGGGCGTTGAGGTTCGCGCCGTCGACGTAGACCTGGCCGCCGACGTCGTGCACGGCTCCGCAGATCTCCTCGACGTCGTGCTCGTACACGCCGTGGGTCGACGGGTACGTGATCATCAGCGCCGCAATGCTTTCCCCGTGCTCGGCTATCTTGGCGCGGAGGTCGTCGAGGTCGACGTCCCCGTTCTCGCGGCACGCGACGACGACGACGCGCATGCCCGCGAGCGCGGCGGACGCCGCGTTGGTGCCGTGGGCGCTCGACGGGATGAGGCAGACGTTGCGTTGCGAGTCGCCCCGGCTGAGGTGGTAGGCCTGGATCGCGAGCAGTCCCGCGTACTCCCCCTGTGAGCCGGCGTTCGGTTGCAGGGAGACCGAGTTGTAGCCGGTGATCTGGGTAAGCCAGCCTTCGACGTCGGCGATCAGTTTGCGCAGTCCTGGCGTGTCCGAGACCGGTCCGAACGGGTGCTGGCGGGCGAACTCCGGCCAGGTGATCGGCTCCATCTCGGCGGCGGCGTTGAGTTTCATCGTGCACGACCCCAGTGGGATCATGCTGCGGTCCAAGGCGATGTCCTTGTCGGCGAGCGATCGCAGGTAGCGCATCATCTCGGTCTCGGTGCGGTACTTGGTGAACGCCGGGTGCGTAAGGAAGGGCGAAGTGCGCGTGGCGATTTCGGCACCGGTCCAGTGCTGGCCGCCGCGGGTGGCGCCGAACGCGGCGAGGACGTCCTCGACGTGGTTGGCCGTGGTGGCCTCGTCGCACGCCACCGAGACGTGGTCGCCGTCGACCAGCCACACGTTGATGCCGCGGGCCTTGGCCGCCGCGCGGACCTCCTCGGCGCGGCCGGGGACGCGGGCCAGCACGGTGTCGAAGAAGGCGTCGTGCACCACCTCGACGCCTGCCTCGACGAGCCCCATGGCGACACCGAGTGCGTTGCCGTGCACCTTGTGGGCGATCGCCG
This sequence comes from Mycobacterium sp., assembly GCF_035633495.1. Classification (GTDB taxonomy): domain Bacteria; phylum Actinomycetota; class Actinomycetes; order Mycobacteriales; family Mycobacteriaceae; genus Mycobacterium. The sequence goes on along the minus strand of NZ_DASQEU010000149.1, from coordinate 49,199 downwards.
TCAACCCGTCGGCGCCGTGGTAGCTGGCGTACATGGCCGCCATCACCGCCAACAGCACCTGCGCCGTGCAGATGTTGCTGGTGGCCTTGTCGCGTCGGATGTGCTGTTCGCGGGTCTGCAATGCGAGTCGGTAGGCCAGCGAGCCGTCGGAGTCCACCGACACGCCTACCAGACGGCCCGGCAGCTGGCGGGCATGCTTGGTGTGCACCGCGAGGTATCCCGCGTGCGGTCCACCGAATCCCATTGGCACGCCGAATCGTTGCGTGGTTCCGAAGGCGACGTCCGCGCCGATTTCTCCGGGCGGGGTGATCAGGGTGAGGGCAAGAAGGTCGGCGCCGACCGCGACCAGTGCGCCACGATCGTGTGCCTGGCTGATCACGCCGGACCAGTCGACCACTGCGCCACTCGCGCCGGGCAGTTGCACGATGACGCCGAAGAAGTCGCCGTCCGGCAGTCCGTTGCGCAGGTCGGCGGTCACGATCTCGATGCCGAGCGGTGCGGCGCGGGTGGTCAGCAGCGCGGCGGTTTGGCGGTAGACGTCGCTGTCGACGAGGAGGGTGTTGGCCGAGCCCTTGACAGCCCGGTGCATCAACGTCATGGCTTCGGCCGCGGCGGTGCCCTCGTCGAGCATCGATGCGTTGGCCACCTCGAGGCCGGTCAGCTCCTCGACCATCGTTTGAAAGTTCAGCAGGGCCTCGAGCCTGCCCTGGCTGATCTCCGGCTGGTACGGCGTGTAGGCGGTGTACCAGGCGGGGTTCTCGAGGATGTTGCGCCGCAACACGGGCGGTGTCAGCGTGTCGAAGTACCCCTGCCCGATCATCGAGAGGGCGACGGTGTTCGCGTCGGCCATCGCCCGCAACTCGGCAAGGGACTGCTCCTCCGACGCCGGCGGCGGGAGCTGGTCGAGTCCGGGGGCTATCCCGTCGATCGTGATGGCGTCGAGAATTCCCGCGGGCAGCGCCTTTTCGGCCAGCTCTCCGAGGGTGTCCACGCCGATGACCCCGAGCATGGTTTCGATGGCGTCAGCGTCCGGTCCGATGTGTCGATCGGCGAACCGGGGCTGGTGATGTTCGTTGCTGGGGTGGGGACGAGCACCGGACAAGGGAGGCCTCTCAGAGCGCAGAACCGCTAGCGGTCCTCTCCCTCTGTCGTCGACCCGTAACGGGTGCCTGAGAGATTCGGCGGGCCGGACAATGCCGGCGGAGCCTTTCCCCATGGGCGGGCGATGTCGAACTCGCCACTTTCCAGAGGCATCGTGGCTCCGCGCGGTCCTGGTGCCTGAGAGGTTGACGGAGAGGTGTTGCTCCTTCGGCGTCCGTGGCTGGCGGCCACGGAACTCTCCCGCGCGGGGGCGATGCGTGGTTGAGTCTACCGGGCCGGCGCTATCAGCGCGTTGCCGGCCGACGGTAGCGAGCCGGTCAATTCGCCGACCACTCGATGGGCGGACGCCACTGCGCCGTCCATGTGCCCCTCCCAGACATGCGTGGACTCGGCGCCCGCGAAGTGCAGGTTGCCCACCGGTCGTGTGAACGCGTCCCGGGCGGCAGTGATGACGCCAGGCGAGGGCCGTGGAACGCAGCCGGCCTGGTAGGGCTCGGTCGACCAGTCCTGTTCGACGTAGTCGACCGGTTGGCGGGCCTGTTCTCCGAAGCGCTCTGCGAGCTCGGCCGCCACCGCGTCGCGGCGGCACTCGGGCGGGCCGTCGAGCAAACCGGTGGATTCCCACGCGGCGTGATCGAGAAATGTCATCAAGATGCCGGGCCCGGCCGGTTGACCGACATCGAACGTGACGGGGATCAGTCCGCTGTCGGCGTAGGACAGGCCCGACAACCCGCCGCGCCGCCAGAAGGGTTCGTCGTAGCCGATGTGGACCTTGGTGCCGCTACCCATCGCGAACGTACGTTGCAGTGTGGCGCGCCTCGGCGGCAGTGCTGGCCGATGCTCGATGCCGCCCGCCATAGCCGGGTCGACCGCCAGAACCCCGTGCTGGCAGGTGAATTCGAAACCCTCACCAACGATTCGCAGCCCAGAGTCGGCTTGCTCGATCAGTCTCACGGGAGTGTCGCAGCGAACGCGGGCACCCAGCTTGGCGGCCAGTTCGTCGCAGAGCGTTGCTGCGCCGCCAACGATGTGACGGTCTAGAGCTGCGCCCCTGACCCCGGTGAGGTTCGCCAGTCCGTCAGCCGACGCAACGTGTACGAGAAACCCGAGCAGGGACAGCTCGTCGGGGTGGCAGCCGAACGAGGTGGCCGTGATCAGCTCGAGGAAGAAGCGGGCCCCCCGCGTCAGGGTGTGACGGTGCATCCAGGCGCCGAGAGTCTGCCGGTCGAACCGCTCGGCGTCGGGGTGCGACCAGGGCGCAGGACCGCAGCCTCTTCCATGACTCGAAGAGCCGAGCCGTCCGATGCCGGAACGCTGCGCACCGTCCCCGAGCAGGACCGTTCGCGTCGCACCGTTGCAGCCATCCTCGAGGCGGCCAGTGATCTGCTGTCCGAAGGTGGACCCGATGCGCTGACCACCAGCGCTCTGGCCGAACGCACCGGTCTGCGGGTCCGCAACGTCTACCGCTACTTTTCCGATCGGCAAGCGGTGATGGCGACACTCGCGGAACGAATGAACGAACGGATTGAATCTGCCGTCGCGGAGGTCACGGCGCTCGCGGACCCTGCCCATTCTCTGGAGCGCGCAATCGACGAACTGATCGATGGCGTAATCGCGGCGACGGCGTCGGAGCCAGCCGCTGCACAGGTCCGGGCGGCGATGCGAACTAGCCGCCAGTTACAGGTACTTGATCGCGCGTCCGACGAGCGCATTGCGCGGCAGCTGGCCGACCTCGTGCAGCAACGCGGGGTCAGGACTCAGCGCCACCGGCTGGAAGCGGGAATGTTCGTTCTCGCAACGTGCGTCGGCGCGGTACTGGACAGGGCCACGCTCGACAGCGGCGCCAGCGACGGAGTCGCCGAAGTGCGGGAGACCAAGCGAATGGCAGCCGCCTACCTGCGGACTCTGATCTAGGCAACGCAAACCGGCGTGGCTGACCTCAGCCGATTTTGCGGTCGCGGTGCTTGCGTCGCGACGCGAGTTCGTCCTCCGGGCTGGGGATGGACTCCCCGCCGTCGGCCCGCTCACCCGGGAAGTCCGCGATGGCACCGGTGAGCTCACGCATCGCACCCGATACCGCGATGCCGAAGACGCCCTGGCCGCCTTGGAGCAGGTCGACGACCTCTTCGGCCGAGGTGCACTCGTACACCGTGGTGCCGTCGGAGAACAACGTGATGTTGGCCAGGTCCTTGACGCCGCGTTGGCGCAGGTGATCGACGGCGACCCGGATGTTGTGCAGCGAGATGCCGGTATCCAGAAGCCTTTTCACGATCTTGAGGACGAGGATGTCCTTGAACGAGTACAGCCGTTGGCTGCCTGAGCCTGCCGCGCCGCGGATCGAGGGAACGACCAATGACGTCCGGGCCCAATAGTCCAGCTGGCGGTACGTGATGCCCGCGATCTGGCAGGCGCTGGGGCCGCGGTAACCCACCAGTTCGTCCGGGACGGAGTCGTCGGGAAACAGGCCCGCCTGGACGGGTTCGCTAGGGGCTGCTGAGACCACCGGCTCCGGCGTGCTGTTGGAGGTGAGATCCAACTGCTCCTGACGTGGCGTGTCGCCCACTGCCCATCCTCTCGCCGATCGAACTGGATCCGTGCCCCGCAGCCGTCAACGACGACTCAACACGTTTGCTCCGAGCTCTCGAGTATGTCGAGCATACGCTCCCTGCTCGGCACTCACTGCCTCTCGTAGCGATCAAAGTATGGCTGCCCACGCACCTGGATCGATGAAACCGTCTCCGCGTGTCGAGAGCGCGAGACGCATCCGTGACTATAGAGCTTCAGGTGGCCTTGAAATCGTCCGGCGAGACGCTGTCGAGGAACTCCTTGAACTTCTCGACTTCGTCTTCCCGGACCGCTCCGGTGGTCTCTTCGTCGGACTCGTCGGGAATCAGCAGCCCCGCTTCGGCCAGCACGGCTTCCTCGACGTAGATGGGGACGCCGACCCGCATGGCGATGGCCACGGAGTCCGAGGGACGCGCCGACACCTTGATGTCGCGGTCGAAGACCAGGTCGGCATAGAACGTGCCTTCCTGCAGATCGACGATCCGAACTTCCTTGAGTGAATGCCCAAGGGCGGTAATCAGATCCTGGATCAAATCGTGGGTGAGCGGGCGCGCAGGCTCAACGCCCTGCTGCTCGAGCGCGATCGCCTGCGCTTCGAACTGGCCTATCCAGATTGGAAGATAGCGGTCGCCGTTGGACTCTCGCAGCAACAGAACCGGCTGGTTCTGAGGCTGTTCCACGCGAATGCCGATCACACGAACCTCGCCCATCTGTGTCTGCCCTCCGCGCCGCAAGCCGTCGTGGGTGAGTCTAATCCTCAGCGATCGAGAACGTCGCGCACGGCGGACTTGATCAGCGACGTGTGCAACGTAATGGCCAGTGCGGCAACTTCGCGCGCAAGATCGTCGGCCCGGTCGCGGGCGCCCGCCTTCACCACGGGGCCGGCAATCTGAGCGATCAGGTCGGATTGCCGATCCGCCGCCGACCGGAACGCCCGCAGGTGCCGGGGTTCGACGCCGTAGTCGGCCAACGCCTTCGCGCACTGGGCGGTCACGACGGAGTGCTCGTCGAAGAATCCGCCGGGGCCGGACTTGATGACGCCTGCCTTGATGAGGGCGCCGAGCAGTTCCTCGTCGACTCCCGAGCGCGTCAACAGATCCTCGCGGCTCAGCCTGACCTGTGCGGGCGCCACCGCGGCCGTGTCGTGGACGGTGCCGTCACCGTCATTCGACACCTGCACCAATCGCGGCACGCCGTAAGCGGATCCGGTCTCGGGTAGCGCCCCGTCGGGTAGTGAGTCGAGCTGGGCCTTGATGACCTTCAACGGCAGGTAGTGATCCCGCTGCGCGGTCAGGATGAACCGCAGCCGCGCACAGTCATAGGCGGTGAACCGCCGGTAACCCGAGCCCGAGCGCTGGGGCGTGACCAGTCCTTCAGCTTCCAGGAAGCGGATCTTGGAGATGGTCACGTCCGGAAAGTCGGGTCGCAGCGAGTCCAGGACCGCTCCGATCGACATCCCGGCGAACGCTGGGGTGTCGGGGGCGGTCATCAGCTACCGGAACCGCCCTCGTCACCCTTCGGTCCGGTGAGGAAGACCAGTCGGAACTTGCCGATCTGGACCTCGTCGCCGTTGGCCAGCACCGCGGAATCCACGGGCTCGCGGTTGACGTAGGTGCCGTTGAGGCTGCCGACGTCGACGACCTGGAACTCCGCGGCCTCGAGCCGGAACTCCGCGTGCCGACGGCTCACGGTGACGTCGTCGAGGAAGATGTCGCTGTCGGGGTGTCGACCGGCCGAGGTCCTCGCCTGGTCGAGCAGGAATCGCGACCCGGCGTTCGGACCGCGCTTGACGACGAGCAACGCCGAACCCGCGGGAAGTCCTTCGACTCCCGACACGGCGTTGTCGCCGCCCGTCGGGGGCGGTGCGTCCAATTCGTTGAGGAAGTCCGATCGGAAGACCGAGGTGGTCTCGACCGTCACTTCTTCGGACTGATCAGCTCCCGAACTGGTGTCGTTGTCCGTCACCCGGTGCTCCTCACTGGCTGCTGTGGCAATGGTTGGCAGAAGCGCCGGCACTGACGCCGCCCGTCATGCATCTCGTGACGACCGTACCGCGCGGCGGTGGTCGCCGTGTCCACCACCGCCGGAATTCTCATTCGTCGAGGGTGGCGCCGTAGGCGTCGGGGTCGAGCAGACCGTCGAGTGCCTCGGATAGCGCCGCGGCGTCGATCTGCAGGTCGATGAGCCATCCGGCGCCGTACGGGTCGGAGTTGACCAACTCCGGGGAGTCGGTCACTTCGCCGTTGACGGCAACGACTTTCGCGGTGATCGGCGCGAAGAGATCCGAGTTCGACTTGGTCGACTCCACCGTGCCGAACTCGCCGCCTGCGGTGACGTCGGCGTCAACTTCGGGCAACTCGACGAACACGACGTCGCCGAGCGCGGCCTGGGCGTAGTCAGTGATGCCGACGCGCACGGTGTCGTCGCCGGTCCGACGCACCCATTCGTGGTCCTCGGTGTAAAAGAGGTCGGACGGAATCTCGCTCACGGCGCTCCTCGGTTCTCCGCCTGGGTGCGGATGTCGTGCTCACTTGACTGGCTGAGCGTATTGGCGGGGTTTCGGTTGCCGCAAGGCGGTCACGTTCACGACGTCGGCTTGTTGCACCGACATTGTGCCGCCGACGCGTTCGACGCTGTCGACGGCCCCACCGGGAATGTTCATCGCCGCGGCGAGCGTCGCTGGATCACCAATGGCGAGAACGGAATAGGGCGGCGACAGCGTGCTGCCGTCGACGACGAGCGCGCCGGGCGATCCTACGATCCAGGTGTCGACGCCGACTCTGATCACCGATCCGCCAGGACTGGAGATCTGCATGGCCTCCGCGCCCGCGGCGCGCAGCTCGTTGACGACGTCGAGCATCGTCTCCGGAGACACCCCAGGGGCGACGTCGTCGATGGTGATCGTCACTCCCGGACCCGTCGCGGCCACGGTTCCGATCAGGATCGACAGGGCGGCCAGCCGGGCCTGGGCGTTCTCGACGGCGGCCTGGTCGTTGCTGCCCGAGGACTGCAGCGCTTCGAGGGTGCGCTGCAGGTCGGCGACCTCGGTGTTGAGCGCGGCTTCGCGCTGCTGCAGGGAGTCCAGGAGCACCAGCAGGTCGGCCGGGCGGGCCGTTTCCAGCGAGTCGCCGGAGTCGGTCTGCCGCGCCTGGGTGACGATCGCCACCCCGAGCAGGGCGCACAGCACGACCGCCAGCGCACCGAAGGCGATCTGGGTCCGACCGCGACGGACCACGCCCGCCACGCCGTCGGGCCGCTCGTGGCTGCCGTGTTCCGCGTGGGGTTCGGTCATGTCTCAGGCCCCGAACAGTCTGCGCCGCAGTGCGGCGGCGTTGCCGAAGATTCTGATGCCGAGAACGACGATGATCGCGGTCGAGAGCTGGGTGCCCACCCCGAGCTGATCGCCAACGAAGACGATCAGCGTGGCGACGAGCACGTTGAAGACGAACGACACCACGAACACCTTCGAGTCGAAGATGCGCTCCAGGTACGCACGCAACCCGCCGAACACCGCGTCCAGCGCGGCGACGACCGCGATCGGCAGATACGGCTGGATCACCTCCGGCACGCTGGGGTGAAACACCAGGCCGAGGATTATGCCGACGACGAGTGCAGCTATTCCGACCATCTGTCTCCGATCACTCGCGTGTGCATCAGGGCCCAATCTGCTTGGCGAAGTTGACGTCTCGCACCGAGCTGGCGGGAAGGGTCACGTCGTCGACTTCACTGACGTTGACGCCGACCCCGTACGACGACTCGAGGATGCGCAGCCGCTGAAGGGCCGGACTCTGCTCGAAGACGTCGTGCATCCCGTGCGGCGGGCCGACGGCGAGCACGACGTACGGGTTGCTGATGGGCAGGTTGTCGACCAGCAGACCGCCGCCCGCCTGCCGCACGGTGACGTTGGGTCCGATGCGCACGCCGCCGACGGCGATCGCCTCGGCGCCGCTGACCCACAGCGAGTTGACGACCAGCTGCAGATCGCGGTCGAGGATGACCTGGGGGCTGCCCGCGACGCGCTGTTTGGACACGTCGCTGAGATCGCGCGCGGCAGTGGGTTCGGTGACCGTGACGGTCAAGCCCGGCCCGTGGACGGCGGTGGCGGCGGCGGCGAAGTCTGCGACATCGAGGTTGGCGAGCAACAGGCGTCCACGCTCGTCACCCGCCAGGCGACTGCGCCGCTCCGACTCGACCTGCTCGGCCAGCGCGTCGCGGCGGGCGGTGCCGTCGTTCGTCGTCCGCTCGGCGTTGAGCACCCCCGCGGCCAGTACCTGTCTGGTCTCCTGAGTCGCCGGGGCGACGGACTGCGACTGGGCGGCAGCGGCGGCGAACACCGCGGTCACCAGCGACCCCGCCAGGATCTGCCAGCCCCAGTTCGCGGCCCTGCCGCGGGGTTGGCCCGACGTGCGCCGCTCAGCCGCTGCGGCATAGCCGGGGTCGAGGTGCTCGGACAGCAGCGACCGCAGCAGCGACGGCACCGGGATCGGCGTCGGTTCACCCGCTACGTGAGCGTGGCGTCCGGCGTCCGGGCTGTAGCCGCCGAGCGCGCGCTCGTCGTCAGCCATTCCCCCGACTGCCGGCGACGTGGCGGGGCATCTGCCGAACCACCATGGTGGCCTGGACGAGGTACAGCACGCCCGACCAGACGTACATGGCCATCCCCCAGCCGAGGAACGCCCAGCCGATCGCGAGGGCCACCCGGCTCCAGAGCGCGTCCCACTGGCCGAGCAGGACCAGGGGGAAGCCGGACATCAGCGAGAACGTGGCGGCCTTGCCGACGTAGGTGACGGTCAGGGCGGTCAGCCCGCGGCTGCGCAGGACGGGCAGGGTGAGGGCGAGTAGCACGTCGCGCACGATGAGTACGACCACGAACCACCAGGGCACGATGCCGTAGACCGCCAGCGCCACGGGCACGACCACCATGTAGATGCGGTCGACGGCGGGATCGAGCAGCGCGCCGAGTCGCGATGACTGGTTGTCGACGAGTCGCGCAATCTTGCCGTCTGCCCAGTCGGAGAATCCGCTGAACGTGAGCACCGCGACGGCCCAGGCGTTGGCGTCGACGGCGAGCAGGTAGATGAAGACGGGCACCAGGACCAACCGCAGCACGCTGAGCGCGTTGGGAATGGTCAGCACCCGATCCCCGGTGTCCATGCGATGAACCTAGCGGAACACCCCGGGCAGGCTGAGGCCAGACATGGTGTCGTCCGCCAGTGGATTGTCGTGAATCATGTAGGTCCACGTCGAAGTGGGCCGTGCGAGTTTCGACAGGTCGAGTCCCTGCTCGTCGTCGACCACGTTGGCGGTTTCGAAGGTCTGCTGCGCGGCTTCGATGGCGTCGGCCGCCAGTGAGGCGAAGGCGTCGACGGCCAGCCGGTGGAATTCGTCGAGTGGGTTCTGTCTGCCCAGCGCCCGCAGGTGGATGCTCTCGCGGATGTCCGACAGGTAGGCCTGGTGGTCGGCCCAGCCGCGGTCCAGGTGGTAGAGCATGATCTGTCGGCAGATCTTCTCCAGCCGCTCCTCGTCGATCTCCTTCGCCAGTTCCTCGTAGCGCTCCGGGGACCGCTCGGCCAGCTCCTGGCGGGCAGTAGCGGTGCGCAGCAACGTGTTTCGCCGCTCCACCAGGATCGCGCGCTGCTGGGCGACGAGCTGGTTGTAGCGCCAGGTGTTGGCGTGCACGTCGAGCAGCCTGCCCTCGGCGATGCGCTGGGCGTGCTCGAGCAGCTGGGCGGCCTTGTCGGCGGTGATGCGGCCGTCGTCGTCGGTCCCCATCGGGAGTTTTTCCGGGTCGAGGTGCGAGACGACGACGTCGTCCTCCCAGCTGGAGAAGAACACCGACGAACCGGGATCGCCCTGCCGGCCGGCACGGCCGCGAAGCTGGTTGTCCAGCCGCTCGGTGTGGTGGCGGCCCGTGCCGATGACGTGCAGCCCGCCGAGTTCGGCGACTTCATCGTGGCCGGCCTCGTCGGAGCCGCCCAGGCGGATGTCGGTGCCGCGGCCGGCGATCTGGGTGGACACCGTCACCGAGTTCAGCGTGCCTGCCTCGGCGATGACGCGCGCCTCCTCCTCGTCGTTCTTGGCGTTCAGGACGACGGCGGGCACACCCGCCTTGACGAGCCGTTCGTGCAGTTCTTCGGACTCGGCGACGTCGCGGGTGCCGACGAGCACCGGCTGGCCGGTGGCGTGGATCGTCTTGATGTGGTCGATGACGGCGTCGATCTTGGCGGCGGCGGTGATGTAGACGCGGTCGGCGACGTCCTCGCGGACGTTGGGTGTGTTCGGGGGAATCGGCGACACCCCGAGCTTGTAGAACTGCCGGAGCTGCTCGCCGGCGGCCAGCGCCGTACCGGTCATCCCGCACACGGTCGGATAGCGGTTGATCAGGGCCTGGACGGTGATGGTGTCGAGCACTTCACCGGTCTCGGTGGTCTCGATGCGCTCCTTGGCCTCGACGGCTGCCTGCAGCCCGTCGGGCCAGCGCTGCAGTTGCGCGATGCGGCCACGGGACGCGTTGATCAACTGCACCCTGTCGTCGCGGACGATGTAGTGCACGTCGCGCTGCAGCAGCACGTGGGCGTGCAGGGCCACGTTGATCTCGGTCAGCGTGGTGCTGACGTTCTCCTCGGAGTAGATGTCGATGCCGCCGAGTGCCTTCTCGAGCTTGCGGGCGCCCTGGTCGGTGAGATGCACGTTGCGACGGTCGGCGTCGGTGTCGTAGTACTTTTCGGCGGCCGTCGCGGCACACAGGTCGCCGACCATCCGGATGATCTCCAGCCGCGGGGTCTCGCGGTGCGTGGTGCCCGCCAGCACCAGCGGGACCAGCGCCTCGTCGACGAGTACGGAGTCGGCCTCGTCGATGAGCGCGACGTCTGGGTCGGGTGACACCAGGTCGTCGACGTCGGTCACCAGCTGATCGCGCAGCACGTCGAAGCCGATCTCGTTGACCGACGCGTAGGTCACGTCGCAGGCATAGGCGGCGCGTCGCTCGTCGGCGGTGGACTCGGCGGTGATCCAGCCGACGGTCAGGCCCATCGCCTCGAGCAGCGGGCCCATCCATTCGGCGTCGCGTCGCGCCAGGTAGTCGTTGACGGAGATGACGTGCACGCTGCGGCCGGCGATCGCGTAGCCTGCCGCGGCGATCGCACCGGCGAGCGTCTTGCCCTCGCCGGTCGCCATTTCGACGACGTCGCCCGCGAGCATGCGCAGGGCGCCTAGTAGCTGAACGTCGAACGGCCGCAACGTCGTTGCGCGTTCGGAGGCTTCGCGGGCAATGGCCAGGAACTGCGGGATGTCGGCCGACTCGGCGAGCTCGTCGAGGTTGAGCAGCTTGGCGGCCTTGCGCAGTTTCTCGTCTTCGAGGCCCGCCGCCTTGTCGTCGAACTCCGCCGAGGCGCGCACCAGGTCCATCGACTGGGCCTGGTCCTTGTCGGTACTGGCGCCGAGCAGCTTCCAGAACCGGTTGCTCAGCCGACCAGAGGTGCGGTCTTTCGTCTTCGGGAAGATCTTTGGCACTCGTTCACGGTACGCGGACCACTCTCGCTCCCGCGAGCGTGCGTGTCTGCGGCCGACACGCCGCGTCTAAACCGCAGAACGCGCACGCTCGCGGCAGGGTAGCTTCCCGCACAGCGGTGTCGCCGGACGCCCGCAGAGGAGTCTGATGGATTCGGAGCGATTCAAGCCCTCCGTCGACTGGAGCAATGAATTCCTCGCGTCGACCCTGTGGGTGTTGAAGACCTTCGGCATCACCGCCGTCTGCCTCGTCGCGGTCCTCGTCCTGCTGGGTCGCCTGACCGAATGGGGCCGCCAGTTCTGGCGCATCAACGGCCCGTACTTCACCCCTCGCGGCTCGCGTCTGACCGTGTGGATCATGTTGGCGGGCTTGCTCGCATCGGCCATCCTGGCAGTGCGGATCAGCGTGCTGCTCAGTTACTACGCCAACGACCTGTTCTCGTCGTTGCAGGTGGCGTTCGAGGGCAACGCGGCACCGGACGGCTCACTGAAGGACACCGGGGTCGAAGGGTTCTGGGTGTCGATGCGCATCTTCGCCGTCCTGGCGACGGTCGCGACCGTCCGGTCACTGTTCGACCTGTACCTGATGCAGCGGTTCACCATTCGGTGGCGCGTGTGGTTGACGCACCGGGTGGTCGACGACTGGCTCGGCGGCTACGCCTACTACCGCGGGCAGCTGATGAGCACGCCGATCGACAATCCCGATCAACGGATACAGCAGGACGTCGACATCGTGACCACCGGCACCGGCGAGCCCAACACGCCGTCGCACGGCTCGAGCAACACCCTGCTGTTCGGTGCCGTCGAATCCGTCCTCAGCGTGGCGTCGTTCGGGGTCATCATGTGGCAGCTGTCGGGACCGCTGACGGTCTTCGACGTGACGCTGCCGCGGGCGCTGTTCTGGATCGTGATCGTCTACGTGCTGGTCGCGACGGTCGTCGCGTTCTGGATCGGCCGTCCACTGATCCGCTTGAGCTTCCTCAACGAGTTCCGCAACGCCAGCTTCCGCTACGCGATGACACGGTTGAAGGAGGCTGCGAGCGCCGTCGGCCTCTACCGCGGCGAGGACGCCGAGCGTCAGCAGCTCACCACCCGCCTCGGCGCCATCATCACCAACTACCGGCACTGGCTGAACCGGATGGTGATCTTCCTGGGGTTCAACCTCTCGGTGAGTCAGGCGATCAACCCGCTGCCCTACATCGTCCAGGCCCAGCGACTGTTCGCCCAGCAGATCTCCTTCGGTGACGTCATGCAGTCGGCGACGGCCTTCCACGCCATCCACGACGCGCTGTCGTTCTTCCGGAACGCCTACGACGCGTTCGCCAGTTACCGGGCCGCCTTGATCCGTCTCGATGGTCTGCTCACCATGAACGAGCGCACCCGGGTGGTGCCCCAGCTGGTGATCGAGGAGTCGTCGGACGGCGCGGTGCAGCTCGAGGACGTGGACGTGCGCACGCCCGACGGCCAGCTCCTCGTCCAGGCGCTCGACGTGCGACTCGCCCCCGGCGAGAGCGTGGTGATCACCGGACCGTCGGGCAGCGGCAAGACCACACTGCTGGAAAGCCTTGCGGGACTGTGGCCGCACGCCTCGGGCCGGGTGCGCTTTCCCGTCGAGGCGAGGGACGTCATGTTCGTCGCGCAACTGCCGTACATCCCGCTGGGCGACCTGCGCACCGTCACGTCCTACCCGCGGCCGGACGGCGAGGTCGACGCGGGCCGCATTCAGCAGGCGCTGCTCAAGGTGGCCCTGCCGAACCTGGTCATTCGAATCAACGAAATCAAGGACTGGGCCAAGGTGCTGTCCGTCGGTGAACAGCAGCGCATTGCCTTCGCCCGCATTCTGCTGAACGAGCCGAAGGTGGTGTTCCTCGACGAGTCCACGTCCGCGATGGACGAGGGTTTGGAATTGATGCTCTACCAGCTGCTTCGGGAGGAGCTGCCCGAGTCGATCCTCGTCAGCGTCAGCCATCGGGAAACCGTCGAGCAGCATCACGACCGGCAACTCGAACTGCTCGGTGGCGGCCAATGGCGAGTCGATCGGATATCCGCCGCGACTTGACCCCTCTGAACGGCTGACACCTACTGACCGGGGTACCTTGCCCGAATGGAAATGTTCACCCCGACGCTGGATTGGAGCGCCGAGTGGCTGACGTCGCTGTGGTGGATCATGCGGGCATGGGCGATCTCCGCGGTCGCCACGATGGTGGTCTTGGTGCTGATCGCCCGCTTCACGAATTGGGGTCGTCAGTTCTGGCGCATCACCGGCGCGTACTTCAGCGGCCGCTCGAGCACCCTCATCTGGGTCTGGCTGGCGGGGCTGCTGTTGTCAGTGATCATCGGCGTACGACTGACGGTGCTCTTCAGTTATCAGAGCAACGACATGCTGACCAGTTTCCAGGTGATCGCCGCGGGCGTCGGCGGTGGCGACGAGACCATCAAGCAGTCCGGTAGGGAAGGCTTCTGGCTCTCGATCACGGTCTTCAGCATCATGGCGGTCATCTACGTCGCGCGGGTCATGCTGGACCTGTTCCTGATGCAGAGGTTCATGCTGAGATGGCGGGCCTGGCTGACCGATCGGCTCACCGGGGACTGGCTCGACGGCAAGGCGTACTACCGGGCCCGCTTCATAGACGACACGATCGACAATCCCGACCAGCGAATCCAATACGACATCGACATCTTCACCACCGGTGTCGGACCCACGCCCAACACGCCGAACATCACCACCGGTTCGACGCTGCTGTTCGGCGCGATCAACGCGATCGTGACGATGATCTCCTTCACCGCGATTCTGTGGCAGCTGTCCGGTTCGTTGACGCTGTTCGGCATCGAGATGCCCAGGGCGATGTTCTGGATCGGGCTCGGTTACGTGGTGTTCGCGTCCGTGATCGCGTTCTGGATCGGCAAGCCGATCATCTGGTTCGCGTTCGACAACGAGAAGTACAACGCCGCTTTTCGCTATGCGCTGGTGCGCCTGCGGGAGGCGTCGGAGGCCGTCGCCTTCTATCGGGGTGAGATCGCCGAGCGCACGGGACTGCGACGTCGCTTCGCGTCCGTCGTGTCCAACTACAAGCGCTACATCAACAGGATGATCGGCTTCTACGGCTGGAACCTCTCGCTCAGCCAGATCATCGTGCCGCTGCCCTACGTGCTGCAGTTCCCCCGGTTCTATGCAGGCGACATCAAGCTCGGCGACATGACCCAGACTGCGTCCGCGTTCGGCAGCATCCAGGACGGGTTGTCCTTCTTCCGTAACGCCTACGACCAGTTCGCCGGGTATCGGGCGGCGATCATCCGTCTGCACGGCCTGGTCGTCGCCAACGACGAGGGTCGGGCGCTGCCCACCGTGACGACGGCGGCCTGCGTGGACGGCACGGTTCAACTCGACAGCGTCGAGGTCCGCACGCCCGACGGCCTGCAGCTCATCAACCCCCTCGATCTGCGCCTGGAGATCGGCGACACCCTGGTGATCACCGGCAAGTCGGGCAGTGGCAAGACCACGCTGTTGCGCAGTCTTGCGGAGTTGTGGCCGTTCACCTCGGGCACGCTGACCCGCCCGTGCGGACCCAACGAGACGATGTTCCTGTCTCAGATGCCGTACGTTCCGCTGGGTGACCTGAGGGCCGTCGTGTCCTACCCCTGTGAGGTGGGCACGCTCAAGGACTCCGAGCTGCACGACGTCCTGACCCGGGTTGCGCTGCCGCACCTGAACGATCGGCTCGACGAAGTCCAGGACTGGGCCAAGGTGCTCTCCCCCGGCGAGCAACAACGGATCGCGTTCGCCCGCATCCTGCTGACCAAGCCCAAGGCCGTCTTCCTGGACGAGTCGACGTCTGCCTTGGACGAAGGCCTGGAGATGACGCTGTACCGGCTGGTCCGAACCGAACTGCCGGACACCATCCTGGTCAGCGTCAGTCACCGCAAGACCGTCGAGCAGCACCACGACAAGGAACTTCGTCTGCTCGGCGGTGGCGAGTGGCAGCTCAGCAACCTCCGTGAAGAGCCGGAGCCGGTCCCGGTCTAGCCCGGGTCTAGCCCGGTCTAGCCCAGGTCTAGCCCGTAGAAGGGGTATGCCGGGGTAGCTTCCCCCGATGGACATGTTCACCCCGTCACTGGACTGGGGCAACGAGGTCGTCGCATCGCTGATCTGGGTCGCCAAGGCATGGGTGATCAGCGCCGTCGCGATGCTCGCCGTACTTGCGTTGCTCGCCCGGTTCACCACGTGGGGCCGACAGTACTGGCGGATCACCGGCCCCTACTTCACTGGGCGCCAGAGCATTTCGGTGTGGTTGCTGGTCGGCGTGCTGCTGCTGTCGGTGATGTTCTCGGTGCGGATGGACGTGCTGTTCAGCTACTACGGCAACGATCAATACTCCGCGCTGCAGGTCGCCTTCGAAGGCGCCAGTGCGGGCAACGACGCCGTGCGGGACTCCGGCATCCGCGGCTTCTGGTTCTCGATCCTGGTCTTCGCCCTGCTCGTCATCACCTATCTCGCCCAGACGCTGCTGGACCTGTATCTGATGCAGTTCTTCATCATTCGGTGGCGGGTGTGGCTGACCGACCGATTGACGAGCGACTGGCTCGACGGGCGCGCCTACTATCGCGGGCGCTTCATCGACGATCCCATCGACAACCCGGATCAGCGCATTCAGCAGGACATCGACGTGTTCACTACGGGGACGGGCCCGGAGACCAATACGCCGACGGTCGGCACGTCCACCACCCTGCTGTTCGGTGCGGTGTATTCGATCGTGTCGGTGGTCGCGTTCACGCCGATTCTGTGGAATCTGGCCGGCCCGTTGACGTTCTTCGGGGTGACGGTGCCGAAGGCGCTGTTCTGGATCGTGCTGCTCTTCGTGGCCGTCGCCACCGTGGTGTCGTTCTGGATCGGTCGCCCGATAATCCGGCTGAGCTTCCGCAACGAGATGACCAACGCCGCCTTCCGTTATGCCCTGGTGCGCGTGCGCGATGCCGCCGAGGCGGTGGGCTTCTCCCGCGGCGAACGCGTGGAGCGCATCGGGTTGTCCGACCGGTTCGCCCGGATCATCGTCAACTACCGGGCCCTGGTGTGGCGGGGGGTGGCCTTCCTCGGGTGGAACAAGGCCATGTCGCAGATCGTCGACCCGCTGCCGCTCATCGTCCAGGCGCCGCGACTGTTCGCCGGTGAAATCAACCTGGGTGACGTCAGCCAGTCGTCGAGTGCATTCCGGTCGGTGCAGGGCTCGCTGTCGTTCTTCCGTGCGGTATACGACTCGTTCGCCAGCTACCGCGCGACGATCATCCGTCTGGACGGCCTGCTCACCGCGAACGAAGAGGCAAGGGCACTACACCAACTCACGGTGGAGGTCAGCAGCGGCGGCGCCGTGGAGATCGACGACGTGGCCGTGAACTCCCCCGCCGGTGACTCCCTCGTCGACGGGCTCGCGGTGCGACTGGCCGCCGGTGGCTCGTTGGTCATCACGGGCCGGTCGGGCACCGGCAAGACCACCCTGCTGCGCAGCCTCGCGCAGATGTGGCCGTACGCCTCGGGCACCGTCCGCTACCCCTCCGACGAGGGGGCGATGTTCCTGCCGCAGCTGCCCTACGCCCCGTTGGGCGACCTACGGACGGTCGTCTGCTATCCCTCGATCGCGGAGTCGTTCGGCGACGATGACATTCGGTCCGCCCTCGACGCGGTCGCGCTCGGACACCTCGGTTCCCGGCTGGACGAGACGGCCGACTGGTCGAAGGTGCTGTCCCCCGGCGAGCAGCAGCGGATCGCGTTCGCGCGGGTGCTGCTGAATGCGCCGCGGGCGGTGTTCCTCGACGAGTCCACCTCGGCGCTCGACGAGGGTCAGGAGTTCGCGCTGTACCGGACTCTGCGCGACAGGTTGCCGGACTGCATCGTGGTCAGCGTGAGCCACCGCGGCACCGTCGAGCAGCACCACGACGACCGGCTGGAACTGCTCGGTTCCGGTGAGTGGCGGCTGGCCCCGATCGGTTAGCGGGTCGCGGCGTGCTCACCCGCGCGGCGCCCGAAGAACGACCCCTCGCCGAGTTGGGTTCCGCTGCAGTACCCCTTGCAGTCCTGGGCGATGTTCGACGCGCAGGCGCCTGCTGCGTAGAGACCCGCCACCACGCTGCCGTCCTCGCGCAGGACTTCGCCGTCGAGCGTCGTCGCGAGTCCGCCCATCGTGAAGCCGGCGTACATCGCCTTGCCCAGCGAAAGGTCGAAGGCGCCCCACGGCCCCTTGTCCTGCGGCGCAAGGAATTCCGGCTGCTTGTGGAAGTCGGGGTCTTCCCCCTTGGCGGCATACTCGTTGTAGCGGTTCAGCGTGGCGACCAGGTTGCCCTCGGGGATTCCTAGCGCCGACTCCATCTCCTCGACGGTCTCCCAACCGTCGATCAGCGGAATCAGTGGCAGCTCCGGGCGCTCCAGGTGCTCCTCGTCGACGATGAGGAACGCCGCACTGTCGGGTTGCTCCATGACGAAACCCGACGTGCGCGAGTGGTAGGAGTCCTCGGTGACGAACCGTTGTCCGTTCTTGTTGACGATGATGCCGGTCAGCAGGATCGCCGGCGGATACGGCGGCGCGGTGACGAAGTACTGGTCCATGTGCTTGGTGGCCCCGCCCGCCGATTCGCCGAGCCGGATGCCGAGGCCGTCGTCGTAGGTGTTGCCGAGCACGAACGGCTTCTCGGCCAGCTTCGGCGTGAACGTGGCGACCATCTCCGGGTTCATCACGAAGCCGCCGGCGGCGATGACGACGGCCTTGGCGCGGATGGTGCCCGTGTCCTCGAAGTGCTTCCAGCTGGCGCCCACGACCACGCCGTCGTCGTCGGTGACCAGTGCGGAGGCGCCGGTTTCGTAGCGGACGTCCACCCCGAGTTCGGCGGCGCGCTTCACGAGCAGGTCGATGACCATCGCCGCGCCACCCAGTTCGCCGGGCATGGGGACGGAGTGGCCGCGCGGTGCGGGCTTGGCCTGCTCGAAGAACGGCCACACCTTCTCGTTGCCGGTGTACGACAGTCCCTCGGTGCCCGGCGGTACGACGACCTTGCCGGGGTAGTAACTGCGCTCGAACTGAAAGCCCAAGTCCTCCAACCAGTTGAAGTGCTCGACGCTGCCGTCGGAGTAGGCCCGGATCTTGTCGAGCTCCGGTTCGCGGGACATGGCGACGAGGTACTCGTACATCTCTTCGGGGCTGTCGTCGTGGCCGGTCGCCTTCTGCACCTCCGTGCCACCGCCGAGGTAGAAGTGCCCGCCGGCCATCGACGTCGTGCCCCCCGCGGCGGCCGCACGCTCAAGCAGGACGACGCGCGCGCCCGCGGCGGCCGCACTGACTGCGGCGCAGCCCCCGGCGATGCCGAAACCCACGACGACGACGTCGACGTCGTCGGACCACTCCGCGACGTCCGCGGCGGCGACGGCCTCCGGAATCTGAGTGCTCACGCTTGCTCCTGTTTGACGTAGTCGAAGAATGCCCGGATCTCGGACGGGATGTGCGCGATCTCGAGGTAGGGAACGCCGGCCTGCGCGGCGGAGACGTAGGCGAAGCGCATCCCGCCGGGCATGACGCCTCGGGACACCACCGGCGCGCCGTCCCGTTCGGCCTCGCGCAGCAATGCCTCGAAGGCGTCGACGTCGTCGGCCTCGATGCAGACGTGGTGCAGTCCCGGGCCCGACGCGTCCAGGAATTCGGTGTAGACGCTCTCGCCGCGGACCGGCGCGATCAGCTCGAGCTGGGTGTCCCCGGCGTAGGACAGCGAGACGTGGGCGACGAAGTCGGCGGGCCGCCCGCGATGGGTGCAGGTGTCCGGGCCGAAGTGGATGTCGGGCATGCGCACCCACTTCTTCGCGCCCATCAAGCTGGTCAGCGCGCGTCCTCCTGCATCGAGGTTCCGCGTCACCCAGGCAATCTGGACAGGTGTCTGGTCATGCATCGCTCAGAAGGATATCTCCGGCGGGCACCGCTGGCTAGAACGTGTTCTAGTTCAGGATGATGGCGGCGAGAACGAGCCGGATCTGCCCGTCGAAGATGTCGCCGGGGTCCGAGAGCGTGTCGGCGTCGTACTTACCGAAGACCTCGAGGCTGATCGCCCCGACGAGCGCGGCCCACAGCAGGAAGCACTTCATCACCGTCGCGTCCCCGCCCGTGAACCCGAGTTCCGCGCGGACGCCGTCGAAGTCGGACGACGTCGATCGCGAGGGGGCGGGCCCGGAATCGGGCACCTCCCCCGCGGCGACGCCCGCCGCCACCACCGCGAACAGCGCGCCCACCACGCGCGTTCCCGGCCCTACCGTGAGGTCGGCGGGCGCGTGGCACGTGGGTGGTCTGACCTCCGACTCGACCGACGAGCAGATCCGCGCCGTCGCACCGTCGATCCCGGTCTTCGAGTTGGTCTGATGCCTCTCGCGTCAGGATCCGTCGCGCAACATCTGCGCGATCGTGGCAGCGGTGGCGGCACTGAGCTCGCCGGAGATCTGAATCGACTGCCCGTCGATGGGCTGGCTGATGGCGGGTGCGGCCAGCACGACCCCGTTGCGGACGAAGGCGAGCTGCTTGCCGATGTTCGCGGCGGTGTATTGCGCGAAGGCGGCACTCGACTCGGGATCCATCGACATCTGCACGGTGTGGAAGTCGGTCGTCGGCAGCTTCGTCTCGGTGGCCCCAGTCAGGTTCAGCGCCAACGCAACTGGGCCTAGCTGATACACCGCGGCCTTGTCGACGTCACACACCCCAATGGGCGCCTCCGGTGGTGTCGGTGGCGGAACGGGCGGGCAGTCCTCGGGATTGGCGACCAGCGGCACCTCCACGACGGGGCGCACGGCCAGCGGGATACCGATCACCGCGGGGGTCCTCGTCGTCGGCATCGGGGTGGTGCGCTGAGCGAGCTGACCCTGGTCCTTCATCAGGAAGGCCATCGCCACGCCGACGACGATGGTGCTGACCATCGCCAGGATGCCGATCGACGCCAAGACGGCGATCATGATCCGGCGGGCGGTCCACGGCTCCCCCGACGAAAACCAGGAGAACCACGAGTAAAACCGATACCGCATCAGCGGTCAGGCCGCCGGTGGGGGCGCGACGGGTGCGGTGCCTGCTGAGGCGGTGATGACCTCTTGGCGAATCTGCTGATCGGTGTTCGACCATGTGACGGCGGCGGGGTACTGCCCCCAGGTGCTGTTGAACATCCCGACGATGACGGCGCGCCCGTCGTCGGTGAGCACGTAGACGGGGCCACCCGAATCACCCTTCTGACTGACGACGCCGTTGGCCATCGTGAACCACCCGTTGTTGACGGCCTCCACAGTGCCACAGCTCTCGCCGGTCACCACGCCGAAGTGGCAGACGCGCTGCCCCAGTTGCGGCACGACGGCCGGATCGAAGGACAGGGCCCTCCCGCTTGGCAGGACGTCGTTGATCTGCACGTCGGGTGCCAGGGCGATGGCCTCCCAGTCGGCGATCATGTGATCGGTGGCGACGGTGGCGCCGTCGGGGGTGTTGTCGCGGAAGACGGTCTGGCGGCCGACGACGTTTCCGTCCTTGTCGCCGACGGTCCCACTCCCGCGGCAGTGCCCGGCGGTGAACGCGGTCCGCGTCTGCACGTCCACGAATGCGAGCGTGCACTTGTTGGTGTCCTGGCGGATCTCCATGCCCGGATGGACGAGGACGCCGGGAACGGCGTGAGCGGGCGCGGAACACAGCATCGCGATCGAAGCGGTTGCCAGCACGACCGCGCGCAAACACTTTCGGCGCAACGTCGTCTCCGATCGCCAAAGGTAGGTGAGGGATCAGAGTACCCATGGCAAAGGCGGCCCGCACCAAAAGGAGCGGGCCGCCTCATGTGCTTACCCTAAGGAATCGTGACGACCTGACCGGGATGGATGAGGTCGGGGTTCGCGATCCCGCTCGCGCGAGCGATGTCGTGGTACTTGTTGCCGTCGCCGTAGAACCGTTCCGCGATGGCCCACAACGTGTCACCCGACACCACGGTGTAGGTCCGAGGTGCGGGCGGCGGCGGCGGCGGTGGCGGCGGCGGCGGCGCGGGAGCCTCGGCCGGTGGCGCCTCCTCGGTGACTGCGGCGGGAACCACTTCCGGTTCCGCGGGCACCTCGGTGACCGGTGGCGGCGGCGCGGGCACCTCGTCAGTCTTCGTGTCCGACGACCACGCTGGCCCGTCGAACCCGTACAGCACCAGGTTGCGGTCGTTCTGGAGGACTAGTCGAACGTCCTTCGCGCCCTTGGTCTGGCTGGCCCACACCGGATCGTCCGGCGTGTAGAGGACGAAGTTGCCGTCGGTCTGAACCTCGGCGCGGACCACGTTCTTCCCGTTGGTGCCCGTCGACCAGACGGATTCGGCACCGGCGTACAGCACCAGATTTCCGTCGTCCTGGAGGATCAGTTTGTACGCCTCGTTCTCAGACGTCAGCGACTGACCGACCTCCAGCTTCTCTCCATTGTGAAGTCTGTCTCCCACGATGTTGCACCCTTTCCTCGTCGGCAGGAACGAGCCTACTGGCAGCGGTTGGGCTCGGAGGCCGTTCGGGTTGGCGCAATCAAAACGCTTGGCGAACAATCGGTTGCGTGCTGCGACGCCCTAGGAGTCGAATCCGAGGCCGAGGGCGTCGAGCGTGCGCAGCAGGACGTTGCGTTGCCCGGCGGAGTGATCGGCGCGGTCGAGGGACCACCGCGTGGCTTGAATTCCGATGCTGGCAAACGGCTCGGGAGGAAACGGAAGTGGCTTCTGGCGCACCATCTCCAGTTCCGTACGCGGCGTCGCCACACCGCCGAGTAGGTCGAGGCAGACGTCGGCGGCAAACCTCGCCGCTCCCACGCCGAGACCGGTGAACCCGTTGACGTAGGCGACCCGGCCTTCGCGGGCCAGGCCCCAGTGCGCACAGAACCGGGTGTTCGTGTCGATGGGGCCCGCCCACCGGTGGCTGAATCGGACGCCCTCGAGTTGCGGGAAGGTGATGAAGAAGTGGGCGGCGAGTCTGCGGTAGCTCTCGGGCCGATCCTCGTAGTCGGCGTCGACCTTGCGGCCGAAGTGGTAGATGGCGTCGTAACCGCCGAACACGATCCGGTTGTCCTCGGTCATGCGGTAGTAGTGAAACTGGTTGGCGGAGTCGCCGATTCCCTGTCGGTTGCGCCATCCGATGCTGTCCACCTGGGCGTCGGTGAGCGGTTCGGTGGCCAGCACGTAGTCGTAGACCGGAATCGTGTGAAACCGGTTGCGGCGCAGCAGATGCGGAAAGACGTTGGTCGCCAGCACCACCCGCTTGGCGGTGATGACGGCATCACCGGTGTCGACTTGAATCGACGCGGTGCCGGAGTTCAGTGACCTCGCGTTGGTGTGCTCGTAGATGCTCACGCCGGCCTCGGTGCACGCGCGAGCCAGCTCGAGCGCCAGCTTGGCGGGGTGCACGATCGCGCACGTGCTGGCGTGTTGCAGCCCGGCGAGGAACGTCGGTGAGTGGACTTCGGCGCGTACGGCGGCCTCGTCGAGGAACTGGCCTTCACCCTCGGCCGCCGACTCCTTCAGCCATTCCACCTGGTGGGGCTCCGTCGCGACGCCCAGCATCCCGGTCCGCTGCCATTCGACGTCGAGGCCGAGGCGTTCGATCTCGGCCTGCATGCCGTCCAGGTTCTCCAGGCCCATGACATCGAGCTGCTCGATCTCGTTGGGCCAGCGCGTCTTTCCGTTCTCCTTGCCGTGCGTCAGGCTAGCCTCGACGAATCCGCCGTTGCGGCCGGATGCCGCCCATCCGATGCGGTGGGCGTCGATGAGCACGATGCGTTGGTCCGGATCACGCTGTGCGGCATGCAGAGCGGTCCATAGACCAGCATAACCGCCTCCGACCACCAGGAGGTCGCACGCGCGGGCCTGCGTCAGCTTCGGATGGTCGGGTCGATTGGACTCTTCCACGTCGAGCCACATCGATCCGAAGGCGCTGACGGCAAGGGACCGTTCGACCAGCGCGGAATCGACGTGGCGATCGAAGACGGTTTCCACACCTCTGACACTACCGGGGCTGCTAGGAGTGAGACGGCGCCGGTGTACTGCCCGCCGCGGCGGGGGCGGTGACGTCGGTCCCGGAAGGGCGCCGCGGTGCCCAGCCCGGGGGGCCGAACACATAGCCGAGGCGGTCGCGCAACCGGTCGGCGCGCCTGACGTCGCGCGCAATGGCCACGTATTCGTGGGTCTGCAGCTTCCAGACGTTGTACGTCGAGACCTGTTTGGTCAGCCCGTAGTGCGGTCGGAACAACTCGTCGCGATAGGTCCCGAAAAGGCGGTCCCAGAGGATGAGGATGCCCCCGTAGTTCTTGTCGAGGTACTCGGGGTCCATGCCGTGGTGCACGCGGTGGTGCGACGGGGTGTTGAAGACGTACTCGATGGGCCGCCACATCTTGTCGATGCGTTCGGTGTGCACCCAGAACTGGTAGATGAGGTTCAGGGAGAAGCTGGCGAACACCATCCACGGCGGAATCCCCAGCAGTGGCAACGGAATCCAGATCAGAATCTCGCCGCTGTTGTTCCACTTCTGACGCAGGGCGGTGGCGAAGTTGAAGTACTGGCTGGAGTGGTGTGCCTGATGCGTCGCCCATACCAGCCGCACGCGGTGCGCGATGCGGTGATACGTGTAGAAGAGGAGGTCGACGCCGACGATGGCGACGACCCAGGTGTACCAGGCGGTCGACGGCAGGTGCCACGGCGCGACGTAGGCGTAGATCGCGGCGTAGCCGAACAGCGCGAGAGCCTTCCAGGCCCCCGTGGTCGCGACCGACACCAGCCCCGTCGAGATGCTTGCCCAGGCGTCGCGCCGCAGGTAGGCACCGGACGGCGCGCGATCGTCCTCGAGGCGATCGAGCGTGCGGGCCGCGGTCCACTCGAGGATGAGCAGCAGTAGGAAGAAGGGGATCGCGAACAGCACGGGGTCCCGCATCTGCGGCGGCAACACGTCCAGGAACGCGCGGATTCCGTCCCACCAGTTCACGTCCACACCTCCTTCCGAGTGGCGATCCTAGCCACCCGGTCCTAGCGGAAACTCAGAACGTCGTTCCCCCATGCCGCACGCAGCTGGCGGTCGGCGTCCTCGACCACCAGGTCACGCTTGTCGAGCAACAGCGTGGCCCGGTCCTCGTCGCGGTAGCGCCGCCAGTGCGGCTCCCCCGCAGGGCCGGTGGGCTCACCGGTCGCCGCGAAGTTGAGCCACCGGGTGCGGATGCGCTCCGACAGCGCGGCGCCGGCCTTGAGGCCGCCCAGTTTGAACGTCGGATCCTTCGGTCCCGCAACGAGATTTCCCCATACATACGGCAGTTCGGTGGCGTGCGCAGCGCCTAGTCTCAGCAGGCGCAGCATGGGCGTCGCCCAGTCGAACCGGTAGGTGTACACCGGTGCGGCCTTCGCATGGCCCTCGGCGAACCAGATCGTCGGCATCCGGAAGCCGATGTCGCGGGCGACGCCCATTCCAGGCGTCTTCCCGCGGCCCCTGTAAGCCGAACCGAGATCGGCTTCGCTGGGCAGCTGCAGGCCGGGTTGCTCGGCGGCGATCCCGTCGAACATGGCCTTGATGGCAGGCGGCGTGATGGGCATCAACGGTGACTTCATGAAGCGGAACAGTGCCGCCTCGTGCTTGTTGGTGCCGATGATCAGCGGCACCGGATGCGTGCCGCCCGCCCTGGCGACGGCGACGGGATAGTCGGGCACCACGTCGCCGTCGACGATCGGCGCGTACGCCAGCGTTCCCGGTGTTCGCACCGGCATCTCGTCGAACAGTCGCTTGGAGGCGGCCAGCAGTTCGCTCATCGGCGCGGCAGGCAGGCGGTCCACGTCGTCGGCACCCACGCCAAGTGTGTCCAGGAACTCCTGGGCGATCCGGTGGGAGCGACTGGCGTCGTAGACCGACGTCGCGGGCGAACTCTGGGCGATGGCCGCCGAGAACAGACCGGCCGCCGCCGGGCTGGCCAGCAGCGTCGTCACGATGCCCCCGCCCGCCGACTCGCCGAACAGCGTTACCCGCGCGGGATCTCCTCCGAACGCGGCGATGTTGTCCCGCACCCACCGCAGGGCGAACAGCACGTCGCGGAGGCCCAGGTTGCTCTCGAAGCGGGTGCGGTCGGTGCTGAACGACGACAGGTCCAGGAATCCGAACGCCCCGAGCCGGTAGTTCACCGTCACGATGACGGCGTCGCCGCCGCTGGCCAGCGCGCGCCCGCGGTACAGCGACTGTGCCGACGACCCGAGGACGTACGCGCCACCGTGCACCCACACCATCACGGGCTTGCCGTCACCGGCCTCGGTGTTCGACGACGCCCACACGTTCAGCGTCAGCGAGTCGTCGCCCTGGGGCGCACCGAGGTCGAGCGTGATCCGTGGGTCGGTCGGCTGCGCGCAGGCCGGCCCGACCCTGGTGGCATCGGCGACGTCGGTCCAACTCTCGGGCGGCCGAGGGGCACGCCACCGCAGCTCGCCGACGGGTGGCGCCGCGTATCGAACTCCCCTCCACGACTTGACCCTTCCGTCGTCGACACCGCGGACGCGTCCGTACGCGGTGTCGACGATCGGCGCGTCGACCGATCGACCGGTGCTCGGTTCCGCCGTCACCGCTGGTTGCCCCTCGCGCCCACCCGATCCGCATCCGAGAAGCCCGGCGCCGCCATTCCGGGGGCCACGCGCCGCTGCCGGGACACGTAGCCGGTCGTCGACGCCAACGCCGAGGCCACGCCCGCGTCGCTCGCGTCGTAGGTCATCGTCCTGTCGACCGCGAACCCCATCCGGGCGCCGACCGCGACGGCGTCCATGTTGGCCCCGAGGAACACGAAGTACCAGGAGTACTCGCTCTCCTGGCGCTTGATGGCCGCGCCGACGGCCTCGTGGGTCCACTCGATGCTCGAGTTCTCGTGACCGTCGGTCATGACCACGACGATCACGTGACCGGGACGCTCGGCCTCGGGCCGCGCCGCCAGCGCGGCGCCCACGTCGGTGATCAGCCGACCGACGCCGTCGTACAGCGCGGTGGCGCCGCGGGGCTGCAACCGAAGACGTGGCACGTCGGCGATCGGGCGGTCCGCGTAGACCACCTCGTACTCCGTGTCGAACTGCGCGAGCGTGACTCTGGCCTCCCCCGGCTCCTTGGCCTGCTCGGCGATGAATGCGTTGAATCCACCCTCGGTATCGGCCTTGATGCTTTCCATCGAACCGGAGCGGTCGAGGAGTACGGCAATCAGCGTGCGCTGGGAATCCGTCACGGAAACTCCTTCAGATGTGGCTGCAACAAACGTGATCACCAGGCTACTCGCGCCAGCAAACGATCCACCCCCTCCGCCGAGTGGCCAGTTATACGACGCCTCAGCGCCGAAACCGGCACATAACTGGCCACTCGCGGGCGGCAGCTAGGTTGATCCGGTGCGAAAGTGGGTGCTGCTGGCCTCGGCCATCGTCAGCGAGGTCGCGGCCACGCTGTCGCTGCGGGCATCCCAGGACCACGCAGCCTGGATCGTGGCGGTCGTCGCCGGGTACGCGGTCGCCTTCACCCTGCTGACCCTGGTGCTACGCGAGGGCGTCCCGGTCGGCGTCACGTACGGCATCTGGGGTGCGACGGGCACGGCGCTGACGGCGGTGTTGGCCGCGGTGATCTTCCGCGACCCGTTCACCTGGCCCATCGCGCTGGGCATCGCCCTCATCATCGCCGGGGTGCTTTTCATCGAATTCGGTTCGCGGCCAACGGATCTCACGTCGTGATGTGGTTGGTGCTGGCCATCGCGATCGGCGTCGAAGTCTTCGCGACGCTGGGTCTGCGCGCTTCGGACGGCTTCCGCAAGAGGGCGTGGATCGTCCCGGTCGTGCTGGGCTACCTGGCGTCGTTCTACCTGTTGTGGCTGACGTTGGCGCTTGGCATGCCCGTCGGCATCGCGTACGGCGTGTGGACGGCGTGCGGCGTCGCCCTCGTCGCGGTGATCGCCCGCTACCTGTTCGGCGACCCGCTGACCTTCAAGATGCTGATCGGCATCGCGCTGATCATCGGTGGCGTCCTCACGATCGAGTTGGCGGGCGTCGTCCACTGAGCACCCCGGCCGCGGCGACGATGGCCAGCCCGGCGACGGGCACGATGAGCAGGCCGACGCGCAGGCTCGTCGCGTCGGCGATCATGCCGACGATCGGTGGTGCGCCGACGAAGCCGACGCGCATCAGCCACGCCAACGCCGCGAGTCCGGTGCCCGGCTTCAAGCCCGGCAACCGATCGGCGCCGTGCATGGCCGCCGGAATGACGGTCGCGGCGCCCAGACCGGCTGCGGCGAAGCCCGCGATGGTCCCCGGCACGCTCGGGAAGGCCAGCGCCAGCCCCATGCCCGCCGCGACGAGCAGGCCACCGCCACGGGCCATCGCGCGTTCGCCGAAGCGGTCGACCATGCGGTCGCCAAAGATCCGCCCGATGAACTGGAAGCTCAGCAGCGCGACGTAGCCGAGCGCCGCGACGGCACCCGCCGCGCCCAGCCCGCTGCCCAGGTACAGGGCGGCCCAGGAACTGCCGGCGTCCTCGACCACCGCGCCCGCGGTCGCGATGAGCACCAGCAGGAGCAACGCGCCGTACACCCGTCTGCCCGGCCTGCCCGCCTTCGACGCGACCGCCGGGTGCTCGGGCTGGTCGGGCCCCTTCAACAGGAACGGATAGGCGGCGACGGCCACGCCGGTGAACACCGCAGCGCTGACACCGAGGTGGATCGCGATCGGAACGCGCAGGGCAATCGCCGCGGCAGCCATGCCTGCGCCGAGCACCGCGCCCACCGACCACACGGCGTGCAGCGAGTTGATGATCGACCGGCTGTAGACCCGTTGCACCCGGAGTCCGTGCGCGTTCTGCGCGACGTCGGTAACCGCGTCGCAGGCCCCGCCGGCGAACAGCAGGGCGGCCAGCACCACGGGCGTCGTCGACGATCCCGCCGCGAACACCAACAGGGCGATGCCGGTGGTGCAGAGCAACGCGGTGCGCGCCGAGGTGAGCCGACGGACGATCGCTCCCGCGGCCAGCCCGGCGAACAGCGCCCCGACGGGGAAGGCGGCAACGACGATGCCGTAGGCGGTGTTCGACAGCGCGAGTTCGGTCTTCAGTTCGGGGAACCGCGGCACCAGGTTCGCGAAGATGGCTCCGTTGGTGAGAAACATCGCCGCCACGGCGACGCGGGCCCGGCTGTTGCGTCGCGCAACGTCGCCTGTGAGCACTGAGCAGACGATACCGCCACGCGCGGCCGCCCCTTTCCCGGCAAGATCAACCCCATGACTGAACTGGCCGGCTCGTTGGTCGAACTCTCCCGCCGCTACGGCGTGGCGGCCACCTACGACGACTGGATGGGAGGTCACCGGGTGGTCGCGGAGTCGACGCTGGTCTCGGTGCTGGCGGCGCTCGGCGTTGCGGCGGCCACCGAGGACGAGCGCCAGGCGTCGTTGTTCGCCCACGATCGCGACCACTGGCGTCGCACCCTGCCCCCGACCGTCGTCACGCGGACGGGTCGGTCGACGTCGTTCTGGGTGCACGTCACCCACGGCGATCCCGTCGGTGGGTGGATCCGCCTCGAGGACGGCACGGTGCGCACCGGTCTGCGTCAGCTGGAGAACAACCGGGCGCCGTACGAGGTCGACGGCCGGTCGGTCGGCGAGGCCACGTTCGAGCTGCCCGCCGACCTGCCCGTCGGTTACCACCGTTTGCGCGTCAACGCCGGCGGTGTGGACGCCGACGCCGCGCTCATCGTCTCCCCCGCCGCGGTGAAGCTGCCCGCCTCGCTCGGCGGTGGACGCACCTGGGGTCTGGCCACCCAGCTGTACAGCGTTCGCTCCGAAAGGTCTTGGGGCATTGGCGACTTGACCGATCTGACCGATCTCGCGGTGTGGTCGGCGGCGCAGTACGGCGCGGGCTTCATCCTGGTGAACCCGCTGCACGCGGCCGCTCCCACCGCACCGATGGAACCGTCGCCGTACCTGCCGACGTCGCGCCGGTTCGTCAACCCGATGTACCTGCGGGTCGAGGCGATCCCGGAGTTCGCCTACGTCGGGGACCGCGGCGAGCTGCGCAAGGCGCGTTCGGTCGCCCAGGCCCGAGCGAAGAAGTCCAAGCTCATCGACCGCGACTCGGTGTGGAAGATCAAGCGCGCTGCGCTGAAGGCGATCTACCGCGTCAAGCGCTCCGCGGGCCGCGAGCTCGCCTATGCCGCCTACCGAAGGCGGGAGGGGCGCAGCCTCGACGACTTCGCGATCTGGTGCGCGCTCGCCGAGAGGTACGGCAACGACTGGCACCGGTGGCCCGAGGAGCTTCGGCACCCGGCCGGTGACGCGGTGGCGGCCTTCGCCGCGAAGCGCGCCGACACCGTCGACTTCCACCGGTGGCTGCAGTGGCAGCTCGACGACCAACTCACCGGCGCGCAAGCCACCGCGATTCAGGCGGGCATGTCACTGGGTGTCATGCACGATCTGGCGGTCGGGGTCGACCCCAACGGCGCTGATGCGTGGGCGTTGCAGGACGCGCTGGCCCTCGGCGTCAGCGTGGGCGCGCCGCCCGACGAGTACAACCAGCTGGGTCAGGACTGGTCGCAACCGCCGTGGCGTCCCGACCAGTTGATCGAACGGGGTTACGAGCCGTTCCGCGCGCTCGTCAACGCCGTCATGCGGCGTGCGGGCGGGATCCGCATCGACCACATCATCGGACTGTTCCGGTTGTGGTGGATCCCCAACGGCGCCGCACCGACCGAGGGCACGTACGTCCGCTACGACCACGAGGCGCTGATCGGCATCGTCGCGCTGGAGGCGCACCGGGCGGGCGCGGTCGTCGTCGGCGAGGACCTGGGCACCGTCGAACCGTGGGCCCGCGACTACCTCGCCGAGCGCGGGCTGCTCGGCACCTCCATCCTGTGGTTCGAGCTGGATCGCGACGGCGACGGCGGCCCGCTGCCCGCGCGTCGGTGGCGGGAGTACTGCCTGTCGTCGGTCACGACCCATGATCTGCCGCCGACGGCGGGGTACCTGGCGGGCGAGCACGTGCGCATCCGGGAGGAGTTGGGGCTGCTGACCCGCCCGGCCAGCGAGGAGCTGGCGGAGGACAGGGCCGAGCAGGACGCGTGGCTCGCCGCGCTGCGCGCCGCCGAGCTGCTCGGCGACGATCCGAGCGTTCAGGAGATCGTCAGCGCACTGTACGGATACCTGGGTCGGACGCCGTCCCGGCTGCTCGCGCTGGCGCTTCCTGATGCGGTGGGCGACGTGCGGGCCCAGAATCAACCTGGGACGACGAACGAGTATCCGAACTGGCGGGTCAAGCTGGCCGGCCCGGACGGCAGGGAACTGCTGGTGGAGGACGTGTTCGCCGACCCCAGGGCGGCCGCCCTGGCCACCGTGATGCGCGCGCAGGTAACACTCGCACGCGAGTGACCGAAGTTTCTCAAGAGGCTGAACTGCGCTATGTTCGCAACGCACCGCGACACACGGAGGGCACGTGAAGAAGATTCTTGGGCTGGGAGCTGCAGCGCTCTTCGTTCCTGCCGCCATCGCTTCGGCGGCCTTGTTCAGCCCCGGCGTGGCCGTATCGGACCCCGGCAGCACGAATGCGCTGAACGTCGTCGGTGAGCCATACTTCCGCGCGGTGAGCATTCTGAAGAGCCAGGGCGTCCGGGCCACCTTCGGCGGCTCGTTCGGCAGTGACCTGCCGCAGTCGCAGTGCATCGTCAGCCAGCAGAAGATCAATTCCAGCAAGAAGATGATCTTGATGCTGGACTGCACGGAGGCTGCCGGTCAGGAGGCGGCAGCAAACGCCCCCGCCCGCCCCGGTTCCGGCGTGGCCCCCGGTGCGCCAGCGCCTGCACCGGGAAATGGTCAGGGTACGTACGGTGGCCCCATCGGGGTTCCCGTCCCCGTCGGCTAACACTTCGACTACCCGGTACCTGCGTTCCCACTCAAGTCGCGGAATCCAGTAGACTCCCTTCCCGACACACGGCGATGAGGGGACAGACAGCAATGTTGCGACCCCAGCGTTTCCACACCGAGATCGACCCGGGCCCGGTGCAGATCCAGGCCCGCCGGGTGCACTTCGACGTCGACGACATCCCACTGCACTGGATCCCCGATCACCCCGTGGCATCCAACGTCGTCAGCCTGCTGAACGTCGTGCTGCCCGCAGCCGAGCGCTGGTTCGTCGCCGCCCACAACGAGGCGCTGCCGCTGGTGAAGGATCCGAAGCTGGCCGAGGACATGCGCGGGTTCATCGGCCAGGAAGCCACCCACGCCGACGTGCACGACAAGGTGCTCCACGAGTACCTGCTGAACCACGGCGTCGACGTCAAGCCGATCCTCGACCAGATCGAGTACGTCTTCGACAAGATGCTGGCGCCCGACCCGTCGATCACCGACCCCAAGCGCAAGCTGAACCACCTCTGCGACCGGCTGTGGCTGATCGCCGCCATCGAGCACTACACCGCCGTGCTCGGGGACTTCTCGCTCAACTGCGCATGGGACGACCACGCGGCCAACCCGACGATGGTGGACCTGTTCCGCTGGCACGGCAGTGAAGAGGTCGAGCATCGGATGGTGGCGCATGACGTCGCGATGTACTTCCACGACAGCTACGTCGACCGCATCCGGGCCATGATCATGGCCGTCGTCTTCATGTTCACGTTCTTCCAGCGCGGCGCCTGGTACCTGGCCAAGAACGATCCCTCGCTCGCCGTGGGCTGGTGGCGGATGCAGCGCCTGCGGATGCAGGACTCCAAGCTGGGGCTGCTGCCTCGGTACCGAAAGTTGTTCGGCTCCAACACGTTCATGTACTTTCGCCCGGGGTTCTCGCCGGAGCAGATGGGGTCGACGGCCCAGGCCGTCGCGTACCTGGCCAGCTCCCCCGCGGCCCGCGCCGCGCATCTTTGATGTTCGAGCGCTTCCGTCAGGCGCCGCCGAGCGCGTCGGGGCGGTCTCGCCACGACCTGTCGCTCGGCATCGCCGACACCTTGGTCACCGGGCTGTTCAACCTGTCCGGCGCGGTCCGGAACATGGCGCCGCTGCCCGGCGTCGACCGCGGCTTTCCGCTCGTCGTGGCGGACCGCCGGATCGTCGCCCACGATCAGGACGTCATCGCGTTGACGCTCACCGGGCCGGACGGTGGCGCACTCCCGCGCTGGCACCCCGGCGCCCACCTCGACGTGCACCTGCCCAGCGGCCGGGTGCGGCAGTACTCACTGTGCGGTGACCCCGGTGTCACCGACTCCTACCGAATCGCGGTGCGCCGCATCCCCGATGGCGGCGGAGGGTCCATCGAGGTGCACGACGCGTTGGGCGTCGGCGCGACGATCACCACCAGCGGGCCGCGCAACGCGTTCCCGTTGACCGTGCCGGGCTACGGCTCACCCGCCCAGCGCTTTCGGTTCATCGCCGGCGGCATCGGCATCACGCCGATCCTGCCGATGCTGGCGCAAGCGCAGCGCCTCGGTTTGCCGTGGTCGATGGTCTACGCGGGCCGCAGTCGCGACACGCTGCCGTTCCTGGAGGAGCTGGCGCGCTTCGGCGACCACATCGAGATCCGCACCGACGACGAAGCCGGGCTGCCGACGGCGGCCGATCTGCTTGGGGACTGTCCCGACGGCACGACGGTGTATGCGTGCGGGCCGGCGCCGGTGCTGACGGCACTGCGGGCAGCGCTGGCGGGGTGTGACGACGTCGAGCTGCACTTCGAACGCTTCGCCGCACCCCCGGTCGTCGACGGCACCGCGTTCTCGGCATCGGTGGCCTCGACCGGTCGGGCGATTCGGGTCGGCGCCGACGAGACGCTGTTGACGGCGCTGAATCGCGACGCCGTGCACGCGCCGTACTCGTGTCAGCAGGGCTTCTGCGGGACGTGCCGCACGCGGGTGCTGGCGGGCGACGTCGAGCACCGCGACACGCTGCTCACCGACCCCGAACGCGACGCCGGGATGATGCTGATCTGCGTCTCCCGCGCTCTGCACGACGCCGACCTGATCCTCGACCTCTGAGCATTTCGTCCGGACTACTATTCGCCCATGCGGTTGAACGAGGGGTCGACCTTTGCGGGCTACACCATCGTCCGCCGCCTCGGTTCGGGCGGCATGGGCGAGGTCTACCTGGTCGAACACCCGCGACTGCCTCGCCGGGACCCGCTGAAGGTCCTGCGCCCCGAGGTGTCGGCGGACGGCGAGTACCGCGAGCGGTTCAACCGTGAAGCCGACGTCGCCGCATCCCTGTGGCATCCGCACATCGTCGGCGTGCACGACAGGGGCGAGTCCGAGGGCCGGCTGTAGATCGACATGGACTACGTCGACGGCACCGACGCGGCGCGCCTGCTCCACGAACGGTTCCGCGACGGGATGCCGGCCGTGGAGGTCGCCGACATCGTCACCGCGGTCGCCGACGCGCTCGACTATGCCCATCAGCGCCTCCTGCTGCATCGCGACGTCAAACCCGCCAACATCCTGATCGCCAACCCCGGCACGCCGGAGAGACGAATCCTACTGGCGGACTTCGGTATTGCCCGCTGGGTCGACGATCCCAGCGGGCTGACGGCGACGAACATGACCGTTGGCACGGTGTCCTACGCAGCGCCCGAACAGCTGATGGTCGGTCAGCTGGACGCGCGCGCCGACCAGTACGCGTTGGCCGCGTCGGCGTTTCACCTGCTGACGGGCGCCCCGCCGTTCCAGCACTCGAATCCGGCGATCGGTGACCGGCGGCCCGACCTGGCGTCGCTGGACCCGGTGTTCGCCAAGGCGCTGGCCAAGGATCCCAAGGACAGGTATGAGCGGTGTGCGGACTTCGCCCGTGCGCTGCGGCACCGCCTCGGCGGCGAGGACTCCGGGGAGACGCGGCTGTCCGCGCCCGTGGCGGTGCCCGGCCCGGAGCGACGGTCACCGCTGCGCGCGGGCGTGCTGGTGCCCGCGGTACTGGCCGTAATGCTGGTCGCGGCAGTCGGATTCGGGCTCATCGAGTTGACCCGGGCCGACGACGAGCGCGCCGCGCCGCCCGCCGCGACTACGACGACCGCGACCACGTCTCAAGTCATCCCACTGCCGCCGCCCCCGGAACCTCCGCCGTCACCTACCGACACGACCACGACCACCGTCGCGCCGCCGCCTGCGGCGGTCATCGGCGCGGACTGCTCCCCGGCGGGCAGCACGGCCACGACGGCCGATGGCACGACGGCGTACTGCTCCACGCTGCAGGGCAGCAGCGCGACCATCTGGTCGTTGACCCAGGGCGACGTGCCGAGCCCGACGGTGACCATCGACCCGACGGAGACGCCGCTGCCCGTCGAGCAGGAGACACCGGTACGGGTGTGCATGCAACAGACGGGTCAGACCCGGCGGGAGTGCCGCGAGGACATCCGGCGGAGCAACGGGCTGCCGTGACGTTGCACTGGGCCGACAGGCTTGCGGTGGCCGACCTGGTGCATCTGTACGCCGCGGCGGTCGACGACCGTCGCTTTGCCGATGCGATCGAATTATTCACCGAGACAGCGGAATTGCGTCTACCCGATCCGCCACGCGAGCTGGAGGCGGTCATCGTCAAGCGCGGTCGGCCCGGCGTCGGCGAGGCGATGGAGGCGCTGCGCGCCGTGGACCGTACCGAGCATGCGATCGTCGGCGAGGTGTACGCCGCCGCGCCCGAGCAGGGCTATGCGCTGGGCCGCATCACGTGCGTCGCACACCACTGGACGCGGTCCGCCGAACAGGTGACGGACGTGGTGTGGCACTTGCGCTACGACGACGAGTATCTGCGGACTCCCGCGGGCTGGCGCATCCACGGCCGCAGGCTGACGATCAATGCTGTCGAGACGCGCCCCGTCAGGCGCCTTCGAGATGAGCGATGAGGGCGTCGAGCAGCGGCCGCTGACCCTTCAGCAGTTTCACCTGAGCCTCGGCGACGGAAAGCCAAGCCAATCGGTCGATTTCGGGAAACTCCTTGAACTTGCCGGACCCCTTCGGCCACTCCAGCTCGAAGGTGTTACTCACGCTGTCGGTGACGTCGAGGTCGGCCTCGACGGCGAACGCGGTGACGATCTTGCCGCCGGACTGCTTCACGGGAGGCAGCGCGATCCGCGGTCCGTCGGGCACGGGAAGGCCGATCTCCTCGACGAACTCTCGTTGCGCGGCTACCCACGGATCTTCGTCATCGGTGTACTCGCCCTTGGGAATCGACCACGCAGCCTCGTCCTTGCGCGCCCAGAACGGGCCGCCTGGGTGGCCGATCAGGACCTCGACTCCGTCGGCGCCCCCTCGGTACAACAGCAGCCCGGCGCTCGTCCGTGGCACTACCACTCCTTGAGCACGCGCAGCTTGTTGGCCTTGAGAACGGCGTCGCGTCGCAGCCGCTTCAATTCCTGGTGAAAGGCGTTGGTGTCCTGGAGATTGAGGGGAAGCACGAGGTTGGCGGTCAGTTCGTCCTCGAAGATCCACGGCTCGGGCCGAACCACCCACGACACCAGGGCGTTCTCGGCCATCCACTGGTTGAGCACGGCTTCGCCGCCTGCCAGGGTGATCTGCTTGCCCGAGCCGACGCGGCGCAGTTCGAGGCCGAGCTTGGAGGCCAGCAGCACGCCGAGTGTCTTTCGCAGCGACGAGCCGTCGGCATTGCCGCGTGCACCGCCGAAGTGATAGCGGATCCGCTTGTGCAGATCCTGGCTCACCGGCCGCTTCCCGTTTGCGGGCGGCGGCGTCGGGCTGATCCCGACGTGCAGCAACGTCAAGCCGTCCCGCACTTCACAGCCCGTGGTGTCGACGGCCGCGGGCACCGCACGGAACCACCAGCCGTAGGCGCCCGGTGCGTGCGGGACGGGGCTCGGCTCGGTGAACACTTGCTCGCGCGTAAATCGCTGCGCGTCAAGAAAACCCGCGACGGTGTTCGAGTTTGGGGCGTCAGGCATACTTCAGCCTCCCACAACCGGTCCCCATGACCCGCTCTCGAACCCGATATCACCGGTGATGTCGAATTTCGTGGACGGTC
Source organism: Mycobacterium sp. (assembly GCF_035633495.1). Lineage (GTDB taxonomy): Bacteria > Actinomycetota > Actinomycetes > Mycobacteriales > Mycobacteriaceae > Mycobacterium. Next base: position 13,058 of record NZ_DASQEU010000149.1, on the reverse strand, counting down.
AGGGGTGAGGGAGGTGCAACATGAGACGTTGTGACGATGAACGACGGCGCATGATGGCAGAGCCGTCGTCGAAGGTTCGCTCCGTCGTCTCGCTCAACATCTTGCACGGTGGCGGAACGCGAGCAGACGCGCTCACCGAGCGACTGCTGAATTACGAGGCCGATGCACTCGTCGTCACGGAGTTCCGAGCGAGCCGTATCGGCGAGCGTCTCCTCGCGCGACTCGAGGACGCGGGCTATGTGACGTCACATCCTGACAGTTGGTCTCCAGATTCGGTGCTCATCACCTCGCGCACGTCAATCGATCGATCCTGGGCTTTCAACGATGAACTCGATGCACGCCGTCTCTGGTGTGCAGACATCGGCTGGATCGTTGTCTGCGGCGTGGTCATGCCAAGCGGACAAGCCAAGCTACCGTTTTGGAACTCCCTGGTCGTGAGGGACCCTGCAGTGGGATCGACCTGTTCATTGGCGACTTCAACACGGGCAGTGGCGAATTGGACAAAGAGTCCCAAACCTATCGATTCCCGGGCGGGGACCAGTGGCGGTCGATGCACCCCGGTGTTCGGTGTTCGCGAGTACTCCTACGTCAGCAACACCGACAACGGTTTCCGCGTCGACCATGCGTTTGCTGCGCCCGAGTTGGCTCAACGCGTGACTGCATGCGAGTTCGACCACGCACCAAGGCTTCTGGGCGAGACCGATCATTCGGCGCTGATCGTTCGCGTCACGACGCTTGCTCCGTCATCGGTTCGGGGAACGCATGGTAGTCGCGCGTGATGATGGTTGCGCGCATTGGGTCGGATCTGGTACGAGGTGGCCTCGCCGATGTGCTCGGTCAGGCCCGTGCGGCAACGACGAGGCAAGGCGGCGCACCGGAACAATGGATACGTCACCGACGCATCACCCAACTGCGATGCTCAATTTCCTACGGCCAAGGGGTGAACAGGCCTACGATTTTGACTCGAAGCCCAATGGCGACGGCGCCCCAACCGGGTGCCAGTCAGGAGGGGGATTTTCGCATGCGAGGGTCAAGCAAGACCAAAAGCCCTGTGGCAAGAACGCATTCGAAGCTCAGCCGTCAGCTTCAGCCTGAGGGCGACGCACTGTTCTGAACCGGTCGCTTCAACCGGAGCGATTCCCTCGCCGCACGCGGTATCGGAGGATGACATGGGCGCGACACCAACCCTGCAGAAGGCGCTGAGTCAGCGACAGTTGACGATGATCGCGATCGGCGGCGTCATCGGCGCGGGCCTCTTCGTTGGCTCCGGCGTGGTCATCGGCGATACCGGGCCGGGAGCATTCATCACATACGCCCTGGCCGGCGTCCTGATCATCATGGTCATGCGCATGCTCGCCGAGATGGCCGTCGCCAACCCGTCGACCGGCTCGTTCGCCGACTATGCGCGCACCGCCATGGGCAACTGGGCCGGCTTCTCAGTCGGCTGGCTGTACTGGTACTTCTGGGTGATCGTCGTCGGCTTCGAGGCGATCGCCGGTGCGAAGGTCATTCAGTACTGGATCGACATCCCGCTGTGGTTGTCCGCGCTGGTGCTGATGGTTCTGATGACGGCGACGAACCTGTTCTCGGTGTCATCGTTCGGCGAGTTCGAGTTCTGGTTCGCGGGCATCAAGGTCGCGGCCATCATCGGCTTCATCGGGCTGGGCGGGCTCTACGTGCTGGGAGTGTGGCCGAACAAGTCGCTGGACTTCTCGAATTTGTACAGCCATGGCGGCTTCTTTCCGTTCGGGGCCATGGCGGTGACGGTCGGCGTCGTCACGGTGATCTTCTCGATGGTCGGCGCCGAGATCGCCACCATCGCGGCAGCAGAGTCATCAGATCCGGAGCGGGCGGTCGCGAAGGCCGCGAACTCGGTGATCCTGCGGATCGCGGTGTTCTTCGTCGGCTCGGCGTTCCTGTTGGTGACGATCCTGCCGTGGAACGACGACGGGGTGGCCGCATCGCCCTTCGTTGCGGCGTTTACCGAGATGGGAATTCCGTACGCAGACCACATCATGAACGCCGTCGTGTTGACGGCCGTGCTCAGCTGTCTGAATTCCGGGATGTACACCGCGTCGCGCATGCTCTTCGTCCTCGCCGCGCGTCGTGAGGCACCGGCGCAACTGGTCAACGTGACCCGTCGCGGAGTGCCGACCGCCGCGATCCTTACGTCCTCGGTCATCGGCTTCCTGTGCGTGATCGCTGCGGCGGTGTCACCGGACACCATCTTCGCGTTCCTGCTCAACTCCAGCGGCGCGATCATCCTCTTCGTCTATCTGCTCATCGCCATCTCGCAGATCATGCTGCGCTATCGCACCCCGGACTCCGAGCTGAAGGTGAAGATGTGGCTTTTCCCGGCGGTCTCCATCATCACGGCCGTCGCGATCTTCGCGATCCTGGTGCAGATGGGTCTGCAGGCGGACGTCCGATCGCAATTGGTGCTGAGCCTCATGTCGTGGGCGGTCGTCATCCTGGTGTATTTCGCGAACCGGTGGTTCATCAATAGGCGTCCCGAGCTCGCGGGCGCCGCCGCGACGGACCCACCGCACCGCGTGCTGGTGCTGGCGAATCAGACCGTCGAGTCCCAGGAGCTCCTCGACGAGTTGCGTCGCATCGACGCCGACAAGTCGGCCACCTACTTCGTGGTCGTGCCCGCCAGCCCGATCGAGGCGGGAACCGCCGCTTCGCACGGTCCCCTCGATCTTCGGGAGGCGACGCTGAAGGTCGCCCAGCAGCGACTCGACGGCACATTGACGACCCTTCGTTCGGATAACCTCGATGCCGACGGCGAGATCGGGGACACTCGGCCGTTGCGCGCGTTGGCCAGCGCCGTGACGTCGTTCCATCCAGATCAGATAGTCATCTCGACGCTGCCGCCCGAAGACTCCGTATGGCATCGCTTCGACGTCGTGGACCGCGCCCGTGCCGAGTACGACGTACCGGTCACGCACGTCGTGGCTTCTCCGGTACGGGTCTGAGAGATCAGCTCGATGACCATCATCGCGGGATTCAGCTCCAGCCGCCAAGGCAGCGCACCGCTGAACCTGGCTGCCCAGGTGGCACGCACCACGGGCGAGAGGGTGATCGCCGCGGCAATCGTCGAGCGGGCTTTTCCGCCGCGCGACGACCCCGTCGAGACGGAGTATCTGCGGTACGTCTCGGCGCAGGCGCAGAAGTCGCTCGAGCGGGTGGTCGAACTGTTGCCGGACGATCTCGACATCCCGGTCGTCGTCAACCAATCGACCTCCATTCCCGTGGGTTTGATCGAACTCGTCGCAGCTCACGACGCAAGCCTCGTCGTGGTCGGATCGTCGTCGTCGGGGCTGTTGGGCCGCGTCGGGCTGGGCAGTGTCACCGAGCGCCTCGTCCATACCGCGGCGGTGCCGGTCGCGATCGCGCCGCGTGGTTACTCGCCGGGATCCGGCCCGGTGCGCAGGGTCACCGTCGCCTATGGCGACGAGGCGGACGCCAACGGCCTGATCCCCGCGGCCGCGGAAGTGGCCAAGAAGTGGTCAGCGTCATTGCGGATCGTGTCGTTCACGGTGCGACCGGTCCGCATGTTCGGCGGGTCGATCGAACCCTCCGCCGAGGACCTGGTCGTGCAACAGTGGTCGCGACGGACGTTCGACGATATCGTCAAGCAGCTCAACGCCGTTCGCGAACGGATCCCGGTTCCCGATGTAGACGTGCTGGTTGGCAGCGGTCGCGACTGGCGCGAGGCGGTGGAAGCGGTCCCGTGGGAGGCCGGCGACATCCTCTTGATGGGTTCGGGAACGGCGGGGCCGGTCGCCAGGGTGTTCCTCGGCTCCGTTGCCTCGAAGATCCTGCGGCACGCTCCCGTCCCGGTAATGATCGTTCCGCGGCATCGGTCGGTGGCGTAGCCAACGGCCCGCGCCCGCGCTGCCAGTCAAGTTGGCGCCCGCGCGGCTTTCCCGGATGCTGGAGGAGTGACGGATCCGGGGCCGCTCCGAGGATGGGACCCGTTCCGTCCGTTGGACCTGCTGGCCAACACCGGGGTGGCCGCCGCGTACAAGACGATGTTCGTCACGTTGCGGCAGCTGGTCGTGGGCAGGCGCCTGTCGATCCGCGTCGGCTCACCCCAAGCTGGCACTTTGGTCCTCACCGTGACCCGCTTCAGCTGGCGGCTGGACCTCAAGGGGCTGGCGTCGGGCAGCCATCACGACGTCCGTCTGGAGGCCAAGGACATCTCCTGGCGGGACTACGAGTTCGACCGGGCGCAGGTCACCCTGCACAACCTGCACTTCCGCGGGAACCTTCGGCCGACGGAGCTGATCGCCGCACCCGTCGAGCTGACGGTCGAGCTGCCCGCCCCGGCCCTGGACGACATGTTCCGGTGGGCGGCGCCGCGGTTGGCCGGTGAGGTGGGTCCCGACGGGATCGCCCGCCTGCACTTCGCCAGGCGCCGGGGCAGTGGCCACGTGGAGGTCGACGCCCGCCTGGACGGCTCGACGCTGTGGGTCACCCCGCGTGCCGTCGTGCGGCGCAGGCGGTGGAGTCTGCCCGCCCGCACCCCGTCGTACCGGGTTCGCGTACCCGAGCTGCCGCATGGCCTTCAACTGACGTCGATCGACTTCGCCCCGGGGATCGTCCGGCTCACCGGCACCCTGCCCGAGTGGCGTGCCGACATGCCGCGCACCCGCCTCGAGGACGTCATCGGCCAGCTCAGCGCGGTCGGCAGGCCGCTGAGCCTGATCTGGTCGAGCGCTGCCGACACACGGCGTTGAGCGCGCCGCTAGAGTGCCCTCGTGGCGGACGAGTCATACTTCCGATACGTCGCTGTTGGCGACAGCCAGACCGAGGGTCTCTGGGACGGCGACGACACCTCCGGCGTCAGGGGCTTCGCCGACCGGCTGGCGGCCCGGCTCGAGGAACTGCATCCCGGCGTCATGTACGCGAACCTCGCCGTGCGCGGGCGCCGCATTCGCGACGTCCTGGACAACCAACTGCCCGCGGCCGTCGCGATGCAGCCCGACCTGATCACCAGCTGCATCGGCATGAACGACGTCACCCGGCCCGGCAAGACCTTCGCCACCGCGCTCGAGGACATCGACCTGCTGCACGACCGGCTCGCCGAGACCGGCGCCACCGTCGTCACGACCACGTTCCCAGACCTGGAGCGGATCCTGCCGGTGGGGCGCGTACTCGGGACCCGGGTGGTGCAGATCAACGCGGTGATCCGGGGGGCGGCGGCCCGGCACGGCTTCCGGCTCGTCGACCTCTACGCGGCGGAGTCAATGGGCGATCCGGACGTCTGGAGCCCCGACCGCGTGCACGGCTCACCCGCCGGGCACGAGCTCTTCGCCGCCGCAGCCGCGGAGGCGCTGGAACTGCCTGGCGGCAACCATGATTGGGCTGTGTCGAAACCGGACGCGGACGTGCCGGGCTTCCGGTCGCGGATGTATTCGCAGGCGTTGTGGACGCAGAATCTGCTGATGCCGTGGATTTGGCGGCACCTGCGCGGGCTGTCCAGCGGCAACGGACGCGATCCGAAGCGTCCGCGGCTGGAGCCCGTGGCGGTCGACTTAGAAGCCGAAACCGCCGAGTAGTCCCAGCGGAATCGGGGACTCGCCGTTGCCCAGCGAGGTCATCACGCTCGGGCAGAAGGCGGAGATCGCCAGCCCGGTGAACATGGTCGCGGGTCCGAGCGACATGCCGCCCATGTCGGCGACCGTCGCGGCGGCGTCGGCCATGTCCTGACCCGGCTGCGACAGCATCGGGCACACCGACTGTCCGAGCGCCACAGCCTGGCCGGGATCGCCCATTCCGATGCCCGCGGTGCCCAGCGAATCGACGAAGTCGGTGATGGGGTCCGCCGACGCGGGCGCCGAGGCCATCACGGCGGCGCAGAGGGCACCGGCGGCCACGACGGCGATTCGGGTGGTGATTGATTTGCTGCTCACGCCGACGAGAGTACAGCGAATCGGCGTGATCGGCCCAATCAGATGCCGGTCCACACCTCGTCGATCTGGCTGCCGATGTCGATGACCTTGGCCTTCGCGGACTCGGGGCTGTCGATCTCACCGGCGACGTGTTGGGAGATGAACCGCTTGATCTCGGCGTCGACGCCGCCCACGATGCGCACCAACTCGGCGCGCAGCGTCGTCGACGTTATGTGGATCGAGATGTCCGACGGGCGGGGCTTCTCGACGTCGAGGACCAACGCCAGCTCGTGAACGGCTACCGCGGTGGCCTTCAGGGCGATCTCGCCGAAGACCTTGAAGCGCGGCTTGTCGATGCGCAGGTCGATGACCAGTTCGATCTCCAACGGGATCCGGATGTCGAAGGTGATGAGTTCGCCGAGTCTCCGCGTCACGGCCGGGTCTTGAACCTTCACCTTCGCGGTGACCTTGGCGATCTTGCCCGGCCCCTGGGCCATCGGGCCCATCGAGAACTCTTCGCCCGCGATCTGCCCGATCGCCGCGCCGACGCGCTCCTCCGTCACCGCGAGCTCGAAGAACCTGCGGCCGAATTCCTCGTACGTCATGGTGTCGTAGTCAGACATGGTCCAATCACCTTGTCACGTCCACTGGTCGTCGGCGAACACCCTCACCGCACGGATTCGCGTCGGTCGTGTCTCGATGTCGCCGAACAGCATCAACCGATGGTCGTCGCGGTGCACCCTCGCGACGACGGAGTGCCCGGCGCGGATCATCCCGTCCCAGCGCGCGCCGTGCAGCAGCGCGACCAGTTCGGACGTGCCGACGTGCTCGACGTCTCCCTTGGTGACGTGCCCGGCGTCGCCCAGCCGTCGCTTGACCGCGACCTGGTCGCCTGCGCAGGCGTCGTCGAGAAGGCCGGCCAGGTGCCGCTTGCCGCGACTGGTCGCGCCGGCGAAACCGGACAGGAACCCGGCCGTCCCCGTCGCCCCCTGGTTGCGCAGCAGCGCCCGAGACAGCCGAAGACCTGCGGGTACGGCGCCGACGCTGCTGCGGGCGAATTGCCACATCATCGCCGGAAGTTCCCAAAACGCCTGCAGGCGGGCAATCCTCAACGAGTCGTCGAGGTCGTACCGCAGGAAGGCGGGGATCAGCATCGTCACCGACGAACCCATCCGCACCTCCAGGGTCAGATCGCGAATGACCGTCGACCCGGAGACGACGTCGTGGCCGCGGTGGAACGTGATGTCCCTGGGCCCGATGAAGGTGTCGTAGAAGCGTTCGATCTGTGCGCGCCCGCGGTGGGGTCGCGAGCCCACCGGATCCTCGATGCGCCCGTCGGAGGCGAAGAGCCCGACCCAGCCCTCGCGGTGGTGGGCGCCCGCGGCCCGGGGCGAGCGTTCGACGGCGGCGAGCATCTCGGCCTGGGTGGCGGGCATACCTCATCACTTACCACTCCGTCCGCTCCCGGGGGAACGTCGTGGCGAACTTCGCCGTGGACCTGCACACTGGTGGGACGCGCCGTCGGGTCTCGAGTCGGCGCAGATGAGGAGCCCGTCATGAGCCAGAATCCGTTCGGAATCGACCCCGAGGACTTCGACCGCGTGATGCGTGAGGCGGGCGACGGCCTGCGGGATGCACTCGGCCGGTTGGGCAAGCAGGCGGGCTGGTCGACGCTTCTCGACGAGTTCACCAGGGGCACCCGTCCCAAGACCGAGCCCGAGACCGCGGGCGAGACGGGCGACGGCGTGTGGTCGATCTACACGGTCGACGACGCGGGCGGCGCCCACATCGAAGAGGTCTACCCGACGGAGCTGGACGCGTTGCGCGCCAACAAGAACAACACCGATGCCGGCCGCAAGGTGCGGTTCCTGCCGTACGGCATCGCGGTCAGCGTCCTCGACAGTGAGTGACGCGCGGTAGCGCCTCGATCGAAACCACTCGCCTCCTCGGCGATACCCGTTAGGCTTTGCCGCAACGTCGCTGGAGCCGCCCCGGCGGCGACCGTGTTCGAGGAGGCACATCATCATGATTCGCGAACTGACGGTCGCTGCGGCGATCGCCGGGGCAGCCATCGCACTGGCGCCGTCGGCTGTGGCCGACCCGGGTCCGATGTTCCCCGACGACCCCAGCCACTACGACACGTCCGCCACCGACGTGCCCGGCATGAACTTCCACGCCGCCCTGGGCGCGCCGTGCGACGACTATCAGCTGTTCACCTTCGGTCGCAGCCGTGGCGGCTCGACGGTGGTGTGCCACTACATCCCGAACCAGTGGCCGCCGGTCTACACCGGGTTCTGGGTGTCGTCGTACCCGCTGAAGGGTGTCCAGGAGATCGGTGCGCCATGCGACGGTCCCAAGGGCGCGGCTCAGGCACCGGACGGTCGCCCGATGGTGTGCCAGGGCGCGCAGGGCTGGCAGCCGGGCACCTTGACCGGAGCCGGTTTCTTCCCCGGCTGATCGACCGACTTCAGACCATACGGGCAGCACGCCCCTGTATGGTCATGTCTCATGGATAGTGGGACTAACTTCAACCTGTCCGACGTCTTCGGCACCGTGGCCAAGGCGATCCCCGATCAGACGTTCCTGGTCTGGCGGGGCCGCCGGCTCTCTTACGCCGACGTCGACCGCCGAGTCGAGGGCTTCGGCAACTACCTGGCGTCGGTCGGCCTCGGCTGCCACACCGAACGCGACGCGCTGGCGGGCCACGAGTCCGGTCAGGACCACCTCGGCATCTACCTGCGCAACGGCAACGAGTACCTCGAGGCGATGATCGGCTCGTACCGGGCCCGCGTCGCGCCGTTCAACGTCAGCTACCGCTACGTCGAGGACGAGCTGCTCTACCTGCTCACCGACTCCGAGTCCAATGCGCTGGTCTACCCGGCCGAGTTCGCGCCGCGGGTGGCCGCGATCCGCGACCGCCTGCCGCACCTGCGGGTGCTGATCCAGGTCGCCGACCACTCCGGCCACGAACTGCTGCCCGGCGCCGTCGACTACGAGACCATCCTCGCCACCCCGACACCGGCCGCGGGCCTGCCGACGCCGTCCGGCGACGACCTCTACGTCCTCTACACCGGCGGCACGACCGGCATGCCGAAGGGCGTGCTGTGGCGTCAGCACGACATCTTCCTGTCGTCGATGGGCGGGCGGCCGTGGGGCAGCGACCAGCCGCTGGCCTCCTACGACGAGCTCGCCGAGAAGGCCCGCGCATCGGCCGGTGCGATGTCGATGATGATGATCCCGCCGTTCATGCACGGCGCCGCCCAATGGGCCGCCTTCAACGCCGTCACCATGGGCGGCCGGATCGTCATCCCCAACGACGTCGAACGGATGCAGCCCGCCGAGGTGCTGCGGCTGGCTGCCGAGGAGAAGGTGCTGAGCCTGCCGGTGGTCGGCGACGCGATCGCCCGCCCGCTGCTCGACGAGATCGAGACCGGCGACTACGACCTGTCCGGTTTGTTCACCATCACCAACGGCGGTGCCCCGCTGTCCCCGACGGTGCGCGAACGCATTCTCAAGGCGCTGCCGCACCTGATGTTGCTCGACGCGGTCGGCGCGTCGGAGTCCGGCGCGCAGATGAGCACCGCGACGACGGCGGGCGCCGAGACGCAGGCGGCCACGTTCACCCCGCAGTCCGACACCGCCGTCGTTTCCGCAGAGCTCGACCGGGTGTTGCAACCGGGTGAGGGGCGAGGCTGGCTGGCGCGTCGCGACCTCATCCCGCTGGGGTATCTGGGTGACGAGGCGAAGACGGCCAAGACGTTCCCAACGATCGGCGGGGTGCGCTGGTCGGTGCCGGGCGACCGGGCGAACGTGTTGTCCGACGGGCGGATTCAGTTGCTCGGTCGCGACTCGGTGACCATCAACTCCGGTGGCGAGAAGATCTTCGTCGAGGAGGTCGAGCGGGCGATCGCCGCGCACCCCAGCGTGTACGACGTCGTGGTGGTGGGCCGGCCGTCGGAGCGATGGGGCAGCGAGGTGGTCGCCGTGGTGCAGTTCGCGGACGGAGCCGACGCCACCGACGAGGAGCTCGTCGAGGTGTGCCGGACGTCGATCGCGCGTTACAAGATTCCGAAGGCGTTCATCAGGACGCCGAAGGTGGTGCGCTCCCCCGCGGGCAAGGCGGACTACCGCTGGGCCAAGGACGTGGCGACCGAGGGCGTCAGGTCGGAGTAGGCGGCGTGCAGGCTGGTCCGGCCGCGGAAGGACTCGGTCGGGCCGACGGGCTCCGACAGGCCGAGTGCCGCCAGGGCGTGTCGCTTGAAGACGCGGGCGGCGGCGCTGAGTTCGTGCTCGACGGGATCCAGGTCGCGCTCGATGCCTTCGGGCCGGGAGTGGCCCCAGATCAGGACGTCGCCGACGCCCCGCTTCATGGCGCGCAGGACGTCCGTTCGCAGTTCGGGGTCGGCGTTCACGGCGTCGGCGGAGGCGGCGAGCGCCACGGACCGTGCAGGTGCGGTGGCGTCGTCGTCGGGTTCCCGTGGTTCCGTGTCGACGCCGAGGATGTGCAGAGGGCGCGGGTCGCCGCCGCCGGTGACCACGACGTTGACGTCCCAGCCTGCCATCGACCGGTCGAAGAGCCAGCCGCCGGCCGATCGCACCAGGTCGGCGACGTCGGACGCGGTGACGTCGAGCTGGTACTTGCCCAGCCCGCCCGTGTTGGTCTTGGTGCCGGTGCCAAACGTCCGTGCGCTCATCGCATTCCACCTCTGGGGCTGATCATGTGGGGTTCGTCGAGCCTATCGCGCGATCAGCCTCGAGCGTGACAGTTCGCGAGCGATCTGTAAAGCAACGATTTGGTCGCCACCCGCTCCGGTCGCCCGATTGTCGCTCGCCGACTTCTGCCGATCGCCGCTCAGCGCGGGCTGAACTACTTGGCCAGGGTGAACTGGCAGAGGTTGGTGTAGCGCTTGTGGAAGAGGTCGGCGCAGCCGGTCAGGTACTTCATGTACCGCTCGTAGACCTCCTCGGACTGCAGCGCAATTGCCTCGTCGCGCCTGGCCTCCAACGCCGCCGACCAGATGTCGAGGGTCTTGGCGTAGTGCTTGCCGAGTCTGTGGATCCTGTCGATGGTGAAGCCCGACTCGGCGCAGAACTTCTCGACCTCGGCGATGACGGGGATCTGGCCGCCGGGGAAGATCTCGTCGCTGATGAACTTGGTGAACCGCATCAGTGACATGGTCACCGGAAGGTTCAGTTCCTCGCGTTCCTCGGGGCCGGCGCGGGTGATGGTGTGCAGCAGCATGATGCCGTCGTCGGGCATCGCCTGGTGTGCCATATCGAAGAAGCGCCCGTACCGGTCGTACCCGAAGTGCTCGAACGCGCCGATGGACACGATGCGGTCGACGGAGCCGTCGAACTCCTCCCACCCCATCAGCTCGACGCGGCGACTGCGCTCACTCGGCAGGTCGGCGAGCAGCCTCTCGACGTGCGCGGCCTGGTTGCGGCTCAGCGTCAGGCCGACCACGTTGACGTCGTACTTCTCGACGGCGCGCTTCATGGTGGCGCCCCACCCGCAGCCGATGTCCAGCAGCGTCATGCCGGGCTCGAGGTTGAGTTTGCCCAGGGAGAGGTCGATCTTGGCAAGCTGCGCCTCGTGCAGCGACATGTCGTCGCGCTCGAAGTAGGCGCAGCTATAGGTCTGGGTTTCGTCGAGGAACAGCCGGAAGAAGTCGTCGGACAAGTCGTAATGGGCTTGGATGTCGTCGAAATGCGGCTTCAGGTTCCGCGTTACGTCCTTCGCGCTCACAGGCGCCTCCTCATCATCTGCGCCACGTGGGCGTCACTCATGGCACGGCGGCCGCAGCAATGTTAAGCAGGGTAGCTGCGGACGCCCTGCAAACATGCCCCCGCCGCCCTCACAGGAAACATCGACGGATGCCGGCGAGCATTTCGGCGTGTGCCCTGACGGCTTCCCTCGCGGTCATGGCGGCCAGTGGTCGCGGGGCCTCGATCGTCAACCGCTCGGTGAGGCGCGTACCGCCGTCTACCTGGTCGAACGACACCGTCCCGAACAGCCGGACCCGGGGACATTGCCGCGCCTCGATGAGGACGTCGCCGCTGTTCGGAACGTGGACCCGGGCGGTGTAGGTGACCCCCAGATTCACGGGTCCGAAGGGGATGCGGTCACGAACTCGATAGATCTGCGTGTGCGAGTCGGCGGTCTGGTCGCGGCGGATCGTGTGCACCGAGACGACGAGCGGGTGCAGCTTCGTGATGTTGTGCAGATCGCAATAGAAGTCGCGGACCTCGGCGGGCGGGGCGGGCACCTCGTCGGACACGACGTGCTCGCTGCGGGTGAGCCACCAACTGCCGCTTCGCGCCACGACGCAAACTTACCCGTTGGCGAAGTCCCCAACGGTAGGTTGACGCCATGGCGGCGGACAGGCAGGCCGGCGAGGGCGCGTTGTCCGGCCGGGCGGTGATCGTGACGGGTACGGCGCAGGGCGTCGGCAAGGGCATCGCCGCCGCACTTCTGGAACGCGGCGCGTCTGTGCTGCTGGTCGACCGCGATGCCGACGTGTTCGCGGCTAACGTCGACGAATTCGGTTCTGCGGGTTGGGTTTCCGAGTCTCTGGTGGCCGACCTGCGTGACCCAAACAGTCCCGGGTTGATCGTCGACGCGGCGCTGAGCAGGTTCGGCAAGGTGGATGCGTTGGTGAACAACGCGATCGCCACCAATGAGCCAAAGGCGTTGGTGGACATCACGACCGAGGACTACGACCTGGTGTTCGACGTCGGTCCGCGGGCGACGTTCCTCCTCATGCAGGCGGTGCACCCCGCGATGAAGGCGGCCGGTGAGGGCGTGATCGTCAACCTCGGGTCTGGTTCGGGAACGGGCGGGCAGTCTCGATTCGCGGCCTACGGCGCCGCCAAGGAGGCCATCCGCGGGATGTCGAAGGCCGCGGCAGTGGAGTGGGGCCGCGACAACATCAGGGTCAACGTGATCTGCCCCTTCGCCGACTCCCCCGGCGTGCAGTTCTGGCAGGACGTAGCACCCAAGGACTTCGACCGCGCGCTTCGCGCGGTACCGCTGCGACGGGTGGGTCGTACGCGTGAGGACATCGGGTCGGTCGTGGCGTTTCTGGTGAGTGACGACGGCGGGTTCATCACCGGCCAGACCATCATGGTCGACGGCGGTATGGGTGTTTTCCGCTGATG
>NZ_DASQEU010000148.1:0-7155 GCF_035633495.1 Mycobacterium sp. | reverse complement strand
CTCTAGCCGTCGATCACCCCTACGCAGGCCCGCGAGATCGCGAGCTCCTCGTCGGTGGGGATGACGAGCACCGTCGTCGGCGACGTCTCGAACGAGATGCGCCGCGGCGAGCGGGCCGGGCTGTCATTGAGGTGCTCGTCGAGTTCGACGCCCAGCGGCGCAAGCCCACTGAGCGCATCCCGCCGGACCGCGGCGTCGTTCTCGCCGACCCCCGCCGTGAACGTGATGACGTCGGTGTTGCCGAGCAGCGCCAGGTAGGCGCCGATGTACTTGCGCACCCGGTGAATGTAGACGTCGTAGGCCAATTGCGCTTCTGCGTCGCCGGATTCGATGCGCCGGTGAAGCAGGCGCAAGTCGATCTCCCCACCGAGGCCGAGGACGCCCGAGCGCCGGTTGAGCATCGTCTCGACGTCGGCCATGCTCATGCCTGCCGTCCGGTTCAGGTACATGATGACGCCCGGATCGACGTCACCCGACCGGGTCCCCATCACCAGGCCCTCCATCGGCGTCATCCCCATCGAGGTGTCCTGCGGCCGACCGCCGACGATCGCCGATGCCGATGCGCCGTTGCCGAGGTGCAGCACGATCTGGTTGAGCGACTCCAACGGCGCTTGGAGGAACTCGGCGGCCTGCTCACTGACGTACTGATGCGAGGTACCGTGGAAACCGTAGCGCCGAATGTGCCACTGGGCGGCCACGTCCAGAGGGATCGCGTAGGTGGCGGCGGCGGGCGGCAGGTCGTGGAAGTATGCCGTGTCGAATACCGCGACATGGGGTACATCGGGCAGCACCTTGCGCGCGACCTCGATGCCGAGAATGGCCGGCGGATTGTGCAGCGGTGCCAGCGGCGCGAGCGTCTCCAGCGTGGCGATCAGCGCATCGTCGACGACGGTCGGTCGGTGCAGGTCTGGTCCGCCATGCACGACGCGGTGACCGACTGCGACCAACCCGAGTGAGTCGAGGTCCAGGCTCGCTTCGGACAGCTCGTCGAATGCCGCCCGCATTGCGGCTTCATGGTCGGCGATCGGACCCGCACCGATGCGCTCGATGATCCCGTTGGCGACGTGTGTTCCCGAATCCGGTTCGACGACAGCATATTTCAAGGACGACGAGCCGGAGTTCAGCACGAGTACGGTGCGCGTCGTGCTCACTTGCCCTGCGCCTGAATCGCCGTGATCGCCACGGTGTTGACGATGTCCTCGACCAGCGCGCCGCGCGACAGGTCGTTGACCGGTTTGTTGAGTCCCTGAAGCACCGGCCCGATCGCGATCGCTCCGGCACTGCGCTGAACCGCCTTGTACGTATTGTTGCCCGTGTTGAGGTCGGGGAAGATGAGCACGGTCGCGCGGCCGGCGACCTGGGAGTCCGGCATCTTGGTCGCCGCGACCGATGGCTCCACCGCGGCGTCGTACTGGATGGGCCCCTCCACCAGTAGGTCGGGTTCTCGCGCCCGCACCAGTTCGGTTGCCATCCTGACTTTTTCGACGTCGGCGCCCGTACCGGACGTGCCGGTCGAGTAGGACAGCATCGCCACCCTCGGGTCGATGCCGAACTGCGCAGCGGTGCGAGCGGACGAGATCGCGATGTCGGCGAGCTGCTCGGCCGTGGGATCCGGCACGATGGCGCAGTCGCCGTAGGCGAGCACCTCGTCGGCGAGGCACATCAGGAAGATGCTCGACACCGTCGACACGTCGGGCAGCGTCTTGATGATCTCGAACGCCGGCCGCACCGTGTGCGCGGTGGTGTGCCTCGCGCCGGACACCATGCCGTCGACCATGCCGTTGTGCACCAGCATGGTGCCGAAATAGGAGACGCCGTGGATGATTTCACGCGCCTGCTCGACCGTGACGCCCTTGCGCTTGCGCAGTTCCGCGTACTGCTCGGCGAACTGATCACACAGCTCACTGGTCTCAGGGTCCAGCACCGTGGCCGCCGAGAGGTCGACACCGAGTTCCGCCGCGCGAGCACGGACGGCGGATTCGTCACCGAGGATGGTCAGGTCGGCCACCGACCGTTGCAGCAGCCGGCCCGCCGCCTTGAGGATGCGGTCGTCGTCGCCCTCCGGTAGCACGATGCGCTTGCGGTCGGAACGGGCCCGGTCCTGCAGCTGGTAGGTGAACATCTGCGGCGTCACCACCGAAGGAATCGGAATCGACAGCTGCGCAAGGAGATCAGCGGTGTCGACGTATTCCTCCATGAGCGTCAGCGCAGTGTCGATCTTGCGATGGGAGTCGGTCGTCACGCGCCCCCGTGCCGACGCGACGAGCCGCGCGGTGTCGTAGGTCCCGAGGTCGGTGGTGACGATCGGCAACCTCAATCCGAGCCCCGACACCAGCGCCGCGATGGACGGGTGCAATGGCAAGCCACCGTTGAGGATGACGCACGACAGCGACGGAAAGCCCTCCGCCGCATGGGCACTCGCGACGGCCAGCACCACGTCGGAGCGGTCGCCCGGCGTGATGACGGCCATGCCCTCGCGCAGCCGCTCGAGGACGTGCTCGGCCGTCATCCCCGCGACGAGGACGCCGAGCGCCTCACGGTTGAGCAGGGTCTCGTCACCACTCATCACCGTTCCGCCGACCGCATCCCGCAGCTCGGCGACCGACGGCGCGACGAGCAACGGTTCCTCCGGCAGCACGTAGCTCTTCGGGGCCACGTGCGCGAGCGCGTCGGCCATCGCGGTCAACTTCGCGGGATCACATCGATTGGCGACGACGGCGGCCGTGTAGGCGTGCTGGCCCGCGATCTCCGAGAGGCACAGCTCGACGACGTGCGCAACGTCCTCGGGCGTGCGGTCGGTCGCCCGCACGGCGAGCACGATCGGGGCGCCCAGGTTGACGGCGATGCGCGCGTTGACGCTCAACTCGCTGGGCGACGCGACGTCGGTGTAGTCGCTGCCGACGATCAGCACGGCGTGGCAGCGTTCGGCGACACGGTGATAGCGATCGACGATGTCGGCAAGCGCCGCGTCGGGATCGTCGTGCAGCTGCTGGTACCCGACGCCGACGCAGTCCTCGTAGGCCAGCCCCGCGGTGGTGTGGGGCAGCAGCAGTTCGAGGATGTAGTCCCGATCCTCGCCCATCCTGGTGATCGGCCGGAACACCCCGACCTTCGCCACCGTGGACGCGAGTCGGTGCAGGATGCCCAGCGCGATGGTGGACTTCCCGGTGTCGCCTTCCGGCGCCGCGATGTAGATGGCCGAGGCGCTCGAGGTGGACACGGGAGCCAGCCTGCCAAATCATCCGAGCTTGCGCAGCCGCGGCGCCAGATCAATCTTGAAGAGTTCGAGGAAGCGGCGCTGGTCGTGGCCGGGCGCATGGAACACCAGATGGTTGAGGCCCCAGTCCACGTAGTCCTTGACCTTGGCGACGGCCTCGTCGGGATCCGAGGCCACGATCCAGCGCTTGGCCACCTGTTCGATGGGCAGCTCGTCGGCGGCCTTCTCCATCTCCAGCGGATCGTGAATGCTGGTCTTCTGCTCGGCGGTCAGCGACAGCGGCGCCCAGAACCGGATGTTCTCCAGCGCCGCCTCGGGATCGGTGTCGTAGGAGATCTTGATCTCGATCATGCGGTCCACGTCGTCGGGGTTCTTGCCGGCCGCCTCCGCGCCCTCGCGCATGGCGGGGATGAGCTTGTCCTTGTAGAGCTCCTCGCCCTTGCCGGAGGTGCAGATGAAGCCGTCGCCGGCGCGGCCCGCGTACTTGGCCACCTGAGGCCCGCCCGCGGCGATGTAGATCGGGATCCCACCCTCGGGCACGTCGTAGATCGATGCTCCCTTGGTGTGGTAGTACTCGCCCTCGAAGTCGACCCGGTCGCCCAGCCACAGCTCGCGCATCAACCGCACCGATTCACGCAGCCGTGCGTAGCGCTCCTTGAACTCGGGCCACTCCCCGGTGAAACCGGTGGCGATCTCGTTGAGCGACTCCCCCGTGCCGACACCGAGGAAGATCCGATCGGGGTACAGACACCCCATCGTGGCGAACGCCTGGGCGATGACGGCCGGGTTGTACCGAAACGTCGGCGTGAGAACCGACGTGCCGAGCGTCAAGCGCTTGGTGCGCTCGCCGACCGCGGTCATCCAGGCCAGCGAGAAGGGCGCGTGCCCGCCTTCGTGGCGCCACGGCTGGAAGTGATCGCTGACCGTCGCGCTGTCCATGCCGTGAGCTTCGGCCTCCACGGCCAGCTCGACGAGCTCCCGCGGCGCGAACTGTTCTGCCGACGCCTTGTATCCCAACTTGAGTTCAGCCACGATTCTTTTCTACTCCTCGCGTGGGTGGGGTATTCCTCGGCGTCACTCGCGACGCGCCTCGGAGCGGGACGATGGCGCCCATAGACTGGCCGGGTGGGGACTTCAGTCGAGTTGACGGCCATCACCGACACCGTCCACTTCGCCCACACCGAGCTGGTCAACTGGACGCTCGTCACCGACGGCAGCGGCGTCGTGATCGTCGACGCCGGTTTCCCCGGTCAGCGTGACGAGGTCCTGGGCTCGGTCCGCCAACTCGGGTTCGACGTCGACGACGTCCACGCGATCCTGCTCACCCATGCCCACGTGGACCACTTCGGTACGGCCATCTGGTTCGCGAAAACCCATGGCACACCGGTCTTCTGCCATGCCGGTGAGGTCGGCCACGCCCATCGCGAGTATCTGGAGCAGGTGTCGACGATCGACCTGGCTGCCAAGGCCTGGCTGCCGCGGTATCTGACCTGGTCGCTAGCCATCGCCCGCGCAGGCGCACTGACCCGCGAGGGCATTCCCACCGCGCGTGCCCTCACCGAGGAGGTGGCGGCGGCGCTACCCGGCACGCCCACGGCGATTCCCACGCCCGGCCATACCGGCGGACACTGCTCGTTCGTGGTCGACGGTGTGCTCATCAGCGGCGACGCGCTGGTCACCGGCCACCCGGTGTCGACCCACCGCGGGCCTCAGTTGTTGCCCGGCCTGTTCAATCACGATCAGGCCGCCTGCGTCCGCAGCCTCTCCGCGCTGGGGATGCTGGACACCGAAGTCCTGCTGCCCGGCCACGGCCCCGTCTGGCGCGGATCCATCAGGGAAGCGACGCAGCACGCCTTGGCTACGTGAGGATCTCGTAGCCGATGAGGAAGATCGCGGTCAGCATGAACCCGCAGCCCAAGACGATGGTGGGCATCAGAATGGTCTGGTCGAGTTCCTCGGGGTCGCGCGCATCTGAGGCGATGGGCCCGTACAGGACCGCGCCGACCGTGGATTCCCGGAACTTCCGCACCACTCGGCCGACTCGCTCGTTCGGCCTGCTACCCACGCGGGAGCGCAGTGCCACTCCTCCGGCGAACGTCAGCAGGCCGGCGGCGAGTATCAGCCAGCCCACCGTCAGCTCCGACAGCATGAAGAAAGCCTAGCCCGCAGCGACCGTCACAACCCCCAGCGCTTCGCGATCAGCTCGTGGGAGCGAAGCCGGTCGGCATGCGCGTGTGTGACCGAGGTGACCACCAGTTCGTCGGCACCGGTCAGCCGCTGCAGTGCGTCCAGTCGATGGGCCACCTGGTCGGGATCACCGACGAATTGCGTTGCGGTGCGGTCCTTCACCAGCTCTTCCTGCTCGGTGGTCAACGGCTGACTGGACGCCGGATCGGGGTACGGAACGGCACCGTCGCCGGCGCGGATGGAATGGACCCAGCGCCCGTAGGTCGATGCCAGGTGCCCGGCCGTGGCGGTGTCGTCGGCCACCACGACGTCCGCGGACACCACGACGTACGGCTCGCGCAGCTCGTCCGATGGCTGGAAGCCGTCGCGATAGACGTCGATCGCCTGCAGCGCCGTCGCCGGCGTGATGTGGTAGCTCGCGACGAACGGCAGCCCGAACTTCGCCGCCACCCGCGCGCTCTGCCCCTTGCTGCTACCAAACACCCAGGGCCACAACGCAGCTCCCTCCCCCGGTGTGGCGTGTGCCTCGACACCGTCGACGTGGTAGGTGCCGGCGAGCATCGCCAGGATGTCGGCCACCTGGTCCGCGAAGTCCGGTGCGTCGGCCCCGGGCTGCTGAAGCACCGACATCCTGGCCTGCAGCCGCGGGTTGCTCAGCAGAGCACTGATGTCGAACGGCGCCGGGATGACGACGTCGTCGATCTCCTGCCAGGTCCGCGGAGGTCCCTTGGGCCGGCTCGCCGACGTGGCAGCCTCACGGCGTCGCTGACCCGACCGTCCCACGCCGAGGTCGATGCGGCCGGGGTACAACGCATCCAGGATGCCGAAGCTCTCCACCACGGCGACCGCGGTGGTGTAACCCAACTGAACGGCGGCCGCGCCCACGTGGATCCGCTCGGTCGCCGCGGCCAGTTGGCCGATCAGCACCGCCGGCGACGAGCTCGCCACCGCGACGAAGTGGTGTTCGGCGAGCCAGTAGCGGCGGTATCCCCACCGCTCGGCGTGCCGGGCCAGGTCGACGGTGTTGCGCAACGCCGTCGCAGCATCGCCGCCCTCACTGATCGGTACGAGGTCGAGGATCGACAACGGAACGTTCACGGCCGCAACTCCTTGAGGAACGCCATCGGGTAGACCTCGCCCTCGGCAGGTAAGGGATCGGTCAGCTTGCGGTATTCCGTGGCCAGGTACAGCGCCTCGGCCTCCGGCTGACGGTCCCCGGTGGTCAGGTACACCCGCCGGTATCCGCGTCCGGAGATCTCCGCTTCGAGTTCGACCAGCAGCGCCTTCGCCAGACCGCGACGACGATGACCGCTGTCGGTCCAGATGCGCTTGAGCTCGGCCGTCTGCTCGTCGAAGCGACGGAACGCGCCACCGGTCACGGGCCGGTGGTCGAGCAAGCCGATGAGCATCCCACCGGCGGGCGCCTCGAACTCGTCGGCCGGATAACCCCGCAGCCACGTGGCCACCCCTTCGGGCGTGCCGCCGTACCTGGTCGCGTACTCGACGGCGAGTTCGGCCAGGAGCGGCTCGGCCAGCGCGTCATGCTGGCCGACGGTGACGAAGCGGAGCCCGTCGACGGTTGGCGGAGACATCACTTCAATGTCTACCTCGGCGCGCCCGCCCGCATTCCGTGCGCGGGCATTCGCCTCACCGTGATTGCAACGTCCCAGCCCTTACGTCAAAACTTGACATGTGTAAAGTTTCGCCGCATGGACAACATTCGAGGCAGGACCATCGCGATCACCGGCGCC
>NZ_DASQEU010000147.1:0-67098 GCF_035633495.1 Mycobacterium sp. | reverse complement strand
CGGACTGGGACCTGCGCAGCGCGAAGAGTTCCCCGATCGCCGAGAGCCGTTCCCCGGCCGCGCACGCCTCCGCCCGCGCCGCGGAACACACCCGCTGCACCAGGGAGACCGGAGCAGCACCCGTATCGAACATGTGTTCGAGTATGCCACCGGGTTGTGACAACCGGAGCGTCGCGGATCAGCCCCTGTGGACGAACCCGTCAAGCTCGGCGATCGACCACGGCGGAAAGTCATGATGATCGCGATACGCGACGATGCTGGGCGTGGGCCGATCGAAGCGACCGACGAATCCCCCTGCGGCGATGAAGATCTCACCGGTCACGTCCTTGGCGAGGCCGCTGGCCAGGTATGCGTAGGTGGGCGCGGCGTACTCGGGTGGCGCCGCGTCGAGCGCACCCTGCATGCTCACCTCGTCGAGCAGGCCGCGTCGATTGAGGTCCACGATCTGGGCCTCGTAGTCGGGGCCGGTCGACAACCTCGTCCTCGCACCGGGGCACACCGCGTTCGCGCGCACGCTGTGGGACTTCAGCTCGGCGGCGATCGCGAGCGTCAGTCCGTTGACGGCACCCTTGCCCGCCGGATAGCCGGTCCCGCCGTAGTCGCCGAGAAAGGCGAACGAGCTGGTGTTGACGATCGCACCGCCACCCTGCGCGACCATCTTCGGCGCCGCTGCCCGGCATGTCTCGAACACCGTGCCGAGGTGTGCATCGAGCAGGTCGTGAAACTCGCCGGAGGTCACGTTGAGGATCGACGAGCCGGAAGGCTCGGCCGTTCCCGCGCAGTTGATCAAGGCGTCGATGCGGCCGAATTCGCTGACGCACGACTCGATCAGCGCGTCGGCGAGCGCCGGGTCCGACGGTGAGCCCGGGAATCCGACGGTACGGCCCCCCACACGTGCGACGGCTTGCTCGACCGCATCGGCGTCACGGCCGTTGATCACCACCCCGAAGCCATGGGCCTCGAGAAGCTCTGCGACGGCGAGGCCGATGCCGCGCGAGCCACCGACGACGACGGCTCCCTGGCTCACTCCGGCGGTCAGCTATCCCCCTGGCCGAACTGCATGGCATCCGTGTTCCAGTAGCCTCGCAGGTTGGTGATGAGGCCCGCGTCGTTCACCCGGTAGGTGAAGACGCCTCGCACCGTCGCCGTGAAGCCGTTGGGAAACTTGGTGTGCAGCACCAGGATGTAGGCGATCTCGGTCGGTGAGCTCGACGGGAAGGTCTCCTCGCGGGTGACGGTCAGCTGGTTCGGCCCGATGTTCGCGTCGTAGAACGCCGCGACGGCCTCCTTGCCGCGCACACCGTTGCCATCGGGGTTGGTGACGGACTCGCCGATCGGATCCTCGATGACGACGTCGTCGGTCATCAGGGCCAACCAACCCTCACGGTCGCCCGACTGGACGCAACGCCACGACGCTTCCGATGCGACGAGCACGGGGGACTGCTCGACTGTCTCCTGGGACACGAGTTACCTGTCGGCGTCGGTGTAGCGGATGACACCGCGGATGTTGCGGCCCTCCAGCATGTCCTTGTAGCCGTCGTTGATCTGCTCCAGCTGGTACTGCCGAGTGATCATGTCGTCGAGGTTGAGCTTGCCCGCCTTGTACATCGACAGCAGCTGCGGAATGTCGAAGTGCGGATTGCCACCACCGAAGATGGTGCCCTGCAAGCGCTTCTGCATCAGGGTCAGCATCGCCAGATTCAGGTTGACGCTGGTGTCGAGCAGGCTGCCGATCGCGGTGAGGACGGTGGTGCCGCCCTTGGACGTCAGGTTGACGTAGGTGTCGACGTCAGCGCCCTTCAGCTCGCCGACCGTCACGATGACCTGCTTGGCCATCAGACCATGGGTGGCCTCGGCGATCCCCGCGAAGGCCGCGTCGGTGTCCGGATACGCGTGCGTGGCACCGAACTTCAGCGCAGCATCGCGCTTCCACTCGACGGGCTCGATGACGAAGATGTGGCGGGCGCCCGCGTTGTCCGCACCCTGCACCGCCGACATGCCGACACCGCCGACGCCGATCACCAGGACGTCGTCGCCGGGGCGGATGTCGCCGGCCTTCACGGCCGAGCCGTAGCCCGTCGTCACACCGCAGCCCACGAGGCACGCTACCTCGAAGGGGATCGACGGATCGATCTTCACCACGGAGCTCTTGTGCACGACCATGTATGGGCTGAAGGTGCCGAGCAGGGTCATTGGGAAGACGGGCTGGCCCTTGGCCGTGATGCGGTGGGTGCCGTCGGAGACGGCCTGGCCGCCGAGCAGTCCGGCGCCCAGGTCGCAGAGGTTGCGCATCCCGGCCTGACAGGACGGGCAGGCACCGCACGACGGGATGAAGGACAGCACGACGTGGTCACCGGGCGCGACGTCCTCGACACCAGGGCCGACCTCGGTCACGATGCCCGCGCCCTCGTGGCCGCCTAGTACCGGGAAACCGGCCATCGGGATGTCGCCCGTCACCAGGTGGTGGTCGGAGTGGCACATCCCAGACGCTTCCATCTGGATCTTGACCTCGTCCTTGACGGGGTCGCCGATCTCGATCTCCTCGATCGACCAAGGCTGATTGAACTCCCAGATGAGAGCACCTTTTGTCTTCATCTCCTACGTGCCTTCCACTAGAGCCGGTGAGCACAGACTAGAGCCATTAGTTACGTGCGTCACAAGCACCCCAAAGCAACCGCTTGGCCGGGAGCTCACCAGATCGGCAGGGGCGCTTCTCCGAGCGGGTAATACCCGGGCAACCGCTCGCCGGCGACGCTGCGCTCGATCCGCTTCTGCATGCCCTGGCTGAGATCGCCCGACTCGATGAGCTTCATGAACATCTTCGAGACGTGGCCGAAGTCGAAGAAATCGCGCTGCCATTCGATCAGTAGCTGGTCGTTGAGGCGGAACCAGCTGCCGCCGATCCCGTAGATCTCGTCCTGGGTGCCGTCGGTCTTGTTGACGATCTGCTTCCAGAAGCCAACGATCTCGCCCTGCTTCTCGTCGACCAGCACCTTCTGGTACTCGTAGACCCAGTTCTCCAGGCCTTCCATCTCCAACCCGAGCGCGACGTCGCGGATTTCGTCGCGCCCGACGCACATCACGTCTTCCTTGGGGCCGATGTTCCAACCGTAGGTGGCGTCCTCGGTGTAGAAGTCCGCCAACGGCTTCCAGTCACCCGCGGCCTCGGCGTCGCGATTGACCTGCAACCAGCGCTCGACCCAATCGTCCAGCTGAGCACGTGTGAACGACGCCATTGTCAGTCCTCTTTCTCTTTGATGAACAACGCTTGGGTGGGACAAATGTCGACGGCCCGTTCGATCTCGTCGCGAGCGTCCTCGGGTGGCTCGGCGTCGAGGATCTCGACCTTGCCGCGCCTGGGCACCGTGAAGTAGTCGGGTGCCTCGAGTTCACACATCGCGTGTCCCTGGCAGAGATCCAGGTCCACTTCCACTCGAAATGCCATGGTGTGCGTCCCTCGGGTCAGCCCTGGCGCTTGCGGTAGCGCACCTTGGCGGGCCGATCCAGCTGGACCACCATCTTCGTGTGATCGTTGCGGTAGGTGTCGGCGGGCTGGGCCATCTCGAACTCGTACTCGCGCAACAGGACCGAGAAGATTGCCTTGATCTGCATGGTGGCGAACGCCGCACCGACGCAGCGGTGGCGTCCCGCCCCGAACGGGATCCACGTCCAGCGATTCGCGACGTCGGCCTGCTCGGGTTTGTTGTAGCGGTCCGGCTTGAAGGCATCGGGTTCGGGGAAGTCCTCGGGAATCCGATTCGAGATCGCCGGGGACGCGGCCACGAAGTCACCCTTGTGGATCGGGAAGCCCTCGACCTCGAACTCACCCTTGGCGACCCGCATCAGGATGATGAGCGGAGGATGCAGGCGCAACGTCTCCTTGACCACGTTGTCCAACAACGGAATCTGGCGCAGCGCATGGAAGCTCACCTCCTGGCCATCGGCGTAGAGTTCGTCGAGTTCGGCGACGATGTCGGCGTAGACCTCGGGATGGCGGATCAGCTCGATCAGCGTCCACGACGACGTACCGGAACTGGTGTGATGCCCGGCGAACATCAGCGAGATGAACATGCCGGTGACCTCGTCGGCGGAGAACCGAGGGGTCCCCTCCTCGTCCTTGATCGACACCAGCACGTCGAGCATGTCGCGGTCGCTCTTGTCCCTGGGCGGGTTGGCGACGCGACCGTCCATGATTTCCTGAACCAGCGCAACGAGTTTCACGCGCGCTTCGTCGCGGAGCCGAAAACTCTCGATCGGCAGGTACGGGTCGACGTAGCACAGCGGGTCGGTGCCGCGCTCCAGTTCGTGGTAGTACTGCGCGAATCGACTGTCGAGCTGCTCGCGGAACTTCAGTCCGATGAGGCAGGCCGTCGAGGTGTAGATGGTCAGCTCGGAGAAGAAGTCGAGCAGCTCGATCTCGCCCTCGTCCCCCCAGCCGGCGATGATCTTCTTGACCTCGTTCTCGATGGTGGCCGCATGACCCTTCATCTGCTCGCCGCGAAGAGCGGAGTTGTGCAGCATCTCCTTGCGCCGCTCGGGGCTGGCGTCGAACACCACGCCCTCGCCGAAGATCGGGGTCATGAACGGGTAGGCCTCGGCTTGGTCGAGATCCTCGTCGGCAGAACGGAAGAAGAACTCGTTGGCCTCGGCGCCGGACAGGAAGATGACGTGCTTGTCGACCAGCTGGAACCAACCGACGTCGCCGCACTCCTCGCGGATGCGCTTCATCAAGCCGATCGGGTCGGTGCGGAACTCCTCGAGGTGTCCGTGTTCTTCCTCGCCGCCGGAGACTCTGGGGACTATCGCTGTGGTCATGTGTCCAGAGCCTTCTCGTCGACTTTGAGTTGCTGGCGTTCCTTGACTCCTGCCAGGGGAGCTTCGGGCTGAAGCTCCATGTTCGCAATGAACCCGCCACGCGGGGTCTCCGCGACGAAGGTGATGGCACGCGCCAGATCTGACGCACGCAGGAAGTAGTCGTGCCGCGCCTGACCCCACTTGGCCCAGTCCCCGAGGGCGGGACCGATGAGATCGGCGGGCAGGCTCCACCCCATCGACGTCTTCGTCGGGCCGGGATGCACGATCGAGGCGCGAACCCCGGTGCCCTCCAACTCCATCTGGAAGTTGGTGACCATCGCGACCAGTGCGGCCTTCGCGGCTCCGTAGGCGCCCATGTGCGGGCGCTGCCGAAGTGCCACGTCGGAGCCGACGAAGATCAGGTCACCGCGCTGGCGTTCGAGCATGCCGGGAAGCACCGCGGCGGCCAGGCGGTTGGCACCGACGAGATGAATCTGTATCTGCGAGTTGAAGTCCTCGGTGCTGATGTCGGCCAGCTTGCCGAAGTAGGTGTCGCCGGCGCCGGCCACCAAGACCTCGATGTCGCCGAGCGCGTCGACGGCGTTGGCCACGAACGACTTCACCGAGTTCGGGTCGGTGACGTCGAGGTGGAACCCGACGGCTTCACCACCTTCGGCGCGGATCTTGCCGACCAGTTCGTCGAGCTTCTCCACTCGGCGGGCGCCGAGCGCGACGGGGAAGCCGCGGGACGCGAGTTCGATGGCGGTGGCCTCACCGATGCCGGCGGAGGCACCGGCGACGATGGCCGGTCTGCGGTCGGGAAGCGGGGCGAAACGGGGCATCTATCGGGCCTTCACGGTGATGGGCAGGTGGGCGAATCCGCGGACGTTGCTGGAGTGGACGCGGACCGAGTTGGCTTCGTCGACTTCGTATCCGCGGATGCGTTTGAACAACTCGGTCAGTGCGACCTGCGCCTCCATCCGGGCCAGATGCGCTCCGAGGCAGAAGTGCGCACCGCTGCCGAAACTCACCAGCTTGGAACCGATGTCACGACCGATGCGGTAGCTGTCGGGGTCCTCGAAGGCCCGGTCGTCTCGGTTGGCCGAGCCGGGGAGAAGCAGGAGGACGTCGCCTTCGGGGATCGTGGTGTCGTGCAGCGTCATGTCCGCGGAGACGGCGCGTGCCAAGATCTGGCTCGACGTGTCATAGCGCAACGTCTCCTCGACCCACGGCTTCACCAGTGAGTGGTCGTTGAAGACGGGGGCGAGTTCGTCCGGGTTCTTGAAGCCCCAAAAGGCAGCATTTGCAAGCAGTTTCGTGGTGGTTTCGTTGCCGGCGACGACCATCAGGAACAGAAACGCCATGATCTCCTCGTCGGTGAGCTTGTCACCGTCGATCTCGGCCTCCAGGAGTGCCGACGTCAGGTCGTCGGACGGCTTCTTGCGCCGAGTGGTCACCATGTCGGCGTAGTAGACCAGCAGTTCGCCCGAGGCCTGCATCGCCTCGGCGGGCACGTCGGACACGCCATCCTCGCGATGCATGACACCGTCGGCGAGGGCGCGGATGCGGACTCTGTCCTCGCCGGGCACTCCCATCAACTCGGAGATGACGTCCATCGGCAGCTTGCCCGCGAAGTCGTCGACGTAGTCGAAGTTCTCCGACTGCAGCGCGGCGTCGAGATGCTGCACGGCGATCTCGGTGACCCGGCCTTCGAGCTCACGAATCCGCCTCGGCGTGAAGCCCTTCGAGACCAGCGTGCGCAGGCGAAGATGGCCGGGATCGTCGAGTGCGAGGAACGACATCACCCGGTGTGCCTCGTCGTTGCGCGAGATGGGGTCGAGCGACACGCCGTGCTTGTTCGACAGCGTCGTGCTGTTGCGGAAGCCCTGCACGACGTCCGTGTGCCTCGACAACGCCCAGAAATCCAGTTCCTCGTTGTGGTAGAGCGGCGCCTCGTCGCGCAGTCGCCGGTAGTACGGATACGGGTCCTCGTGAAAGTCGTAGTCGTACGGGTCGAGCAACGGTGGCGCGGTCGTCGTCATCGGTCATCTCCGACTATGAGGCCGACCACGTAGCTCAGGCGGTCGGCGATCTGGTGGTACGTGAAGACGCCGCTGCCTGCGTTGACCAGCGCGCCGAAGAACGTCATCTCGAGGGCCGCGACCACGCGCGAATCCGCGTCCGGTCCGACGGCGGACCGGATGCGGCGGTGGATCTCGCCGCCGATACGGTCGCGGACGCGGCGGACGGTGGGATCGGCCCCGGCCAGAAGGGCCGTCGTGCAGGCCGCCGCCACCTCGGGATCGTCGGCCACCGTCAGGGCCATGCTGCGCAGCGCCTGCTCGACGCGGATCGGCATCGGCTCGTTGACGTCGGTGAAGAACGGCACCTGCTTCAGGAGATCGAGGTAGATCTCCGCGATCAGGTGGTTCTTGGAGGAGAAGTAGGTGTACGCAGTGGCTGGCGCGACCTTCGCCCGCGCTGCGACCGCGCGCACCGTCAGGTCGGCGTACGACGTTTCGCGCAGCATCTCCAAGCCTGCGGTGAGCACCTTGCGGAACGTCTGCTCTTGACGCCGGTTCCGCGGCGTCTCGCCGGGGGCCGTCTGGGGCTCCCCTGTAACTGCGAACACGGCATCACTGGACACATGTCCAAGTTATCGGACGGCGCGGCCACTCGGCAAGCTCCCCGTCCATATTGACGCGTAGTAGCAGTTTAAGGCCATTGCCGTGCTCAGGTCGATGATGCACCCTTGCCACGTCCGTGCGTCGGAAGCTATGGTTCGTTTCAACACAGTCGGACAGTTGTCCAGGAGATGAACGGGAGTTCGGATGGCCCTACTGGGCAATCGTGAGAGTCGGCTGCTGATCGACGGCAAGCTCGTCGCGGGCAGCGGAGGCACGTTCCCGACGGTCAACCCGGCCACCGAAGAGGTGCTGGGTGTTGCGGCCGATGCCACGGCGGAAGACATGGATTCGGCGATCGCTGCCGCGCGACACGCCTTCGATGACACGGACTGGGCGACGAATGTCGAACTTCGGGTGCGCTGCATACGTCAGTTGCAGCGGGCGATGCGCGATCACGTCGAAGAGTTGCGGGAGCTGACGATTTCCGAGGTGGGTGCACCGCGGATGCTGACGTCTGCCGCCCAGCTCGAGGGGCCGATCGAAGATCTGAGCTTCTGCGCCGGCACCGCGGAGTCCTTTCAGTGGACCACCGATCTCGGCATCGCGTCGCCCATGGGCATGAAGTCCCACCGGACGATCGCCAGGGAGGCCATCGGCGTGGTGGGCGCCATCACGCCGTGGAACTTCCCGCACCAGATCAATCTCGCGAAGATCGGCCCGGCGCTGGCGGCGGGAAACACGTTGGTGCTCAAGCCCGCTCCGGATACGCCGTGGGCCGCAGCGGTACTTTGCGAGCTGATCGCCGAGCATACTGACTTCCCGGCGGGCGTGATCAACATCGTCACCTCCAGCGACCACGGTGTCGGCGCGCTGCTGTCCAGAGACCCGCGTGTCGACATGGTGTCGTTCACCGGGTCGACCAACACCGGCCGCGCAGTGATGTCCGATGGCGCGGCCACCCTCAAGAAGGTGTTCCTCGAACTCGGCGGAAAGTCGGCGTTCCTGGTGCTGGACGACGCGGATCTCGCTGCGGCGTGCGCGATGTCGGCGTTCACCGCGTCGATGCATGCTGGGCAGGGCTGCGCGATCACGACCCGCTTGGTGGTGCCCCGGGCCCGCTACGACGAGGCGGTGGAGGCAGCGGCGGGAACGATGGCCGGGCTGAAGCCGGGCGATCCGAACGACGAGGGGACCATCTGCGGCCCGGTCATCTCGGCGCGGCAACGTGACCGTATCCAGGGTTATCTCGACTCGGCGATCGCCGAGGGCGGCAGGTTCGCCTGCGGCGGTGGAAGTCCCGCCGATCGCGACACCGGGTTCTTCATCGAGCCGACGGTCATCGCAGGCCTCGACAACAGTGCCAAGGTGGCACGCGAAGAGATCTTCGGTCCGGTACTGACCGTCATCGCCCACGACGGTGACGACGACGCGGTGCGCATCGCGAACGACTCGCCATACGGCCTGTCGGGCACGGTATTCAGTGGTGACGATGACCGTGCTGCGGGAATCGCAGCCCGATTGCGCGTCGGCACCGTAAACGTGAACGGCGGTGTCTGGTACTCGGCGGACATGCCGTTCGGCGGTTACAAGCAGTCCGGCATCGGCCGGGAGATGGGGCTTGCGGGTTTCGAGGAGTATCTCGAAACCAAGGCCATTGCGACGCTGGCGAAGTAAGGAGTTTTCATCGCGACGAGCGGCCAGTTATTGCACGGAATTGCCCGCCAAGCGTGCAATAACTGGCCGCTCGGACCAGAGATTGATTGAGGAGTATCAAGTGGGGCTTTACGGAGATCAGTTCAAGCACAAGGTGGCCATCGTCACCGGTTCCGGCGGCGGCATCGGCCAGGCGTATGCGGAGGCGCTTGCACGCGAGGGTGCGGCGGTGGTGGTGGCCGACATCAACACCGAGGGCGCCCAGAAGGTGGCCGACGGCATCAAGGGTGAGGGCGGCACCGCCCTCGCGCTGAGGGTGGACGTGAGTGATCCCGAGTCGACCAAGGAAATGGCCGCTGCGACGTTGGCCGAGTTCGGTGGCATCGACTACCTGGTCAACAACGCCGCGATCTTCGGGGGAATGAAGCTGGACTTCTTGGTCAGCGTCGACTGGGAGTACTACAAGAAGTTCATGAGCGTGAACCTCGACGGTGCGCTGCTGTGCACGCGCGCGGTGTACCGGAAGATGGCCAAGCGCGGTGGCGGCGCGATCGTCAACCAGTCCTCGACCGCGGCATGGCTGTACTCCAACTTCTACGGCCTGGCGAAGGTCGGCATCAATGGTCTGACGCAACAGCTGGCGACCGAGCTCGGTGGGCAGAACATCCGGATCAATGCGATCGCGCCCGGGCCCATCGACACCGAGGCCAACCGGACCACGACGCCGCAGGAGATGGTCGCCGACATCGTGAAGCGGATTCCGTTGTCCCGCATGGGTGAACCTGAAGACCTGGTCGGCATGTGCCTGTTCCTGCTCTCGGATCAGGCCAAGTGGATCACCGGCCAGATCTTCAACGTCGACGGCGGACAGATCATCCGCTGATGAGTGCTCCGGAAGAGACCAAGCTGGGGTACATCGGGCTGGGCAACATGGGTGCGCCCATGGCCAAGCGACTCGTCGAATGGCCGGGCGGTGTGACCGTCTTCGACGTCCGGGCCGAGGCCATGACACCGCTCGCAGAAGTGGGTGCTTCGCTGGCCGACAGCGTCGCCGACGTGGCGGCCGCGGACATCATCTGCGTGACAGTCCTCAACGATGCGCAGGTGCGTGAGGTCGTCGGCGAGCTGGCGGCACACGCCAAACCCGGCACTGTGATCGCCATTCACTCCACGATCAGCCCCGAGACGGCGATCGAACTGGCGAATGAGCTGCGGCCAAACGGCATTCACGTCGTCGACGCACCGGTGTCCGGTGGCGGCGGCGCTGCTGACAAGGGTGAACTAGCCGTTATGGTCGGCGCCGATCGCGAGGTCTACGAGCGGATCAAGCCTGCGTTCAAGCAGTTCGCATCGATGGTGATCCACGCCGGCGAGCCGGGAGCGGGCACGCGAATGAAACTGGCCCGCAACATGTTGACGTTCACCGGCTATGCGGCGGCGTGCGAGGCCATGAAACTGGCCGAAGCCGCGGGCATCGATCTGGCCCAACTGGGCCGGGTGGTGCGCCACACCGATGCGCTGACCGGCGGACCGGGCGCAATCATGGTCCGCGAGAACATGGAGACGCTGGCCGCCGACCACTGGCTGTACGACGCGTTCACCCACACCCGTGGGTTGGGGGAGAAGGACCTGAGTTTGGCGTTGGCGCTCGGTGAGGCGACCGGCACCGAACTGCCATTGGCTGAACTGGCGCTGAAGAACCTGGCAGCGGGCCTCGGCGTCCCACACAGCGCGTCGACCCCGAAGGAGTAACACCATGGACGAACTGCGTCGCAAGGGCCTCGAGAAGATGAATGAGGTCTACTCGTGGGAGATGCCCAACATCGAAGGGGATGCCTACTTCGATCTGACGGTCGATCACCTGTTCGGCACGATATGGAGCCGCCCTGGTCTCTCGATGCGCGACAAGCGAATCATGACGCTCGCGGTGGTGACCGCAGTGGGGCAGCAAGACCTTGCGGAGATACAGGTCAACGCCGCCCTCGCCAATGGCGAGCTCACCGAGGACGAGCTGAAGGAAATGGCGATCTTCCTGACGCACTACGTCGGATTCCCCCGCGGCTCGGGCCTCAACGGCACGGTCGGACGTGTCGTGGGCAAGCGTAAGAAAGCCGCCAAAGCCGGTGCGGGCGAGGACAAGAAGGCCAACGTCAACGCTGCTGTCAAGATGAGTACCGGGAAGTTGCTCGATGATGAGTAGATACGCCGCGCTGTCGCGCGACGAGTTGGCGGTCCTGGTTCCCGAGCTCCTGTTGATCGGGCAGCTGATCGACCGTTCCGGAATGGCGCACTGCATCAGCGCTTGGGGTCGCGACGAGATGCTGCAGATCGCGATCGAGGAGTGGGCCGCATCGAGCCCGCTCTACACCAAGCGGATGCAGAAGGCGCTGAAGTACGAGGGCGTCGACGTCATCACCATCTTCAAGGGGCTGCAACTCGACATCGGGGCTCCGCCGCAGTTCATGGACTTCCGCTACACCCTGCACGACCGCTGGCACGGTGAGTTCCACCTCGACCACTGCGGTGCGCTGCTCGACGTCGAGCCGATGGGCGAGGACTACGTGCACGGCATGTGCCACGACATCGAGGACCCGACGTTCGACGCCACGGCGCTGGCCACCAACCGCAAGACCCAGGTCCGGCCGATCCACCGCCCACCGCGGACGCCGTCCGACCGCAACCCACACTGCGCATGGACGGTGATCATCGACGAGTCCTATCCCGACGTGCCCTTCATCCCGGCGATGGACATCGTCGGCGCCAGTCGTGCGCACTCGTGCGTACTCGACCCGATCGATCCGAACGACGAAGGGCTGGCCGACTATTCGGGCGCGCTGGTGTCCGACGTCGACTTCCGCGCGTTCTCACATTCCGCTCTGGTACGCATTGCCGACGAGGTCTGCCTGCAGATGCACCTGCTGGTGTTGTCGTTCACGCTGGCGGTCCGTGCCCGCGCGACGGACGATGTGGCGCTGGAGCGGTCGATTCGGACCAAACAGCTGATCGGCATCGCGGGGGTGGCCGCTGACCGCATCCATCAGGCGCTGTCTCTACCGGGCGGCGTCGAAGGCGCCTTGCGCGTCCTCCAGCTGCACCCGCTGCTCAACCCGGCGGCGTACGTATCGGTCGACGTCGACAAGGACTTCGTGCACGTGCGCACGTCGCCCGCCTACGAGGACGGTGCCTGGATCTCGCTGGTCTCGCCGGGGGCGGACAAGCCTCTGCAGGCCATCGTCCAAGCGGTCGACCCGCATCTGCGCGCCGAGGTGTCCGGCACCGAGTCGGACTGGACCGTACGCGTGATCGAAACCGATACGCCGGCAAAGGAACTCGGCGAGGTGGCCGTGTGCAAGTTCAGCGGCGGGGCGTCGTGGGTGTTCGAGGCGCGGAAATCGCTGCCACTGACCGTGGTGTAGAGCGCTTACGCTTGGGTCATGGTGGCGTTGCGGGGCGGGGCCGTTCTTCCGCTGGCGATGTGCGTCGGAATTGCGTTGGCCGGTTGTGCGGGTTCGACGACGAAGGGAGTGCCGACCGCTGCGCCGCACCCACCGTCGGCTGCCGCCGTACGCAAGGTGGACGTGCTACGACTCGCAGACATCAAGGATGAATTTCCCTCGGGCACTGTGGTGAATCCGCTGTATGGGCCCCGAAAGCTGGATGCGGGTCAAGCCGAAAGTGCGGGCGACCTCGTCTCCTACGGTGAGGCCCTGACGGTCAGCCCGGACCCGTGTGGAGCTCTGCTGAAGCCCGTCGTAGCGAGAGCTGGGACCGAGACGGTTTCCGTCACCAGCGCCACGGGCCCGCAAGACCCGTTCATCGCCGTCAGCGTCTACGACCCCGTTTCAGTGCCGGTCACGATCCCCGAGTCCGGCTGCGACCGGTTTACCTTCGTCGTTGAGACCGCAAGCCCGGATGGAAGGGCCGAGCAGCTGGCAGCGCCACAGTTCGACGACGCCGTCACCTGTGCACTGAAAGTCGTTTTTGCCGTCGACAGCAGTTCGGTCGAGGTGCCGTTGGTCGAGTACTTCTATTCGGCCATCCTCGACGGTCGTACGTTCGTCAACCTCTGGGCGCGGGTGCCCTCGGACTTCTCCGCGGAACCGGCGCTACCGGGCCTGCTGACGAAGGCCGTCAACGCCATTCGCGACAGGTAGCCACCGTCAGCGGGGCGGGCCGAGGTTCGGATCCGGTATCGCGATGCGCGAGCCCGGGTACAGCTCGATCATTCCCTCGGGAATCCTGTCTCCCTCGTTGAGGATGGCCGCGGTCGCCATGTCGACCGGGACCTCCGGCGGATGCTGCACAAACCCCGGCGCGTTCGGGTCGGGCACCCAGGCGCCCGAGCCGGGCACCAACTCCATGTAGCCGGAACGCCCGAATGACTTGGGATTCTTTGGGTCGAAAGGCGGCAGTACCTCGATGTCCCTGTAGTCGAGCGGCGCCTTCGGCGGACTCGGCTCGACGCCGGGAGGGTTGTTCGTGCGCAACCAGGTCCCCGGCCCGAGCTCGATGCCGTTGGGCGGCCCGTACGTGCTCTCGTCGCCCGGAACGAACGGCGGGCGGTACTCGATGTCATCGAGGTCCAGTGTGGTGTTCGGGGTCTTCGGCTTTCGCCAGTCGTCCGGGAGCTGCTTGCCGGCCTTGCCGCCCTCACCGTCACCATCGCCGAGGGCCTCGTACTCGCCGCTGAGACCGTCGATGCGCCCGGCGATTGCGGACAGGTCGGCGTGTGATCGGGTCAGGATGTCCTGGATGTCGCTGGATCCCTTGCTGATCACCGGGTACAGCATTCGCTCTCCGGCCGCGGTGTTCGGCATGCGCGCCGCGGCGTCGTCAACCCACTGCCGGACGTCTTCCAGGTCGCGGCGACCGGCCGTCACCACCGCAGCGGAGCGGTCGACCTCGCTTGCGAGTCGCTTGTCGAGGTTCGCGATGCCGCCGATGGTGCGCTCGTGCTTGCCGTTGGCCTCGGCGTAGGACTCAGACGCCGATCCGGTCCAGGCTGCATCCGGCCTGGCCGACTTGACGGCGTCCTGCAGTCCCTGCAACCGACTGCTCTGGTCGAACTGGGAGCCGTCGCTCGGGATGCCTTGGCCGAAGATGGCGTTGGCGTGGAACCAAATCGCCCGGAATCCGTCCAGTGCGCTCACCCTGCCCAGTTTAGGTGCCGCCGAGGTCCCCTCGAATCGGGAAAATCGCGCCGCCGACCCAACGCCTCAGATAGCCGCGCAGGCCCTGGCCCGTCCGCGGTGGCCGGCCCGGATCGATGACGAAGGACTGGATGATCCGCAACAGGTGCTCGGCGAGTTCGTCGAGTTCGCCGTCGGAGAATCCGAGACCTGCCCAGTCGACGTCGAACCGTCGCACCATCCTGTTCGCGAACTGCAGGGCGACGTCGGACGTCACCGAGACGGTGTGCTCGTCGGCCCGGCCCGGCGCCAGCAACAGGCCGAGGTGCTTGTCCTTGGGAAGCCACTCGAGTGCGGTCGCGATGGCCTCCGTGACGGCGTCCACCGGGTCGGTGAAGCCGCGCAGATGCTCGGCGACCCGCTCGAGGAAGTCATCCGCGGCGTGAACGGCGGCGGCGACCAGTAGGGCCTCGGTGCTCGGGTAGTAGCGGTAGACGGTCTGACGTGTGACCCCGAGGGTGCGGGCGACGTCGGCGATGCTGAACTCGGCGCCACGCTCGTCGATGGCCTTGCCCGCAGCGCTCAGAATCCGCGCGACGGCCTCGTCATTCGTCGCGGGCGTCGATCCCGCCCAGCCGTGGGTGCGCACGGGAGAAGATAGTAACCGGGACTCCGCGTCAGCCCCGGTAGGAGACTGCCAACTCCTTGCCGCCGTTGATCCGGCCAGAGCGAAGTCGTTGCGGCTCTGCGACTTTGGCGATGTCTGGGATCTGTTCGGCGAGCTCGTTGAAGATCAGCTTGATCTCCATGCGAGCGAGGTTGGCGCCGATGCAGTAGTGGGCACCGTTGCCGCCGAAACTCAAGTGAAGGTTTGGATTTCGCAGTACGTCGAGTTCGAAGGGCCGGTCGAAGACGGTCTCGTCGAAGTTGGCGGAGCCGTAGAAGAGGCCCGCCCGCTGACCTTCCTTGATGGTCACGTCGCCGAACGTCACGTCGGCCAGCGCAGTGCGCTGGAAGCAGTGCACCGGAGTGGCCCAGCGGACGATCTCGTCGACCGCCGTCGCCGGTCGTTCCTTCTTGAAGAGCTCCCACTGGTCGGGGTTGTCGAAGAACGCATTCATGCCGTGCGTCATGGCATTGCGGGTGGTCTCGTTGCCCGCGACCGCGAGCAGGATGACGAAGAAGGCGAATTCGACGTCGCCCATCGCCTCGCCGTCGACATCGGCCTCGATCAGCCGGGTGACGATGTCGTCGGCCGGGCAAGGCCTGCGTTCCTCGGCCATGCTGTACGCGTAACCCATTAGCTCCGCGTTGGCCATCGTCGGGTCGGAGTCGAAGTCCGGGTCGTCGGTGTTCATGATGCAGTTGGTCCAACCGAACAGCTTCTCGCCGTCGGCCTCCGGCACGCCGATGAGGTCGGCGATCGCGAGCAGCGACAGTCTGGTTGCGACGTCGTCGACGAAGTTGCCGCCGTCCTTCGCGGCTGCACTGGCCACGATCTCGCGCGCCGCCACGGCGAGCTTCGACTCGAGCGCCGCGACGGACCGCGGCGTGAACAGCCGCGAAACGATCTTGCGCAGCCGGGTGTGCTCGGGCGCGTCGTGGTTGATCAGCAGCGCCTTGGTCAGGTCCAGCTGCTCACTGGTGACACCGTCCGGCAACCGCATCACCGCGCCCTTGCGGTTGGTCGACCAGTCCTCGCCGTTGCGGGAGATGGCCTTGATGTCCTCGTGACGGCTGATGACCCAGTAGCCGCCGTCGTCGAAGATCGACTCCTGCTGCGCGTTCCACCACACCGGTGCGGTCTTGCGCACCTCCGCGAACTCGGTGACCGGGATGCCCCGGAGGAGGACGTCGGGGTCGGTGAAGTCGTACCCCGGGGCAGGAATGGACAGCCGCTCTACATGGTCGTCACGACTTGACCATACGCCAAAGCCTCGGGTGTATGCCCTTGGGAAGGTTTAGTGTTGTTGACCGTGCGCGTCCTCGTGATCGGATCCGGTGCCCGTGAACATGCGCTGCTGCTGGCGCTCCGCCGAGACCCCGAGGTCGACGCCCTCGCCGTGGCACCCGGCAACGCCGGAACGGCCGCGATCGCCGAGCACTACGACGTCGACATCACCGCAGGCGACGATGTGGTCAAACTCGCCAAACGCTTCGGCGCCGACCTCGTCGTCGTCGGCCCGGAGGTGCCCCTGGTCCTCGGGGTCGCCGATGCCGTGCGGGCGGCGGGGATCGCCTGCTTCGGGCCGTCCAGGGACGCGGCCCGGATCGAAGGCGCCAAGTCCTTCGCCAAGGACGTGATGGATGCGGCAGGCGTGCGCACCGCACGGAGCGAGATCGTCGACAACCCGGCACGTCTGGACGCCGCGCTGGGCCGCTTCGGCCCCCCGGCGGGCGACCCCGCGTGGGTGGTCAAGGACGACGGCCTGGCCGCAGGCAAGGGCGTGGTGGTCACGGCCGACCGCGATGCCGCCCGCGCCCACGCGGCCAGCCTGCTCGACTCCGGGCACCCGGTGCTGCTCGAGTCGTTCCTCGACGGCCCGGAGGTGTCTCTGTTCTGCGTCGTCGACGGCGAGACGGTGGTGCCACTGCTGCCCGTGCAGGACTTCAAGCGCGTCGGCGACGGGGACACCGGACCCAACACCGGAGGGATGGGCGCCTACACGCCCCTGGCCTGGCTGCCCGACGAGGTCGTCACGTCGATCGTCGACGATGTGGTGAAACCCGTTGCCGCCGAACTCGTCAAGCGCGGTTGCCCCTTTACCGGACTGCTCTACGCCGGGTTGGCGATCACGTCCCGCGGGCCTGCGGTGGTCGAATTCAACTGCCGCTTCGGCGATCCCGAGACCCAAGCCGTGCTGCCGCTGTTGGAGAGCCCGTTCGGGCAGCTGTTGCGGGCCGCCGCCACCGGAGATCTGGCCGCCCAGCCACCCCTGCGGTGGAGCGACGGTGCTGCGGTGACCGTCGTGCTGGCCGCCGAGAACTATCCGGGACGGCCCCGCGTCGGCGACGTCATCGTCGGATCGGAGACGCTGGGCGTGCTGCACGCAGGCACCACGCGTCGCGACGACGGCGCCGTCACGTCATCGGGAGGCCGGGTGCTCTCGGTCGTCGGCACCGGTGCCGACCTCACTGCCGCACGCGAGGCCGCCTATGCCGTCATTGCGGGAGTTCGCTTGCCGGGCAGTCACTTTCGCACCGACATCGGGCTTGCCGCCGCCGAGGGTCGCATCAACCTCGTCGACTGGGAGGAGCGCAGCGACTCGGGGCAGTAGCTTAGGCGACCAGAAGCGGTGCCATCCAGGCGATCTCGGCCGGGAGCTGGGAACTCCAGAACTGCCCGTCGTGCCCGCCGGGGGAGAATCCGCCCGAGGGCGGGCTGGGCAACTGCGCGACGAACTGCTTGGTGGCCGCATAGAACGGGTCGCCGTTGCCGCAGTCGATCCTGATCGGAATCGATGCCAGGTTGGGCAGCCCCCATACGTTGTTGGCGGCGTAGTCGTCCGCCCCGTCGAACGCGCCGGGCGCCGTCGCCCCCGAGGACGTCCAGAGCGCCGGGCTGACGGCACAGATCGCCGCCGTCCGCGTCGGGCCCAGCCTGGAGCCCAGGAGGAGTGCGCCGTAGCCGCCCATGGACCAGCCCAGGAAGCCGACTCGCGACGTGTCCAGGCCCTGCTCACCCAGCATCGGAATCAGCTCGTCGAGGACCATGGCGCCGGAGTCCTCACCCGAAGTCCGTGAGTGCCAATAGCTGCCGCCACCGTCGACGGCCACGACGGCGAAGGGCGGGATACCCGCCGCGACGGCCTGCGCGAGGCCCTGTTCGACGCCCCCCGCCATGACGCCTGCGGCGTCCTGGCCCTTGCCGTGCAGCGCGATCACCGGTCGCAGGGCGCCGGTCTGGCCCGGCGGCCGGGCGATCGCCCAGTTGGTCGTGACGCCGCCGCGTGCCGCCGAGACGAACGAACCGGTGACGTACGTCGGCGCTGCCGTCGGTGCCGGCTCCAGAGGCATCAGTGGTGACGGCGGAGACAGTGGCGCACCGATCCCCGTCATCGCGACGGGTGGCTGGGTCACGGACGGCTGGCTCGGCATCGAGCCGAGTGCGTACGCGCCCGCGGCACCCGCGG
This sequence comes from Mycobacterium sp., assembly GCF_035633495.1. GTDB lineage: Bacteria > Actinomycetota > Actinomycetes > Mycobacteriales > Mycobacteriaceae > Mycobacterium. The sequence goes on along the minus strand of NZ_DASQEU010000147.1, from coordinate 48,762 downwards.
CGACGCCGACGCCGAGTCGCAGAACCGCACGACGGCTCAACTGGGCTGTCATGCCGGCCATCATGCCACTGGCCGCCTGAACGCTGACCAGGCGCCGGTGCACCACAGCGCCCAGACGACCAACAGCGGTTGGAAGAGCAGGCGGACGCCCCGGGACACGTCGGAGTCGAGTCCGAATGCGGGGCTGTGCGTGACGAATTGCGAGATGTTGCCGGGAAAGACCAGAACGAAGAACACCGCGACGACCCAGCCGATCTGAACCCGTCGTCGTCGTAGGAGCAGTACGGCGGCACCGAGGCCGATCTCCACCACACCCGAGGCGATGATGACGAAGGTGGCGTTCAGCGGCAGCCACGGCGGCACCTGAGCGTAGAAGGCGTTGCGGGCGAAGGTCAGATGACTGACTCCGGCGAAGATGAGTGCGGCGCCCAACAACAGCCGCGCGATGACGCGCGGGACGGATGAGTCGGCTGGGTTCGGCGCGGGTGTGTCCACGGGTTCCACCTTTCTGTAAGAGCCTTGCAGTTGGCCGAAAGCCCCATGCCATGGTGCCGTTGCTGGCAGCATGCAAGGCGTGACGGCAGCGGTCACCCCCAAGGGTGAAAGGCGACGGTACGCGCTGGTCAGCGCAGCCGCCGATCTGTTGTGCGAAGGCGGCTTCGATGCCGTCCGGCACCGCGCCGTCGCCCGTCGGGCCGGGCTGCCGCTGGCGTCGACGACGTACTACTTCTCGTCACTCGACGACCTCGTCGAGCGAGCCGTCGAACACGTCGGCACGCGCGAAGCCGAAACGTTGGACACCCGCGTCGCGGCGCTGTCGCGGCGCAAGCGCGGAGCCGAGTCGACGGCCGACGTCCTGGTCGATCTGTTGGTCGGTGACGGGCCGGGCACGCAGGTGTCCGAACAATTGATCTCCCGTTACGAGCGCTACATCGCCTGCGCGCGCCAGCCAGGGCTTCGCGACGTCCAGCGCCGCATCATGAAGCAGCGTACCCAGGCCGTCGTCGAAGTGGTGGAGCGTTCGGGACGATCGGTGCGCGCGGAGTTGATGACGGCGCTGGTGTGCGCGGTCGACGGCGCGGTCGTCTCGTCCCTCGTCGGAGTCGGGGACGGTCCACGTGCCACGGCCCGCGCGACGCTCGTCGACGTCATCGACGTACTCGCGCCCTTCGGCTAGCCCGGCCGAGCCCCGAAAAGGCTAGCTTGGGTGGAATGAAGATCACCGGTGTCATCGATGCTGCTCTCGACAGATCCGTTCTGCTCGGATACACGAAGATCGGGTCGGGCCTGCGCAAGCTCTGGTGGCCGGCCGACCCCGCCGCCGAGGCGTTGGCAGGCAAGCGCGTGGTCGTCACGGGAGCCACGGCAGGTCTCGGCGAGGCGATGGCGGAGGCCTTCGCCGAACTCGGCGCGACCGTGCACCTGCTCGGCCGCAACCCGGAGAAGGTCAAGCACTCGGCGGGGGTGATCCGCGGCCGGGTGCCCGGTTCGGTCGTCATCGACGAGGTGTGCGACGTCGGGGATCTCGACGCCGTGCGGGCGTGGACCGACGATCTGTCGGGACGCATCGACGCATTGCACGGGCTGGTACACAACGCGGGCGGGATGCCCAAGGAACGCGCCGAGACGCCGCAGGGGCACGAGCTGCAACTGGCCTGCCACGTGCTCGGTCCACAGTTGATGACCGATCGGCTGCTTCCGCTGCTGCGCAACGCGCGCGGCTCGTCGGTCGTCTTCGTCTCCTCGGGCGGCATGTACAGCGCGCCACTGGACGCCGACGACCTCGAATCGACCCGAGGTGAGTACGACGGGGTCCGCGTCTACGCCAGGACGAAGCGCATGCAGGTGGTGCTCGCCGACGCATGGGCGGAGCGCCTGTCCGGTACCGACGTCCGCGTCGAGAGCATGCACCCCGGGTGGGCGAAGACACCCGGCGTCGCCGAGGCCCTCCCGACGTTCCAGAAGCTCACCGGGCCGCTCCTGCGCGACGCAGGCGATGGCGGCGACACCGCCGTCTGGCTCGTCGCGACGCGGCCCACGTCACGGGCTCCCCACTTCTGGCACGACCGGGCGCAGCGGCCGACGACGTTCGGGTGGCAGCGGCCGGAGAACCCCTCAGTGGTCGCCCGTTTCCTCGACCAGGTCTCGTCGATGACCGACACGTCGCGCAGCTGGGTCGCTCTGGGTGCTTGAAATCCCCTGGTAACGGTTACGGCGAGCCGCCTGATCTACGGCATGGCCAAGCAGCACGTGCTGCCGCCGATGCTCGGCACGGTGCACCCGTCGCGTCGGACCACGTGGGTGGCCATCGTGTTCACCACCGCGATCGCCTTCGGGCTGATCCTGTACGTGACGGCGTTCGCAGGAGACAAGGCGATCTCGACACTCGGCGGTACCACGTCGCTGTTATTGCTCGCGGTATTCGCGGTCGTCAACATCGCGGTGCTGGTGCTGCGAAAGGACCTCCAGGCGGACGGGGCGCACTTCAAGACGCCGACGTGGCTGCCCTGGGTCGGATTCGTGGCGTCGGCGTACCTGGTGCTGCCGCTGTCCGGCCGACCCCTCCAGCAGTGCGTGCTGGCGATCGCCCTGGTCATCCTCGGCATCATGCTGTTCGGGCTCACGGTGGCGATCAACCGCGCCGTCGGGATCAAGACGACGCGGATGGTCGACGTCGACGAACTGGACTCCGGACCTAGGTAGACGGGCGGCCGCAAGGTGTCAGGAGCGGGTTGCGAGGGCTTGACACCACCTGACCGGGCTCGGCACCAGGGATGAACTTGCGCCAGTCGCCGCTCACCATGGTCGGGCTGGGCACCACTCGGGTGCCGTCGGCGAAGTAGGTCGTGGCGAGCACGACGCGCGCGGCGGTGGTGCGGTTCGCCCCCGCCGTGTGGAAGCAGTTGGCGGCATGGAAGCTGACTTCGCCTGCCGCGAACGGCCCGTCCTCGACCTGAACCGCCTGTGCGCGAAAGGCTTCGGATACTCCACGGTCATAGGACGTGCCGTGCTTGTCGAACTCGAGTCCTGCGACCAGCTTCCCGACGTCGGCGCCGCGGGCGAATGCAAGCGGACCCATGTCACGCGGGGTGGGCTGCAACGGGATCCACGCCGTCAGCACGTCGGGCGAATCGAGCGGGAAGTGGTGGGCGTCGTAATGCCAAGGGGTGCGCCCTGCGCCGGGTTCCTTCGACAGTGCGTTGTCGTGGTAGAGCCGCACCTGCCGTGTCCCTAGCAAGGCTGCGCTGATACCGCCGATGCGTGGCGACAACACTGCGCCTCGGACCAGATCGTCCTCCAGCCACATCATTTCGCGGCTCTGGAAACCGACCGCGGGATCGACGGCCTCGTCGAGCAACTTGCGCAACCGGGCCCGCAGCCGCTCCACCGCGCCGGGAGTCAGCACACCGGGCAGCTTGATGAACGAGTCCGCCACGAACTGCTCGATCTGAGCCGCGGTGATCGCGTACGGCTCGGCGAGCTCCGCCGCGACCTCGTCATCGGTGGGGAGCGGGCCAGGATCGTGCGGCGGCGGATCGACGAGCGGGCCGTCGGGGAGGGGGCCGTCTGCGAGGGACATGTACCAGTCCCACCACTGGTCGTTGCCCCGGTCCCACTCGACGGCGACGTCGGAAGAGACGCCCGCCGCGGTCGAATCGGACAGGTGCGGGTTGCGGATCATGACTGATGCCAGGTGATCACGTGCGCCTCGTGTCGGAACTCGTAGGCGCCGTCTTGGCCACGGCAGCTGGCGAGGTACTCGCCGAGCACCTTGCTGGTCTCCATCTGCTCCAGCGACACCGCGTCGTCGAACGCGCAGCGTTGCAGGAAGCCCTCGACGACGGCCCGGTCGGACGTCCCCGTCCGGTAGTGCAGCACCTGGACCTCGATCGGTGCCCCGGCCGCGCGCAGGGCATCGGCGACACATTCGGCGTCGGTGTATGGCGTGGCGTCGGGCGCGAACGACGCGCGGTAGGCATCGTAGAAGGTCAGGTAGTGCGAGCACGACGACGCCTGCGCGACGACCCCGAAGCCGCCGGGGCGAAGGGCCGCAACCATTTTGGCCGCGCCCACGGCGAGTTCGCCGGGTGGTAGTGCGTAGAGCGCATGGGTGGCCCAGGCGACGTCGTAACCGGTGCCGGAGAAGTTCTGCAGGACGACCTCGTGCTCCCCGGTCGCGACGAACGGCGGCGCGAGAGCCTTGCGCGCCTCGGCGATGCTGAACGCGGAGGGGTCGAGCAGGTCCACTTCGACGACGGGCTGCGCGGAGAGTCCCGCAGCGAGCAGCGCCGCCGGAAACTTCCCGCTCCCACACGCCACGTCGAGCAGCCGTACCCGACCGTCGACGGCGTGCCTGCCGAGGTCGGCGTCCCAGTCGCGGGCGGTGGCGAGTTGCCGATAGTCCTCAGTGGCGAGCGCGTAGAAGGCCTGCATCTCCGACCGTCCGGCCTCGCTCCAGTGGTCGAGGCTTCGCTGGGCGGTGTCGGGTCGGGCCATTCCTCAAGCCAACCACGGATCCCGGTCGCCGTTTCTTACGCGTCGATGTCGATGCCGATGGTCACGTTTTGCTGAAGAGCGTTTTGGGGCACACTGGCCCGAGATGACACTGATGGGGCCGCCCGTGCCCTTGGATGGCTTACGGGCGCAGGTACTGGATCGGCCGGCGCTACCGGCGCTGTCGAGTGAGCGGTATGCGCTTACCCATGCCCTCTACGAGGCCGCGAGCGACCAACGCCCCCTACTGCAGAGGTGGCTGGCCACCGAGCTGCCGCCGCTGCTCGCCGGTCGCGACGCGGTACGGGTTGTGGGGGTCGGCGTCGGAGATGGAAGCGTCGACGCTCCGCTGGCCGCCGCGCTCGGCGCGGACGGGCGCCGGGTCCATTACACGGGAGTCGAACCGCACGCACCGTCCGCGGCGGGGTTCGCCGAGCGGTTGAACTCACTCGGCATGCGAGCACTGATTCCGACAGTCGTGATCGGGGACTTCGCTGATCACGACGTCGGCCATCCGGCCGATCTGGTGCACTTCGTGCACTCGCTGTACTACGTCGCCGACCTGTCAGCGGCGCTCGACCACGGACTGAGCATCGTTCGACCGGGCGGGCTGCTGTTGGCCGCCACCGCGCCCTTGGAGCCGCTGTGCGTGCTGACCGAGCTGCTCTGTCCATGGGCCGGGCGGAAGCCGTGGTTCGCCGAGGACGTCCACGCGGAGCTCGAGCTGCGCGGGCTCTCCCTACGCACCGAGACCCTCGTCGGACACCTCGACGTCCGTGACGCGTTGAGTGACCCGCTCGGCCGCGGAGAGGCCGTCCTGGACTTCCTGGTCGGGGCCCGCTCGCGCGCGCTGGACCCCCGCGCGCGCGAGCGCCTACTCGACTACCTCCGCGACATCTCTCTTCCCGGTCGACCCGGCGTGCTGCCACACCCGGTGGACGTCACGATCACCCGCGTGCCCTGACGCTCCTGGTCGAATTAGTCTGCGGCGGCGAGCTTCTCCAGCCTTGTCTGGAGTTGGGCGACGCGGTGTGCGTTGCCCGTCAGGCCCACGAAGCGGTCGCCGAACCGCGCGAGTAGCGCATCGTCGAGGCGGCGGACGGCGCCTGCCGGATAGCGGTAGTCCATCTTCTCGTTGACCGCATCGGTGTCGAACGCGCTGAGCAACTCGTCGAGTTCGTCGAGCGAGTCGACGCCGAGTTCGAGCAGCAGCCCCGAGATCCACGCGTAGTGCTCGGTTCGCGACCAGCCCGCGTCGGGGAAGCGGTTGCCCAGATACGTGGCGAGGACGGGGGTGCCGATGCGGGGGTCGCTGGACTGTTCGGACCGTTGCGCGGGCGGCGAACTCTTCAACCGCTCCCGGATCGCCGAGAACTCCCGATCGGCCAGTTCCAGCAGCCCCGCCGCGAGCGTGAACCGTCGGTCCAGATCGGGCGCGTCCTCCTCGGGAATGGACCCCTTGTAGCGGATGTCGTGTTCGAACTCCGCCCAAGCGTGCTGCAGGACCGTCCGCACCTGGATGGATGCAGGCTGTTGTTCACCTTCGACCGCGACCAGCAGATGCCTGCTCGCGTAACCCCACCTGCCCTCGCGTGCCGTCTCCTGGCCCATGTCGCGGTCATCGAGGAGTTGCATCTCCTCGGCCAGTATCTCGGCGACCGTGGTGACGTCGTCGCGCAGGAACGTGATGACCCGCAGCCCGACCTGATCGGTGATCTCCGAGAGGGGATCGGTGAAGAGGCGTCGGCCGTCGACGCTGCGATCCGCCTTCGCCGCGAACGAGGCCACGCTCTTCGTCCGCGCCGTGACGTTGAGGTAGTTGATGCCCGCCTCGTCGAGCAGCGTCGTGACCAGTTCGAGGTAGCGGTCGGTGGCTTCGAGCAGTCCCGGCCGACGCGCGGCGAACGCGGCGATGCCGTCCCGCACCGCGCCGGGCGTCGGCTGCGGCGGTGCCGGGAACAGGTCGGGGGGCAGGGTGGGCGTGATGGTGGCGCCCGTCTCGGCGTCCCCGTAGATCGTCACGTCGTCGGGCCTGCGGGTGGCGAACAGCGCGACGTAGGCGCAGACGACGGCGTCGACCGGATCCTCGGCACGGCGCAACTCGCTCTTGCGCCCGGCGGTCTCCACCGACTGCCGAAGCTCGGTCCAGCCGTCGTGGTCGGTGACCCGCAACGGCGGCGTCGCCTGGTCCAACGTCTCGACGAGGTCCATCAGCCTGAGCAGCTCGGAGCGCAACTGGGCGAAGCTACGGCCCGGTTTGGACTTGTACTTCAACGTTCGGCCCAGCCGGAACAGGGCCACGGTCGCCGGGTGCGGGTAGACCTCGATGGCCCGTCGCGGCGACTGCGAATCCGGGTCGATGTCGAGGTCCAGCACGGCCGCGATCCGGGCGGCGCGCGGTGTGCCCGCGAACTCGGGCTTGCCGGTGTTGGTGGGATGCGCGCCCGCCTCGAACTTCGCGAAGTCGCGGTTGAGCGCCGCCTCGCTGGGGCGCTGGCCGGTGGGGTTGTTCACCACCAGGGGAGCGTCGAAGGCCACCAGGCAGTCGCCTTGGACGTACGGCGCGATCGCCGCCTTGATGCTGGCGTCGTCCTGCGCGACGCCGAGGTGCAACAGCTTGCCCGCGTCGTCGAGCACGGCGACACCCGTGGGTTTGCGCTCACCCCAGGCGAGATCCAGGCCGACGAAGTGCACGGGTCTACTGTGCCCTACCGTCTAAGTAGGCTGTGTGTTCGTGAGCATTCCGAATGTCCTGGCCAATCGGTACGCCAGCGCGGAGATGGTGGCGATCTGGTCGCCAGAAGCCAAGATCGTCGCCGAGCGGCGACTGTGGATCGCCGTTCTCCGCGCGCAGTCCGAGTTGGACGTCACGGTGCCCGACGGCGTGATCGCCGACTACGAGCGGGTTGTGGAGCAGGTCGATCTCGCCTCGATCAACGACCGCGAGCGGGTGACGCGCCACGACGTCAAGGCGCGCATCGAGGAGTTCAACGCCCTCGCCGGACACGAGCACGTGCACAAGGGCATGACGAGCCGGGATCTCACCGAGAACGTCGAGCAGCTGCAGATCCGGCGCTCGCTGGAACTGGTGCACGCGCACGGCGTCGCAGTCGTCGCGAGGCTGGCCGAACGCGCCGACCTCTATCGCGATCTGGTGATGGCGGGCCGCAGTCACAACGTGGCCGCGCAGGCGACGACCCTAGGCAAGCGGTTCGCCTCGGCGGCCGAGGAGATGCTCGTCGCGCTGACGCGGCTGTCGGAGCTGATCGACCGCTACCCGCTGCGGGGCATCAAGGGACCCATGGGCACCGCGCAGGACATGCTCGACCTGTTCGACGGAGACACCTCGCGTCTCGCGGACCTCGAGCGCCAGGTGGCCGAATTCCTCGGCTTCGCAGATGTTTTCACCAGCGTCGGGCAGGTCTACCCGCGGTCGCTGGACCATGACGTGGTGTCGGCGCTGGTGCAGCTCGGGGCCGGGCCATCGTCGCTGGCACACACCATCCGGCTGATGGCGGGCAACGAGCTCGTCACCGAGGGGTTCGCGCCAGGGCAGGTCGGCTCTTCGGCCATGCCGCACAAGATGAACAGCCGCTCGTGTGAGCGTGTGAACGGCCTGCAGGTGGTGCTGCGCGGCTACGCGTCGATGGCTGCCGAACTCGCAGGCGCGCAATGGAATGAGGGCGACGTGTTCTGTTCGGTGGTGCGTCGCGTCGCGCTACCCGACGCGTTCTTCGCGCTCGACGGGCAGATCGAGACGTTCCTCACCGTCCTCGACGAATTCGGTGCCTACCCCGCCGTGATCCAGCGCGAACTCGACCGCTACCTGCCGTTCTTGGCCACCACCCGTATCCTGATCGCCGCGATGCGGGCGGGCGTCGGCCGCGAGACGGCGCACGAGGTCATCAAGGAGCACGCCGTCGCGGTGGCGCTGGCGATGCGGGAGAAGGGTTTGGAGCCAGACCTTCTGGACCGGCTGGCCGCCGATCCGCGGCTGCCGCTGGACCGCGCGGCGTTGGACGCGGCGCTGGCGGACAAGGCGGCCTTCACCGGGGCGGCAGGTGCGCAGATCGACGCAGTCGTCGCGGCCGTCGATGAGTTGGTGAGCCGGTATCCCGACGCCGCCAAGTACACGTCGGACGCGATCCTGTGACTCCGGCCGGTGCGCTGGCGACGGTCGACTTCACCGACCTGGACAACTTCGCGGCCGGCTTTCCGCACGAACTGTTCGCGGTGCACCGTCGCGAGGCGCCGGTCTACTGGCATGAGCCCACCGAACACACTCCCGACGGTGAAGGCTTCTGGTCCGTTGCCACGTATGCGGAAAGTCTTGCCGTGCTTCGAGATTCGATGTGCTTCTCGTCGGTGACCGGTGGCGATCGGCCATTCGGGGGCACGCTGCTGCAAGACCGGTCGATCGCCGGCCAGGTGCTCAACATGATGGACGACCCGCGGCACTCGCAGATCCGGCGTCTGGTCAGCTCCGGCCTCACGCCGCGGATGTCCGTGGAGGAGGCGGGCTCGCGGATGTACGCCTACGGCCAGGAGCTGATCACGTCCAAACGCGCAGCGCCGACCGACGACATGCTGTCGGTCGTCGCGAACGCCATGGTCGACTCCGAGCCGACGATGTCGAACCTGGAGTTGTACCTCTTCTTCAGCCTGTTGTTCAGTGCGGGCGCGGAGACGACGCGGAACTCGGTTGCAGGCGGGCTGCTGGCGCTGATCGATCACCCGGACCAAATGCAGTTGCTTCGTGCGGACCTGGAGCTGTTGCCGACCGCGGTCGAGGAGATGGTGCGCTGGACGTCGCCGTCCGTCGAAGCGGCGCACCGCGACGCGCGACGTCATGCTCGGCGGGTGTCCGGTAGAGGCCGGGCAGAAGGTGCAGACTTGGGAGGGCTCGGCGAACCGCGACGAAACGGCCTTCGCCAACGCGGGGACCTTCGACGTGACGCGAAAGCCCAATCCGCACTTGGGCTTCGGGCACGGGGTGCACTACTGCCTTGGTGCGAACCTGGCGCGTCTCGAGCTGCGGGTGCTGTTCGAGGAGCTGCTCGGGCGGTTCTCGTCGGCCGCGCTGGTCAAGCCCGTCGAGTGGACGCGGAGCAATCGGCACACCGGCATCCGGCACATGGTGGTAGCACTGCGCCCGCCGCCGGCGACCCCCCCGATTTGGGCGTGATCGGTCGCGTTGACAGCGACTGATCACGCCGAGATCGCACGTCGGATCTCGGCAATCACCCGCTCTGGATACTCGGTGAGGTCCAACCAGGTAAACCGCAACACCTGCCAGCCGAGCAGCATGAGGTGGTTTTGCCGCACACGGTCCTTCTGGAAAGCCTCCGGATCACTGTGGAATGCGAAGCCGTCGGCCTCGAGTGCGACCTTGCAGGCACGAAAGCCGACGTCAACGCAATAGCCTCCGACCGGAAGGTTCGCGACCCAGCCGGTGATGCCTGCGTCCTTCAACAGCTGGATCAGCAACCGCTCGGCCGCCGAGCGCGCGCCGTCGTCCGCCGCCTTGAGCAGGCGGCGTGCGCGGGGTGCGCCGTGACGACCCTTGTTTCGTAAATGCGCTCGCCACAATGCGCTTAGCTCGATGTTGCGTTGCAACGCCGAGTCCATGATTGCGGCGCCACCATCCCGCCTGGCGGCCGCCTCCACGACGGTCAGCGGCAGGGCCGTCACCCGCAATCCCCGTTCGACGACGATGTCCGCCGGGGTCAGATCGCGGCGTCGCACCCGCGACCCGTCGCGGGTCCGGCCATTGCTGTCCCGCGGCACGGTTACCTCGACGATCGTGGGGGCGAATCGCGTGAGTCGCTGCCACCACGCTGCGGCAAGTCCACTCGCGGTTGCGGAGTCGCCGTAGCTCCACACGGCAGCTCGAATACGTGCAAGGTCGGTGAACGGCCTGTCGTCTGCGAAGTAGACGCCCGGTGCGCAACGGAGCCAGGCACCCGCTCGTACCCGCCGATTGACGGCATGCTTGCTCAGCCCGATGGTTCGGGCCTGCGACAGCGTGACGACCCCGTCGTGTCTTCGAAGTAGTTCGTTCAGCACCTCTTGGTGGACGCTGCTGGCGGCTCAGCGGTTCCGTTTCGGGTGATCTCGGCGTGTCTGGTCGCGCTCATCGCAACCGATCACGCCGAAATCGCCGGGGGGGGGCGGGGTTATTTGCGGCGGATGCCCGAGGAACGGAGCTCGAGGTTGGCCAGGCCGCGGATCGCGATCGCGTCGTCGCGGCGCCAGGCACCGACGGGGTCGATGCTGACCGACGCGAGTTTGGCCAGCGGCCGGTTGGCCAGTGCGCGCAGCGCCAACAGCTGCTCGCCCGCGGGGGTGGCGGCCAGCGTGATCGCCGTCCACTTGCGACGGAAGAACCGGACGCGCAGCACCAGCCACGGCAGGGCGACGAACAGGATCGGCGGGGCCGCGACCGCCAAGCCCAGCACGACCGCAAGCCAGCTCGCGGTCGAATCAAGGCTGGCGCCGGCGCCGGCGATGTCGAGCGCTGCCCGGCTCGCGGCTCGCAACGGCTTGCTCAGTGCATCGCCGACCAGCGGGAAGTCATCGGTGCTGTTGCCGGCGGAGTTCAGATTGTTCGCGACGCCGGTGGCGCCGTCGTTCACCTGCCTGCCCACCTCGGCGATGGTGTTCACCGCGGAGTGCACGGCCAGGCCGACGAACACCCACACGGTGGTCCACAAGACGACGACGATGTCACTGATCAGCTGCGCGAGCAGCCGGCCGGGCGTGGTGGCGTACGGCACGTAGCGAGAGCTCATGGGTGTGATCCCAGCACAGATGGACCGATAGTCTTGCCCGATGCACCCAGCTCTGACCGACTACGAACATTTGGCCAGCGGCAAGGTTCGCGAACTCTATCGTATCGACCCCGATCACCTGCTGTTCGTCGCCAGCGACCGCATCTCCGCGTTCGACTACATCCTCGACAGCGAGATCCCCGACAAGGGCCGCATCCTCACCGCGATGAGCGTCTTCTTCTTCGACTACTTGAACGAGCCCAATCATCTGGCGGGCCCGGCCGACGACGAGCGGATCCCCGAAGAGGTGCTGGGCCGCGCACTGGTCGTCAAACGTGTGGAGATGATGCCGGTCGAGTGCGTGGCCCGCGGGTACCTCACCGGATCCGGCATCATCGACTACCGCGCGACCGGCCGCGTATGTGGCATCGAGCTTCCCGACGGTCTCACCGAGGCCAGCAAGTTCGCCGAACCGCTCTTCACCCCCGCCACGAAAGCCGAACTGGGAGAACACGACGAGAACGTCAGCTTCGAGGCCGTCGTCGACGTGGTCGGTGCCGAGCGCGCCGCCCAGTTGCGCGACCTGACGCTGCAGATCTACGCCCGGGCCGCCGAGCACGCCCTCAGCAGGGGAATCATCATCGCCGACACCAAGTTCGAGTTCGGGGTCGACGAGAACGGCGACATGGTGCTCGCCGACGAGGTGTTCACTCCTGACTCGTCCAGATACTGGCGGGCCGACGCCTACCAGGAGGGTGTCGTGCAGCCCAGTTTCGACAAGCAGTTCGTCCGCAACTGGCTGACCGGACCCGAGTCGGGCTGGGACCGCAACGGTGACGTCCCGCCTCCCGCGCTGCCGCCCGGCATCGTCGAGGCCACCAGAGCCCGTTACATCGAGGCATACGAACGTATTTCAGGATTGAAATTCGCAGACTGGATCGGAGCCAAATGACCGGCACACCGCCGATTGGCAAGCGTGTCGAGCATCGCCGCGAGCACCACGGCGACGTCTTCATCGACCACTACGAGTGGCTTCGGGCAAAGTCCGACCCGGAGGTGATCTCCTATCTGGAGGCGGAGAACGCCTACGCCGAGCAGCAGACCGAGCAGCTGGCGCCGTTGCGGCAGAGAATCTTCGACGAGATCAAGGCCCGCACGAAGGAGACCGACCTTTCGGTGCCGACCCGCCGCGGTGAATGGTGGTACTACGGGCGCAGTATCGAAGGCAAGCAATACGGCATTCACTGCCGTTGCCCCGTCACCGATCCCGACGACTGGGTGCCGCCACAGCTCGACGAGAACGCCGACGTCCCGGGGGAGCAGGTGCTGCTCGACGAGAACCTCGAAGCCGAAGGACACGACTTCTTCTCGCTCGGTGCGGCGTCGATCAGCATCGACGGGCACACCCTGGCCTACTCCGTCGACGTCATCGGCGACGAGCGGTACACGTTGCGCTTCAAGGACTTGCGCACCGGAGAGCTGTACGAGGACACCATCGTCGGCATGGGAGCGGGGGTCACGTGGGCGGCGGACGACCGCACCGTCTACTACACCACCGTCGACGATGCGTGGCGTCCCGACACCGTGTGGCGGCACCGGCTCGGAGCAGGCCTACCGGCCACCAGGGTCTTCTACGAACCCGACGAGCGCTTCTGGGTCGCCGTGGGCCGGACGCGAAGCAACAAGTACGTGTTGATCGCGACGGGCAGTTCGGTGACGTCCGAGGTGTTCTACGGCGACGCCGCCGACGGCGAGACCGAGTTCGTGTCGATTCTGCCGCGCCGCGACTTCGTCGAGTACTCGGTCGAACATGCGGTCGTCGGCGGCGAGGATCGCTTCCTGATCCTGCACAACGACGGCGCGGAGAACTTCACCCTCGTCGAGGCGCCCGTCAGCGACCCGACGGCCTTCCGCACGCTCATCGCGCACCGTGCGGACGTTCGTCTCGACGCCGTCGACGCGTTCGAGAACCAGCTCGTCGTCAGCTACCGCAGTGAGGCGCTACCGCGTATTCAGTTGTGGCCGATCACATCCGACGGGAACTACGGCCATCCCGAGGAGATCACCTTCGAGACGGAGTTGACGTCGTCGGGGCTGTCGGGGAACCCCAACTGGTCGGCGCCCGTGCTGCGCGTCGCCACCACGTCCTTCATCGTGCCGGTGCGCATCTACGACATCGACCTGGCCACGGGCGAGCGGACCATGCTGCGTGAGCAGACGGTACTCGGCGACTACCGGCCCGAGGAGTACGTCGAGCGGCGGGACTGGGCGCCTGCGCCCGACGGGACGCGGATCCCGGTGTCCATCATCCACCGTGCGGGACTGCAGTTTCCGGCCCCGACGCTGCTGTACGGGTACGGCGCCTACGAGTCCTGCGAGGACCCGCGGTTCTCCATCGCGCGACTGTCGCTTCTCGACCGCGGCATGGTCTTCGTCATCGCCCACGTGCGGGGTGGCGGCGAGATGGGTAGGCCGTGGTACGAGCACGGCAAGATGCTGAACAAGAGAAATACCTTCACCGACTTCATCGCCGTGGGCGCACATCTGGTGGGAACCGACGTGGCGCGACCCGAGAACCTGGTGGCGATGGGCGGCAGCGCCGGCGGCCTGCTGATGGGCGCGGTCGCGAACATGGCGCCCGACCTGTTCGCAGGGATCCTGGCGCAGGTGCCGTTCGTCGACGCCCTCACGACGATCCTCGATCCGTCGTTGCCGTTGACCGTCACAGAGTGGGACGAGTGGGGCAATCCGCTGGCTAGCGAGGAGGTCTACCACTACATGAAGTCGTACACGCCGTACGAGAACGTCGAGGCCAAGGAGTACCCGGCCATCCTGGCCATGACGTCGCTCAACGACACGCGGGTGTACTACGTCGAGCCTGCCAAATGGGTTGCCGCGCTGCGCCATAGCAAGACCGATGCCCACCCGGTGCTCTTGAAGACCGAGATGAGCGCCGGTCACGGCGGAATCAGCGGACGCTACGAACGTTGGAAGGAAGCGGCGTTCATGTACGCCTGGGTGCTAGCCACCGGCGACCGCGACCACCACGGCAGCGGCCAGGTAGACCACCTCTTCCGCCGTCCGAACGTCTAGCCGCGACGCCATCGACGTGGGCGGGTGGGCCATCCGCGCCGCGTGGACGTTCGCCGCGAACATCGCCAGCATCGGCAGGAAGAGGCACACCGCGGCGGCGACGCGGGTCGGCGGGAACAGAAGTCCCGCGGCGCCGAGCAGTTCCAGCACGCCGGTGACGCTAACCAGCAGTGCCGGCGCGGGCAGGGCGGGCGGCACGATCGCGATCATGTCGCGCCGCATCGACGGGGCGAAGTGCGCGACGCCGGTCATCACGAACATGACGGCCAGGCCGACGGCGATCGACGCCGGCCAGTCGTCGACGTAGACGACCCCGAGCCATCCGACGATGCCGGCGGCAATGCTGCCGAGTACGAGAGCCAAGAAGACGGCCATGGCGAAACACCACGGGCGATCCGGTGGCGACGGTCGAGCGGCTGGCGGGGATCCTGTTCGACGACTAGTGCGCCATCACCGGCACGGCCGGCTGGCCGGGAACCGACTGCGCCGGCTTCTTCGGCAGGAACGCCGCCGGGATGAACGTCAGGCAGACGAGCCCGACCGCCACCACGAACACCACGAAGTACGCGTGGTAGAGATCGGGTCGCGCGGCGTCCACGATCTGCTGCAGGACCGGTGGCGGCGGCAGCGCCGACGGGTCGAGTTGTCCCTGGCGGACGGCCTCGGCGGCGTAGGACACCTCATTCGCCTTCCCGATCGCCGCGCTGCCGTTGAACTGATTGGTCAGGATCACCGACATGAGCGCGGTGCCAACCGAACCCGCCACCTGCTGGTTGACGTTGATCAACGTGGAGCCACGCGCTACCTGCGTCGGCCCGAGGGACTGGATGGCCGCACCCGACAGCGGCATCATCGTGCAGCCCATGCCCATGCCCATGACGGCCAGCCCGATCAGCAGGGTGGGGTTGTAGGCGGCCTGCTCGTGTACGCCGTACGCGAATGTTCCCATGCCGCAAGCGATCACGAACACGCCAACCAGGATGATCTTGCCCGGCCCGCGTTTGTCCATGAACTGACCGGCGATCGGCATCGTCAGCATGGCGCCGAGTCCCTGGGGAATGAGGTGCAACCCGGATTGCAGTGGCGTCTGGCCGAGAAGCTGTTGGAAATAGCTCGGAAACAGCAGACCGGCACCGAAGAACGCGGCGGCGAAGAGGAACATCGCCGAGTTGGCCAGCGTCGTCACTCGGTTCTTGAATAGTCGAAGGTCGATCAACGGATGATCGGCTCGGAACAGCGCGTGGAACACGAACCCGATGATCAGGGCCAGGCCGATCGACGCCGGAATCCACACGTGCACATCGGTAACGGTTCCGCGGCCGGGGATCGACGACACGCCGTAGAGGAATGACGCCAGGCCCGGCGACAAAAGCAGCATGCCGACGGCGTCCAGCGTCTCCGACGGTTGCGGAGAGTCCCTGGGGAAGACGATGCCCGCCAGCACCACCGCGATGACGCCGATCGGCAGGTTGATCAGGAAGATCCACTGCCAGCTGTAGGCGTCGATCAACCAGCCACCCAGAATTGGACCACCGATGGGGCCCAACAGCATCGGGATTCCGAGCACGGCCATTAACCGGCCCAGCCGCTTGGGTCCTGCCTCTCGCGTCAGGATCGTGAACGTCAGCGGCATCAGCATGCCGCCGCCGATGCCCTGAACGACCCGAAAGGCGATCAGTAGCGTGATGTTCGGGGCCATCGCGCACAGCAACGAGCCGACCGTAAAGAACACGATCGAGCCAATGAAGAGGCGTTTGGTGCCGAAACGGTCGGCCGCCCAACCGGTCAGCGGAATCACGGTGGCCAACGCCAGCGTGTAGCCGGTCATGGTCCAGGCGACGACCGCCTGGGTCGACTCGAACTCCCGAATGAACGTTCGCTGCGCGACGCTGACGACCGTAGTGTCGAGAATCGCCATCACCGCTGCCAGCACGCACACGCCTGCGATCCGCAGCAGCGCGGCGTCGAGCTTGTCGGGGTAGTCGTCGAGTGTCGGGTTGTCGGGGGGTGCCGCCGCAGACGGCACGGCGCTCCGGGGCTTGGGATCGAGCGAGCGATGTACCACTTAGCAAGCCTAGCGATCGGTTGTCCGGGCGGCCACGGCCAAAGTGCGGCGGTAACGTCTCGGTCATGAATCAGCCCGTGACCGACATCGCTCTCACCACGCTCTCCGGCAAGCCCACGACACTGGCTGACTACGCCGGCGGTGCCGTGCTGGTGGTCAACGTCGCCAGCAAGTGCGGTCTGACGCCGCAGTACACCGCGCTGGAACGGCTGGCCAAGGACTACGGCGATCGCGGGCTGACGGTGATCGGCGTGCCGTGCAACCAGTTCATGGGCCAGGAGCCGGGCACGGCGGAGGAGATTCAGTCCTTCTGCTCGACGACTTACGGCGTGACGTTCCCGTTGCTGGCGAAGGCCGACGTCATCGGCGCCGACCGGCACCCGCTGTACGCCGAACTGACCAAGACCCCCGACGCCGACGGCGAGGCGGGCGACGTGCAGTGGAACTTCGAGAAGTTCCTGCTGGCGACGGGCGGCGAGATCGTCGACAGGTTCCGCCCGCGTACCGAGCCCGATGCGCCAGAGGTGATCAGCGCCATCGCGGCCGTCCTGCCCCGGTAGCGGCCCCTGATCGTCAACTCGCGCCCACGTGTCTGACACCTTCTGCACACCTGGCGTTGCCATACTGCGTTGCGTGGCTGGAGAACTGATCGTCTCGATCTCCGGGATCAGGGACCGCACGTTGGCCGACGTGGACGCGTTCCGCGAAGAGCTCGCGGCGCGCGACGTGCCTGCGTCGTTCCTGGTCGCGCCTCGGCTCAAGGGCGGTTACCGGCTCGATCGGGACGCCCCGACCGTCGAGTGGCTCACGCGTTGTCGCGCCGAGGGAGACGCAGTCGTCCTACACGGATACGACGAGGCGGCAACCAAGAAGCGTCGCGGCGAGTTCGCGACGCTGCAAGCACACGAGGCCAACCTGCGGCTGATGGGCGCCGACCGCGTTCTCGAGCATCTTGGTCTGCGTACGCGACTGTTCACCGCGCCGGGCTGGACGGTCTCGCAGGGGACCGTCATAGCACTGCCGCGCAACGGCTTTCGCGTCGTCGCGGAGCTGAGCGGCGTCACCGATCTGGTACGCGGGACGACGTCGCGCGCCAGGGTCGTCGGCATCGGCGAAGGCTTCCTCACCGAATCGTGGTGGTGCCGCACGTTGGTGCTCTCTGCCGAACGCATCGCGCGTCGCGCCGGCACCGTCCGCGTCGCCGTGGCCGCCGGGCAGCTGCGGCGATCGGGTCCACGCCAGGCGATGCTGGACGCAATCGACCTTGCCCTGCTCCATCGGTGCGCACCGGCCGTGTACCGGTGGGAACCCAAGCCCGCGCAGACGGATGTGACGGACGCCGCCTGAACTCGGACGGCTAAGGTGGCCTTCCATGGCTGATGCTGACGTCATCGTGGTCGGAGCCGGGCTCGCCGGGCTGGTGGCCGCCTGCGAGGTGCTGGACAAGGGTCGCTCGGTCCTCGTCGTCGACCAGGAGAACGCCGCGAACCTGGGCGGCCAGGCCTACTGGTCGTTCGGCGGGCTGTTCTTCGTGGACAGTCCCGAGCAGCGCAGGTTGGGCATCCGCGACAGCCACGAGCTCGCGTTGCAGGACTGGCTGGGCACCGCGGGTTTCGACCGGCCCGAAGACCACTGGCCGCTGCAGTGGGCGCATGCCTACGTCGACTTCGCGGCGGGGGAGAAGCGCAGCTGGCTGCGGGAGCGTGGGCTGCGAACCTTCCCGCTGGTGGCGTGGGCCGAACGCGGCGGCTACGACGCTCGCGGGCATGGCAATTCGGTGCCGCGCTTCCACGTCACCTGGGGCACCGGGCCAGGAATCGTCGAAATCTTCGCCCGGCAACTCCTGGCCGCCGGTGCCAAGGTGCGGTTCGCGTATCGACACCGCGTCGACGAACTGATCGTCGAGGAGGGTGCGGTCACCGGGGTGCGCGGCGCGGTGCTGGAGCCGTCGGCCGATTCGCGCGGCGTCGCATCTACGCGAAACACGATCGGCGAGTTCGAGTTTCGCGCACCGGCCGTCATCGTCGCCAGTGGTGGCATCGGCGGCAACCACGACCTGGTCCGCAAGAACTGGCCGGCCAGAATGGGTCGGGTACCCGACCAGTTGCTCAGCGGCGTTCCCGCACACGTCGACGGGCGGATGCTCGGCATCACCGAGTCCGCCGGCGCGAACCTCATCAACGGCGACCGGATGTGGCACTACACCGAGGGCATCACCAACTACGACCCCATCTGGCCCAAGCACGGCATCCGGATCCTCCCGGGACCGTCTTCCATCTGGCTCGACGCGACCGGGCGGCGTCTGCCCGCGCCCCTGTACCCGGGCTTCGACACCCTCGGCACGCTCGAGTACATCGCCAAGACGGGGCACGACTACACGTGGTTCGTGCTCAACGCGCGGATCATCGAGAAGGAGTTCGCGCTGTCGGGGCAAGAGCAGAATCCCGACCTCACCGAACGCGATTTGCGCAAGGTCTTGTCGCGGTTGCGGCCGGGTCCTCCACCGCCGGTGCAACGATTCGTCGACCGCGGCGTCGACTTCGTGTCGGCCATGACGCTGCGGGCCCTGGTCGCCAGGATGAACGACGTACCCGACGTCGAACCGCTGGATTACGGCGTGGTCGAGGCCGAGGTGACGGCCCGTGACCGCGAAGTCGCCAACAGGTACACCAAGGACAGCCAGGTGACGGCCATCCGCGGTGCACGCAACTATCTGGCCGACCGAGTCGCCCGCGTCGTCGCACCGCACCGGATCACCGACCCGAAGGCAGGCCCGCTGATCGCGGTCAAACTCCACATCCTGACGCGAAAGTCGTTGGGCGGGCTGGAGACCGACCTCGACTCCCGAGTGCTGAAGCCCGACGGGACAGCCTTCGACGGGCTGTACGCCGCGGGCGAGGCGGCCGGCTTCGGGGGCGGCGGAGTGCACGGCTACCGGTCACTCGAAGGCACCTTCCTCGGCGGCTGCGTATTCTCCGGTCGCGCCGCAGGCCGGGCCGCGGTGCGCGACACCGGCTAGCGCGCAGGCAGATCGATCGTCGTCGTCACCGAGACCATCTGCGGAGTCGTCGGAGCCGATGAGAACCCGAAGCGGAGGGCGGATACAGCGGGGCGAGCCCGCCAAGGTCCACGCCGCGGAAGGTGCCGTCGACGTCGGCGATCCGCCTGGTCCGTCGCACCCCGTAGTACTCACGGCGGCCTTTGCCCGCACTGCCCGCGGTGCGCACCCGGGGATCAGCCGGGACGCGACGGGATCGATGACCCGCAGCCACATCGGCGCGGTCGCAAGCCGTCGCGGCACCCACCGCAGGCCCGCCCAACCGGCCCGCCACGTCGAGGCCCGGTGCCGAGACCGAGAACCCGTCGACTGTGTGCTGCGCGCTGACCGGACCGATCTCGGTGGAGTCGAAAGTATAAGTAGAAGAGACGAATTCGGCGATCTGCTCGGTGGGTGCCAGCAAGATGCGCTCACCGTCGGCAGTCTGCACCATCACGTCGCCGATGCCCGTGCCGAGGCCCGCGATGTGACCGGTGAATGCCAGCCGTTTTGCGGCCTTCACCTAGAAGTACCTGCCGTTCTCCTCCTCCAGTACCTGGAAGTCGGTGTCGGTCATCTCCGACAGTCGTCCGTAGTAGATGCCACGCGCCTCCTTGGCCACCACCGCCTGGTGGATGGGCACGGCGTGCGTCGGCGCCACCGCCCGCAGGTAGTCGACTGCCTCGGAGATCTTCATCCACGGCGCCGCGGCCGGGGTGGCGAGCACCTCGACCGGCTCACCGGGAGTGAACAGCGCGTCGCCGGGATGCATCAGCCGGGCGGGATGACCTTCGTCCCCGATCAGGTACGAGATGTTGTCGATCACCGGAATTTCGGGGTGGATCACCGCGTGGGTGCCGCCGACGCCGCGGACGGAGAGGTGGCCCACGGTGAACGCGTCGCCGGCGTTGACGACCTGCCACGCCCCGCCGAGCTGGGCTGCGGTCATCGGGTCGGCGTACAGCGCGGCCTGCGGGTTGGCGTCGATCAGCGCTGGCAGACGCGCTACGTCGGCGTGATCGGGGTGCTGATGGGTGATCAGGATGGCCGACAGACCAGTGACTCCCTCGAAGCCGTGCGAGAAGTTCCCCGGGTCGAACAGCACGGTGGTTTCGTCAGCGCCTTCTCGAAAGTTCGCCAGCAGACAGGAGTGGCCGAAGTGCGTCAGTTGCATGGGTACATTGTGGCGTGCCGCGCCGCCGGTAGAGTGAGCGCCGAGCAATCTTCTCCAAAGACAGGAGCCGCGCGTGGCCCGCGTCGTAGTGCACGTGATGCCCAAGACGGTGATTCTCGACCCGCAGGGTCAGGCCATCGTCGGAGCACTGGGCCGCCTCGGCGTTTCGGGAATCTCAGATGTCAGGCAGGGCAAGCGTTTCGAGCTCGAGGTCGACGACACCGTGAGTGACGAGACGCTCACCGAGATCGCCGAGTCGCTGTTCGCGAACACCGTCATCGAGGATTGGACCGTCAGCCGGGAGGAGCAGTGACCGCCCGGGTCGGGGTCGTCACGTTCCCAGGGACGCTCGACGACGTCGACGCTGCGCGCGCGGTGAGGTTGACCGGCGCGGAGTCGGTCGACCTCTGGCACGCCGACGCCGACCTCAAGGGGGTGGACGCGGTCGTCGTCCCCGGCGGGTTCTCCTACGGTGACTACCTGCGGTGCGGAGCGATCGCCAAGTTCGCGCCGGTGATGGGCGAGGTGATCGCCGCCGCAGGGCGCGGGATGCCGGTGTTGGGGATATGCAACGGTTTTCAGGTGCTGTGTGAAGCGGGACTGCTGCCGGGTGCATTGACCCGCAACGCCGGTCTGCACTTCGTGTGCCGCGACGTGTGGCTGGAGGTGGCATCGACCTCGTCGGCGTGGACCACCCGCTTCGAGAAAGGCGCCGACCTGTTGGTCCCGCTGAAGTCGGGCGAGGGCCGCTACGTGGCTTCCGATGCCGTGCTCGACGAGTTGGAGGGCGAGGATCGCGTCGTCTTCCGCTACCGCGAGAACATGAACGGTTCGCTGCGCAACATCGCGGGCATCAGTTCGGCCAACGGTCGGGTAGTCGGCCTGATGCCGCACCCCGAGCACGCGACCGAGGCGTTGACTGGGCCGTCCGACGACGGGCTCGGGCTGTTCTACTCGGCGCTGGATGCGGTGCTCGCGGCGTAGGCGCCGCTCCGCTCGAACTGCTGCGCGGTAGGCCCGAGATCGGGTGTTACGGTCAAAAGACTTGTTGGCTAGCGGTTCTGGCTGACCTTTACTGACGCGGGGGGCGTTGATGCTGGTCAATCCGGAGCTGTTGCGAGCCTTTGCAGACCGGGTGGATACGGCGACTGTGGCGATGAGCGGCATCGATCTCCAGGGCAAGGCCAATACTGCGGCCAACGGACTGCCTGGCTCGGAGACCCAGTGGGCCACGTGTCAGGTCGGAGACCACGTCTCGCTGGCGGCGACCGACATCATCAAGGATGTCTCTGCAATGGGTGTGGCCGTTCGCGGCGCCGGCGACCGGTACGAGGTCGAGGACGGTGCTCTCGCGGACGATTTCAAGGGATTGTTCTGACGCGTGTTGCCGTCCCGTCCGCGATTGATCAGCTGGAATCCCGAGTCGTTGTTGGCAGGCGCCAACTCGATCGCCGATGCTGGCGAATCGATCTACCGGAACGTGCGGCAACTCGACGACGGCATCGGCCGGATGGATGAGGGCCGTACCTGGAGAGGCGCTGCGCACGATGCGGCGAAGGACATGTTCGGGCGGGCGGTAGCCCGCTCGTCGCGTTTTCTGGACTACACCACGGCAGTGGCGAAGGCGCTGAGTGACGGCAGCACGTCGATCGGGACAGCGAGAACCAATCTCCTGCGCGAGGCTGACGCGATCGATGAGAGTGAATTGCGCGTCAGTGAAAATTGGGTGGTGTTTATACGGCCGGCGGGTATGACGGCCGAGCACGCAGCCGACTTGCAGAAGCAAGCGGTTGCTGCGCAAGGCGAGATCAACGAGCTGTTGCATGCGGTCGGTGAGGCCGACGAAGACACCACCCGGAACCTGCTGTTGGCACGGTCCGGTCCGGGCGCTGAGTTCAAGGTCGCGCGGATGGGACCTCCCAGCCCCCTGCCGCCGGTTCCAGGTGACGAGGCGCCGGACCCAGGCACCGATGCCGGAAGGCAGTTGCAGAACATGGTCCGCGATGAGGATCTGTCGACGAGTGTCCGCGCGACAACCGAAACAACGGATGAGCGAACTGGGAACCACATCAAGACGGTCTACATGCTGGACGGCAGCAAACAGGTCATCACCACGGAAGGCGGATGGCCGCCGAGCGAGCACGTGTTACCGGAAGGCAGCATTGAGGTGCAGCAATACGACAAGAACGGAGACTACGTCTCGGACACTCTGACGACGGAAAGTGAGGACGGCACGCAGACCACCAACGTCTGGTGGTCGGACGGCACGTCCGTCGTGATGACGAGAACCCCCGACGGTAGGTGCAGTGGCGCGGTGACGACACCGGACGGAAGACATGGAGTCCTGCCCGACGGGTTCTTCACCGAACCCATTCCCGACGTCGTCGGTGGCGGACTTACGGCCTTGGAGAAACAGTCCGGGCAAGGAATACCGGGGCTGAGTGCGCGAACGCTGGACAACATCGAGGCGGGTGCAAAGTTCGGCGGTCCGGCGTTGGGTGTGGTGACGGCGCTCTATGACATCTCTACGGCGGAGACCAAGCACGATGCTTGTGTTGCTGCGTGGAAGGGGTCCGCCGGAATCGTAGGCGGCATCGCCTTCGACGCCATGCTCACGGTGGTTCAACCCGAACTGGCGCCGGTGTGGGCGGGTATCGCAAGCGGCACCGCAGGCTTCGGCTTCGGGCACCTTGGTGGACTCGTCGGAGACTTGGTGTGCCCACCGTGAAGAACTTCTTGGTGTTGGCGTTCTACTTCGCCGCGGTGAACGCATTCGCGGTCTTGTGTTTGGTTTGGGCCGTCATCTCTCTCGGACGCGGCGAATATCTCACGGTGGTCGTGGTACTGGGGCTTGCGTTGGCGTTCGTCGGACTGGAGGCGTCCTTGGTGTTGGTCATTCGCGGCAGAGTGAGTCCCCGGGCGGAGTTCGGCGACCAGGGAACGACCATCCGGCCCGATCGTGCCGTGGACGGCCTTCTGCAATGGGCAACGGTTGCGGCGGTCGCCGCCATGGCGACATACGCGATCTTCACTCCGCAGGGCCGTATCGACATTCCGCTGCCGTACGGCAATCAGCGAATGTTCACCATCGTCGCGATTGGTGTTGCACTCACCGGGATCGTGAACCTGTGGCAGATGTTCAAGCGCGGTGGGTTGAGCTTCCAGCGACTGACGGCGGACGGTTTCGAGCTGGGGCAGGGTGTGTCGTCAGTGCACGGCGAGTGGGATGAAGTAGCGGACATCGCGGACCGCCGACCCGGTAAGCCACCACCATTGAGGGCTACCCTTTTCGTGAAGTTCCGTGACGGGCGGACCCGTACGCAGGCAATCGATTCGTACACCCCTGGCGGCGACGCCCTCCGTCGACTGGTGCGCTACTACTGGGTGAACCCCGACCAGCGCGACGAACTCACTGATGGTCGGGCGATCGAGCGACTCGCCAAGTTGGAGGGTAAGGCGTAGTGCCGTCGTCGCGCGTTCGCGGGTGGTGGATTCTCGGCTCCGTGCTGGCGGTGGTAGTCGTCGTAGCGGTGACGGTCATGGTCTACGTGACGACGCGCCACCCGGTTGATCAACCGCAATCGGCTCCGCCCCTTGGTCTTCCGGCGCAGGTGATGCTGACGTCATCGATGCGGAAGGAACCCGTGCCGGGTTGGAAGACCTCGTCGCATGAGCTCGGTCTGCCGCCCGGCACGATCCCCAAGATCATCGGGAACGTTGGTGATCACGGGTACATTCTCGGAATCACGGGTACGGGCTGGTGGTTGGTGGGGATCGACGTAGCAACCGGCCGCCGCGCCTTCGCTCCGGTCGAACTCGGTCGATCCGATGATGCCCTGGCGTTCAACTGTTTCGTCAACGGCCCGACGATGGTGCTGTGTATACGTCAAGACCGTGACCCCAACAAGCCGGCGCGGGCGTGGGTGGTCGACACCGAGCGCGGAACGTCGATCTTCGACGGCCCTACGGAACTACGAATATCGACGACTCGGAACCACCCCTTCGTGGAACAATCCGGTGATTACGCCGTCGCCACGGTGGGCGGTGAGGGCGCTTACGGGGTGGGTGCGCAGGCCGAGCTCACGTGGTTCGCCCCGGGCGACGGAAACCTTTCCCAGCAGAAGGATTTGAACACGACACCCCGCCGCAGCCGATAGCCGTTCAGGGCGGGGCCGCTTACTCCTCGACGAACGTCGTCTTCTCGGTCGCGGACGGCCAAGCAGTGAAACCCGTACTGCCACAGAGTGGATTATTCGGACTGGCCTTCGTCTACCCCGGTGGGTTCGGATACGAATACTCAGCCACCGGCAACCCCTTTTCGGATCGGGTGGCCTTCTTCGATGCGTCCGGCCATGCATCGGGTCAACAGGACCTCGAAGGCACTATTCTCACCGGTTCGCGGGACATCCCGTTGGTGCAGACGGCGTCGACGGACGTCGTTCTCGCTCTCGACGGTCGCAGACTCCTCGAACTCCCGAGGTCGATACCGATGCGCTATACGCGTGTCATCGGAGAGCGCCTGTTCGTCACCACGGGTGGAGATGAGCAGAGTTGGCAGCAGTACGACTTGCGAAGCGGTTCGCAGGGGAAGACATGTGACATCGAGGGTTTCGATTACTCGTACATCGCTTCGGATGGCGACGTGGCCGTGCTGGGCGGCGATGGAACGGCGGCCCGCGCGTTCGACCTGACGACCTGCGACCAGATCTGGTCGCTCCCGGGCGAAACGCAGAGCGAGGGCAAGGACGTGTGGAGGGTGCATACGACGCTGGTGGCGCCGGCCTAACGCGTGCGACTTCGGCGTGGCCGGTCGCGCTGAACGCAACCGACCACGCCGAAGTCGCACGCGTTAGGCGGCCGGGCGGATCGCCAGCGCCCCACCGCCGATGGTCAGGATCGCGCCGTTGACGTAGCTCGCCCCCGGTGAGGCCAAGAAGGTGACCGCGTTGGCGATCTCGTCGGGGTCAGCGGTACGGCCGAGGGCCGTCGTCCGGCCAAGGCCCTCGATCAGGTCACCCTCGAAATTCGCGGTACCCAGGGTCTGCGTGGGACCGGGAGCGGCCGCGTTGACCCGCACTCCCTGGCTGCCGAACTCGTCGGCCCACAGCTTGGTGAGCAACTCGAGCGCTGCCTTGCTGGCGCCGTAGATGCCCGCGCCTGCTGCAGGCGAGCTCGCCACGACGGTCGTCACGTTGACCACCGAACCGCCACCACGCGCGATCATCCCGGGTACCAGCTTCTGCACCAGGAGGTAGGGCGCCCGCAGGTTGGTGTTGATCTGGTCGTCGAAGTCGGCGTCGACGGTGTCGAACGTCGGCGCGAACCGGTAGATACCCGCGTTGTTCACCAAGATGTCCACCGCGCCTGCCTCGTCGGCCAAGCGACGGACGTCGTCGGCGACGGATACGTCAGCAGCGACGAAACGTGCTTTTCCGCCCGCATTTTCGATGTCTTGAACGGTCTTCGCGCCGCGCTCCCCATTGCGGCCGTGGACGACGACCTCGGCACCTTCCGCGGCCAGCTGGGTCGCGATGGCGTAACCGATGCCTGCGGTGGCACCGGTTACTAGTGCGGTCTTTCCCGTAAGTGTGTTGGTCATGGGACTCGCCTCCTGGGCGTTGACGTTGTGGTGAAGCCATTTACCACAAGCCCAGTAATGGAATATCTATTCCATATCCTCGACAGGTCGCCGCGAGTGTGCGTCGAGTTGGATTTTGACCCGGCGTGTCGCCAGCAGAAACGCACGCTCGCGGGAAGGTGAGGGGGTCTCGCGGAAAGGTTAGGGGGTGAGGGCGACCGAGGCCTCCGCGGTGTAGCAGAGGAACGTCAGCGTCTCCTCGAGGTACAGCTGCACGCTCGCGGCGTCGTGCGACAGGTAGCCGATCGACACGTCGGTGCCCAGCTGCAGATCGAAGTCGCCGCCGCGGGTGGACAACACGAACGCGCCGTCGATCGCAGGCGCCCAGATGATCTCGCCGTCGATCAGCCGGTTCAGGTGTTCTCGGATCGGATAACCGTGCTCGGTGGTTTCGCTGACCTGCGTGTAGACGTCGGCCGACAGCAGCACGCAGTACGGCCCGTCGACGCCGGCTAGCCGCAACTCGCTCAACGCCTGGGCGATGTAGTCGGGGATCTCCCGCGGATCCGACGGCAGCGCCAGTGCGGGGTTGGAGCTGCACTTGCGGATGCCTCCGATCTGCGCGGCCTCGTAGCCCTCGAAAATCGCGCGGTCCTCGGCGAACGCCAGCTGCTTGGCGGCCTCCTTGACCGGATCCCAGTCGGAGTCCTGTGAGCCACGCTCGACGTCGTCGACGTCCGTGCGCGAGATGGTGAACGGCACCCGCAACCGCACCAGCGGCCTGCTCTCGCGAAGGTGGGCCACCACGCCCTCCCCCGGGGGCGTGACGTCGACCAGGTGACCGGTGCTGATCGCCGCTGTCACGGGCCCGCCCGGCTCGCTGACGTCGACCACCCGGCGCCCGGCGATGTGTCGCTTGAAGGTCCGGGTGGCCCTTAATTCGATTGCACCCCAGGCGCCTTCGGTGATCGGCGCCAGTTCGCGATAGAGGTTGTTCATTGGGGATGTCCTTTCAGACTGCCGATCGACAGGGAGCCGGTGGGGTTTGAAGTCTTGGCGGGTGCGGGCGGTGTCGCGGCGGCCTCGTCGCCGGGCAGCGGCGGCGGGTCGTCGAGGAAGTCCGCGGTCGGGGTGAAGAACATGCACCCGGTGATCGCAGTAGAGAAGTCCAGTATCCGGTCGGTGTTGCCGGGCGGGTCACCGATGAACATGTTGCGCAGCATCCGCTCCGTTACCGCGGCGGTGCGCGAGCAACCGATGTAATACGTGCCGAACTCCGCCTTGCCGATCTCGCCGAACGGCATGTTGTGTCGCAGGATCTTCAGCTCGTTGCCGTCGTCGTCGGAGATCACGTTGAGCGCCAGGTGGGAGTTGGCCGGTTTCACGTCGTCGCTCAACTCGATGTCGTCGAGTTTGGTGCGGCCGATCACCCGTTCCTGCTCCTCGGTGGAAAGCGAGTTCCACGCGCCCATGTCGTGCAGGTACTTCTGCACGTGGACGTAGCAGCCGCCGGCGAAGTCCGGGTCCTCGTCACCGATCTGGGTGGCGTGCACGCGCACCGGCCCGTCCGGGTTCTCGGTGCCGTCGACGAACCCCATCAGGTCGCGGTTGTCGAAGAACTTGAACCCGTGCACCTCGTCGACGACCGTGACGGCGCCCGCCATCGACCCGACGATCTTCCCCGCCAACTCGAAGCAGACGTCCAGTGACTCCGCCCGGATGTGGAGCAGCAAGTCGCCAGGAGTGGACGGGGCGTGATGGCGCGACCCGTGCAACTCGACGAACGGGTGCAGTTCGGCCGGCCGGGGACCGGAGAACAGCCGGTCCCACGCGTCGGAGCCGATCGAGACCACCGCCGACAGCTGCTTCGTCGGATCCCGGAAGCCGATGGCGCGCACCAGACCCGAGACGTCGGCCAGCGCGTCGCGCACCGCCTTAGCGCCCGCGTCGATCGTCGCAACCACGAAGATGGCCGCCGGGGTCAATGTCGCCAGCACCGGTTGCGGAACAAGATAAGGCACATCTGGACCCGAGCGCCACCATCGCCGAGAACGGCGGTCAAGATGGAATGATGGCAGCTAGCCCCCAGAGTCTCTGCGACTTCATCGACGCATCGCCGTCGCCGTTCCACGTCTGCGCGACCGCGGCCGAGCGATTGCGCGCGGCGGGCTTCACCGAACTGACCGAGGGCGAGGCATGGCCATCCGAAGGTGGCGGCTACTTCACCGTCCGGGCCGGTTCGCTCGTCGCGTGGAAGTCGGCCGACGCAGCGGCGCCGTTCCGGATCGTCGGCGGGCACACCGACAGCCCGAACCTGCGGGTCAAGCAGCACCCCGACCGGTTCGTGTCGGGGTGGCAGGTGGTGGCACTGGAACCGTATGGCGGCGCCTGGCTGAACTCGTGGCTGGATCGCGACCTCGGCATCAGCGGCAGGCTGTCGCTGCGGGGATCTGCCGGCGTCGACGACGTGCTGGTGCGCATCGACGATCCGATTCTGCGGGTTCCGCAGCTGGCGATCCACCTGTCCGACGACCGCAAGGGCGTGTCCCTGGATCCGCAGCGCCACGTCAACGCCGTCTGGGGCGTCGGCGACCGGTCCCGGCCGTTCGTCGACTACGTCGCCGAGCGCGCGGGCGTGGACCCCGGCGCGGTTCTCGCCGCTGATCTGATGACCCACGACCTCACCCCGTCGACTCTGATCGGCCCCGATCGCGATCTGGTCAGCGCCCCCCGCCTCGACAACCAGGGCACCTGCTACGCGGGTTTGGAGGCGTTCCTGGCCGCCGAACCCGGGGAGCATCTGCCGGTGCTCGCGCTGTTCGACCACGAGGAGGTCGGCTCGATGTCCGATCACGGTGCGCAGTCCGAGCTTCTGCCGACGGTGCTGGAGCGCATCACACTGGCCGCAGGCGGTGTGCGAGAGGACTTCCTGCGCCGCATGTCCGGCTCGATGGTGGCCTCGGGGGACATGGCCCACGCCACCCATCCCAACTACCCCGAGCGGCACGAGCCCAGCCACCTCATCGAGGTCAACGCCGGGCCGGTGCTCAAGGTGCAGCCCAATCTGCGCTACGCCACCGACGGTCGCACCGCGGCGGCGTTCGCGCTGGCGTGCGCCCAGGCGGGAGTGCCGATGCAGCGGTACGAGCATCGCGCGGACCTGCCGTGTGGGTCGACGGTCGGGCCCATGACGGCGGCGCGCACCGGAATCCCGACGGTCGACGTCGGTGCGGCGCAACTGGCGATGCACTCGGCGCGCGAACTGATGGGCGCGACGGACGTCTCCGCCTACTCCGCCGCGCTGCACGCATTTCTGTCACCGGGGTGATCTAGCGTCTAACCCATGAGTCTCGACATAGCTACGTTCACGTTCGATTGCACCGATCCCGATGGTCTCGCTGCCTGGTGGGCCGGCGTGTTGGCAGGTGAGGTCAACGCGGTGGTACCAGGAGAATTCGTCCTGGTGGCCCGTGAAGGTGGGACCCCAATCGGCTTCCAGCGGGTGCCCGACCCGACGCCCGGAAAGAACAAGGCGCACCTGGACTTGCACACCGCCGACATGGAGGCCGAGGTGGCCCGGGTCGTCGAGCTCGGTGCCCGGGAAGTCGAACGCAACAGTTTCGGCGATGACTTCGAATGGGTGGTGCTCGCCGACCCGGAGGGCAATGCGTTCTGTGTCGCGGGTGGCTGACCGACCGGGCAATCGCGGCCGAGATGGCCGCCCGTGCGTCCCACCGGGCCGAAGCCAATAGAATGGCTCCGTGACGTCCGGGTTCTCCCACGAAGTGGACACTGTCGAGCAAGCATCTACCTCCCCCGATCAGCCGCAGCCGTTCCGTGAACTCGGTCTCAAGGACGACGAGTACCAGCGGATCCGCGGCATCCTCGGCCGCCGGCCCACCGACGCCGAGCTCGCCATGTACTCGGTGATGTGGAGCGAACACTGCTCCTACAAGTCCTCGAAGGTGCATCTGCGCTACTTCGGCGAGACCACGACCGACGAGATGCGTGCGGGCATGCTCGCGGGCATCGGTGAGAACGCGGGCGTCGTCGACATCGGCGACGGTTGGGCGGTGACCTTCAAGGTCGAGTCGCACAACCACCCGTCCTACGTCGAGCCGTATCAGGGCGCGGCCACCGGTGTCGGCGGCATCGTCCGCGACATCATGGCGATGGGCGCCCGCCCGGTCGCGGTGATGGATCAGCTGCGCTTCGGCGCCGCCGACGCGCCCGACACCCGTCGCGTGCTCGACGGTGTCGTCCGCGGCGTCGGCGGCTACGGAAACTCCCTCGGCCTGCCCAACATCGGCGGCGAGACCGTCTTCGACCCCTCTTACGCGGGCAACCCACTGGTGAATGCGCTGTGCGTCGGGGTGCTCCGCAAGGAGGACCTGCATCTGGCCTTCGCGTCGGGTGCCGGCAACAAGATCATCCTGTTCGGCGCCCGCACCGGGCTCGACGGCATCGGCGGCGTGTCGGTGCTCGCGTCGGAGACTTTCGGTGGGGACGAGGGCGAGGGTCCGGGCCGCAAGAAGCTGCCGTCGGTCCAGGTCGGTGACCCCTTCATGGAGAAGGTCCTCATCGAATGCTGCCTCGAGCTATACGCGGCGGGGCTGGTGATCGGCATTCAGGATCTCGGCGGTGCGGGATTGTCCTGCGCCACTTCTGAACTCGCATCCGCCGGCGACGGCGGCATGGCGATCGAACTGGACAGGGTGCCGCTGCGGGCGAAGTTCATGACCCCCGCGGAGGTGCTGGCCAGCGAGTCGCAGGAACGCATGTGCGCGGTCGTGGCGCCGGAGAACGTGGACGCCTTCATGGCGGTGTGCCGCAAGTGGGAGGTGCTCGCCACCGTCATCGGCGAAGTCACCGACGGCGACCGGCTGCAGATCACCTGGAACGGCGAAACCGTCGTCGACGTGCCGCCCAGGACCGTCGCCCACGAAGGCCCGATCTACGAACGCCCGGTGGCGAGGCCCGACACGCAGGACGCCTTGAACGCCGACACGTCCGCGGCGCTGCCGCGGCCCTCAACGGGTGACGAGCTGCGCGCGACTCTGCTTGCGCTGCTGGGAAGTCCGCATCTCTGCAGCCGCGCGTTCATCACCGAGCAGTACGACCGCTACGTCCGCGGCAACACCGTCCTCGCCGAGCATGCCGACGGTGGCGTGCTACGCATCGACGAGGCCACCGGCCGCGGCGTCGCCATCTCCACTGACGCGTCCGGGCGGTATACGTTCCTCGATCCGTACACCGGTGCCCAGCTGGCACTGGCCGAGGCCTATCGCAACGTCGCAGTCACCGGCGCCACGCCGGTCGCCGTCACCAACTGTCTGAACTTCGGCTCGCCCGAGGATCCCGGCGTCATGTGGCAGTTCTCTCAGGCCGTGCGTGGACTCGCCGATGGCTGTGCGGCACTGGGTATTCCGGTCACCGGTGGCAACGTGAGCTTCTACAACCAGACCGGTACGACCGCGATCCTGCCCACCCCGGTCGTCGGCGTGCTCGGCGTCCTGGACGACGTGAGGCGACGTGTGCCCACGGCCTTCGGCACCGAGCCGGGCGAGACGTTGATCCTGCTTGGAGACACTCGCGACGAGTTCGACGGTTCCATCTGGGCCCAGGTCACCGCCGATCACCTCGGCGGCCTGCCGCCGAAGGTCGACCTGGCCCGCGAGCAACTGCTCGCCGAGGTGCTGGTCGCGGCGTCCCGGGACGGGCTGATCTCCGCTGCGCACGACTTGTCCGAGGGCGGGCTCGTCCAGGCCGTCGTCGAGGCCGCGATGGCCGGCGAAACCGGTTGTCGCCTCGTCCTTCCCGAGGATGCCGACCCGTTCACCTTCTTGTTCTCCGAATCCTCGGGGCGGGTGCTCGTCGCCGTCCCACGCACCGAGGAGAGCAGGTTCCGCGCCATGTGCGAGGCGCGCGGCCTGCCCGCCGAACGCATCGGTGTGGTCGACGAGGGTAGCCAGTCCATCGAAGTCCAGGGCCAGTTCTCCGTGAGCCTCGACGAGCTGCGCCGCACGTCGGAGGGCGTGCTGCCCGGACTGTTCGGGTGATTGAGGAGCGCCATGCGCTACTGGTCTGGGCGTGGAGCCTGGTCCGCCTCGACTTCGGCGGCGTCGCCGTCGCTACCGTGTTCTTCTGCCTATCACTGACGCCATCGCTGCTCCCACGGGACTGGCTGTTCCAGGGTTTGATCGGAGGCATCACCGCGTCGATCGGCTATGCCATCGGCGTCGTGCTTGCAAAGGTGTTCCACCGCATTGCGTTACACCATCGACAGTGGTGGCCACCGCCCAAGAAGACGCTGAACGAGATGAAGTTCGGTATCGTCGTCGTCTCGATCGTCGTGTGCGTGTCGATGCTCATTCCCGCCGCCGCCTGGCAGCGCCAGGTGTCGGCCGAAATGGGCATCGACGGGCCCACCACGTTGGGATACCTGCGCACGCTCGTGGCCGCCGTGCTGGTCGGCGGAACGTGCGTGGGCGTGACCAGGGTGCTCTACGATGCGATCAAACTCCTTGCCAGAGTGTTCATCCGGCGCTGGCACCTCCACCAGGAGGTTGCCATGTTCATCGGGACGGCGATCGTCGTCGTACTGGTGATCACCCTCGTCAACGGCGTGCTCTACCGCGGCTTCCTGGTCGGTGCCAGCCGGGTGTTCCAACCGCAGAACTACACGACACGCGTCGGCGTCTCCGAGCCCACGGAGCCCGAGAAGTCGGGAAGCCCTGCGTCTCTTGCGCCGTGGGACACCCTCGGATTCCAGGGCCGCAACTTCGTCGCGACCGGACCGCACGTGGCCGAGCTCAGCAGACTCAACGGCCGTCCCGCCAAGGAGCCGATCCGCGTGTATGCGGGACTGGAGACCGCCGACTCCGACGGGGCCAGGGCGGAGGTCATCGTCCGCGAGCTGATGCGCACCGGCGCGTTCGACCGCAAGCTCCTCGTCATCGTGCCCACCACGGGGACGGGATGGATCAATCCGGTCGCCGCCAGAGCGATCGAGACCATGTACAACGGGGACACTGCGCTCGTCGGCGTGCAGTATTCGTATCTGCCCAGCTGGATCTCGTTCCTCGGGGACCGGGAGAAGTCCGTCGAATCGGGCCGGGTTCTCATCGACGTCGTCCACGATCGCTGGTCACGCCTCCCTCCCGACCGCAGGCCCAAGCTGGTGCTCTACGGGGAGAGCCTCGGGTCGCTGGCGGGTCAGGGTGCGTTCCCGTGGCTCCCCGACGTCGCGCGGAGGAACTTCTCGGCCGTGCTGTGGGTGGGCCCGCCGAACGAGAGCTCGCTGTGGAGTGGACTCGTGCAGCGGCGAGATCCCGGAACACCGGAGGTCGAGCCGCGTTACGACAACGGCCGCACGGTGCGCTTCTCGCAAGCGATCGACAGCGCCGACATCGCCGAGATCACGAAGCCGGAGTGGGAGGGCACCAGGGTGTTGTTCCTG
Source organism: Mycobacterium sp. (assembly GCF_035633495.1). GTDB lineage: Bacteria > Actinomycetota > Actinomycetes > Mycobacteriales > Mycobacteriaceae > Mycobacterium. The sequence continues at coordinate 15,092 of NZ_DASQEU010000147.1, read as the reverse complement.
CAGCACGCCTCCGACCCGATCGTGTGGTGGTCACCGAGGCTGGTGTTCTCCCGCCCGGACTGGCTCGTCGAGCCGGCGGGGCTAGACCGTACGACGTCGATGCGGTGGTACCCGATCGTCACCTTCTGGCAGGTCAGTGCAGACATGACCAACGCTTCCGGCATCCCCGCCGGGCACGGGCACAACTACGGCGACTCCGTGCTCGACGGCTGGGCAGGCGTCATCCCCCCGGACGGCTGGACGACGGCGGACACGGAGCGGGTGCGGGCAGCGCTGCAGCAGGTCGGGGGCGAATACTGATGCTGCCCAGTCGAATTCGGGCGCTGACACTGGCGGTCGCTCTGGTCGGATGGAACGGTGTGGTGGCGCCGAGGCTCCCGCCGCGCTGGCTGGTCCCCGTCCACGCGGCGCTCGGCGGAGCACTCGTCGCGACGACCGACGCGCCGCTAGGGCTTCGGCCACCTGCGGTGAGGCGCGGCGTGCGACTAGGTCTCGCAGTCGCCGGTGCAGTGGCGGTGGCGGTGGCGTCGTCCACGACGGTGCCACCCATTCGCCGCAGCATGAACCAGCGCGAGCTGCCACGGCCCGTCGTCGCATGGCTGTTGGTGCGCATCCCGATCGGCACGGTGTGGTCGGAAGAGGCCGCGTTCCGGGGCGCGTTGGGAACCGTTGCGACACAGGCCGTTGGGCTGAAGTGGGGCCGCGTTCTGCAGGCGACGGCGTTCGGGCTGTCGCACGTCGACGACGCCCGCGGAGCCGGTGAATCGATCGTCGGAACGGTGCTCGTCACCGCAGCGGCGGGCTGGGCGTTCGGCTGGCTGTACGACCGCTCGGGAAGTCTCGCCGCGCCGATGCTCGCTCATCTTGCGATCAACGAGGCAGGAGCGGTGGCGGCCCTGGCCGTCACCTCGACGTTCAGGGATTGATCGTGAGCTCGCCGATCTGACGACCCCACACATAGTCGATGGCGATGGGCTGGCCGAGGTCGATGTGGTTGTAGGGCGCAATGCTGTAGCCGGTGTCCATCACCAGATACGGGTGCGGCCACAGGTCGTAGGTGACCTTCTGCCAGCACCCGGGCCGACCCTCGGGCCCGCCGTGGGCGTTGATGCGCGGCAGGTTGTCGGGATAGATGTATGGATTGCCCGCCCCCATCACCGTCCCGTAGGCCGCGAGCGAGTAGCCGTTGTCGCCGCCGAGGGCCTTCGCGATCCTCGGACCGACGTCGTGATAGTTGCGCAACGTGCAGAAGGTCATGCCGCGATAGTCGTCCAGCAGCTTGGTGGTCGGCACCAAGTCCGCCGCGCTGCGGACGAGGAAGGGGCCGGCGCGCTCCAGCGGATCCGCGGCCGTGTTGGCGAATCCGATCGAGGCCATCAGCGCAGCGTCGATTTCGCGGCTCTGCGCGTTGAGCGTGCGTGCCGTGGTGACCGACGCGTCCAGGCCGTCCCACAGGTTTGGCGAGACGTCGGCGTAGACGTCGGCCAGGTCGGCGGTGCGTGCGATGTCCAGGCGAATCCGAGGCATCAGCGGATTGACGTCGTCGAGGATCACTTTGGCGTTCTCCAGGGACTCGCCGAATTCGTTGCCAAGACCAGTCAGCGCCTCGGCCGTCGCGGTGAGTGTCTGGTTCAGCTTGATCGGGTCGACCTTGGTCGCGATGGACGAGACCGTTTCGAACAAGGTGTTGAACTCGGTGGTCACCGACTGCACCCGGATCACGTCGCTGCGTGAAATCGGTTGCAGCGACGGCCTTTCTGGCGAGTTGAACGACACGTACTTGTTGCCGAAGACGGTGCTGGCCCTGACGTCGGCGACGACGTTGGACGGTATCGACGCCAGGTATTGGTCCTTTACCTCGAGGGTGATCATCGCCTGCTGGGCACCGTCGACCTCGGCGGCGTCGATGCGCGCCACCCGCCCGATCTCGACGCCGTTGAGAGTCACCTTCGAACCGGGGTCCACCACCAGGCCGGCACGGCCCGAGATCACGCGGAGTTCGGTCTGCTCGACGAAGTCGCCGCGGTACTGCTTGGCGAGCAGAAACCCGAAGGGCACGACGACCGCCAGCAGCACCGCTCCCGCCAGCTTGTATGGCGGCCGGTGGCGGTCGAAAGCCATTTTGGGAGACTAGGGTATGGCCGCCCGGCGTACAGCGGATCCGACGAAGACCCGCGCGGCCGTATCGGCGGTCGCGGACTGGATCCGCGACGACACCGTCGCGACGCCGGCGCGAACTGCGCTTGCCGAAGCCGTGCGCCTGACGGCCAGGACTCTGGCCGCATCGGCGCCGGGGGCGAGCGTCGAGGTCAGGGTTCCTCCGTTCGTTGCGGTGCAGTGCATCTCGGGCCTGGCCCACACCCGCGGAAACCCGCCCAACGTGGTCGAGACCGACCCGCGCACCTGGCTTCGACTGGCCACCGGGCTACTCACGATGGCCGACGCCGCCGCGAACGGGGCACTGCAGTCCTCGGGATCCCGCGCCGGCGAGGTCGCCGACTGGCTGCCCATCGTCGAACTGCCGAAATGAACGGTCGTCTTCGCGCGTTGAAGGATTCGCCGACACCTCACTTCGATTCCACCTTCGAGCGATGTTGACCGTAGACTGAGCAACGTCACCCACAGCCCCCAGGGAGCAGACTGATCGTGACCGCCGAGCAGATCGAGCAGACGGAAGACGAACCCAAAGAAGAATGTGGCGTCTTTGGCGTCTGGGCTCCTGGCGAGGACGTGGCGAAGCTCACGTACTACGGCCTGTATGCCCTGCAGCACAGGGGCCAGGAGGCGGCGGGCATCGCCGTCGCCGACGGCTCCCAGGTGCTGGTGTTCAAGGATCTCGGTCTGGTCAGCCAGGTGTTCGACGAGCAGACGCTCGCCGCGATGGAGGGCCACGTCGCCATCGGTCACTGCCGCTACTCCACCACGGGTTCGACCACGTGGGAGAACGCCCAGCCGGTGTTTCGCAACACCGCCGCGGGTACCGGTGTCGCGTTGGGCCACAACGGAAACCTGGTCAACACCACCGAACTCGCAGCCCGTGCCCGGGAAGCCCGCCTGACCGGCATGCGGGGCGCCCCCTCGGCGACGACGGACTCCGACATCCTCGGCGCGCTGCTCGCGCACGGCGCCGCGGACGCCACGCTGGAACAGGCTGCACTCGAGCTGCTGCCGACCGTTCGCGGTGCGTTCTGCCTGACGTTCATGGACGAGAACACCCTCTACGCCGCCCGCGATCCCCATGGCGTGCGGCCACTTTCGCTGGGCCGGCTCGACCGGGGGTGGGTGGTCGCCTCGGAGACCGCCGCACTCGACATCGTCGGTGCCTCGTTCGTGCGCGACATCGAACCAGGTGAACTGCTCGCCATCGACGCCGACGGCGTGCGCTCCACCCGGTTCGCCAACCCGACGCCCAAGGGCTGCGTCTTCGAGTACGTCTACCTGGCCCGGCCGGACAGCACGATCGCCGGTCGGTCCGTGCACGGCACACGGGTCGACATCGGCAAACGCCTCGCCCGTGAGAGTCCCGTCGAAGCCGACCTAGTGATCGGCGTGCCCGAATCCGGCATCCCGGCCGCCGTCGGCTATGCCCAGGAGTCCGGCATCCCCTACGGCCAGGGACTGATGAAGAACGCCTACGTCGGCCGCACGTTCATCCAGCCGTCGCAGACCATCCGCCAGCTCGGCATCCGGCTGAAACTCAACCCCCTCAAGGAAGTCATCCGCGGCAAGCGCCTCATCGTCGTCGACGACTCGATCGTCCGCGGCAACACCCAACGCGCGCTGATTCGGATGTTGCGCGAAGCGGGAGCCGTCGAGGTGCACGTCCGCATCGCCTCGCCGCCGGTCAAGTGGCCGTGTTTCTACGGCATCGACTTCGCCACCCCGGCCGAGCTCATCGCCAACGCGTCGAATGCGGGAGCCAACGAGACCGAGATGCTGGACGCGGTGCGCCGCGCCATCGGCGCCGACAGCCTCAGCTACATCTCGCACCACGGCATGATCGCCGCCACCGAGCAGCCCGCGTCACGCCTGTGCTCGGCCTGTTTCGACGGGGAGTACCCCATCGAGCTGCCCAGCGAGTCCGCACTTGGCAAGAACGTCATCGAGCACATGCTGGCCAACGCGGCGCGCACGGGTATGCAGACCGAAAACGACAACGCCTCAGCCCTGCGCCGCCCCTGAAGGCTACTGCGGCGCAGCCGAACTGAAGCGGATCAGGTGACGACGACCCTTGCCCGTCGTCCCGTCCTGCTCCAAGGCCTTGACCACCGATTCCCGGTATCCCGTCAGTCCACCCGCCGGTGGCGGGATGACGGCGTCGATGTCGTGCTCGGACATCACCGCGTCATGCTCGAGCGACTCGACCAGCGGCCGCGCCAGGCCGGACGGGATCGGCGTCACCAACCCCACCCACCAGCTGGCGATGCTCGGCGTCAGCAACGGCAGCGCCACGATGACCCGCCTGCGCAGCCCAGCTTCCTCTGCGTAGATCTGCATCGCGTCGGCGTACTCGAGCACGTCCGGACCACCGACGTCGAACGTGCGTGACTTCTCCAGCGGCGCGTCGGCGGCCTCGACCAGGTAGTGCAGCACGTCGTCGATGGAGATCGGCTGGATCTTGTTGCGCACCCACTTCGGCGTGGTCATCACCGGGAGCCGGTCGGTGAGGTGACGGATCATCTCGAACGATGCCGAACCGGAGCCGACCACGATGCCCGCCTGCAGCACCACCGTCTCGACGCTCGACGCCATCAAGATCTCGCCGACGGTGTTGCGAGATTTCAGGTGTCGAGATAGTTCGCCCTCCGGGTGCAGCCCCGACAGGTAGACGATGCGACGCACCCCGGCCTTCTCGGCGGCCGCGGCGACGTTGCGTGCCGAGCGCTCCTCCTCGCGGACGAAGTCGGAGGACGTGCCCATCGAGTGGACGAGGTAGTAGATCACGTCCACGCCGTCGAACGCCGCCACCAGCGAATCGGGATCGCTCAGGTCGCCGCGCACCACCTCGGCCTTGTCGCGCCAGGGCGCATCGCGCAGTTTGTCCGGCTTGCGCGCCAACGCCCGCACGGTCTGACCGCGGTCCACCAGCAGCGCGGCAAGGTGCCCGCCGATGTACCCGGTCGCTCCCGTCACCAGTGAACGGCGAGACTCAACGTCCGACACCCAGGCCTCCGTCCATCGCTTCTTGCTTCCCAAGGTATCGGAACAAGTCTAGGTACAGATGTCCGGCCGACGGCCTACTCAAACGGACAGCCGGGATTCGGCACGTCGACGGACAGGGGATCGCCTGCCGCATCGATGTAGACCACCCACATCACGACGGGGTCCGAGCCGAGGTTCCGCCCGAGGTGAACGTCGTCCGGACCGCTTCCCTCGGTGATCGGTGAGCCGGGCGGATAGATGCCGTCGACCGAGCAGTCCTCGACGTTGTGGGTCAGCGTGCCCTTCCGGATCACGCCGAACACCCGACCAGGGTGCCAGTGCCACCCGGTACTGCCGCCCGGTGCGATGGTGATCTGCTTGGTGACGTAGTCGTGCCCGTCGACGGTGGCCTGGGACAGGGTTTCCGCCCCGAGGTCGATGCCCGGGGTGGCCGACGCGGCCGCCGCCGAACCCAAGGACACCAGAATGACCGCCATTGAGGCGGGCGCCAGCCAGCGAACGTCGCTCATGATGAGTCAGCGTGTCACGAGCCTGACCGCGACAGGTACCCTTGGGCGCGATGAGCGAGGATCAGAGGACCGGCGACACCGGCGCCTCCTACGCATCTGCCGGGGTGGACATCGAGGCGGGTGACCGTGCGGTCGAACTGATCAAACCGCTTGCCAAGAAGGCGACTCGACCGGAGGTACGGGGAGGCCTTGGTGGATTCGCCGGGCTGTTCGCGCTGCGGGGCGGATACCGCGAACCGTTGCTTGCTTCGTCCACCGACGGCGTCGGCACGAAGCTCGCGATCGCCCAGGCGATGGACAAGCACGACACGGTCGGTCTGGACCTCGTTGCGATGGTCGTCGACGACCTCGTCGTGTGCGGGGCCGAGCCACTGTTCCTCCAGGACTACATCGCGGTCGGCCGTACCGTGCCGGAGCGTGTCGCCGAGATCGTCTCGGGTATCGCCGACGGTTGCGTCATCGCGGGGTGCGCACTGCTCGGCGGCGAGACCGCCGAACACCCTGGTCTGATGTCTCCCGATCACTACGACATCTCCGCGACCGGGGTCGGCGTGGTCGAGGCAGACGACGTTCTCGGACCTGATCGGGTCAAGCCGGGCGACGTGATCATCGCGATGGCGTCGTCCGGACTGCACTCCAACGGATACTCACTGGCCCGCAGGGTGCTCTTGGAGATCGACCGCGGCAACCTGGCCGGACACGTCGAGGAGTTCGGACGCACGCTGGGCGAAGAGCTTCTCGAGCCGACCCGCATCTACGCCAAGGACTGCCTCGCGCTGGCCGCCGAAACCCAGGTGCGGACGTTCTGCCACGTCACGGGCGGCGGGCTGGCCGGGAATCTCGAGCGCGTCATCCCCAACGGGCTGAGTGCCGAACTGGACCGCGGTACCTGGACGCCGGCACCGGTGTTCGCGATGATCGCGCAGCGAGGGCGCATCGAACGTGCGGAGATGGACAAGACATTCAACATGGGTGTCGGCATGGTCGCCATCGTCGCGCCGGAGGACACCGACCGTGCCCTGGCGATCCTGACCGCCCGTCACCTCGCCTGCTGGACCCTCGGCACCGTACACAAGGCGGGCAAGGGGAAGTCCCGCGCTCAGCTGGTCGGGCAGCACCCGAGGTTCTGATCGCGGGTCGTCAGCCCGGGGTGGAGTTACCGCTCAGCGTCGCCAGTCGTCGTCGTCGACCCACCGGTCGTCTACCGGCCCGTCGCCGTTGAGAGTGTCCGCCGGCTCGGGGGAACCGGCACCACCCAGTTCCTGCTGTAACCGTTGAAAATCGGTTTGTGGCGAGCTGTACTTAAGGTCACGAGCAACCTTCGTCTGCTTCGCCTTCGCCCGGCCGCGGCCCATGGGGACCCCCTCGCGCAATAACGGAGCGGCCCGATTAGCAGGCGGCTCCGATCTGAGTGTGTTTATCGTCCTGTCAACACTTTACCGTGCCTAGCGGTCTCATGCTGGCAGGCCCGTCCCCGCGGCGAGCGCGGCGACCCACGGTTCAACGCTGGTTGCTCCGCAGACGTTCCACGGCGAGTCGCCCGGCGCCCACCGCGGCGGCCGCGGGCAGCGAATCCGGGTCGATCAAGGCGTTCACCGGCGTTTCGCCACCGGTGGTCAACTCGGTGTCGGCGGGCACGCCACGCTTGAGCAGCGCGACGGCGATCGGACCGAGATCGACGTGGTCGACGACGGTGCCGAGCCGTCCGATCGAGCGTCCACCAGCCAGAACCGGGTCGCCCGTCACCGGCCGATCCGCGGAACCGTCCAGATGCAGAAGGACCAGCATCCGCGGCGGCTTGCCCAGGTTCTGGACGCGCGCGACGGTTTCCTGGCCGCGATAACAGCCCTTGTCGAGGTGAACCGCGCCGTCACCCGGCCCGCCGATCCACCCGACCTCGTGAGGAATGGTCCGCTCGTCGGTGTCCACGCCGAGCCGGGGCCGCAGCGTCGCCGCACGGTGTGCTTCGTACGCCCAGACGCCTGCCGGCCGGACTCCGGCAGCGATCAGCCGGTCCCGCCAAGCGGCGACGGCATCGCGCGGAACCACCAGATCAACCTCGCCCGCGCGAAGTGTGCGCACGAATCCGCCGTCTGCCAGCGGAGAGGCGGATGCCACCTCGGGCAGCGCCGGGATGCCGATGGCCTCGAGAACGGCCGGATCGCCCACCTGCGGTCCCAGCAGCGACAACACCGCCAGCTCCGCGGGGTCGGCGACGACGTCGGCCCAGAAGATCATCTTGCGCAGGAAGGCCAGCAGCGGCTCACCGCGCCACGGCTCGGTGTCGATGAACGTGACGCCGTGGAGCTGCGTCTGCAGCCAATGATCTTCGACACGGCCCTGCGCGTCGAGGCTCAGGTTCTCCACGACGGCGCCATCGGGAAGTTCGCTTACGTGCTGGGTGGTGATCGTGTGCAGCCACTTCCGGCGCTCGTCGCCCGTGAGTCGAATCGTCGCCCGGTGCGAGCGGTCCACCACCACGACGCCGGTCTCGGCCGCGCGTTGTTCTCCGAACGGGTCGCCGTAGTGCCACGTGGCACCGGCGTCGGGACCGGACTCGGGCGCGGGGATTGCGGACATCCCTCCAGCGTACGGAGGGCAGGCGCCATTACCCTCATGCCCCATGGCGGCCCGCAGCGAGATCGTCGTCACGCTCGTCGGCGAGGTCGTGACGGCGGACCATCCCGTCGGGCACGTCGACGACCCGATGTTCCTCCGCGGTGACGGCGTGTTCGAGACCCTGTTGGTCCGCGACGGTCGGGCTTGCCTGCTCGAAGCGCACCTCGAGCGACTGGGGCGCTCCGCCGCGATCGTCGGACTGCCGAGGCCCGATCTGGATCGGTGGCGGGTTGCGACGCTCGCCGCCTCGGCCCGGTGGGCCGAGGGCAGTGAGGCGGTGCTGAGGATGGTGCTCGGACGCAATCGGGATGGTGGAGCGACGGGGTTCGTCGCCGTGTCCGAGCTTCCCGACCGGGTACTGGCGTCGCGGCGCGACGGGGTGTCTGCGATCACGCTGGATCGCGGACTGACGGCGGGCGGCCCGACGACCACGTCATGGTCGGTGACGGGGGCCAAGTCGCTGTCGTACGCCGTCAACGCCGCTGCGCTGCGTCACGCCGACCGTCTCGGCAACGGTGACGTGGTTTTGGTGAGCGCCGACGGATTCGTTCTGGAGGGGCCTCGGTCGAGCGTGGTGATCGCCGACGAGAACGGTTCATTGGCCACCCCGCCGACGACCATGCCGATCCTTCCCGGCACCACGGTGCAGGCGCTGTTCGACGTTGCCCGCGCCCGCGGCACGTCCTGCGAAGAACGGCCACTGAGAGTCGAAGATCTGTCTGCCGCACAGGGTGTTTGGCTCTTGTCCAGTGTGACGCTGGCCGCGCGGGTCCACACGCTGGACGGACAGCGACTACCCATGGCGAACGCGGCTGTCGAGGTGACCGCACTCGTCGACGACGCCGTCGCGCGGGACCGCTGAACCGTCGCCGAAAAATCGGTTGTCGGTCCTTGTATTCGGGAGTACCTTCGCTCTTACACGTGAGAGGAGGTGGTCCGAGAATTTGATTGACTCATGGACAAGTGAGGTGGCTGCCCGCTAGCAGCACCGGGTGTTTACCAGCGTGCGCTGGCGAATTCCCAGCAGTCACCCGGCCCCCGAGCCCCTCGGTCCGTCCAACCAGGAACCACAGGCTCGGGGGTCGCTCCATGTCTGGACCCAGGGCGTGACTAGCCGACGTGTCGCGACAGGCGTGCGGACAGATGGGGGATGAGCCCGCCGTCGGCGTCGACCCTCTCCTCGACGTACGCGAGGTCGCCGCCCTCGATGATTCCGTACAGTCGCTTCGCGCCACCGACGAGCACCCCCGACTTGCTGCGGGCGAGTGCATCGGTCGCCAACTCCCACGACGACTGGTTCCGTGGGTGACCGTAGAACAGTTCGACGTATCCGGAGGAGTGGGCCAGGAGCAGCTCGATGGCTTGGGACTCCGCGGGATCGTCGGGGTCGTTCACGAATCGCCAGAACCCGGACTCGCGAAGCGACGGGCCTTGGTGTTCGCCGGATTCGGAGAGCAGCCAGGAGCGCGCTTCCCAGTTGAGGTATTCGCCCCCGTCGTGGGAGACGACGATCTGCTGACCGAACGGGTAGTCGCCATTTGCGCTGCGACCCGTGCCCTCACCGCGCCACACCCCGACGAGCGGCAGCAAGGCCAGCAGGGCGTCGTTGAGGCTGACGCCTTCGCGGAGGTTGGCGGTGTCGGCCGGGACCGGCAGATCGTCGAATGACGGGAGGTTCCGCGCGGCCGTGACCTTCGCGCGCTCGATGGCAGCCGCTACCGCACGGTCTGCAGAGCCGGGAACGGGCGAACCCACTGAACCCGATGCCTCATTCGGGACTTCGGGGTTCTGGTCAGCCGTCACAACTCGTCGGTGATCAACCGGTACACCGCATACAGGGCGAACCAGGTGATGACGACGACCGCCACGATCAGCAGGATCTCGAAGAAGAGCACCACGCCGTCGAGTCTAGTTCGTCAACGGTGCCCCGATTCGCCGGGGCACCGCTCCTCGGAGGGAACCTAGGCGACCTTGACGTCGACTTCGTGGATGCCCGCGCCCGACGGCGCGACGCTGGCGTCCCCGTTGCCCGCCGGCGACAGGGCGCGCAGCGTCCACGTGCCGGGGGCGGCGAAGAACCGGAAGTCACCGGTCGCCGATGCGACGACCTCGGCGGTGAACTCGTCGGAGGCGTCGAGCAGGCGCACGAACGCCCCGCCGACGGTCTGGCCGGAGCCATCGACGACACGGCCGGTGATGACCGTCTCCTTCTCGGGGTCGACGCTGGAGGGCAACGTCAGTCCTTGCTTCGGTGCAGAGCACATATCAACTTCCCAACTCGATCGGGGCACCCACCAGGGAGCCGTATTCAGTCCAACTGCCGTCGTAGTTCTTGACATTGGTGTGGCCGAGGAGTTCCTGCAGCACGAACCAGGTGTGCGACGAACGCTCACCGATCCGGCAGTAGGCGATGGTCTCCTTGGAGCCGTCCAGGCCTGCCTCGGCGTATAGCTTCTCGAGGTCGGCGTCGGACTTGAAGGTGCCGTCCTCGTTGGCCGCCTTGCTCCACGGCACGTTGATGGCACTGGGAATGTGGCCCGCCCGCTGGCTCTGCTCCTGGGGCAGATGCGCAGGCGCGAGGATCTTGCCCGAGAACTCGTCGGGGGAGCGCACGTCGACCAGGTTCTTGGTGCCGATGGCGTCGATCACCTCGTCGCGGAAGGCGCGGATCGCCGTGTTGGGTGCGGCGGCCTCGTAGGACGTCGCCGGGCGGTTCACCGCGTCGGCGGTCAGCGGACGGCCGTCGAGCTCCCACTTCTTGCGGCCTCCATCGAGCAGCTTGACGTCCTGGTGTCCGTACAGCTTGAAGTACCAGTACGCGTACGCCGCGAACCAGTTGTTGTTCCCGCCGTAGAGGACGACGGTGTCGTCGTTGGCGATGCCCTTGTCGGACAGCAGCTTGGAGAACTGCTGCTGGTCGACGAAGTCGCGCTTGACGGGGTCCTGCAGGTCATCGCGCCAGTCCAGCTTGACTGCGCCGGCGATGTGACCACCGTCGTACGCGCTGGCGTCCTCGTCGACCTCGACGAAGACGACGCCTGCCGCGTCGAGATTGCTCTCGGCCCAGTCGGCGGCGACCAGGACGTCGGAGCGTGCCATGGATGAAATCCCTTCGATTGCTTCGGTTTTCGGTGTTTAGGCCGGGACGGGTGTCTTGCGGAAACGTGCGACGAGCGGGTAGAGCTGGCAGCCGAGGCAGATGCCGAAGGCAGCGTTGAGGAAGGCCGCGACCAAGGCGAACGCGGTGAGAACGAGGCCGACCGTGGCCAAGCCCGTGGCGAAACCGATGGCTCCGACGGCGGCGAACACCAACCCGACCAGCTGGGCGAACCTGTGCGGCGGAACCGGCTCCCGCTCAGTCACCGGGCCGAGCCGTGGCGCGACGAACCTGGCAAACACGCGGCCGTAGGGATGTCTGCGCGGGCCGCCGACCGCTCCGATCGCGAACACGACTGCCTGCAATCCGAGCACGATGGCGGTGGCCGCGGTGCTGTACGCCGACGCGACGAGGGCGATGACGATGACCGCGGTGGCGACCCATGCGGTGAAGCGCGGTCCCCGCACGTCGACCTGGTCTGGTCCGGTGGTCCGGTTCGGCACGAAGCTCTCCTGCTGTTGTCACGAAACTGGGCGTGGGCATGCCAGAACGGCTGCTCCGAGGGCGACGCGAGGTACGCGAAGCTGCTCAGCAGCTACAACAACAACAGCAACAACCTGCAACGCGGCACAGATCGACTGCGCGGCGCTTGGTCAGCCTGAGCTCGAGGCGGGTGGACACGCCCGACAGCCTACCCAATGACATGGTCGTCAGGCCAATAGCGGTTCGAGAGCCGACCGCAGGTCAGCGGCCTTGGGCACGCCCAAGCTGCGGTACCGCTGTCGGCCGTCACCGTCGAAGATGAACGTGGTGGGCAGCGACATCACTGAAAGCTGCCGCGCGGCGGACGGATTGGCGTCCATGTCGATCTCGACGTGCGTGACCGCGGGCAGCTCGGCGCACACATCGTCGACCACCGGTCGCACCCCTGCGCAGGGCCCGCACCAGCCCGCGCTGAAGTGCACGATCGCGGGCCTACCCGCTGGCAGGCCGAGTTCGGGGACCTCGCCGCCGAACGAGACCCCCTCGGTGCTGCGGAGCACGCCCTCGCGTCTGGTGAGCACGCGTCCGATGACGAACGCCACCGCCAGCGCGGCCACCACGACACCGATGACGACCGGAAGTGAAGAGCTCATGACTGTCTGAACCCGTCGAGGGCGATGTTTACTCCCGGGGCGATGCCTTCGATGATGATGTCGGAGCCACGCGCGCCCTCGGTGGTGGGCGCGATCCCGAACGGCAGCTTCATCCCCGGCATCTTCGTGCCGAACGCCGCGAGGACGGCGGCCCTCTTGTCGTCCGGCACCGACTGGTCCGCCGTTCCCGCGCCGGTGAGGACGTCGGTGGCGGTGAAGACGAGCGTGGTGTAGTCATCCTCGGGTGTCGACAGGTCCACCGACACGCTGACCCGCTCGTCGAAACCCGCCGCGGTGGGCGTGCCCGTGAACACCAGCCCGCGACTCTCGGAGATCCCCGACTCCGTCGTCCCTCCGGTGGCGTCGTTGGTCTCCTTGGGTGGCGCTTCGACGAGCAGATCCTTCACGCCAATGAAGCGGCCGACGTGCGTCGAGTCGACGATGATGCGGCTCTCCAGCTTGCCGACCGGCAGTCTGGAATCGGGGGTGACGAGCCACGACGTCTCGGTCAGGCCCACGTTGTGCAGCGTCGCCTCCAGTGAGACCTTCCCCACGATGGGGTGGTCCACGCCACCCGCCCGGATCTCCACTTCCTTGAAGCGGTGACCCGTCGCCTGGGTGATGAACGGAAACCCGAGAATGCCCACCCAGGGGTCGAAGGGCAGGTCGTTGGCCGCACGCACGCTGCGCGCCCAGCGGAATTCGGCGTAGATGGCTGCGCCGAAGTCGGCGCCGAGGATTCCGACGGCCAGGGTCGTCACCGTCGCGACGAGTCCGATCAGCAGCTTGCGCACCCGGACATTCTGGCCCACGAGGATGCCGCCGGGATGCTCAGCGCGGCTAATTAGCAGGTTGCACGCTATCGTTATGCCAGCGTCGGCCGGTAACGGCGGCGTGTCCGCCATGAATCTGGGAGATTGCCCGGACACCGACGTCGGGTGATCTTCCCGAAATGCGCTGGAGGACCCGTTGGATCTTTTGCTACTGACCGTCGACCCGCACCCCGAGTCGGTCCTGCCGTCGTTGGCGCTTCTGGCGCACAGCGTCCGTGCGGCGCCGACCGAGGTGTCCTCGCTTCTGGAGGCGGGCAGCGCGGACGTGGCGATCGTCGACGCCCGAACCGATCTTGCCGCGGCCCGCGGACTGTGCCGGCTGCTGGGCACCACCGGGACGTCGGTCCCCGTCGTCGCCGTCGTGAACGAAGGCGGCCTAGTCGCCGTGAACGTCGAGTGGGGTCTCGACGAGATCATGCTGCCCAGTACGGGACCTGCCGAGATCGACGCCAGGCTGCGATTGCTGGTTGGGCGTCGTGGCGGTGCCGCCGATCAGGAGAGTGCGGGGAAGGTGAACCTCGGCGAGCTCGTGATCGACGAGGGCACCTACACTGCCCGGCTTCGTGGTCGCCCGCTCGACCTCACGTACAAGGAATTCGAGCTGCTCAAGTATCTGGCGCAGCACGCTGGCCGGGTGTTCACCCGAGCGCAGCTACTACAAGAGGTGTGGGGTTACGACTTCTTCGGCGGCACCCGCACCGTCGACGTACACGTGCGACGCCTCCGCGCCAAGCTCGGCCCCGAGTACGAGTCGCTGATCGGCACCGTCCGCAACGTCGGTTACAAGGCCGTACGACCCGCGCGCGGCCGCCCGCCCGTGCCCGATACCGACCCGGGCGACGACTTCGACGACGCGGACGCCTACAGCCAGGACCCGGCAGGCTTCACCGAGGGCCTGGGCGACCCGCTGCGCACCCAGTGAGTGTAATTGCCTGGCGGACAAATCTTTCCGACGAAGAGCAGCACCGCATCAAGGACGTCGTGGGCGCGGCGGCCGCGGCGGACGGGACCGCACCCGTCGGGGACCAGGTGCTCCGCGAATTGCCGCACGACCGCACCGGGCACCTCGTCGCGGCAGTCGACGGCGTCCTTGTCGGCTATCTGAATCTGGTGCCCGCTGCGGAGGACGCACCTGCGATGGCCGAGGTAGTCGTCCACCCCGAGGCCCGCAGGAGGGGCATCGGGTCGGCGCTGATCCGCACCGGCCTCGCCGAAGGGGGCGACGGCGCCCGCGTCTGGGCACACGGCAACCTCGCGCCGGCGAGGGCCACGGCCGCCGCCCTCGACCTCGTCGCAGCCCGTGAGCTTCTGCAGATGCGGCGCCCGCTCCGTGACCTCCCGCCGGTGAAGGTCGCCGACGGCGTGGTGCTGCGCACCTATGCCGGGCCGGACGACGACGCGGAGTTGCTACGGGTCAACAACGCCGCCTTCTCCTTGCACCCCGAGCAGGGCGGCTGGACCGAGGCCGACCTCGTCGAGCGACGCGGCGAGCCGTGGTTCGACCCCGAGGGACTTTTCCTGGCCGTCGGCGAGACGACCGGCGCACTGCTGGGATTCCACTGGACCAAGGTGCACGGCGCGTCACTGGGCGAGGTGTACGTCGTCGGCGTCGATCCGAACGCCCAAGGCCGCGGGTTGGGCGCAACGCTGACGCTGGTCGGTCTGCACCACCTCGCGGACCGCCTCGGGGGCGATGCCGAGGTGACCCTTTACGTCGAGGCTGATAACTCAGCCG
>NZ_DASQEU010000146.1:0-3587 GCF_035633495.1 Mycobacterium sp. | reverse complement strand
CCCTGGCTGCACTGTTCGAGATTGCTTCGAGGATCGCGATCGTCAGTCGCATTGCGTTCGCGCAGTCTCGCACGCCGGCGCGCTGCCGATGGGGCTGTCATGGCGATCAGAGCGCGGTTAGCGCGCCGTGCCGACGGCCTTGTCGAGCGACTTCAACACCGCGTGGAGTTGCTGCTCGCATTGGTGTGCGAGGTTGACTTCGCGCTGATGCAGTAGGCCGTAGGTGAAGGTGTCTTCCCCGGCGGCGTGCGCGGTGTCGGCCTGTTCGGTGAGGTGGGCGCGGCTGACGACGCTGTCTTGGTGATCACCCAGCAGTGTTTGGATGGTTTTGGCCGCGTCGGACACCTTCTTGGCGCCTGCCGCTGCGGCGGTGTAGCGCAGCCGCTTGGCACTCTTGCGAATCCCGTGCAGCGCCGCGTCGTGGCGCTCGGCGTCGGCGGCGGCCGCGGCCTTGGCGCGCTTGCGGACCCGCTTGTAGCCGTCCTCGATGGTCGCCTCGGCCAGCTGTTCCTCATCGACTGCTAACGCAGCCGATTCGGCGGCGAGCAGCCCGTCCAGCGCGTCGAGTAGCCGGAAGTAGCGTTCAGATCGCATTGCGCTCAGCGATTTTCGCAATCCCGCACGGTAGCGTTGGTGGGCGCCATCGACCAGGCGCCCACGGATAGGACCGCGCACCACATCCGTGGGCAGTTCGTCGAGGGCTCGCTGGTAGCGATCGGCCAGGACCTCGGCGTCGCGGGCGGTGCCCAGCACTGCGGCCAATTCACGTAGCTCATCAAGGATCCGGGCGTCGTCGGTCAGCCCGAACGCGCTCGCCGAGGCCTGCAGCAGGCTGCGGATGGTGCGGATGGTTACTCGCATCTGATGCACGGAGTCCTCGACGTCAGCCCGCACGCCGCGATCCCACGCGAGCAGCTCCTCGATCTGCTCGGCCACCGCGCGGTGCACCGAATCATCCGGTCCGGGGGCCGGTCTGGGCGCGCTCAGCGACGAGCCGAGAACCCGCGCCAGTTTCGAGGCGTACTCGGCGGGTGCGGCACCGGCATCGCGCAGCCGGTTGCTCAACCGCGCCAGCAGCTGCTCATCGGCGATACCCCGGGCGATCGCGTCCTCGGCCAGCTCGAGTTCCCACTCGCGCCAACGCTGTTCGGTGTCTTCACCGTCAGCCGATGCGCAGACGTGGTCGTCGCAAAACTTCGCGAGCGCGGTGCCATCGCTGCCACACAACACATCGATCGCGCGGTGGGTGGCGATCCGGGCCACCGGCGCCACGGGGCGGTCGCGCACGATCGCCAGCACGACATCGCGCAGTTCGGCCGGCACTTCGTCGTCGCCGCCATTTCCCAACCCGGTGCGGATCTCGGTCCGCGCCACAGGTCCGGCCGGCAGCTTGAGGTGCCAACCGGCGTCGGTGCCTCCGGTGCGCCGACGCAACGTGATGTGGTGGGCGGCCAGATCCCGGCCCGGGGTGTCGTAATACACGGCGTGCAACGTCTGGGGCGGTGCCCGTTTCACGCCGGCAATCGAGGCCAGCCCATCGAACGACGGCGTCACCGTCGAGTCGAACACCTCGAACTTGCGCTCGACCTCCAGGTGACGCGACGGTGCCGATGCGCCCCGAGACGAGTTCCCCATGGTCACACCACACCCACCTTCATTTCGGCGCCAAGAACAATTGTGAACAAGGCGGTTGAAGACGCGTCACGGTGCTGTACCGAACGACCGTGCCTGCGTTCATCGCGAGTTCAACGTAAGCTTCGGTGGCCGCCTCACCTACGGCCTAGGTGAGTCTAAGATCTCCTTTATCGACAGTCGCTCGAAACTTCGGACTCCGCGTAGCCGGCGGCGACGAGCAGGCCGGCGGCGTCGAGGACGGCCACGGGGAACGAGTTCAACCGCTATCCGGTCTTGTCTTCTTCACCTCGATCGGCACCATCCCGAATCGGTTGTCCGACGTCGTTTTGTTGCCGTGCAGATCTCCGGCTTGTCCTGCCGTCGGCGGTCGAACAACGCCTCCGGTGCGGTCGCGGAATTCAGAGCTTGTGTGCTCGCCGCAGGCGATAGCTGGGTAGCTGCAGGTAGCCGCGGACGCGGCGCGGCGCCCGCGCGGACAGGGTGAACTGCTTAGCATCGCCAAGCTCGGTGGCCATCGCTTGGTCGACCCGGATGGTGCCTTTGCGGGCGAGGTTGGCGAGTCGGGCGGCGATGTTCACCACGGGACCGAACACGTCACCACCGCGGTCAAGCACCGGCCCGAACGCCAGGCCCGCATGCACCTGCGGCAGGGTGTCCTCGGCGGTGAACGCATCCAGCAGCTGCAGGGTGGCCTCCGCCGCGGATGCGGGATCATCGATCACGAACAGGATTTCGTCGCCGAGATTCTTGATCACCCGCCCGCCGTGGGCGACCACCGTGTCGAGCACGGCCGTTTCGAACTGGTCGAGCACCCTCGCGAGCTCGGTGAGGTCAACGTTGCGGGACAGTCGCGTGTACCCGGTCATGTCGATGAAGCCCACAACTGCCGGTCGGCTCTCCGCGTGGCCGTCCAGGCCGGATCCGCTGGGAAACAACGCCCGTCCCACTTCAGCGGCCAGATGCCGACGCCACGTATACACGGTGGTCCGCTCCAGCACGGGCAACAATTCTCGGGTAGTGATGAGGGCTTGGGCCGCCAGCTGGCCGGGCAGCTGTGGGTCCTCAACCCTGCGGCCCACCGCGATCCGCGCGCCCAGCACCTCGGAGATGAAATTCGTCTGCGCTGCGGCCAGGCGCGATATCAGGTTGCCCAGGGGGCGGGCCAATTCCACCAGCCCCTCGCCATCCACGATGTCTGCGGCAATGAGCCCGGCCGCATCGGTCAGGGCGGCGACGTCAGCGCTGGTGAATACCCGCTGCTCGTCATCGACTTCGGGAAACCCCAGTGCCCGCCATAGTCGTCGCGCCTCATCGAGGGCGATGCCGGCTCGCTCGGCGACCTCCAGCCGCGTATAGCGGCCGTCCCCGCCCAGCAGCCCCCGGGTGATCATCTCCGCCGGCGAGGCCTCTTCCTCCGGCGCGAGGTCCACCTCCGCGGCGTTTGGGAGCACATCGGGCGCGTCTTCCTGGTCGGTCTTCCCCAGCCGGGCCAGCAGTGCCACCAGCAGGCTGATACTGCCTAACCGGGCTAGTCCATTGACCCCTGCCGCCCCGAGCTCGACGACTCGCGCCACGAGATGGGCCGAACCGCGCACCGGATCCACCACCTGAAGTGACTCTCCTGCTCTTCCGGCCACTACCTCACCCACAGCCTGACCCGCACACCCAAGACGTTGCGATATAGCACGACACGGCTGACGCGGTAGGACCGCTGCCGTTGCAGGGGTGACCCCAACCGATGGTACGGGTGACGTGGGCCCCCGGAGACGTGGATGCCCTTGCTGAGAGCCCGGAGTTCCCCGACGTGGAACATCGCCGGGTCAGCCGGCTGAGGTGTTTGCGCGCCCCGCCTGAAGGGTCTTGGACAGTTAAGGCTCGCCAAAGGCCCCCACACACACGCACCGCAACAAACACGCACCGCAACAAACACGCCAAGGACGGTCTCGTCGCCG
>NZ_DASQEU010000145.1:0-11111 GCF_035633495.1 Mycobacterium sp. | reverse complement strand
GCGAGGGTGAGCAGTTGCAGTCGGCGTTGTCGACGCGTGATCGGATCGGTCAGGCCAAGGGCATCATCATGGAGCGGTTCAAGATCGATGACGTGCGGGCGTTCGCGATGCTGCGTCAGCTTTCGCAGGATTCCAACACCAAGTTGATCGACGTGGCGCAGCGCGTCATCGACACCCGCGGCGAGTGACGGCGGCATGACCGCCAACAGGTACCCATACGACGGAAAGACCGTCCTGGTGAATGGCGGTTAGCCGCAGTACCGTTCCCGTCGGCCTCCGCCGAAGGCTTCGACGAGGTCAAGCGCAGCACGGGTGGCCGACGATCGATCAACATCGATCCGAACGTAACTAGAAGCAACCTGATGCCTCGCGCGTCGTGATGAGATGACACGGCACGTGAATGGGAAGGATCGCGATGGTCGACGGCGACGTCTAAACGGCCGATCCAAACGATAGAACCGCGAATCCAGTGGGCCCCATCGCTCGACGCGGGCCGGGCAACTTCATCAAACCTTCGTTGAATGAGTACCGCAGGCACATCCGCAAGGGGAAGCCTGGCAGTGGGCGCTTTCAACCGACGGGTCCCCGCGATCGCAAGGAGATGACGATGGCGGCCAATCCGGAGGGCGGGCCAAGGCCCGTTCGGTGCAGGGCGAGTGAGATTGAAGATGACTGAGACGACCGTTCTCGACGTTCGCGGTTTGCGGCGGGCCAGCTCGATTGCCGTGGTGCAGGCGACGCTGTTGCGGCGCCCGGGAGTCACGTCGGTTGATGCGAATGCAATGAATCAGACGGCCACGGTGGTCTATGACCCGGCACAGACGTCGGTTGCGGAGTTGTCCCGATGGGTGCGTGACTGTGGTTTTCACTGTGCGGGGCGTTCGGTGCCGGACCACGTGTGCGATCCAATGGCCGAGCCGACCGGCCATGATTCGCCGACACCGGCGGAGCACAGTCGACCTGCCGCTGGGGTGGCGCGGTCGTCGCAGGACATGATGGGACACGGCGGTGGCCACGGCATGTCCATGGACGGCATGGTGCGGGACATGCGCAACCGTTTCCTGGTGGCCCTCGCGTTGTCGATCCCAATCATGCTGTGGTCCCCGATGGGCCGCGACATGCTCGGGTTCGCAGTGCCAGCGCCGTTCGGCCTGCGTGACGACGTGTTCACTCTGATATTGAGCCTGCCGGTGGTGTTCTACTCGGCGTGGATCTTCTTCGACGGGGCGTACCGGGCGCTCAAGGCGCGGACCCTGGACATGATGGTCCTGGTCGCCGTCGCGGTCGGTACCGGCTGGCTTTATAGCGTCGGAGTGACACTCACCGGCGGGGGCGACGTGTTCTACGAGGCCGCCACCATGCTGACAACATTCGTGCTCCTTGGCCATTGGTTCGAGATGCGTGCGCGCGGGGGCGCCAACGACGCCATCCGTACCCTGCTGGAGCTGGCCCCGCCCATCGCGGTGGTGCTGCGGAACGAGGAGCCGGTCGAGATTCCCACCGCGGAGGTGGTGGCGGGGGATCTGTTGCTGATCCGCCCTGGCTCGAAGATCCCGGTCGACGGAACGGTCGAGGACGGTGACTCCGAGGTCGACGAGTCGATGGTCACCGGGGAGAGCCTGCCGGTGACCAAGGCGCACGGATCGCAGGTAATCGGCGCGTCGATCAACACCACCGGAGCCCTGCGGGTCCGTGCCACCAAGGTGGGCTCCGATACGGTTCTCGCGCAGATCGTGGCCATGGTGCAGGAAGCGCAGAACTCGAAGGCGCCTGGACAGCGCCTCGCCGATCGGGCCGCATTCTGGCTGGTTCTGGTCGCGCTGGTCGGCGGTACGGCCACCTTCATCGTGTGGTGGCTGGTCGGCGCTGGGGTCCAGACTGCGCTGCTGTTCGCGATCACGGTCGTGGTCATCACCTGTCCCGACGCATTGGGCCTGGCCACCCCGACAGCGATCATGGTCGGCACCGGCCTGGGCGCGAAGCGCGGGGTGCTGTTCAAGAACGCCACCGCACTGGAAGCCTCGGCCCGCGTCGACACCGTGGTGATGGACAAGACCGGCACCCTGACAAAGGGCGAACCGGAGGTCACCGACGTGGTCGTAAACGGGATCGGTGAGGACGAGCTGCTGGCGCTGGTCGCCGCGGTGGAGGCCGAATCCGAGCACCCGCTGGCCGGTGCGATCGTGCGTTACGCCACCGACCGCGATATTGGTCGGCTGCCGCTGAACGGCTTCGAGAACATACCCGGGCACGGTGCCACCGCCGTAGTGCAGGGCCGCCGCGTCGCAGTCGGGAACCGCAAGCTGATGGCCAGCGAGCACGTCGAATTCGGTGCGTTGATGGGCCGGCGCGACGAGCTGGCCTCGACCGGCCGAACGGCGGTGCTGGTGGCCGTCGACGGCCGCGGGGTCGGTGTGATCGCCCTGGCCGACGCCGTCCGCGAAACCTCCGCCGCCGCCGTGTCCGCGCTGCACGATCTCGGGGTCGAAGTGGTCATGCTCAGCGGCGACAACGAGGCCACCGCCGAACGCATCGCTACACAGATCGGCATCGACACCGCCATCGCAGAGGTACTTCCCGGCGACAAGGCAGCGAAGATTGCGGACTTGCAGCGTTCGGGCAAGAAGGTTGCGATGGTCGGTGACGGCGTCAACGACGCGCCCGCGCTCGCGCAGGCCGACCTCGGTATCGCGATCGGGGCGGGCACTGATGTCGCGATCGAAACCGCCGATTTGGTGCTCATGCGCTCTGACCCGCTCGACGTGCCGATCGCGCTGCAGATCGGGCGGGGCACCCTGCGCAAGATGCGGCAGAACCTCGCATGGGCGGTCTGTTACAACGCCGTCGCACTCCCGATCGCCGCCGGGGTCTTCGAACCGTCGTTGGGCCTGGTGTTGCGGCCGGAGATCGCCGCCCTCTCGATGTCGGGTTCGAGTTTCATCGTGGCCGTCAACGCGCTCATGCTGAAAAGGCTCAAACTTCCCACACCGGAGTCACCAGCGACGAGCACCGCGGCTAGGACGCCCGAACCCACGCCGATGCCAACGTGACGTCAATGGTCGACAACCGATGACAACTGCATCGAGCTGCCTAAGGCGTTCGCTGCCGTGGCGTGTAGCGAGTCGATCGCGGCCTGCAGTTTCACCGTGACCTCGTCGGCGACATCGCGCAGAGCGGGCTCACCAGTCACTTCAACCAACAACTGCGGGTTCATCGCTTCAACGATTACGGACGTGTCGTCGCTCTGGTCGGCCCGGACGACGACGTTGCACGGCAACAGCAGGCCGATCTGACGGTCCACGGTGACCGCTCGGTGCGCCAGTGACGGGTTGCAGGCGCCGAGGATGAGGTAGTTCTCCATGTCCTCGCCCAACTTCGCCTTCAGTGTCGCCTTCATGTCAATCTCTGTGAGCACGCCAAACCCCAGTTCGGCGAGAGCATCTCGGGTTCGCGCGACCGCGTCGTCAAATGACGTGTGCAGGGCGGTCGATAGAGCGATGGTCATTTCGGTCCTTGAGGTTGGTTTGCTACGAAGGCCGGGTCTTTATCGAATCTTCACGGAACGACGCTGACGGTGTGTTCGACATCTGTCCCTCGGGTCATACCGGGGTGATGTCCGGCACCCCGACGAGCTGCGCGTTCGCCGACAATGTCCACGACGCCTCCCAGCGGGGCAACCCGGTGACCGCCTACAGTCCCGTGACGGGCCAGATCTACAGCGTGACCTGTTTGCCGGGTGAAGCCACCGTCAGCGGCATCCACGTTGATGGCTGGACCTGCTACGGCGGGAACAACGCCGAGGTGGTGCTGTGGTGAGCCGGTGCGACCCACCGACGGGACGCTATGTCGACTGGGCGAAGGTCCTGCAATAAGCACGAGGGCGAGAGTGAACCTGCCGGGCGGCCAACCCCTCGGGGAGGGCGACGATCGATTCCCATCGTGCTCAGCGTTTGCTCGGGGCCTTGTCGACGACTCCCGTGGACAGGGAATACCTTCCGCGAGCGCCACCACTCAAGCTGCGCCGAAGGCACTCAAATCCGCCCGCGCATCCGCTGCGACCCCACCTGTCGAACCATCAGCCACTGGATCATCACGGCGTGCCTGGGTAGTCCTCGGCAGCGTCGCCGCCGTTATGCTGTTGGTCGCCATCGTCGGCTGGGTGTGGAGGCCTTGGGGTAACCAGCAATTCAAGTCAGCAAGTACGACCTCCACCACCGCGGCTCTTACCGACTTGACCTCCGCGAACGTCTTGCCATTGCCGCCTCCATCTGCAGTAACCCCCGCACCGCGCGCCTCGACTACAGCCACAACAGTTGACCCCGCTCTCACAGGACCCGCCGACGGTTCGGACTGTGCACACGCCCAGATCAACGTTGTCACTACATCGAGCTCGGGAACACCCATACGCTGCACCAGCGGGCCGGGCGGCTACTCATGGCAACCCGACACCGGCACCGGCTCGCCCGAACCGGCGCTCATCGGTCAGATGGGCTGGGATAAGTGCATCACGCAGTCCCGCAAGCGAAATGCGTTGCGTCCGCAGCAGCCATCGTCAATTCCCCCAACACTTCTGGGCCGGTGTTCCCTGAGGGAACCTACGACGTCCCGGACACGATGCCCTTCGGTACCTGCGCGGCGATCTCGTGGCCGGGAGCGGGTTGCACGTTCTACATCTACGACAGCACCGGGAAGCTCTATGATTCCCGCACCTACACCAATGCGTTCGATAAGCCAGTCGTCGAAGTGAATCCCTTCGCATCCAAAGCTCGATTCCAGACGGTGGGTTGTTCACCCTGGGTCATGATCAAGCCACTCTCACCGGACTGGTGAGTAACGCTGGGGAGGCAACGTCACGCTAGCGGCGCGACCGGCGGATTTGTCAAACGACGACATACGAGACCCTCAAAATTCTGCTGCCGGAGATGGCACTGCGATATGACGGACAGCGGTGACCAGCGGTGACACGATACTGACGTGGACCCCGGTGGGGATGGCGGCGGTGGACTGACGGCGACGACATTGTCGTGCAGCTCCTGTGGCACGGAGTTGCCTCCCGACTCCCGGTTCTGTAATAAGTGCGGCACGCCGATTACGCCGTCCCCCACATCGGCGGAGTACAAGCAAGTCACCGTCTTGTTCGCCGACGTGGTCCACTCGATGGACATCGCCAAGTCCGTCGGGGCGGAGCGGCTTCGCGAGATCATGGCCGGGCTTCTCGACCGGGCCGCGGCGGTCGTGGGCCGCTACGGCGGCACCCTGGATAAGTTCACCGGCGATGGGATCATGGCGGTGTTCGGTGCCCCCGTCGCTATGGAGGACCACGCGCTGCGGGCGTGTCGGGCTGCCCTGGAGATCCATAGGACGATCAGTGGTCTGGCCGATGAGGTATCCCGCCGCGATGATGTGGATCTGCGGCTGCGGGTCGGGCTGAACTCCGGGCAGGTGATCGCCGGGGAGATCGGTTCCGGCGGTGCCGGGTACACCGCGATCGGCGAAGAGGTCGGCCTGGCCCAGCGGATGGAGTCGGTGGCTCCGCCGGGTGGGGTGATGCTCAGTGCTTCCACGGCCCGGCTGGTCGAGACCGTGGCGTCCCTGGGTGAGCCGGAGCTGGTCCACATCAAGGGCGCCGATGAGCCGGCGAGTGCCCGGCAGTTGCTCGGTATTGGCGAACAGCGTTCACTACGCCGCACCGAATCGGCTCTTGTCGGCCGCAGTTGGGAACTGAACACGATCACGGCGATCCTCGATGAGGCCATGGGCGGCGCCGGATGTGTCGTCGCCGTTGTCGGGCCACCGGGCATCGGCAAGAGCAGACTGATCCGGGAATCCACCGCAATCGCTGCCGGCCGCGGGGTGGAAATGATCACGACCTACTGCGAGTCCCATACTCGCGATATCTCCTTTCATGTCGTCGCCCGGCTGTTGCGCGCAGGCATGGGAGTCAAGGATCTCGACGCCGTCGCGGCGCGCCGTCGTATTCGCAACCAATTCGCGGACGTTGATCCCGAAGACCTGGTCCTCCTCGAGGATCTACTTGGCATACGCGACACCGGGACGGCACTGCCCGATGTCGCTCCGGACGCGCGGCGGCGACGATTGACGGCGCTGATCGTTTCCGCGTCATTGGCCCGTCCCGAGCCGGCGGTGTACGTCATCGAAGATGCACACTGGATCGACGATGTCAGCGAATCGCTCTTGGCAGACTTCCTGGCCGTGGTCCCCCACATCCCGGCGTTGACGCTGATCACCTATCGGCCCGAGTACCGCGGCTCACTTAGCCAGGTTTCAGGCGCGCAAAAGATCGCGCTACGCCCACTGAGTGACGCACAAGCGGCGATGCTGACCGCTCAATTGGTGGGCACCGGCCCACAGCTCGTCGACCTCGCCGCACGGGTCGCGGATCGCGCTGGCGGCAACCCCTTCTTCGCCGAGGAGATGGTGCGCGATCTGGCTGAGCGCGGCGTGCTTCACGGCGAGCCCGGCGCATACTCCCTGCGCGGTGGGGTCGACGACATCGATGTCCCTCCTACCCTTCACGCCACCATCGGCGCCCGCATCGACCGCCTTGATGCCCTCGCCAAGCGAACGCTCAATGCGGCTGCGGTCATCGGGTCTCGATTCGATGCCGACCTGCTGGCCTCATTGGTCGATGACCCCGACGTGGCTCCCCTTATTGCAGCAGAACTCGTCGACCAGGTGAGTTTCGGCCCGCGCCTCGAGTACGCGTTTCGGCATCCGATGATCCGCGCCGTTGCCAACGAGTCACAGCTCAAATCGGATCGCGCACAACTACACCGGCGCCTGGCTTGCATGATCGGAGACCGCGATCCCGATACGGCTGACGCGAACGCTGCCCTTATCGCGGAGCACTTCGAGACGGCAGGCGATCTGCACGCGGCCTTCGAATGGCACATGCGCGCAGGATCTTGGCTTAACTACCGCGACAACAACGCGGCTGCCAGGAGTTGGCAAAGAGCACAGCGGGTGGCCGATCGACTCCCAGACGATGACACAGACCGCCTCGCAATGCGCATAGCTCCCCGAACCCTGCTGTGTGCGACCGGATTCCGGGTAACCGGCAGCGGATTCGCGTCCGGTTTCGACGAGCTGCGGGATCTGTGCCTCGCCGCGGGTGATAAACGATCCCTGGCTATTGCGATGTCCGGGCCGATCATGGAGACATACTTCAATGCGCGAAGACGTGAGGCCTCCGCCCTCGCCGCCGAACAAGTCCACTTGCTCCAATCGATCGGTGATCCGACTTTGACGCTGGCATTGATCACTGCCGCCGTATCGGTCAAGCAGGAAACGGCTGAGATGCATGAGGTCCTGCGGTGGTCACAGAACGCAATTGACCTCGCCGCTGGCGATGCCACACGAGGCGGCAGAATCGCGACGAGTTCCCCCCTGGCTTTCGCCCACTCCTTCCGGGGTCTCGCCCGCTGGTGCCTAGGGATCACCGGCTGGCGTGATGACTTCCAACACGCCGTTGAGATGGTCAAGACCGCGGAATCGGTGACGCGCGGTGGGGTGCTGTATTACACGCACACCATGGCAATTTTGCACGGCGTGCTGCTCCCCGGCGACGCCATCGTCCATGAGATGACCGAGGTACTTTCTGAGGCTGAACTAACGGGCGAAGACGTTGCATTTGGACTGGCCAAATCCAATGTGGGCTTCGCCCTGCTGCACCGGGGTAATGATTCGCGCGCATACGCGTTGGAACTGCTCGCACAAGTGCGAGACATCGCCGTGCGGCAGCGTTACTCCAGAACGGCAATCCCGATGATCGACACCTTCGTCGCGCACGACCGAGCGCTGCGCCTCGACTTGGATGGAGCGATCGAACTGGCGCGCGCGACAGTGGACGACGAGATCGACGGCGGGGGAACAATATTCGTCCCACTGGCAACCAACGTCCTTGTCGAGGCCTTGCTGCAGCGGGGCAGCGACGGAGACATCCAGGAAGCGCGGGCGGCTATTGACCGATTGGCCGCGGTGGAGGTCGAACCGGGGCTTGTCCTGTACGCCATCTGGCTCTTTCGGTTGCGGGCGCTGCTAGCACAAGCCGTCGGCGACGACGACGCCTACCGCGACTATCGGGATCGCTACCGGGCCATGGCCACCGACTTGGGCTTCGAGGGTCATATGAAGTGGGCCGAGGCCATGGCATGAACGTCGATGTGCGGCGGGGGGCTGCGCCTTTGGGGGTCGTGACGTTCTTGTTCACCGACATCGAGGGGTCGACCCGACGCTGGGAGGCCGACCCGGAAGCGATGCGGGCGGCCCTGCTGGCACATGACAAAGCACTGCGCACCGCGATCGAGGCGCACAACGGCTGGTTGTTCAAGCACACCGGGGACGGCGTGTGCGCGGTCTTCGCCTCGCCGCAGGCAGCGGTGGACGCTGCGGTCGCCGCCCAGCAGGTATTGAAATTGCCGGTCCGGATGGGGATTTCGACCGGTGAGGCGGAACTGCGCAACGGTGATTACTTCGGCACGGCGGTCAACCGAGCCGCGCGAGTGATGGCAGCCGGCCACGGTGGTCAGGTTCTCGTGGCCGAGTCCACGGCGGCTCTTCTGAGCGGAGTCGATCTGCTGGATCTTGGGCCGCGACGGCTGCGGGATCTACCGACCGCCCTCGGGCTGTTCCAGGTCCGCGCGGACCGACTGCGTACCGAGTTCCCGCCCCTGCGGACGCTGGATGCGACGCCGGGCAACCTGCGTCCGGTTCCCACCAGCTTCATCGGCCGCGACTCCGACGTCGCCGAAGTCGAAGCACTGGTGAGGTCGCATCGGTTGGTGACGCTGACGGGTCCCGGAGGTGTGGGCAAAACCCGGCTCGCCCTGGAAGTGGCAGACCGACTGTCCGACGAATTCACCGATGGTGTCTGGGTGTTCGAGCTGGCCGCGGTATCCGACTTAACCGCGGTGCCCGACGCTGTGGCGGCGGTGCTGGGCATCAGCCAACAGCCCGGCATGAGCGTGTCCGATAGTGTGGCCGCGGCGCTGGAAGGGCGAGTGCGTCTGCTGGTGTTCGACAACTGCGAGCATGTGCACGCCGCCGTCGGCGATATGGTCGAAGCCATCCTGGCGCAGTCGGCCACCGTGACGATACTGGCCACCAGCCGCGAGGGACTCGGCGTTGCCGACGAACACCTGTGGGCCGTCTCGTCGCTCGATGTCGGAGCGGGTGCTGACTCCGCCGCGGTGACACTGTTCGTGGAGCGGGCCCGCACTGTCGCGCAGCGATTCTCGTTGTCCTCGCCGGAGCGGGCGGCGGCCGTTGTCGATATCTGCGAGCAAGTCGACGGCATCCCATTGGCTATCGAACTTGCGGCCTCACGGATGGCGTCAATGACTCCGATAGAGGTCCGCGACCGGCTGTCCCAGCGGTTCCGGTTGTTGGTCGGGTCAGGGCGCGCACAGGAGCGCCACCAGACACTGCGTCATGCGGTGGCATGGTCCTACGACCACCTGGGCGACGCGGAGAAGGCGGTGCTGAATCGGTGTTCAGTGTTCGCCGGGGGATTCGATCTCCCCAGCGCCTGTGCCGTCGCGGGCCTCGAGGACGAGTTCGCCGTTCTTGACGTGTTGGACGCCCTGGTTCGCAAGTCGCTGTTGGTCGCCGACTGCTCGTCCGGGCGCACCCGGTTCGCCATGTTGGAGACGATCCGCCAGTTCGCCGAAGAACAACTGCTCGCTGACGCGGATGCGGTCACTCGGGCGCGGGCTACCCATGCCCGCTACTACGCCGGGCGCGAAACGGACATGCTGGCTTTGTGGGACAGCCCCCGACAGCGTGAGGCGTACGAATGGCTCGCCACCGAAATGCCCAACCTTCGCAACGCGTTTCGATGGGCGGCGGACGAGGGCGACGTGGACATCGCGGGCGCGATCGCAACCTACGCGGGGTTCATGGGGTTGTGGGTGGAGAACTACGAGCCCTTGGCGTGGGCCGAAGAGATGATCGAGCCGGCCGCCGCCGTCGACAGTCCCCGTCTGGCCACGCTCTACGCGTGTGCGTCCGGGTGCTACACATCCGGACGGGTGGACGCGGCGGTCCGCTACACCGACGCCGCCCGCCGGACGATCACCACCGGACGATATGACGTTCCCTACGGCATCCACGGCTATCTCGGAGCTGCATATATTTACAGCGGTCACCCCGAGCGCGCAGTCGAGTGGGCCCGTTCCCAACTCGCCCGCGATTCGGACATCCAGATGCTCGCCTCGACAATCTTGGTTCTGGGCATGGCCGGCCAGCGGGAAGAGGCGATGGTAGCGGCGAGCGGCCTCATCGGGAAAGCCGAAGTGACCGGAAACCCGTGGGTGATTGCCAATGCCCTGCTGTCCTACGGACTCGCGTTCCGCGACACCGAGCCGGCCAAGGCGCTGGCGGCCTTGCGCCGCGGACTTGTGGTCGCCCAGGACAGCGGAAACCGTTACGCGGAATCGGATCTGGCGCTGAGTCTGTGTCGGCTCGAGGCAAGGTACGGCGACCCGATCGCCGCGCTCGAGTATTTCACCGTCGCCATCCGCAACTTCCACGACTCGGGCGCGAGTACGTCGGTGCGAAGTCCACTGGTGCCCCTTTCCACCTTTTTCGACCGGCTCGGGCATCACAAGCCGGCCGCTGTCATTGCCGGGTTCTCGTACAACCCGCTCGCCGAGGGGCGGGCAGCCAGGATCGAGAACACGATCGCCCACTTACGCGACGTCCTCGGCGACGAGGGCTACGAAGCGCTCGCCGGCCGAGGCAACGCGATGGGTACCACCGCGATCGTGAACTACGCCTACGAACAGATCGAGCAGGCGCGCGCCGCACTCGCTCGCTAGGTAGCGGCCGGCGGCGGATGTTGTGAAGCCGACAGCCATTACCCCGGTCAGCCGCAGTTCACGGTTCCTCGGCGCGCCGTCAAAGGCGGTTCCTTCCTCTGTGCCGATGTCTACTGCCTGCGCTATCGGCCATGTCGGCCCACTGCTCCAGGGTCGGCAATGCGTCCGGCGCGATGGGATCGGACGCACCGGTGCCCGGTTGGTCGAAGAAGATCAGTCGACCGAGCGACGATGTCATCGCTTCGACCCACCCTCGAATAGACGGTATCTCCG